>JACJXF010000020.1 GCA_020636775.1 Bacteroidales bacterium
GCACCGTCTTCAATAACCCAGCCGGTTGCAGGAAAGGCATCTTTATTATAACCAATCCATCCGTCTGTGCTGCTGCCATCAAATAGGGTAATCCATCCCTGTTCAACAGTTGAATCAGTTGCTTCAGTTTGTTCTGTGGATTCAGTAGTTCCCGTTTTTGGTTTACAGGAAACCATAATTATCCCTGCAAACAGGATAACCGGCAATACTGTGAAAATTGATTTCAAATTTTTCATGAGTAAAAAAGGTTTATTAATTAATAAAAAGTAAATCGTATTTTAGAGTGGTAAATTTCAAAAAAAGAATCAGGAAAAGCAAGTTGAAAATATTTTGATTTAATTTTATTTTTTTCTTGAGGTTTTCCGGAGCTTTACGCCTGTTTGAACAATAAAAATTACTGCAGAAAGTTTGTATTATTTGCTTTGACTCAAAAATAAATCCGAATTCATGTTTAGTAAAACAATTCTTTTTGCCCTATTGTCTCTGGCCCTGTCACCACGCATTTATTCGCAGGGAGCAGATTCACTGATAAGCAAAGGAAAATTCTATTATCAAAACGGGGAATTTTCTTCGGCTATAAAGGTTCTGAGTCAAGGGATTGCCATGGAACCTGACAATTACGAAGCGTATAAAATCAGAGCTAATTCCTATTCTGAGACGGGTGAGTTTTTCAAGGCTGTCAATGATCTGACATTCATATTAAATAACAATGCAGAAAATGCTTCTGCATGTTACAGCCTTGCCAATGTTTATGATAAGATGGGATCAGCTGACTCCTGCATTTATTTTCTTAAAAATTTTATCAGGCTCAGACCTGAGCTTGCTATTGGATATTCCCGCCTGTCTCTTGCCTTCATGGAATACTATCCCTTAATGGGCGATTCTGCTGTATTCTACGCAGGAAAGGCCGTTCAAAAAGATCCGGGCGATCCCTCCAATATTAATAATCTTGCAATGGCGTATTATACAAGCGGAAAATATAAAAGTGCTCTGGAAACTGCCATGCTGGGAATAAAATCAGATAGCAGCTACTACCCGCTTTATCAATCGGCCGGAATTGCAAGCTTTTATTCTGAGGATTATAAATCTTCAATACTCTTTTTTGATAAGGCTGCTGACTTAAATCCCGGGGATCTGGTTTTACTGGATTATAAGCTGCAGGCAATACTTATGGCTAATACACCTTCAGAAAATCTTATTCAGAAAAAGGAAGGAGGTTTTTTGATGAAAGATGTATCATCTGAAAATTCAAAAAAAATCCTGACGCAGACATCTGATCCACAGAATGAGTTTTATTATAAGAAGCTGGAAAGACAGTTTCAAACCAAGCCTTTATCCTTCAGTCTGAATGACTTTTTTATGTTTTATCTTGGATATACACGACAGAAAAATTATTCACCTTACTCCAAAAAACCAGTAAACATCACGCAAGGCCAGGATATGCAAAAAAGCGCCAAAATTCTGGAGGATGCCTTATATCTGAATCCTGTGGATTTCCCTTTGTACCTCGAGCTGGCCAACCTTTATCTGGATATGAAAAACATGGAAAAGTACCTGGAAAACCGCTTTAAATACATTGGCTTTACCGAATCAATTGCGGCATCCGGCGATGGCAACTCAACTTCATCTGCTTATATTATCAATGATGTGAGCCACGAAAATACCATCCTGAATAAACTGGGATTGGGAGTCAGGAAACAATCTCTGGTTAAAGAAAAGAATCACTATTATGACGAGCTTTCGGTTATAAGTTCTTCAAATCAGGAAGGGACAGTTTATTTCGATATTAGCATTCCCTTTCAGACCCTGCCCGATAAGATTAAAAAAAGTGCAGGTAAAAAGAGCCGGTAAAAGTCTTTTTCCTTTATCAAATTTTCTTACCTTTGCAGCCGAAATTATGGTTCCGTAGCTCAGTTGGACAGAGCAACAGCCTTCTAAGCTGTGGGTCCCGCGTTCGAATCGCGGCGGAATCACTATAAAGAACTAATCCTGCAATTTTGTTGCGGGATTTTTTTTGCAGAGCGCCGCGATGAGAACGCGCGTTCGAACCGACGAAGGAGCTCACGAGACCGACAAGGTCGGGCGAGTAATCGCGGCGGAATCACTATAAAGAACTAATCCTGCAATTTTGTTGCGGGATTTTTTTTGCCGCCGCGATGAGAACGCGCGTTCGAACCGAGGGAGCGAAGCGAGTGAGCTCACGAGACCGACAAGGTCGGGCGAGTAACTTCCCGAGGGAGCGAAGCGAGTGAGCTCACGAGACCGACAAGGTCGGGCGAATAATCGCGGCGGAATCACTAAGGAAAAGAGTCCTGCAAGGTTTGTGGGATTTTTTTTTTGCAGAGCGCCGCGATGAGAACGCGCGTTCGACCCGACGAAGGAGCTCACGAACCCGACCAAGTCGGGTGAGTAACTTCCCGACGAAGAATCTCACAAATCATAACAGTTTTGATTGATAAGCTCATAACCTGATCAAACAATATAATTCCATAAATTATATATCATTCGAAAACGAATGTACAGCCATCATAAATATACTCCTGTCAAATAGTATGGCCTGATTTTATATATCTGTCTGATTTAATGCAACTTTAAATTGCTTCATGGTGTTTAAATTCTATTGATTAAAGCATGGTAAACAGATCTTCATAGAAGATAGATGCACTTGACAATTATTGAGAATCGTATTATTTTTACTTAAAACCCGATTATGAAAAAGTTATACTTTTCCGGTATTTTCCTTTTACTTGGAATTATCTTTTCCGGCTCAGCCCTTAGTCAGACAACCTATAGCCTTATTGGAAATGCATTTTACAAAGCAGATGGAATTTCTCAGGCAAACTGGGACTATGATATTGATTTTGCATTTGTTGGAACTGTTGGAGATGAGGATATATACAAAATCTCCCGACAGGAAATTTTGAAAAATGGTCAGTTTAAAGTACGTGTTAATCACGCCTGGGCGGTTAGTTATGGTTTTGCTGATATAACAATCCTTGGTGACCCATCCAATTTTATTAGTATACCTCCCAATATAGCAGCTTTGCAAAGAAAGATTTATGATATAAGCTTTATTGTAAACAAGATAACGAATACTTTCACACTCAATTTTGAGTTTTCAAAACCCATTGAAAGCAATGTATTTATAACTAAAACGGTCACCCCACCTACTATTGACGGAAGCATTGATGCTTTATGGACTTCCGTACCCAAAAACAATCTTGATATTCCTTACCTGAGTCAGCATCCCAGTCTTGGTCCTACGGGTACATCCTACTGGCAGGCTTTATGGAACGACAATGGTATATTTGTAATAATCGTAATAAATGATGATGTTTTTTATCCCTATTATGCAGTCGTTCCACCCGGAAACAGCTGGGAATATGATAAACCTGAATTTTATTTCGATGTCAACCCTGTACTCAAAGATGGGTTAGGTCCCAGTACTGCCCCTAACGGTCATATCCTTGTGGCTCCGGATTTTATTGAAAGTCAGATAAATGGAACAACCGTTAATGAGCCTGATGGCGGAAAGCATGCTTTTAAAGTTTCAAATCCTGCCTATGTTGCTGAGTATTTTGTTCCTTTCGCCAGGCTTTTGGACAAAAACAACAATATAGTAAACAAGACTCAGAAAATAGGCTTTGATGTTACCGTTTCTGACAGGGATGCGGAAACACCATTCCGGCAAAGGGCTGTTTGGACAAACTACGGATTGCACGCCGAATCATGGGTCAATATGGATGATTGCGGAACCATTACTTTGGTTGGAGACGGTGCCAATGTTCTGGTAAGTGGTATTTCTGTTGCTGGCACTGGCGGACAGACGAGCATAACTTCTGAAGCAGGAAGCTTGCAGATGATAGCTACTGTATCCCCCGGAACAGCAACAAATAAATCAGTTACCTGGTCTGTTGAAAACTTTAGCGGAAAAGCAAGCATCAGTGCCAGCGGGCTTCTTACAGCTATAGATAATGGAACAGTCATGGTAAAGGCAACTTCAAACGACGGAACCAATATTACCGGCTCTAAAACCATTACTATAAGCAATCAATATATTTCATTTGCTGACGGAAGTGTTTTGAAAGACGGGGGATTTGAAACAAACGGTCCCATAGGTGGTGCATGGACTTTCTTTACAGATAATGGTGCAACTGCATCGGTGATCAACGGTGTGTGCACCATCGTCCCTGCTGTGATTGATGAAATGTACAAGGCCATGGTAGCACAAACAGATTGGGTAGTTTATAACGACACATCTTATACCTTAACATTTACAGCCTGGTCGGATGTTAACAGGACAATTTTTATCGATATGGAAGATGGCGCTAACTACTGGGTAAGATTTGGAAAATCGACAGATTCGCTTACGACTTATGGGAGATCCGAATGGGAGATTCCTCTGACTACAAGTCCGCAGAATTTCACCTTGCATGTGACCCCTGATCAGGTATATTTAAATACGGATTTTCTTTTCAATATAATGGTTTCCAATGCTCTGGGAAAGGTATACATAGATAATATTGCCCTGGTCAGCGAAGGATACAAAAAATACGGAAATGGTCCTCCTGTAAACGGAAATGCAACGGCTGTTTCCCCTGTTTGCAGCGGTACCTCAGCAGTTTTACATATCACTGGTCAGTCGGGCTTTGTTAAATGGCAAAAGTCAACTGATGGTGTGACCGGATGGACCAATATATCAGCCGGTAACGGTGAAGACCCGGCGGATTTCACAACTCCGGCTTTAAGTGAATCAACTTATTTCAGAGCTGTGATTTCAAATATGGACTTCCCTGAATTATATTCGAATGTTCTTCATGTAATCGTAAATCCATTACCAGCAGACGCTGGAACCATTGCGGGTTCAGCTAAAGTATGTTCCGGCCAGGATAAAACCCTTGCCTATAATGTTGCAAGTATTGCCAACGCCAGTTCTTACATCTGGACCTTCCCGACTGGTGTGACGGCACTTACTCCCACCAGCTCAAGGACTGTTACCTTAAAATACGGTTCTTCTGCAGTATCCGGAAATATTACCGTCAAAGGACACAATTCATGCGGAGATGGAAAAGAATCCACCCTTCCTGTTACTATGAGTCAGACCTGGGATGGTCAGGAAATATGCCTTGTAACCATTGATGAGAATACAGGCAAGAATATGATCGTTTGGGAAAACACGCCTAATAAAGGAATTGCCAGTTACAATGTTTATCGCGAATCTCAGGTAGCCAACAAATGGGACCTGATTGGCAATGTACCAGCCAATAATATGTCGCTCTTTGTTGATCTGGAATCTGTACCTGAACAGCAGCAATATATTTATGCAATTTCAATTATTGACACCTGTGGAAACGAATCTCCCAGAAGTCCATGGCATAAAACAATGCTACTTCACTGGGTAAGCTCAACTAATGGGGTGAATCTGGAATGGGCCGATTACCAGACTGAAAATGGTTCTCTTAGCTTTGAAAGCTATGCAATATGGAGAGGAACCGATTCAACCAAGCTTACGGAATTAACCCGGCTTAATTCCAAGTTGTTTGCTTATACCGACGTTTCTGCCGAAGCTAAGTCGCAAAGGATGTTTTATCGTGTAAGTGGGGTAAAACCGGTAGGATGTCTGGCATCCGATGGTCAGGGTAAAAAAGCAAATTCCGGACCCTATGTCCATTCCCTCTCTAACCTCGAAGATAACCGACTCGTAAATTCCGTCAGGAATCTGGGTTTTGAAGGCATCAATGTAGATATATATCCCAACCTCTTCAGCGATTATGCACTTCTCTCCTATTCATTGCAAAAACCAACGGATTTTAGTGTTGACATTTTTAATGTTGTAGGTGAAAAGGTAAAAACACTGTTTAATGAAAAGCAAATGCCTGGAAATTATTCCCTGAGGATAAGTGCTGCTGATCTGAATTACATTAATGGATTGTACTATGTAAGAATCAAGGCCAATGGTGCTGTTCATCTTGAGAAGATTATGCTTTCAAAATAAAACCAGTATTTTTTTGAACTGAAATTTTAATTTTCAATTTAGAATCAGTAAAAAGTTGGATTATGCAAAATGGCATAATCCAACTTTTTTTATTTTTCAACTATATAAATAGAAATTTAAATTAAATTTATGTATTCAGCCTTAATTGAATTTTCTATCGAATGATATTCAGGATCATTTTCATTCCTGAGAGCCGATGGAAAAATAATTCAATATCATTCTGGAAATAAAATAAAAACTGTTGCGTTCTGAAGTCTGTTAGTGGACTAAAATAGTTGCTATTCCAAATATTTTTAGAATATATGAAAGTTGAGTTCCTAATTTCTTCCATATTTAAGTTTTTTAAATCCAGGATTTCCCCATTTCTAAGGGATAATTCAAAAAACCTGGCACAGTATAGTCTCACTCTATTGTTTATTGGCCTGGGAATCTGGTTTATTACCCATGAACGTGCAGAATTGTTTAAGGTTAAAACCGTTCTGGTTTCGGCTAACTGGAAATGGGTGGTTGCCGGACTTTTGGTAACCGGATTATATATTTTTCTTCAGGGGCTTATGTATGTATATGCCTTTGCCTCGGTGAGGATAAAGCTTTCCATTTTTGATTCCATTATACTTTTTGTTAAAAGAAATTTCATAAGCATTTTTTTGCCTGCCGGCGGTATTTCTTCACTTGCATTCTTCACCGACACTATTGAAAGCAGAGGCATCAAGAAAAGTCAGATTCATTTCGCTTCATCCATATATGGTTTCTCCGGAATTTTATCAGTAGTGATTGTGGCCATTCCGGCATTCATCTTCGCCATTTTTACAGGACCGGTTTCTGCCGGAGAAGGATATGCCCTTGTTTCGGTAATCCTTCTTATTGTCGGCTTATTTTTCGCATATAATTCCGCGCTTAAGCAGGGAAAGGTTTATAAGATCCTTGTTAAAATAATCCCGGCTTCAGAAATCTTTCTTAACGATCTGGAAAACAATAAAATAGACCGTAATAAATTTCTTCTGACGGTATTTATATCAGTTATCATCGAATTTACCGGAATTACCCATCTGTATATTTCCATGATGGCACTTGGATTTAGTCCTTCGATAATTGCGGCGGTATTGGCCTACATAATTTCGGTTGTATTTCTAATTGTGTCACCCTTTATGAGGGGACTTGGAGCTATTGAAGTATCCATGGCCTACGTCCTTATTCGTTTTGGATTTGGAAATGTGGAAGCCATAGCTATAACCTTTCTTTACAGGTTCTTTGAATTCTGGGCTCCCCTCCTATCCGGGCTCTTTGCCTTCATATCGAAGCTAAACCGCTTATTAATGAGAGTTCTCCCGGCAATCTTTATTTTAGCTCTGGGACTTATAAATATTCTGTCGGTATTAACTCCTGCCATCTCGGGCCGTATTGCTCAACTGAGAGAATTTTTACCCCTTGAATTAATTCATGCTTCCAATTACCTGGTTATGACCGCAGGATTATTCCTGATTGTTACAGCCAGCTTTATGCTGAAAGGTTTGCGATCAGCATGGTGGTTCGCCATGGTTTTAAGTATAATTTCCCTGATCGGACATTTAACCAAAGCAATAGATTTCGAAGAAGCTACTCTGGCATTGCTGGTAATAGTTATTTTATTTGCCACCCGGAAGGAATACTTTATTAAGACAAATCCAAAACTCAGGCTTATAGGAGTACAGACTTCCCTTATGTTTTCCCTTGCCATAATAGTCTTTGGTGTTGCAGGTTTTTATTTCCTTGATAAGAATCACTTTAACAATGACTTTGGGTTGCTTCAATCCATCAGATACACTCTTCAAAACTATTTTCTGGTGGGCAGTGATGAATTGATTCCAAAAGACAATTTTGCCCGGGATTTTCTGTATTCAATAAATATTAGCGGGTTTATTTCCCTTTCCTTTCTTATCTATACACTTGTCAGATCCTATACATACAGGGAGCATGTTTTACCTGAGGAAAAAATCCTTGCCGATGAATTGATCTTCAAACATGGCACATCAGCCCTGGATTTTTTTAAGACATATCATGATAAGACATTGTTCTTTTCTGAAAATAAAAAGGCTTTTATTTCCTACCGAATTACTGGCAATTTCGCAGTTGTTCTGGAACTTCCGGTTGCAGAAAATTCTTATGAAATGGAAAAATGCATACTGGCATTTGATGCCTACTGCTACGAAAGTGGAATGAATCCTGTTTATTACCGGGTGCCTGAATCTTCCCTTGAAATCTTTCATAAACTTAAAAAGAAAGATTTATTTCTGGGACAGGAAGGAGTGACGGATCTGAATTCCTTTACTCTTGAAGGAGGCAGTAAAAAATCGATGAGGAATGCAATTAACAAGATTACTGACAGGGGATTTAAGACCAGCATTCATCAACCCCCTGTACTTGATGGCGTTTTACAGAAGCTGCAATTTGTAAGTAACGACTGGCTGGCCGAAAATGACCGCTCCGAAATTGTATTTTCTCAGGGAATGTTTAGCTGGGAGGAACTTAAACAACAAACTATTATTACTGTTGAAAACAGTGAAGAGAAGATAATCGCTTTTTTAAATATCATTCCTGATTTTGCACCCAATGAAGGAACCTATGATTTGATCCGTAAAACAAAGGATGCACCTAACGGAGTTATGGATTTTATTCTGGTAGAGATGTTCAAATATTTTAAATCACAGGGAATACAATATGTCAACCTTGGTTTTGCCCCTCTAAGCGGGATTAACGATCCACATACTTTTCCTGAAAGGTCGATGAAATTTGCTTATGAAAGGATTCGCTCTTTTTCACAATATAAGGGGCTACGCGAATACAAGGAGAAATTTGAACCGGTCTGGCATAATAAATACCTGATATATCAGCATGATTATGACCTGATTAAAATGCCTTCTGTTTTATCTAATGTAATCAAGCCTTAAAACAAACAAATATAGTTGTAGAACTCTCCGTCGCCGGCAAAACCTGCAAAAATGAAAAAATCATCAACATTTATAAGCCTTTCAGCTGCTTTTTGCTTCATTGCCTGTATTGGCGATTTTACAGCCACATTTCTTGGAGGATATTATTATCCCGGCTATAATCAGCTAAAGGACACTATGAGTAAACTAGGGGCTGACTTGAGTCCGGTATCGGCTGAAATCTCTTTATGGTGGGTTGTAATGGGCGTTCTTATCGTAATTTTCGGGCTCGGTTTAAGAAATGCTTTTGATACATCGGGAAAGTATGCGAAGACAGCATCATGGTTTGTTATTTTGTATGGACTTGGCGAAGGATTGGGATCTGCTGTATTTCCGGCAAACCATTCTGTAAGTGGAATTAATCCCTCTGTAATAATACACGACATACTAGGTGGAATAGGCGTATTTACAATTATTTTACTGCCACTTGTAATGCTTAAAATTCAATACTTTAGAGAGAGAAAAATCCTGTCTGCTCTCTCAAAAGTCATATTCATTGCAGGAATTGTATTTCTGTCTCTATTTCTTTTCAGATATTTCCCCGATGCAAACTATTTCATATCCACCTACAAAGGATTATGGCAAAGGCTTTTTATGCTGGATATTTATATTTATTTAATTGTTATTGCTATTATTATGCTCAAAATTGAATTCGGAAAAAATAGTCCTAAGCAAATTGTTACCTGACATTCAAATAGATCCGGAGCCTGACCTGGAAGAATTTTTTACGGAATTTTAAGCTATGGAAATAAAAATAACAGAACTTCAAGATAAAATCATAGCACAGCCTTTATCAGATTCTCAAATAATAGTAACTGTTCAGGATTCACTTGATCTGATGGCCGACTGCAGTTACAAGGGCGCTGAAGTGATGATTTTGTATGATTATAATTTTACTCCCCGGTTTTTTGATCTGAGCACAGGACTCGCCGGCGAAATCCTGCAAAAATTCTCCACCTATTCCATGAGTCTCGTTATAATTGGCGATTTTGGTAAATACCCAAGTAAGAATCTTAAGAGTTTCATATTTGAAAGTAATAAAACAGGTCGGATTAATTTCATGCCTTCTCTGGAAGTAGCATTTCAAAAAATAATGGCTCAATAATTCAGTATCATTCATTTCAGCGCATTCAAATAGCAAATTCCAGAAATGCTAAAGGCCAAGGGAAAATAAATTGCCTGATTTGAAATTGAATCAATTTTATTCAGGTTGAGAAACATATGTTCTAAAAACAGAAAACCATATTTAGACACTATTTTATCTTTAGTATTCGATTGATTTTTATAACTTTACTTCAATCACTGGTATCCGGAATGAAAAAATTATATACTAATCAAAACAAAGTTCCTATGAAAACTATTTTCCCGCTTATTTTAATTGCTGCATTTTTTATGATGCAGTGTACTTCTAAAAATTCTCTGCCAAAGCCACCCCTTGCTCAGGTAAACCCGGTTGAGGATGATTATTTTGGCATCAAAATTACCGATCCATACAGGTATATGGAGAACCTGCAGGACAGCAATGTAGTAAACTGGATTAAAGAACAGTCGGATTACAGCCGCAAAATTCTGAACAGCATACCCGGAAGGCAAAAGCTGATTGATGAAATGACAGATTTCGATAACAGACTGTCTGAAAAAATCAATTCTCTTATCATTACTGAGAATGACAGGTATTTTTATCTGAAGTCCACACCGAATGATGAAACAGGCAAAGTTTTTTACAGGGATAGTCTGAATGGAAAAGAGACACTTCTTTTTGACCCCGAAACCTATGGTACGGATTCTACTCAGAAATATGTGATATCATCGATGTCACCCTCCTATGACGGTACAAAATTAAGTTTTGAAGTTGCTGCAAATGGATCTGAAAGTTCTGAATTATTTGTTATGGATGTAAATACCGGAAACCTGTATCCTGAGAAAATTGATCGTTGCTGGTTCACATCAGCTTCATGGCTCCCTGACGGCAGTGGCTTTATTTATAACAGGCTTAATTCATCGGACGTTCACGATATTAACCGCGAAAAAGATTCTAAAGTTTATCTCCATATTATGGGAACGGATGTTAAGACCGACCGTGAACTTTTTTCAAGAAGTACATATCCCGATCTTGGAATGAAATCTGAAGACGTTCCTATTGTTGAGTACAGGAAAAGTTCAAACTTGCTCTTCGCTTATATAACCTCAGTTGATAATCGTTTAAATGTATTTTATGCTCCCTATACTGAATTAACAAAGAAACATATTGACTGGAAACGCCTCATTGCTCCCGGAGATGAAGTTTATGACTTCAGCACCACCGATAAGGATATTTACTACTACACTCCCAAAGGAGCTCCCAATTATAAGATACTAAAGGCAAGCCTGGATAATCCGACACCTGAAAATGCTGTTACGGTTGTTCCGGAAGATGCCGGACGGTCGTTAACCTCCTATGCTATTACCAAAGATGGATTATTCTATACCTTATCAGAAAATGGCATTAGAGAAATTCTCGAATTTATCCCTGCCGGAGAAACTGCTGCTAAGGAAATTAAGTTGCCCTTCGAAGCAGGATCAATCGGATTAGGAAATAAAGGATACAAGTTCAGCGACATATGGGTAACTATAGCAGGCTGGTCCAGTGATTTTCAGAGATACAGATACGATGCACAAAAGAATCTTTTTAGCCTTGAAAACCTTTCTTCAAAAGCTCAGTATCCTGAATTTGCCAATCTTACAGTAGAGGAAGTAATGGTCCCATCCCACGATGGTGTAATGGTACCCTTATCACTTATTTATAACAAAGATCTCAAGAGAGACGGCAAAAACCCCGTATTGATTTTTGGATACGGAGCCTACGGAAGCTCAATGAACCCATTCTTCAGTCCGCAATTCCTTACCTGGACAATGGAAAATGGAATACTGGCGGTTGCCCACGTCAGAGGTGGAGGCGAATTAGGTGACCAGTGGCACAAAGCCGGGTTTAAAACTACAAAGCCCAACACCTGGAAAGACCTGATTGCCTGTGCTGAATATATTATAAAGGAAAATTATACATCGCCTAAGAAAATAGCCATTTACTCTGCAAGTGCGGGAGGAATTCTGATTGGAAGAGCTATGACCGAGCGTCCGGACCTGTTTGCTGCAGCAATCCCGGGAGTTGGAGTAATGAATCCACTCAGGGTGGAAGAGTCACCAAATGGTCCTGTAAATACTCCTGAATTTGGGACAGTTAAGGATTCGGTTGAATGCATGGCCATAATCGAAATGGATTCCTACCATCATGTGGAAAACGGAGTCAATTATCCCGCTACACTTATAACAGCCGGAATGAATGATCCACGTGTAATAGCCTGGCAACCTGCAAAATTTGCAGCCCGACTTCAGGCAGCCAATGTTTCAGATAAACCCATTTTATTCTGGGCCGATTTTGATGCAGGTCATGGGATTGGAAACACCAAGACCAAAGCATTTGAAAGTATGGCAGATGTATTTGCATTTGGATTATGGCAATGTGGAGTGAAAGGTTTTCAGCCTGAATAATACTTCATGTTTTAATCCGGCAGGAATCTGAATCGCTGACTAATTAATTAAAATCTGGTGCACTCCCTGGAATTTTTTCAGGAGTGCACCTTTTTTTCAGTACCCCTGCTATTTTTTTGAATTTAACTGCCTAAAACAATTGGAAGCTCTGTATTTCCGTTCCATGATTATGAACAGAGGGTTTAATTTCGTGTTTAGTTTAATAAAAAACCGGATGATGAAGTTGTCTAAATTAATCTTGCTATTTTCATTTTTGATTTTATTTGCCTTCTCCTGCAGCTTCAACAGGAATGCAGAGGACGGGGCGTCTTCAATAAAAAAGGACAGTTCTGTCTATTGTTTACCGGCAGCTGACAAATATTCGCTTATAACCGGCAGCTCTGCTTCAAATTCATCGGTTAAACCGAAAGACATGCAATTTATTCCCGGAGGAGTATTCCATATGGGAGCCCGTGATAAAAGATATGCACGGCCTGACGAATTCCCAGTTCACAAAGTCAGACTTTCCTCTTTCTATATGGATAAGCATGAGGTAACAAATCACCAGTTTAAGGAGTTTGTGGACAGTACCGGATATATTACAATAGCAGAAAGGAAAATCGATTGGGAGGAAATGAAAAAGTCTCTGCCGCCCGGAACCCCAAAGCCATCTGATGAATCTTTAGCACCTGGATCCATGCAGTTTAATCCACCCGATCATCCTGTTCCTCTCGATAATGCTATGATCTGGTGGAGTTGGGCGAAAGGATACAGCTGGAAAACCCCTGAAGGCCCTGGTAGTTCCATAGTAGGAAAAGAAGATTTTCCCGTGGTTCATATTGCCTGGCTTGATGCTAAGGCTTATGCCGACTGGGCAGGAAAGAGTCTTCCAACAGAGGCCCAATGGGAATATGCAGCCAGAGGCGGAAATGACGAAAATATTTATCCCTGGGGTCAGGAAGAAGTCGACATTGGAAGTGTTAAGGCAAATACCTGGCAAGGTAACTTCCCGAATAATAATTCACTAAGAGACGGATTTTACGGACTGGCTCCGGCGATGAGCTTTGAACCCAACGGGTATGGATTATATGATATGGCAGGAAACGTATGGGAATGGTGTCAGGACTGGTACAATTACGATTATTATTCGACATTTAAGAATATTGAAATTGCAGATAACCCCACCGGACCCGATACCAGTTACGATCCAATGGAACCTCATGCACAAAAGAAAACGATACGCGGAGGTTCCTACCTTTGTAATTATAGTTATTGTTCGGGGTTTAGAGCAGCCGCCCGTATGAAATCAACCCCTGATTCCGGAGCTCCGCATATTGGATTTCGATGCGTAATAAATTCTGTAGAATAAACTAAATGTTTAATTTTACTTCGATTCAGACATAATCGATCGCATAAATTACTCATAAGAGACAGATAATATGAAAATACATTCCCATTTTATTCCAGGTATTCTTGGTATTCTTTTACTATTTGTTCATGCAGGCTGTAAGAAGGAAGATATCCCGGGCCCGCCGATAGTTGTGACTTCCGGATTTTCAGACTTTTCGCTTACATCAATTACGGCAGAGGGTAAATTAAAATCTGAAAACGGAAAACCAGTGAGTGAATTGGGTATTGTGTGGAGTCTGAGTGAAAACCCGGATATTTATGCAAATAAAATTGTTGCATCAGCTACAACGGGCAGTTTTAGCATTGTAATCGGAGGTCTTCAGCCCAACACTAAATATTACTTCAGGGCTTTTGCCACAAATAGTCTTGGAACCGCTTATGGTGCCATACTTCCTTATAGCACTGGCGGAGTATATGATGCAGATGGGAATTCCTATCATATAGTTACCATAGGACTGCAGACCTGGATGCAGGAAAATCTAAAAACCACAAAATTTAATGATGGAAGCGATATACCATATATTATTGAAGATGCTGCATGGGCAGTAACCCCCGGACCATCTTACAGCTGGTATAAACATGATGAATCCAGTTATAAAAATAGTTACGGGGCACTTTATAACTGGTATGCCGTTAATTCAGGGAAACTCTGTCCCGAAGGATGGCATATTCCCAGTAAGGAAGAATGGCATACCCTCAGTATCTCCTGGGGTGATAGTACCAATGCAGGTGGAATTCTTAAAGAAACCGGAACAGACTATTGGATTTCCCCGAATACCGGCGCCACTAATGAAAGTGGATTTAGTGCCCGTCCGGGTTGTTTCAGAAATGTCGACGGAAGCTTTGGTCAGGACGGATATTACGGCTACTGGTGGACATCCACAACATCTGCGGAAACCCCCGATTATGCCTGGTGCTACTACCTGGTATATAATTCAATAAAGGTAAGGGAGCAGAATATTCTTCTTAACAGCGGTATCTCAGTAAGGTGTATCAAAGATTAACATTTATGATTTCGATTGACAAAGCTTCAGTATGAAAAAGCTTATAATCATCGGGGCAACATCCGGAATTGGAAAGGAACTGGCTAAAATTTATGCCCTCGCTACCTGTCAGGTTGGAATCACAGGAAGGAGATATAACCTTCTTGAAGAACTGAAATCACAATACCCGAATAATATAATCTCAAAAGGATTCGATATTCGCAACACTTCATCCCTCACATCTCATCTCGAAGAGCTGGTGAGTGAACTAGGTGGACTCGACCTGTTAATTCTTTGTGCAGGAACCGGAGATCTGAATCCAGAGCTTGACTTTTCAATTGAACAAAATACCATTGAAACCAATGTTCAAGGTTTTACCTGTATTGCAGACTGGGCATTTAACTTTTTTAAGAACCAGAAGTACGGCCATTTTGTGGCAATAAGTTCTATAGCCGGTCTCAGAGGAAGCCGACATGCCCCATCCTATAATGCAAGCAAAGCTTATCAGATTGCCTATCTTGAAGCATTGAGACAAAAATCTCATAAGCTCAAATTGCCGGTATATATAAGCGATATAAGGCCGGGTCTCGTTGATACAGATCTGGCTAAGGGTGAAGGATTATTCTGGATTGCAAAGGCAGAAAATGTTGCCATGGATATTTATAAGGCTATAAACAGCCATAAGCCCATACTTTATGTTACGCGAAGATGGATACTGATCGCTTTGTTTTTAAAATTGATCCCCCCTGCCCTTTTTAAAAGATTTTAATTAAATTCACAGCTGTTAATTAACGATTAATAAAATGCATTCATGAAAACAATCAGCAAACATTTTATCGCTCTTTTCTCTGTATTTATTATCCTATCATCCTGTTCAAATAAAAAGGCAGACATCGCAGCCATAAAAGAGGAGATAAGGCAAACTGAAAAAGATTTTTCTGATCTTTCTATGAAAGTGGGCATCTCAAAAGCAATTTATGAATATGCCGATGACAGTGCTACTATAAACAGAGGGAACGACAAGCTTTATAAGGGAAAAGAAGCTATAAAGGAATTTTACAGTGACTCAGTTTTCAATAGTTTTAAATTATCCTGGGAGCCAGAATTCGTTGGTGTATCGGATGACGGAAGCATGGCTTACACTTACGGAAAATATCGTTTGCTCCGGACCAGAAAAGACGGAACTTTAGCTGAATATACAGGTGTTTTCCATACAGTCTGGAGAAAACAAGCAGACGGAAGCTGGAAATTTGTATGGGATTAAGCTCCCTTCTCCATTTATTCCTTTGATCTTATGTTATAAGCCATAAGTGAATTCCCGTGGCGCAGGTAAAGGATGCCATTTTGTATTACAGGATGTGAAAAATGCTGCATACTTCCCTTTGTAATCTGGAATGAACTTATTTCCTTCATTTTGCCCTTATCAACTGAAACCAGCTTTAGCTTGCCGGTATCGGTATAATAATAAAGCATCATATCGGCAGAAATTACCACTCCACGGCCAATTCGAAGAGAATCGGCTATAGCACCACTTTCTGCATCAATCGACACAAGCCGGTTTTTTGCTGTACCACAGCCATATAAATAGTTGCCAATTTTTACAATTCCTCCCATATAGGAGTCGAAATCTTTGTTCCTCCATATTTCAGTAATGACTGAACCATCCTGGGATAATTTCAGTTTAACACCGCAGTTCCCATCTCCTTCTGCGTAATAGATATAACCATTATCATAAATTATAGTGTTCCCATGCGTATCACCATTCCCGGGTTTCCTTTCCTCGGGAGGGAAGTTATCCTGTTCATGAGACCAGAGTAGTTCTCCGGTTTCGCAATCGAAGCCCATCATATGATAGGCAGAGAAAGTAACAAAAATTGAGCGATCCGGCAGGTTTATCAAAGCGGGTTGATTGTAACCTGACCTCTCTCCAAAACCTTTATTGGACCATATAGGGGCCCCTGTTAACACATTCAGCGCAACCACATTTTTTTCAGGTCCGCCAGCAGTCCAGAATACCATGTCCTCAAAAACAACAGGCGCTTCAGAATGTCCGAATAGAGGATAAATTCCCCCGAAATCCTTTTCAAAATATCTTGACCATATTTTTCTCCCCTTTTCCTTCTCAACACAAAATAGATCGCCCATGCCTGTTCCAACATACAAAAGACCTCTGTATAAGGTAGGTGCCGATCTGGATCCGGGATAACTTTCGGTCCATTCCCTTCCCAGTATTGTTTTCCATTTAAGGCTCCCGTCAGTATTATAGGCCTGCAATACAGCCATGCTATCGATCTCCCCGGTAATATAAATCGCATCGTCGGTCACGATTGGTGATCCAAAACCATTTCCGATACTATCGATGGTAAAGACTTCTGAAGGCCCTCCTTCCGGCCATTCTTTCAGTAAATTCGATTCAGGATAGATACCTGTCCGCCCGGGACCGCGCCATTCATATAATTCCTGTTTACCGGTGGAACAGCTAAAACTAAGAGCAAGAATAAAAATGATAATAGGACTTTTCATGCTAAATGTCATAAATTAAACTATAGTTAAAGATATATCTAAGGATGGAAAATTCAAAGGAAAAAAATAATCCGCAAACATGGTATATCTGGCTGATAAAATCTTTCCCGGAAAAGCGGGACTATTATAAAACATCCTGTAATCTTGCGCATTTGATCGCGTTTTTGCTGACTTTTGTATAAAATATACTGAAATGGGAAAAACTTTTGCTGAAAAGATTCTGGGTGCTAACGCAGGAACCATAGTTTTTAAAAAGCCCGATATTATCCTTACACATGATAACTCAGCCAGCATATACAAAACATTTCAGAAAATGAAGGGTGAATCAGTGTTGTATCCGGATCAATTACTTATTGTACTGGACCACAATGCACCTCCCACTAATGCTAAACTTGCCAACGATTACAAATCGATCAGGGAATTTGCTGACAAGCAGGGCATCAAAAAATTCTATGATGCCGGTCGGGGAATTTGTCACCAGATAATGTCGTATCATGCCAAACCCGGGATGATAATTGTTGGCAGTGACAGCCATACCTGCACGGCGGGAGCTTTTAATGCTCTTGCTGCGGGAATCGACCGGACAGAGTCGGCAGGTATATGGAAACGGGGAGAAACATGGTTCCGGGTACCCGAATCGATAAAAATAAACTTTACAGGTACTCTTCCCCAGGGTGTTTATTCAAAGGATCTCTCACTCTGGATTATTGGTTTGCTGGGAAGTGAAGGAGCAAATTACATGTCTATTGAATTTCACGGACCCGGAGTAGCCTCATTGAGTATATCCGACAGGATGACCCTGGCTAATCTGGCTTCCGAAATGGGTGCAAAGAATGCGGTTTTTCCTGCAGACGAAGTTCTGGCGGAATTCTATGGACTGAAAAAAATTGATGGAATATGGGCCGATGATAACGCTGATTATAAAATGGAATTCAGTATCAATCTGGAAGATATATATCCGCTTGTGGCGGCACCACATAATGTTGAAAATGTTCGTTCGGTAAAAGAAGTGGAAGGAACTGAGGTCCATCAGGGACTGATCGGTACCTGCACCAATGGAAGAATAGAAGATCTTAGAATCGCTGCGGAAATTCTGAAATACAAAACCATTAAACGGGGCTTTCAGCTCAATGTAATACCTGCATCAAGTGAGATTTACGTGCAGGCTATGAAGGAAGGTCTGCTGGAAATTTTTATTAATGCCGGATGCAATGTGCTTAGTTCATCCTGTGGTCCCTGCCTGGGAACAGGGCAGGGAATTCCGGCCGACGGACAAACAGTTATCTCTACGGCCAACAGGAATTTCCTCGGACGGATGGGAAATGAAAAATCCTCTATTTATCTGGCATCCCCGGCCACAGTTGCCTGGTCGGCGATTATGGGTAAAATTACCGATCCCAGACTCGAGGGCCGAAATGAGATATATCCATATAAAAGAGAAGCAGCAACGAATCTGACCATCCCGGCAGGCGAAAATCGAAGGATGGGAAATGTCTGGAATTACAAGGATGCGGACAACCTTAACACAGATCAAATGTTTGCTGGAAACCTTACTTATAATGTATTAAGTTCAGACCCGCCTGCGATATTGCCCCACCTTTTCCAGGGCTTTGATCCGAATTTCAGTAAAAATGTTCAGGCAGGTGATTTTATTATTTCAGGTGATAATTTTGGTTGCGGGAGTTCGAGAGAACATCCTGCCGTTGGGCTTGCATATGCAGGAATTAAAGCTGTTCTGGTCAAATCGGTGAACCGGATATTCTTCAGATCGGCCATAAATCAGGGGCTTGCATTGATAGTACATCCACAAGCAGTGGATGCATATAAACCAGGGGATGTTCTGGAAATTGATTTCATAGCCGGGAAAATTAAGCTAGGCGGAGCAAATTATACTTTCGAACCATTACCGGAAAAATTAATGGAAATTATATCCAAAAAAGGTCTGGTTAATTGGATTGCGGAATAAACCTGAAAGAGTTTTAACATTTTTTAATGTTTTTATTTTAACTTAAGATGCATTTCTGCGTTTTCTTAATAATCAGAATTAAAACATGCTGATTTTCAGTATATAATTAATCTAAATCCAACTCATCATGATTAAAATTAAAAGAATCCTCATTCCTGTAGATTTCACCAAAATATCAGATGAGGTAAATAAAGATGGTATAATGCTGGCCAAGGCCTTAAAAGCTGAGGTTTATCTTATACATGTAGTTGATATAAACAGGGATAGCTTTTCAATTATTCCTGAAGCCCAGGTTGTTTTGCCTCCCGTTCTGGAAATTGAAAAAGCTATTGAAAAAAGAATGGAAGAGCTGCGTAGCTCCATATTTTCTCAATATGGCATTAAATCTGAAATTATAGTTACTTCCGGGCAGGTATATTCTGAGATACTTAATTACTCCAAAGAGAAAGATATCGACATGATAATAATGGGTACGCATGGAGCCTCCGGACTAAAAGAATTCTTTATTGGTACTAATGCTCAAAGAGTTGCGACTCTTTCCGAAATTCCTGTTTTGACTCTGCAGAAAAAGATGAAAAAAGAAGGATTTCAAAACATCCTTATCCCTATCGATAATTCGATTCACAGCCGGGAAAAAGTAAATCTTGCAGTAATATTTGGAAAGCTTTTTAATGCACATGTGCATATTATAGGTTTGCCAGCATCGGACGAAGAAAGTGAAGTGGCAAAGTTTAAGGTTAAGGTCCGGTCTGTTGAGAAAATTTTAGAGTTTGATAAATTAGAGTACACCTCTACGATAATTCATGGAGATAATCTTGCTGAAACCTCTCTGGAATATGCAGAAAAGAAAAAGTGCGACCTGATTGTTATAAATACCGGCCATGAATCAAGGTTAACAGGAATTTTCCTGGGTGCATTTGCGCAGCAGATTGTTAATCATTCAAAAATCCCTGTACTGAGCCTGAAACATAAACATGGGTATTTTGAAATAGATACCCCGGGATTCGGTATTTAAGAGGGATTGGATCTCCTAAATCAGTATTATTCCACTTTTCTTGCAATGGGCAACCATTTCACCCGGCCATACTGAGCTCTGTATTTCGCCTACATGGGCTTTTCGCAGGAAAAACATGCAAAGTCTGGACTGACCAATTCCACCTCCAATTGATTCAGGCAGTTCATCGTTCAAAAGACGGCGATGGAACTGGAGATTTTTTCTTTCTTCAAGTCCTGTTATTTTCAGCTGGTGTTCAAGGGCAGCCTTATCAACTCTAATACCCATTGAAGAAACTTCGAATGCCATCTTAAGGATTGGATTCCAAAGGATTATATCTCCGTTCAGACCTTTATATCCTTTTACGGTTGGAGTAGTCCAGTCGTCATAATCCGGAGCCCTGCCATCGTGAGCCTTGCCGTCAGCAAGAACTCCGCCAATACCAATTATAAAAACGGCACCATATTTCTCTGCTACCTTATCTTCCCGCTGGCGGGGTGTAAGATCAGGGTACATTTCGAGTAATTCCTCAGCGTGAAAGAAAGTAATGTTTTCAGGCAAAATAGGCTCTATCTCAGGATACTGCTCATAGATAACAAACTCTGTCCTTACCATACTCTGATACACTCTGTTCACAATGTCCTTCAGAAATTCAAGTTTGCGATCATCTTTACTGATTACCCTTTCCCAGTCCCACTGGTCAACATAAACCGAATGCAGGTTATCGAGCTCCTCATCGGGTCTGAGTGCGTTCATATCGGTATAAATTCCATAGTTCATGCGGATATCATAGTCGCACAGCATCATCCTTTTCCACTTAGCCAATGATTGCACTATCTCAGCAGTGGCATTTCCCAGATCGCGGATCGGGAAGGATACCGGTCGTTCAATACCATTCAGATCATCGTTAATTCCGGTACCTTTCATAACAAACAAAGGGGCGGTTACTCTGCGCAGCTTAAGTTCGGAAGAAAGAGAGGATTCAAAAAAGTCTTTTACTTCTTTAATAGCACGCTCAGTCTGCTTCAGGTCCAGTATTGAATTGTATCCTTCAGGAATAATAAGTTTCATAGTTTCACCAGTTATTGAAAATAAATATGTTTTGATTGTCCTTTTCAGATTATAAAAAGGGGATTAAAATAATCCGTCATTATGATAAATCTCCATTTGCACATCAGAAAATTTTTGAGATGCTACGGAAATATTTTTAGTAATATTTTTTATTTGCCCCTGCAAAAAATCGACTTCAACCTCATCCCCGTTATCAAGATTCAATTTGCTGATGTTTTCGCAAACAACAATGGGAAAAGCAGCATTAATAGCGTTACGTTCATAAATTGATCCAAATGACTCCGCAACAAGGCTCTGAATTCCAAGAGATGCAAAGCAGTCAACCGCCTGCTGGCGTGAGCTTCCCGAACCAAAATTCTTACCTGTGAAGACAATATCTCCTGGTTTGGCTTTTTTGGAGAAATCTTCATATCCCGGCAGATTATCAAAGGTATATTGGCCCATCTCTTCCATCCGGGTAATGGTAAGGTAGCGATTATGAAAAATCATATCTGTATCAATATTCTCAAGGGGAATATACCATGCCTTTCCTTTAACTTTATTCGTCTTTTTCTTTATCGTCTTTAATTCCTTATTTTTTTGGTTTTCTTTTTCAGGACTCGGTGTTCTACTAAAAATCATTGGCTTTTCCGGTATTCTGTCGGGGGTAGTAATATAACCGGCCACAGCAGAAGCCGCAGCAATCGCAGGTGAAGCAAGATACACCTCCCCTTTACCTTGTTTTCCGTGAAAATTCCGATTTCCGGTACTTACAGTAATCTCACCCTGACCATTTTGCCCGACTTGTCCTGCAGCACATCCGGCACAACCTGCATTGGAGACCATGGCTCCCGAGTCTTTAAAAATTTCAAGAAGACCTTCATCCAGACATCGGCGCCAGACGAGGTCGGTGGAGGGCACAATCTTAAGTACAACTCCCGGGGCGACTTTCCTCCCTTTTAACACTTTTGCAGCAGCACGCATATCCTCTATCCTACCGTTGGTACAACTTCCAATAAAAGCCGAATCAATTTTAATCTGAGCCATACTGGCAGCCTCAATGGCATCATGAGGCTTTCCCGGTCTGGAAACCATTGGTTTAAAAGTAGTTACATCAATTTCAAAACTCTTACTATACAGTGCATTGTCATCAGCGAATATAGGATTGATTTTTCTGCCAGTCCTGGCTTCGCAATATACCTGAACTTCCCTGTTTGGTGGGAAAATAATAATTATTGCGCCCATTTCAGTTGCCATCGATGAGATGGTAATTCTGTCATCCAGACTCAATGAATCAATATCGTCTCCGTATATCTCCATGCTATATCCCAGCATCGAGTTTGCTCCAAACTGAGATAAAAGATTTAACACAATATCCTTGGCTGAAAGCTGTTCATTAAAACTTCCACTGAGTAATAACTTAACACTTTCCGGAACCTTGAACCAAATTTTACCTTTAGCCCAGGCTGCAGCAATATCCTTATCTCCCATACCCTGTCCGAAAGAACCAACCGCACCCAGAATATTTGCATGTGAATCGGTAGATACGGCAGTGGATCCGGGATAAGCCAATCCTTCTTCAATCAGGATGTGGGTACCTATCCCCCTGTCAATATCGTAAACCTTAATACCATGTGTTCTTGAAAATAATCTGCAAATCTGCTGATTTACGGCATATTTCTGGTCTGAACCGGTAGGATTACAGTCGAAAGTGAAAAATGTTTTAGAAGGATCAGCTATTTCGAGTCCGTTATCAACAAGATTCTGGACTACATTAGCACCGCCGAAGTCTCTGGCAACCCTGGCATCAATCTCTACATCAATAATTTCCCCGGGGCTTACACTTTTTTTTCCTGAATGTGCAGCCAGGATTTTCTCAACAATGGTCATTCCCATAAACCGATATGAATATTTGAAAGTATTTTTTCGAATTTGGTTTCAAATATAAAGTAATTGATTTTGTTTTTTTATGCTTTAAAAAATATATCAGGCTTTTGGTTATATTAACTTAAATTCTATGACATAAATCAGACATTAACCATAGGATTTAAAAACGTATTATTGCACCATTAATTTTTCTTTGTAAACTCCGTTCTCTGTTAGCAGACTCACTATATAAATACCAGGTGAAAGATATACCGGATTGTTTTCAATGCTGAGAGATTCCTCTCCTGTAATGGCAGGTAAAAAGCAAAGACGGTGTCCGGAAAGTGAATAAATTTCAAAACCCCTGATATTCTTTCTGTCAATTCCTGAATAATTAAGAGTAAAATTTCTGCCATCACAGGGGTTTGGAAAAATTTCTAATGTTTCCAATTGCGGACTTACAACATTTACAGGCAGGAATGAAAAACGAAGCCAGTTAATATTAATACTCTTTCCTGTAATTTCCAGACGCAAGGTCTGATTTCCTTCAGGCAGACTGACAATTTTTGAGAGAGTTGTCCAGTTTTGCCAGCCTCCTGTCCCTGGATTTAGAGCCAAGGAAGTTAGAATATTTGTGCCGCTTTTAAGATTAAATGCACCGGTTGCATACAAACTGGCTAAACGCGCCTCAACCACGTATTGACCGGAGACAGGCACATTTATTGTATAATCGAGCCAGTCGCCGGGATCACAGTAGCCAACATTCTGTCCGCCCCCTTCATCAGTTGTCGTTTCCATTTGAATACCCAGCATTTCATCAAAATCTTCTGCCTGAATGGTGGCAGGAATAGGTAAATAATTATATACTTTTTCCACAATTACCCTTACTCCTTCTGAGAAGCCTACTCCCCCTTTGTCATCATATGCTCTGGCCGCAACAATAAAATCACCTGCCAAAGGAGGTGTCCAGGTAAAATTGTAAGGCTCAGTGAGTGCAGTTCCAATTGCGGCTCCGTTTGCCGTAAATTCTACTTTTACAATGGAACCATTGTCATTTGCCGTCGCAGAAAGATCAATTGTAGTTTTCAAGGCCATGGTAAGCGAATCGGATGGCTGGCTCAGGGATACAATCGGCACTGGATCGTCTGAGAACATCTCAATCAGAGGCTCGCCCCTGAGATCTGCATCTGCCGATGTATAGGTGTAGCGTTTTGTCATAATCCCGCTTGTATCAAAAACAAGCATCTGAGTAGAATATTTGCTGATATTCCCGCTGATCTCAATATTTTTGCCGGCGTTAACTTTAATCTGCAAATCAGATGGCTTAACAACAGCCGACATATCAAGCCTAAGGCTGTAGTTATAATTGTTCACCAAATCCTTATTTAAAATCATAAGCGCTATACCACTGGAATCAGCCATGGGGATAACAACTACATTAGCTTTATTATCACTGGTGGTCAGGTAATTCATTTTCATATTCTGACCAAGCAAAAGGCTATGGTAAAAACTAGCTCTGCCTTTTAAATCCTTGTCAAATAAACTCAGATCCGTGCCGGCTCTCTCAACCTGTCCCTCCAGCATACTCCAGGCATTCATTGAAAACGCCCCCTTCCTCATCCCCAAACCAAAAACTTCTGCAAACAGCTGACCTGCATGAAACGACCACACATCCTGATCCGGAGTTGTGTTTTTTGAATTATCATAAGTAGAATTAAATTCGGTCAGGCCCCAGGATAATTTTTTTCCTTCCGGACGATTTGCGTTTACTATATTAAATTTCGAAAGGAGATTGTTTACATCCGATTCCAGACCGTTGATATCGGTAAACATATATTTATGAAATGTAACAACATCAATATAATAATGGCCTAAAGAGTCTTTGCCTGTAATATCCTGATTTCCTCCAATTAATGGAGTCATGTAGGCAGTGTTTTGGTACCAGGAGGTTTCCGGCCCCATTGTAATGATTGAAGAATCGACCGATTTTAAAGCTGAGCCTATTCTCTTAATATATTGTGACACCGTTGCTACGGCATCGTAATTATTGGAATGATCCGGTTCATTACCTATGCTCCATAGTTTAATATTCTTAGCCTGAGTAATATTGATATATGTAATAAAATCGATTGCCTGTTGAGTTGTGAGGCTTCGGGGTACCTGCAAAATCGGCTCTGCACCTGATTTTCTGACTCCATCTATAAGTGTAATGTATTTTGCATAATTAGTCCCATAGCCTTCAGCAGCATTTCCTCCAATGCGAATACTCTGAAATTTTGCCATTTTCATATCATCCCACAAATTATTGAGGGCCGAGGGATCCATCCATGCATTGTTTCCGATAAGATAAGGGCTGATAACCTGGGCGAAAGATCTCGGAATACATATATTTATAAGGCAGGCAACAGACAAGAGAATACTAAAGCCTTTCAAATGATTCTTCATGCTTAAGATTTGTTTTTATTTGATTTACCGATGCTGATATTCCTATTGAGCTATTTCCCAGGGAATTCCGCCTTTTTCTTTTCATAGTATTTCTGAAGTACAAAAAAGGCTTTCTTTTTGTTTCCGGTTTCAGAAATAAGTCCTTTTCGGTTCCAGCCATCCTGTATATCCGGTAACATCCTTCTTGGAGAGCGGAAGTCGGCAAGTATCCACGGAGTGACTCCCCGGAGCTGGGGAATTTTATCAATCATTTCCACTGTCTCCCTGTACAAATCCTCCTGAAATTCTTCAGTCCAAATCTGATCTTTCGGACCATGGAATCCCTGAAGTGCTCCCCCTCCAAATTCTGAAATTAAGACGGGTTTTTCATATTTAATATCAAAAACAGCCGTTTTGCATTTTTCCGGCAGACCGTCATACCAACCAATGTATTCATTAAAGCTTATTATGTCGACATACTCCTGCAAAGGATCCGCAATTACCTGAGTGTTTAAGGTACCTTCCTTTGTATGTCTTTCCAGAGCTGCGCTGACCAACCTTACCGGATCCATTTCACGTGTGGTTAATATCATGTTTTTGATGAATTCTGTCCTTTCTGGTGAAATCGGGGTTTCATTTGCCATAGACCAAACAATGACAGCTGCCCTGTTTTTATCGCGGGTTATCATATCGCAGAGCTGTGCTCTGGCATTTTGAAAAGTTTCCGGATTCTTCCATTGTATGGTCCAGTATACGGGAACTTCCGACCAAACCATTATTCCCATTTCATCAGCCACGCGAATCATATTTTCATTATGGGGATAGTGGGCGAGCCGGACAAAATTACAACCCAATTCTTTTGCCCATCCCAGAAGCATCTGAGCATCCTCTCTTGAATAGGCTCTCCCTCCCCGTACACCATTCTCCTCGTGAATGGATAAACCTCGCAAGAATACCGGCTTTCCGTTTACCAGGATTTCTTTTCCCATGGTCTGAATAGTCCTGAAACCGATCCTGTCAGACAAAACATCATTATTAAGAATGAGCATTACCTTGTAAAGGAAAGGAGAATCGGGCGACCAGAGTTTCAGGTCCTTTGCCTTAATATTTGTTTTACCCAATCCGTTATCATCTGTCTTCAGGCTTCCTTTAATTCCAGCCTCAGGGATTTCAATTGCCACAAGCTGATTTGCTCTGTCTGGTCCATTAAGTTGAACAGATACCTCAATAACAGATGAATTCTTATCTGCCAGCTGGACGTAATAATCCTGAATAAAGGTCTGAGGAACCTCGACAATGGAAACTTCCCTGGTTAATCCGCCATAGTTCCACCAGTCGGTATTAATGGTTGGGACATTCTCAGGTTTCCTGGTATTATCCACCTTAACTATTACAAAATTTCCTTGTGGTTTTAATTTCCCGCTTACTTCAAAATTAAAGGGGGTGAATCCTCCGATATGTTTGCCGAGCTTTGAACCATTCAGATAAACATCTGCTTCATAGTTGGCAGCGCCGAAATAAATAAATTGCCTGCTTCCCGGTTTTTCCGGGATAAAATCGAAGGATTTGTAATACCAGACCGATCCTTCATAATAAAAGAGTTTTTCCTTTTGTGAGTTCCAGTCTCTGGGCACAAGAATATTATCGGCTTTATCAAAATCATATTCCACTCTTTCCGAAGGGCTTGTGGGTTTGTAGCCAAGAAAAAGAGATTCAGATTTACTGGGGTTCGGCTGCTGATCCCTTGCCTCACGGCGGTAATCGTAATACCCCGATTCATAGGGATCAACGATATACTTCCATACACCGTCAAGGGTTTGGGTATTTCTGTTTTCGATATTTATGATTTGAGCTTCCTGGCCGCTCAGCCCTGTTGACAGAAAAATCATACCGGATAATATAAGTTGCAAGCAGAAGTGTTTTTTCATGGTTCTTCCTGGTTATTATTAAATTAAAACTCTGATTAAGTCCTTAAGAAGAATTCGGCAATAAATAAAATTTATAACAAAGATTGAAATTAAATTAGCTTCGCAATCCTCAAATGCTAAGTTCCAGACCATCAAAAGCGACAGTAACATTTTCAGGCAGCTCTTCCATCAATTCCGCATGCAAACCAATCTGGTGAGAAAGATGGGTAAGATACCCCATTTCAGGTTTTAATTCCTGAATAACTTCCAAAGCCTGGGGCAGGTTATAATGAGATATATGTTTCTCTCTCCTTAAAGCATTGATTACAAGAATATCAAGACCCCGGAGCTTTTTCATCTCTTCTTCTGAGATGTAGTTGGCATCGGTTATATAAGCGAAATTACCGATTCTGAAACCCAATACCGGTAAACGATAATGCATAACTCTCACCGGTTCAATCAGCAGGGATTTAATGGAAAAATGAGTCCCTGCAATGACATTCATAGTAAGCTGAGGTATCCCGGGATATTTTTTTTCAGCAAAGATGTAAGGAAATTCATAGTTCAGTGCACGAAAAACTCTTTCTTCGGCATAAACATCCATAGCCTGTTGCTGGATAAAGTTAAAGGCCCGTATATCGTCCAATCCGGCAATATGGTCGCGATGTTCATGAGTAAATAATACAGCATCGAGCTTTTCAACCCTGTGCCTCAGCATTTGCTGTCGAAAATCAGGACCCGTATCGATTACCAGGCTGGTTCCTTCCGACTCGACAAGCACTGATGATCTGAGCCTGTTATCACGGGGATCAGATGAAGTGCAGGTTTTACATTTGCATGCTATTACAGGCACACCCTGCGAGGTACCTGTACCTAAAAAAGTAATTTTCAAAACTGTAACTTGTGATCAATAGCTATGAATACTAAACAAATACGAAGGTACGAAAAAAGCACGGATTGATTTCAAAGCATGTTTTCAGATTTTCTTCCCTATATTTGAAATAAAAACTATGCCGGGAAAAGTATACCTTCTTCCAAATACACTTGGTTTGAGTGAAACAGGGGATGTAATACCTCAGGGAGTGCTCTCAATTCTCCACTCCCTCAATCATTTTATTGTTGAAGATATCAGAAATGCACGCCGTTTTCTTGTAAGAACTTCCTATCCCCAAAAAATCGATGATATTGTCTTTTTTGAGCTAAACAAACATACAGCTGAATCGGAAATACCTGAATTTCTTCTTCCCTGTGATAAAGGTATAGACATTGGAGTATTATCGGAGGCTGGTGTTCCGGCGGTTGCTGATCCGGGTGCCAGAGTGGTTGCCAGTGCTCATGAAAAGGGTTTAAAAGTTGTCCCCTTAACAGGTCCGTCTTCCATTTTACTGGCCCTGATGGCCTCAGGTTTTAATGGTCAGAGCTTTGCATTCAGAGGTTATCTTCCGGTAGAAAAATCGGAACTATCAAGGTCATTAAGAGATATTGAGAATACTTCCAGGAAAGAAAAACAAACTCAGATATTTATCGAAACCCCTTACAGAAACAAAAGACTATTCGAGGAAATCATGAAAACCTGTCAGTCTTCCACGCGCCTGTGCATAGCAAAGAATCTGACCACCGCAGATGAAAGCATAGAGGTTAAAACAATTGAGAAATGGAGAAAAAGCGATCCCGACCTGGATAAAATACCTGCGGTATTTCTTATCCAGGCCTGATCTCAATTATTTTGTCAGTATATCTATGACGCTGATATCAAAAACCAGAGTCGAAAACGGTGGAATTAAGGGCCGATAATTTGAATCGTAACGTCCAAACTCTCCATATGCATAATAGAAAGGAATTACAACCGTCCCTGAACCACCTTTGGCAATAAGCTTCACTCCCTCTTCAAAACCGGGTATAACTTCGTTATAACCTATGTGAATGGAAAAGAATTTTGAATTTGTATCGAAGACTCTTCCGCTTAAAAACTTACCTGTGTAGGTGAGGTTAACCTGATTCCCATAGGCAGGCAGATCGCCTGTTCCTGCAACATTTTGTTTAAAATAGATTCCTGTTTTAGTGGAATCGGTTGGCATTTCGTTTTGCTCGAGATAAGCCATTAGCAACTCATTTTCATAGGCTTTAATATCTGGAATTACCTTCACAAGTTCCACGTCGAAAATGAGCGAACTGTATGATGGAATATTGGAAGTAGCGTTTTTTCCAAGGCCAAGGTCTGATGGGAAAATCAGTCTTGCCTTACCACCTTCTCTCATCATAGCCACTCCTTCATTCAAACCTTCATATGAAATTGCCCCAAGAATAAGTCGTGTGGGTCCGTAGAAATTATAATCCTGGTAAAGCCCGTTGTCTTTAGCGGTTTGCATATCAGAAGTAATAACAACATCGTTCGTAGAAACAAGTCTGGCTGTATAAGAAAGTTCAATCCATTCCCCTTCCACAGCAGAGTCGCCTGTTCCGGCAAGTTGCTCGATATAGTAAAGCCCTGATTTGGTAGGCTCTGTAGTTATGTTATTTGATAGAATATAATTATCCAGTATTCTCATTTCAGCAGCTTTCTTATCCGCATCATCATCCTTCATACAGGATGATACGCTAAGCAATCCAAAGGCTGCAGCCAGTAACAGGTAAATTTTGTTCATTTTCATTTTTATATACTTTTTTATCTTTCAGATGCAAAATTAGGTATTTTGGTTGCCTATTGTTCAATTATCTTTCAATTTTAATAATTTCCAGAGTATAAATAAGCGATGTATAGGGAGGTATGAGTCCGAATGAATCTCCTTTATCCCCAAATGCCAAACCGGACGGTAAAATTATCATGGCTTTCTCTCCTTCGTCCATATATTTTAGTGCCATATCAAGTCCGGAAATAAGCATGTACTGTGTTCCATAAATGAAATCAACCGGTTCTTTAGAACGGTAGGTGCCATCGAAATATTTTCCATTCAGGAATTTACCTTCGTAATTGACCCATAAATGATCTCCCTTCCTAACAGTCAGCCCATTTCCTTCCCTTAGGGGTATAAGGAAGAAGCCTTCAGGCTTTGGTTGAATATCCAGTTTTTCATCCTTGAGATACTGCCTGAGAATGCGGTTTTCATACTCAGAAAGTTCGGCCGACCAAAGCAGGAAAAGTTCCTTCTCTGCCAAAAATTCCTTTCCCGTCTGAATATTTTCCAGTCTCATATTTATTTTAATGGGTGCATCCTCTGAAATAAAATCCGGAAGCTCTGATTTAAGTGTAGAAGCAAAGAATTTAACTGCAGGCAGGATAAAAGATGCACTATCGCCTGAACAAATATGTAAAAAACAATTATCAAGGGAGGCGTCATCAATGGGTTCGTTAACTCTGACCTTCCTTTGGCCGCTGAAAAAAACTGAGTCCTTCTGTGTGCGGTATTCAATGGATATAGTTACATAATCGCCCGGAAGAGCTTTTTGCCTGTCGTCTCCAAATTGAATTAAGGAATAGTAAATTTCGGAGGTAAGTTTCTTATAGCCCGGGTACCGCGAACAGGAAGTGAAAAGTATGGTCAGAAAAAGGACAAAGAGTTTTAGTTTCATTTCTTATTCCGTTACTTCAGACAGATAAACATCATAAAACAGGAATGCACCGGGAGGTATTTTTTCCTGGTTGCCGAAATTCCCGTAGGCCAGGTGAGGAGGAATTATAAAACGTGCACTGTCGCCCTGATGCAGTAGCATTACTCCCTCTTCAAGACCTGATTCAACGCCTCCCTTTCCGGTCCTAAAAATTTTCGGATGATCAGAACCGGCGGAATCTATAGGCGTACCATCGAGCAAGCGCAGAGAATAACTCATTTTCACAATATTTCCCGATTTCACTTCCCTTCCCTTTCCCTTGAAGTAGATGCCGTACCACAATCCCGATCCCGTTTCCTTCATATTGAGATTGGTACGTTTTACAAATCGGGCGATCATCTCATTATTTCGGCGGGCAACGTAATTATTTATGTCTATAAGCTTTTCCTTCTTCCTTCCCGCCTCAGCATCCAAATCCCTGGGTGCTTCCTGGACATTGTGACGGCAGGACGTAAGCAATAGAATCAGCCCAAAAAAATATATGGAATATCGTTTCATTTTAACTGACCGGCATATTCAGGAAGAAGATCCACAAATCTTTGCACTGTACTTTCAAGGCTAAGATCCCACTCGGCCCCGGCTGCATTTGTGTGTCCTCCTCCCCTGAAATTATTTCTGGCAAGATCGTTTACCGAAAAATCGCCCCTTGAGCGAAAGGAAATCTTCACGTGATCCTTTTTCTCTACAAAGAAGGCAGTAAGTTTAATTCCCTTTATAGAAAACGGGAGATTGACAAATCCTTCTGTATCACCCGGCAAATGGCTGAATTTTTCAAGTTCTTTTCTGCTTAGACTGATATAAGCAGTATTATATTCGGGGATAACCACCATTTTTTCATTCAGACAATAACCCATGAGGCGCATCCTTGCATCAGAATAATTATCGTAAATCAATGAATGAATATCATCTTTGGGAATTCCTTTAGAGATTAAGTCAGCTACCACTTCAAAAACTCCCGGATAGGAACATGAGAAACTAAAACATCCTGTATCAGTCATTATTCCTGTATACAGGTTGGTAGCTACATCTTTATCAATCCGATTCTCCAAACCGAGTTCCCTCAATATATGATAAACCAGTTCAGATGCCGATCCGAGATCGATTTCTGAAAAGCCAAGGGAATAAAAATCTTTTGGTTCAGGATGGTGATCGATTAATACTACCGGAGCCCTGGAAGCAAAAATAGTTCCGGCTGCTTCCTTGAGCCGTGCAGGATCGTTATAGTCTATGCACAATAAAAGATCTGCTTCGTCGGCAAGTGTTTTAACCTCTGCTTCATTCCCTCTGTACACCTTAATCATTTCGGAACCAGGCATCCACTTCAGGAAATGAGGATAATTATTCGGGGTAACAATATCAACTTTTTTTCCTTCATATTTTAAAACAAGGGCCATCCCCAGGGTAGAACCGATAGCATCGCCGTCGGCATTATGGTGGGTGGTAATAAGAACATTTTGTGATTTGCCTAAAAGTTCCTTCAGGCGGTTAACATCATTTGGATTGAGAGATTTCAAGACAGATATTTATTTTTTATTTGCCAAAGATAAAACTTATTTGTGGCTTAGCAGATTTCACCGTACATATTCTGTTTAAAGGATGGATTCTCTTTATATTCGATGGATTCCTCAGCATGAATTAACTTTTTGTCAAATAAGCTCCTTAATCCCTTCAAATATTAATATATTCGCAGCAAAATTAAAAAGCATATTTATGAACGGAAGAATTACTTTCACTATGATCAAGCCGGGAGCTGTTGCCAAAGAAAACATAGGTCCCATTCTCAAAATTATCAATGAAAAAGGTTTTCATATTGTAGCTATGAGGCTTACACAATTGTCAACCCTCCAGGCTCAGACTTTCTATGCAGTGCATAAAGAAAGGCCTTTCTACAATTCACTGGTACAGTCAATGACCTCAGGCCCCATTGTTGTTGCCCTTCTTGAAAAAGACAATGCGGTTGAAGATTACAGGAAAATCATCGGAGCTACCGATCCCGCCAAGGCGGAAGAAGGTACTATCAGGAAACTTTTTGCAGAGTCGGTTGAGGCTAATGCCGTGCACGGCTCCGACAGTGATGAAAACGCTATTATCGAAAGCGATTTCTTTTTCAACCACAGCGAAAGATTTTATAAATCCATTAAATAAGGATTTTACCGGAAAACAATATCATCTATTACCGATTTGCCGGCCTTTTCATTCAGGCGAATCAGTAAATCCTTTTTGATCATTGTAAGTTCCGATCTGACTACTGAAGAATTCAGGCTAACAAAGAGCGTCCGCTTACTGACATACAAATTTTTCGTCAGTTTTGCGACGCTCTTTCCTAACAGCTCCTCCCAGGATTTAAGCATCCTTGTTTCAGCAAGTTTATCCTCCAGTCCGCTGGATTTTATAATTGCCGCAACTACTTCCGAAATATTCTGAGTCTGACTTTTTCTCATTTTGTTTCTTTAATTGTCTGATTATCTGATATAAGAAACACTTTATGATCAATATTGATTTCCTTAAGTATTTTTTTAAGGTGAGTGAAATTGGTGTCGCTTATAAAAATCTGTCCAAAAGTATTTTCCGCAACCAGTCGAATTATTTGCTCCACTCGGTTCAGGTCGAATTTATCAAAGATATCATCCAGTAAAAGAATAGGATTCAGATTACTGATGTTTTTTATAAAATCGAATTTTGCCAGCTTAAGTGCCACCAGAAAAGTCTTTTGTTGTCCCTGAGAGCCTGTCTTTTTAAGCGGGTAACCGGCAAGTTTCATTTCCAGATCGTCTTTATGAATGCCTGAAGTGGTATATTGCAGAATCATATCCTTTCGGAGTGACTCATTGAGCAGGGTTCTCATATCCTTTTCAAAAAGCTGACTCTCATAAATCAATTCGACCTCTTCTTTTTCCCCTGATATGGTTTTATAAAATGTTTCGAACACAGGAAGAAGTTTCTCAATAAAATCCTTTCTAGCCCTGAAAATCTCCTGTCCGTATGAAATCAGCTGCTCATCCCAGACCTGAAGGTAATCCGGATCATATTTAGTTCCGGAATTGAATTCCTTTAGGATTTTATTTCTCTGCAAAAGAGCATGGTTATAATGGATAATATTTTCCAGGTAATTCCTGTCGAATTGGGCAATAACCGAATTTATAAACTTTCTCCTCTCCTCTCCGCCTTCCAGAATTAGACTGCTGTCGGAGGGAGAAATCATAACCAGTGGAATCAGTCCGATATGCTCCGAAAGCTTTTGATAATCCTTTTTATTTCTCCGAAATTGTTTTCTTTTGTTTCTCTGGATTCCGCAATAAATAAACTCATTCTTGCCTTCGCGCTCGAATTCACCCTGAATTACAGCAAAATCCTGCTCATGCCTGATATTCTGACTGTCGACCGCATTAAAATATGATTTTGCCAGGGAAAGATAATGAATGGCATCCATTAAATTTGTCTTCCCAACACCATTATCACCAACAAAACAGTTTATCCTCTCAGAGAAAGAGAACTCTGCCTGTTCATAATTCTTAAAATTAACTATCGATAATTTCCTAAGATGCATATTTTTTCATTTCTGCTTAAAGTTACAAAAACTTGGCGTTTAAATTTGGATTTTGCTTTTTCTAAAAGGGATTATTTGGGCGTTACGGTCGTTACGGACGTTACGGCTGTTACGGTCGTTACGGTCGTTACGGTCGTTACGGGTATTACGGGCCTTACGGTAGTGAAAGCTTGGCTGACAGAGTTAATTCAGCCTTCTAAATTCTAAATTCTAAATTCATATCCCATAATTCACAAAAAACTATTACATTTGCGCTTGTTAAAAAAAAATTCTAAATAATAGCAGTAAAAAATGTCCAGCAAAGAAAAAAAAGAACAGAAGGATGCCGGTTTTGAAGGCATAGAACAGGCTCTCACCCGCAGTGAAAGATTCATTGAGGAAAACCAGAAAACGCTAACATACATTGTTTCCGGATTAATTCTGGTAGTGCTTCTGTTTATTGGTGCCAAACGTTTCTATTACACACCGATGCAGGAAAACGCGACAAAGGAAATGTTTATGGCAGAGAAATTCTTCGAAAAAGATTCATTTAACCTTGCCCTGAACGGATATGGTACTTACCCGGGATTTCTGCAGATTATCGACGATTATGGTTTCTCAAAAGCAGCAAACCTTGCCAAATATTATGCAGGTGTTTGTTACCTCAATCAGGCTGATTACTCTAATGCCATAAGCTATCTGAATAAATTCAAAACCAAAGACCTACTTGTTGGTGCTGCAAAATACTCTTCACTGGGTGATGCATATTCAGGTGAAGGAAGCTACGACAAGGCAGCAAAAGCCTACCTTGAAGGAGCGAATAAATTTGAAAACAACTTCTCCAGCCCTATACTGCTTAAAAAAGCGGGTCTGGCTTTTGAAGAATTAAAAGAATATAAAAAAGCATTGGATACCTATTCCGAAATAAAGGAAAAATATCCTGAAAGTCAGGAAGGCAAAGAAATTGACAAATACATTGCCAGGGTAGAAAACAGGTAATCGAAAACCCTAGCATTTTAAATTCTTAAAAGTATCAGCAGATAATCCCTGCTGATATTTTTTTTTGTACTATTTTCGAAAATATTATCAAAACTTTTAATACCAGCAATTCAAACCATGGCCAGTAATCTAAAAAACCTGTCGTCTTACGATCCCGGGAAAATACCGGATGCATCTGATATGAAATTCGGAATCGTGGTTTCTGAATGGAATCAGGAGATTACATCATCGCTTCTTAAAGGGGCGCTTGACACTCTGCATAAACACGGAGCAAAAGACGAAAATATTGAAGTTCGTTGGGTTCCCGGAAGTTTTGAACTTACCCTGGGAGGACAGTTCTTTGCCGAATACCGCGATGTAGATGCGGTTTTATGTCTGGGTTGTGTTATTCAGGGGGAGACACGGCATTTCGACTTCATTTGCCAGGGTGTCAGTTATGGAATTACTGATTTAAACCTTAATAATAACATCCCTTTTATCTTTGGTGTTCTCACAACGGATACTCAGCAACAGGCGGTTGACAGGTCGGGAGGCAGGCATGGTAACAAAGGTGATGAAGCAGCCATAACCGCAATTAAAATGGCCGCACTCCAGAGAGAGATGGAGAACTGAAACCTTCTTCTTATTGGAAAATTGGTGATTCCTTGCTAAAGGAATACATCAGTGTTGGTTCAGGAATATTAAATGACAGTTTCTCATAAAAAAAGCAGGCTCCCTAAAGCCGGAAGCCTGCTTTTATTATTATCGCCTGATATTATTTCGGAAGTTTATATCCTCTTTGTTTGGCCATATCTTCAAGCTTTTGCTGAAAAGAGGATTTCTTACCTGTCGAAGCCTTAAGCTTTTTGGAATTCAGCTTTCTTAAAATAGCTTCTTCGTCAACCAGATATTTAAAAAGATAATTTTGCCCTATGGTTATTACGTTAGCCAGGAAATAGTAATAGGTAAGTCCGGCGGAAAAGCTGTTCAAAATCAGCATAAACATTACCGGCATCATGTACATCATGGTTTTCATGCCGGGCATACCTGTATCCGCTCCCGGGGTCTGACCACTCATTTTCATGGAAATAATGGTTGTTACCGTCATAAGAATGGTAAACAAACTAACATGGTCGCCATACATCGGGATGGTGAAAGGAAGATTTAAAATGGAGTCGTAGGTTGATAAATCGTGTGCCCAAAGGAAATGTTCCTGCCGAAGCTCAATGGATGTTGGGAAGAAGCGGAACATGGCATACAGAATAGGCATTTGCAATATCATGGGCAAACAACCTCCCATTGGATTAACACCAACCTTTTTGTATAATGCCATGGTAGCCTGCTGGCGTTCCATTGCCTTGTCCTTCGGTATTTTCTGATTTATTTCATCAATCTGAGGCTTAAGGACCCGCATCTTTGCCATCGACATATAGGACCGATATGTGAGAGGTAGAAGTGCTATCTTAATAATCAGAGTAAGTAAAAGGATAATTATTCCGTAATTTGAAATAAAATTATCGAGGAAATTGAAAATTGGGATAACAACATAGGCATTAATCCAGCGAATGATTGATCCTCCAATGGTAACCAGTTCTTCGAGTTTGAATCCTATTCGCTTTAACGACTGAAAAGCATTTGGACCAAAATAAAAATGCATTGGCATATTGAACTCATCTGTTCTGTTAAAAGGTACAGAAAGCTCAGCGCTGAATTTCCGGATATATTCATTTCCCTCCGGCTCCGGATCCATTTTCATATATCCACCCTCAAACGGACTCACATCTGAAATAAGAACCGAGGAGAAAAATTGCTGCTTAAATGCCAGCCATTGAATTTTTGTTGTCTCCGTAATATCCTGACTGTCCTTTGATCTGGGTTTGAATTTTTCAACTTCACCATCATTGAACCTGTAGTAAAGATTAGTGTACTGAAGTTCATTTGCCCTTCCCATTTCCTGCTGGGGAGAATAAATTTCCCATTTCAGCTGAACATTATCGGTACGGTATTGATTCATACCCACCATTTTCACATCAAAATCAAGCAAATAACGGTCAGGATACAGTGTGTATGTATATTGGATATAGGCACCAGATGTATCCACGGGTAATTTAAATGAGATACTTTTCTCAGCTTCAGTAACTATGATATCATCTGATTCCTCATCGGTTTCAAAAAACAAATCATTCGTTGTGATACTCTTGCCATCAGAGAAAAATTCAAGACCAAGCAAACTGGAATCGCCCTGAAACAGCATCAATGGTTTCTGATCCCAGGTTTTATAATCCTTTAATTCCACGCTATAGGGTCTGGCGCCTTCGTTTGAGAGAACAATTTTGACTTTATTGTTTTCCAGAGTATAAAATTTAGTTTTCCCTTCGGCATGACTTGCATATACACCAAGCTTAGTCTCATTATCTACTTCCTTATTTTCTGCGACTGCTTCGGGCAGTTGTTTGGCAAGGCTGTCAAAATCGGCTGTTTTGGCTTTCGCCAGTTCTGCATTTAAAAGTTCTGCTGTTCGGGCAGAGTCGGCAAGTCTCTTCTGTTCAGCAATTTGTTCTTTGCTGGGTTTGGTAAGGAATGTGTAGCCTATTAAGATTCCGGCAATAATTATAATTCCTAAAATTGAATTTCTGTCCATTTAATAAAGTTTCAAATAATGATGAAGTTATGCTAGCTCGCCGGATGTTTTTCCATATAATGCAAGGCAGCTGCAATAAAGTTAATAAAAAGCGGATGAGGATTCAGAACGGTACTGCGGTATTCCGGATGAAACTGGACTCCAATAAAAAACGGATGGGCCGGCAGTTCCATGATCTCAACAAGCTGGCTGTCGGGATTAATACCGGAAGCAATCATACCATGTGATTCAAACTGAGCAAGGTAGTCGTTGTTAAATTCATAACGGTGACGGTGTCTTTCTCTTATGTGAACTTCCTTATATACTTTTGATGCAAGGGTTCCTTCCTTAATATCGCAGGGATATCCTCCAAGTCTCATGGTTCCTCCCTTTTCGGTAACGCCCTTTTGTTCTTCCATAAGGTCGATCACCGGGTGAGCGGTCATGCGTGTCATTTCCGTTGAATGAGCATCCTTCAGCTCCAGAATATTGCGGGCAAATTCAATAACGGCACATTGCATTCCAAGGCATATTCCCAGGTAAGGGACCTTATTTTCGCGCGCATACTGTACTGCCATAATCTTACCCTCTATCCCCCTGTCGCCAAAACCCGGAGCAACAATAATACCATGATGACCCGACAGCAGTTCGGAGATATTCTCTGCAGTAACTGTTTCAGAATGGATACAATTCAGGCTGATTTTGGCCTCGTGGGTGGCACCGGCATGTGTAAGCGACTCTATAATGGATTTATAGGAATCCTGCAATTCCACATACTTTCCAACCAGGGCAATACGGACGGTGGTTTTCGGGTTCTTAAGCCTTTTTACCATCGACTTCCACGGCTTTAGCTCCGGAGGATTACCTGCGGAAAGGTTTAACTTGCGAAGTACGGTCTCATCCAGTTTTTCATTCTGCATAAGCAGGGGAACCTCATAAATGGTTTTCACATCGATGGATTCCACAACCGAACCCAGTTCAACGTTACAGAACAGGGCTACCTTTTTACGAAGATCCTTATTTAATGTATGTTCTGTTCTGAGTACAAGAATATCAGGCTGCACCCCGTTTTCGAGCAATGCTTTAACGGAATGCTGTGTGGGTTTTGTTTTAAGCTCGCCGGATGCCGCAAGATAAGGAACCAGTGTAAGGTGGATAACCAGAGAGTTTCCTGCTCCGAGTTCCCATTTGAGCTGTCTGACGGATTCGATGTAGGGTAGCGATTCAATATCCCCTACCGTACCTCCTATTTCCGTGATTACCACATCATAGTTATAGCGTGAGCCCAGCAATTTTATGCGGCGCTTGATCTCATCCGTAATATGAGGAATAACCTGAACCGTCTTGCCCAGGTAATCCCCTTTTCTTTCCTTATTGATAACCGACTGGTAAATGCGACCGGTGGTAACATTATTGGCCTGCGAGGTCTGAACATCCAGAAACCTTTCGTAATGACCCAGATCAAGATCCGTTTCAGCACCGTCGTCGGTTACGAAACATTCGCCATGTTCATAGGGATTGAGAGTACCCGGATCAATATTGATGTAAGGATCCAGTTTCTGAATGCTTACACTGTATCCCCTGGCCTTCAGGAGTTTCCCAAGTGAAGCAGAGATAATGCCTTTTCCAAGTGAGGAAGTAACACCTCCGGTAACAAAAATATACTTAGTAGCGGACAATTTTATTTTTTTAATTTCTGACCGCAAAGTAAATAATTTATTCGCAGACAGAGCAATTATAAGGGAAGAAAATGAAGAAAAGCTTTTATTAATTGTTTATATCGAACCACATAAAATTACTTCAGGCTGCTTCACTCCAGGTTCAGATTCTTTTATAAGGAATGCTTTATTAAGCTAACTTAGTTTTGAGCTGTTAATCGATGTTTAGTTCATCAATGAATGTTATTTTTTCCTCGAGAATATGAATTGACTGCTTTGCATCTTCTATTTTCACCTGAAAATCCTTAAGCATGGATTCAGCATTCGAAGTATTTGCAAAAAAACCGATATTATTCTCCCATACGCCAATATCAGATTTTAATTGCTGAAGCTTCACCATATATTTTTCTCTTTCGAACCGTATTTTAGAACCGGAATTTGGCTTTTGCAAAATAGCTTCAATACGATGACGGAACTTGATCATGCTCTTTTTTGATTCGTCAACATCAAGGCTTTCGAATTTCTTATTAATGGCTTCCCGGTATTGCTGCTGAAGCTCATCCTTTTTCTCATAAGGCACAAATCCGATATCTGTCCATTTTCTCTGATACTCCTGTAAACGCTTAAGGTCGGCATTGCCGTCATCCGTCTTTTGAAATGCTTCAATTTCCTTTAACAGAGCCAGTTTTTCCTCAAGGTTCTTTTCGAAAGTATTATCGATGGTTGAATAGAACTCTGTCTTTCTCGAGAAAAATTTATCGCAGGCATTTCTGAAGCGTTTCCATACCTGTTCAGAATTTTTCCGGGGAGCAGGACCTATTTCCTTCCATTTCCGTTGCAGATGTATATAATCGTCAGTGGTTTTTTTCCAGTCGGTGCTGTCCTGCATAGCCTCCGCCTGAATACACAACTCCAGTTTACGCTGAAGATTTTGTGCCTGTTCAGCAAGATTCTGTGCATAAAACCCGCGTTTCTTCTCAAAGAAAGTATCGCAGGCATGTCTGAAACGTGTGTAAATTTTATTATTTTCCTTTTTAGGGGCAAAGCCAATAGTCTTCCACACCTTTTGAATTTCAAGCATCTCATTAGTCCGCCGTACCCAGTCCTTGTGACTTTCAATGGAGCTTGCAGCTATTTCTTCAGCCTTTTCGCAGAGAAGAACCTTAGATTCCAGATTCTTTTTCTGGCTTTCCTTTAGATCGTGGTAAAACTGCTGGTGTTTTTTATTTATTTTGGAGGTGGCTTCCTTGAAGCGTTCCCAAATTTCTGTCTGTTTGTCCTTGGGAATGGGACCAATCTCCCTCCAGAGCTCATGGTATTTTTGCAGACTTGCAAATGCATTTACCACATTGGGTTCAAGCAGTAGTTTCTCAGCTTTTTCACAAAGCTCGATTTTGCTTTCCAGATTTTTCTTCAGATCAAGGTCCCTGAGTTCCTTGTTTATTTTTATATAATCATAGAATTTCTCTACATGATGATGATAGGTATCCCAGATATCATTGACATTTTGCTGGGGAATAGCCCCTATTTCTCTCCAGCGGTTCTGCAGTTCTCTGAATTCCTGGAAGGTTTTATTTATTGACTCCTCACTATTGACAAGTTCCTTGATCTCTTCAATAATCTCCTGTCGCATGGCAAGGTTCTCCAGCTTGGCGTCGTCAAGACTCCGGTTGTATTCCATCCTGAGATCCCGGTATTTTCGGAGTAATTCAGATATTTTCTCCTCAAGAGGGTCAGAAGGGACTTCAAAATTCTCAGCTAATCCGCCTGAATCAACGAATTCCTTGCGCTTACTATCGTTCGCGGCCCGATGTCTTTTATAAAAATTTACTTTAATAGACTCAACATCCCTTCTAATTTCCTGAACAGGTTTAGAAGATAGTATTTCTTCAAGAATTTTAACCAGGTCTTCCTGACTCAGCAGGGAATAATTAATGATTTCAGGCTGAGGCTCCTGTTTTGAAACTTCTTCCCGGACAGATGATTTCTCAGCAACAGGTTCTTCACCCATTTGCTCATCCATATCAGCAGAGACTTCATTGCTATCACCTGAATCTTCAGCTTCTTTTTCAGCAGGTTCCTGCTTCTTAACTGATTTGCCTGAAGATTTTGTTTTTGCCTTTTTGGGGGCAGGTTTCTTCTTAACAGGCTTTGCGGGAGTTTCAGCCGCATCAGCAGTTTCGTCAGACGCAATCTGATTTTCACCTGATTCAGTATTTTCAGTTTGGTTTTTTGCCTCACCGAATTGTTCGTCATGAACAGAGTTATCCTGGTCTTGTAAGTTCATAAAAGCCCATTTTTAGCCATAATACATACAAAAGACTAAATTACCTATTATATAAGGATTAACAAATCTTTTTTGATAATTTAAACTCTGGCAATATTAAATGAATCTTTTAGTAGCATAAAGCTACTCACAGGTACATCGATAAAGTCTAAAAAAAAAGACCACCCGCAACATGCAGATGGTCTCTCAAACCAAAACTAAAATTTATGATATTTCAATTGAACGGGGGCCTTTATCAATAGAATCTTCCTTTTTAGGCATATCTATTAATAATAATCCATCCCTGTAACTTGCCTTGATTTTTTCTTTGTTTACTGACTCGGGAAGGTTGAAACTTCTCTCAAAGCTAATCCAGTTAAATTCCCTGAGCGTATAATTTTCACTTGACTGGACTTCTTCATTATTGTAGGAAACTGTAATCAGGTCCTTGGTAAGGTCGATTTTAACAAGGTTTTTGTCAATACCCGGAATCTCCATTTCCAAACGGAAAGAATCTTTGTTCTCAATCATATTAGCCCTTGGTTTTGACTGATAAAGTGCAGGAGCAAAGAAATCATTAAACGGGAAATCCCTCATAAGATCGTTAAATCCCAATACCGGCTTATCCAAAACATTATTGTAACCGTTCCTGTTATAAACTTTTAAGAGTGTCATGATAGTAAGTTTTATGTGAATAAAATATTTACATCAGCATTTCAAATTAAATGCCAGCAGAAAAAAATGCGCTTTTTTTGAAAAATTCTAAGTAATTACGCCATATTGGCATATTTACTTGAAATTAACATGTCATTATGGCCGTTCAATAAGATTTTCGACTATCAATTTAAAGCTGCTGCTATATTTATTCCATTAGATTAGTATTTTTGCCAAAAAAATATGCTCCGCATTGATATAATTACCGTTCTGCCTGAACTCATCGAAAGTCCTTTAAATCACTCCATCTTAAAGAGGGCTCAGCAAAAGGGGCTTGCAGAAGTGCATCTTCATAATCTTCGCGATTTTTCTGAAGACAAACATAAGCGCGTCGATGATTATGCTTTTAGCGGGGATGCAGGCATGGTAATGAAGATTGAACCCATCGATAAGGCCATCAGCTTTCTGAAATCCCAAAGAGAATATGATGAAATAATTTACACATCGCCGGATGGTCATATGTTTGATCAAAAAACCGCCAATAAACTCTCCACACTTAAGAATATTATAATTATTTGCGGACATTACAAGGGCGTTGACCAGCGGGTAAGGGACCATCTGGTAAGCATGGAGATTTCCATTGGCAATTATGTATTAACGGGAGGTGAACTGGCTGCAGCCATAATTACCGACGCCGTTATCCGTCTGATCCCGGGTGCCATGTCAGATGAAACATCCGCCCTGTCTGATTCTTTTCAGGATGGCCTGCTGGCGCCCGAAGTTTACACCCGGCCTGCAGAATATAAGGGATGGAAAGTTCCGGACATACTTATTTCCGGGAATGAAAAGAAGATCGAGGAATGGAAAATGAAGAATTCCATTGAAAGGACCCGCAAGCTGAGACCCGATCTTCTGGATTCTGAAGAATAAATCCTCTACCGTAAAATCTTTCTTACAAAAGCAACGGTAAAATAGGACATAAGAAACAGTCCCGTAAATGCTTCCAGGCCGGCAAGTAAACGAAGTCCCCCCATCGGAACAAAATCGCCGTATCCAATTGTAAAATAGGTGACAAAACTAAAATAAAAAGCTTTTCCAATAATTGTAGATATTTCGTAATGATTGGCGGTCTCAAGTATTACGGATTTGGTGGCGAGCTCCAGAAAAACATAAACAAAACTATAAAAAACATATGCTGCTAACATTGAAATTATAACTCTTAATGGATTCGTGGCATATAATCCCGCTTTATCAAATACCAGAAGCCTGAACCAATGGTAAGGATATACCCAGATGGCTTTGAGCGGACTGCCTTCCATCGCCTCCTCAAGCTCTGCCTTGGCTTCATGCCTTTTAAATTCAACATATGCCTTATCCTCATCGGTGTACTGACCTGTAACCCGGAAATTCTCCTTTAAAACCCTGTATTGTTCAGATTTCATTCGGTGTCCGACGTTCTTTTGCGTTTCAATCAGACTCCTGACCTTGTTTTGTTCCCAGTCAATATATATGCGCCCAATCAGTCTCATTCCGCCAAAACTAATGGTGTTGATTTTTTCAACAAACTCATAGGGTTTAAGGTCAATAATATCCCTGACAATGGTGTCGGACAAATCTATATAGTTGCAATATGAAAGGCGTATATCGGTATAGTGGTCGAGATGGCATGAATGCAGGGATAAACTCTTAAAACGGGAGTTGTAGAAACTTACATTTCCGGCACCAAAATCGGTTCGATCGAAAGCCAGTTCAGAGTTTTCAAACTCAGCCAGTTCAAAGTTCAGGTTTCCTTTGCCGAATACGGCCTTTTTAAAATTAAATTTCCCATCCAGCAATTCCGAGCCTTCAAAGGATACATCTCCATTCCCGAAAACAGAGCGGTTAAAATTTACCTTTCCTTTTCCGAATTCAACCGTTCGAAAGTCAACATTGCCATTCCCAAATTCCGCCTGTTCAAAAGTCAGGTCCCCGTTCTGAAATTTGGCATAATGAAAATCCACCTTACCATTTCCCCATCGTGCTATCTTAAAGGATACTTCCCCGCTGTTAAAAAGCGTATTTATAAACGACACATCACCGTTATTAAACTCCAGGTTAATAAATGTCTTACTCCCGGG
>JACJXF010000021.1 GCA_020636775.1 Bacteroidales bacterium
GGTAACGACAGTAAGGCATTGATGGTTAAGGGGTTTGAATACGTTACGACTGTTACGATGTCACGAAATTAAGGGCCTGAGGGAACCATCAGCTGCAGCAACTAAAATCAATTTATTTTTCGGTATCTCCAGACAGCCATACTAAGAGATGCGCAGGCATAAATAAACATAGACAGAAATTCCTTTTGAATATCGTGGAATTGAGAGCCTTTCAGCAAAATCATGCGGATGACGCGCATGAAATAGGCAAAAGGATTTACCACATTCACCTTCTGTGCCCAGTCGGGCATGCTCTCCACCGCTGTAAAAATACCACTCATAAGGATGAAGGTGAGAAGGAAGAAAAATGCCAGAAACATGACCTGCTGTTGCGTTTCAGCCATTGTCGATAATAAAAGGCCAATCCCCAGAACTGCTGCAAGGTAAACCGCTGCAAAGCCAAAGAGTAATGCGGGATTTCCAAGAACCGGCAGATGGAAAAACACTTTTCCAATGGTGAGTCCAAAACCCAGCTCGAATAGGGCGATAATCCAGAACGGTAAAAGTTTTCCGATAATAAAATGGAATTTTCTAATGGGAGTTACGTTAATCTGTTCTGCCGTCCCAAGTTCCTTTTCCCGAACCAGATTCAAAGCCGCAAGGAACATTCCAATAATTGTAACCAGAATAACCATGATTCCAGGAAGCATATAGATCTTGTAATTCAATTCAGGATTATACCAGTAGCTGTAGCTTACGTCAATATTTTTGATGGCACTAAGTTCGGAAACTCCCATCCATTGTAATCTGATATTCTGGTTAAAGTCGCGTACAATTGATTCGGAATATGCATTTACAAGGCCAGCCTTGGCAGTATTTATGGCATTTATAAGTAACTGAAGCTGTGAAGAATTTTCTTTTCTGAGATTTTCTTCAAAGCCTTTATTAATTACTATTACAAGGTCGGCCTTATCATTAAGCAGCATTTTCTCCCCTTCTGTAATACTGAAGCCAGTTCCCTGATCATTGTAAAAAGGTGAAGAGGTAAAATCATAGCGAAGTTTTCTGGAGGTTTCCGACAAATCCAAATCCACGGTATACAACTTTACCTCCTTTAGTTCAAGATTGGCTGCGAACACCAGCACAACCATCTGTACCACAGGCACAATGAAAATAAATGGTAACATTACCCTGTTTCTGAAAATCTGGATAAATTCCTTTCTCAATATGGATATGAGTATTCGCATAATATTTATTCCAGTCTTATTTTAAATCGTTTTACACTTAGTCCAATAAAAATACTTGTCATTCCCATGAGAATCAGGGTTTCTTTCCAGATAAATAGAATTCCTGTCCCTTTAATCATTATATTTTTAAGAATTATTATAAACCACCGGGGTGGCATTATAGCTGAAAGCCACTGCAATATTTCAGGCATATTTTCGATCGGAAAGATAAAGCCTGATAGTAAAATAGTTGGCAGCATCAGTACCAGCATTGAAATAAACATTGCCATCTGCTGGTTTTTCGCAACAGTGGAAATGAAAATGCCGAGTGAAAGTGCAAGTGTGATATATAAAATTGTTTCCAGCAACAAGAGAACAAGGCTACCGTTTATTGGGAGCTTGAAGACGAAATTACCCAGAATCAGGATCATTATTGCGTTGATAAATGCCATCACTATATAGGGACTTACTTTTCCCAGAATAATCTGAATGGGCCTGAGAGGTGAAACCAGTAATACTTCCATGGTACCCATTTCCTTTTCACGGGTTATGGAGATTGAAGTCATAAGAGCCGATATGAGCATAAGGATCATAGCCATGGTTCCGGGAACAAACATATAAACTCCTTTCATGCCCTGATTAAAATACATTCTGGTCCGGGTATCAATAGTAAAAGGAACGCTGGTATTTTGCCCCATAAGTTCCTGAAGATAATTCATTACAATTCCCTGAGTATATGAGGTTATCAGCCGGCCGGTATTTGCATCCGAAGCATCAGATACAATGCGAAGTGCCGCATCGCCTGTTTTACCGAGTTTTGAAGAAAAACCGGGCTCAAAAATGATAACTTCCTTTACATTACCGGTTCTGAAAGCAGGCTCAATCTGACTGTAATCTGTAAGATGGGAATACAGCTCAAAATAGCCGCTGGAAATTATTTTATTTGTTATTTTCTCAGTTACCTCGTCATGGGAATAATCCAGTATTGAAATTTTAATATTTCGTATCTCGTTTGAAACGACAAAGCCAAATATCAGTACCTGTGCAACAGGAATACCAAAAAGGATCAGCAGAGTCCTGAAATCCCTGAAAATATGGTAAAATTCCTTTATAACAAAACCCCAGTATCGTTTCATTTTCTAATGACTTTAAAGCTTCTGTTTCTTCCGATCATGTCTGCTTACGCTATTTAAATATCAATTATTCTTTGCTCCTCTGGCCAGGGTCAGAAAGACTCCGTTCATTTCTTTGGTCTTATAAATTTTCTTAAGCTGCTCAGGGGTATCGAGTGCAGCAATTTTACCATCGACCATGATGGAAACCCGGTCGCAGTATTCGGCTTCATCCATGTAATGAGTGGTTACAAAGACGGTTATTCCGGCTGCTGCAGCCTCATTTATCAACTCCCAGAACTGCCGGCGGGTAATAGGATCCACTCCCCCTGTAGGTTCATCAAGAAAAACAATGGATGGATTATGAAATATGGCAACCGAAAAGGCAAGTTTCTGCTTCCAGCCAAGGGGCACATCACGAATAAGTCGATTGTGAATGTCTTCAAGTCCCATCCTGGAAAGCAGCTCAGCTGTCCGCGATTTGATAATTTTGGGAGCCAGTCCATAAATTCCGGCATAAAATTTTATGTTTTCGGAGATGGTAAGATCATCGTACAAAGAAAATTTCTGACTCATATAGCCAATATTCCTTTTGATGGCTTCCCTTTCTTTATAAGCATCATATCCGGCAACGCTTATCTCTCCGGATGTTGGGAATGATAGGCCGCACAGAATCCGGATGGCAGTTGTCTTACCTGCTCCGTTCGCACCCAGAAAGCCGAAGATCTCACCCCTTTTAACTTCGAAACTAAGGTGGTCATTGGCCACAAAGTTTCCGAACTTCTTAACCAGGTCTTTGACAACTATTATATTTTCCTTACTTTCCATTCTATGCTTTTCTCATTAACTCCATGAAGGTATCTTCAATTCCGGCAGTAATCTTTTTGGATGACAGCTTTTCTCTTTTCGCGTATTCAAGGAATTCAGTTTCTTCTTTATTGGTATCCAGCGTAAGGTGCACCGATTGTCCGAATAACCAGGCATTGGCACACCATTCTTCATTCCGGATATTCTTAAGTAAGCGGTAAGCACCATGTCCCGGGGACAATTCATATAAAATTCTTGTAAATCCTTTATGAATCGCCTCCGGCTTGCTAATACTCATAATTTCTCCTTTTTGAATAAGTGCCACCCTGTCGCATCGTGCAGCCTCATCCATATAAGGAGTTGAAACAATTATGGTAATTCCCTCCAGTTTTATTTTATGAAGAAGATCCCAGAATTCCACCCTTGAAACCGCATCTACACCAGTTGTGGGCTCGTCCAATACAAGGACTTCGGGCCTGTGTATAAGTGCACATGAGAGAGCGAGTTTCTGTTTCATTCCTCCCGATAATTTACCAGCAAGGCGTTTCTTAAAGGGTTCAATCTGAACATAAATATCCCTTATCAGATCGTAGTTTTCTTCAATACTGGATCCAAAAACTGTTGCGTAAAAATTCAGGTTCTCCTCTACGCTAAGATCCTGGTAAAGTGAAAATCTGCCCGGCATATACCCTATTATCTTTCGTATTTTATCATAATCCTTAACAACATCCAATCCTGCAAGCATTACGCTTCCTGAATCAGGGAGTAAGAGGGAGGTGAGTATGCGAAAAAGACTTGTTTTTCCGGCTCCATCCGGGCCAATGACTCCAAATATCTCCGATTTATCCACCTCGAACGAGATATCTTTCAGAGCTTCTATGTCTCCATAAGACTTGTGCAGATTTTTTACCTGTATTTCTGACATCGGCCTGTGACTTAATGTTTAAACACTATTATTCGCATATTTTTTGCACTTCCTAATTTCACTACCCTTCAGGGTATTTGTCTAAAGGCTTATTTGAGCCGGCATTCCAATTTTAAGACTTCCATCGTTGGCAACCCTAATTTTAACAGCATAAACAAGGTTTACTCTCTCGTCTCTTGTCTGTATTATTTTTGGCGTAAATTCCGACTTTGAAGAAATCCATGAAACAGTGCCTTTATAGGTTTTAAGCCCGCCATTATTCGTATCGATACCTACATTAACTTCTTCACCAATTTTCAGGCTCTCCAGTTGTTGACCGGAAACGAATACCCTGAGAATAAGCTCAGAGATATCGGCCACTTTGAAGAGAGGTTTTCCTGCCACTGCAAGCTCTCCCGTGTAAATATACTTTTCAAGTACCGTACCCGAAACCGGACAAATTATCAGGGATTTTGCAATCAAATCATTCACCTGAGAAATCTGAACCAGAAGAGATTCCCTTTCAGCAGCAATAGATACCTTTTGCGAGCCGACAGCAGCTGTCTGTGCTTTGAGTAAATCAATCTGACCGTTTATATCATCCATTTGACGAGCTGTAGCTGCTCCCCCTTCCAGAAGTGAAGAAATCCTTTTCTGTTCCCTTACTGCATTACTCATGCTTACCTCATTTACTTTTAGCTGTTGATCAAGCTGGTAAAGTCGTGCCTTCACTGATTCCAGTCCTGCAAACAACTGCTTCTTTTTAAGGTATAGTTGCGTGGTATCAATGTATCCAATCATCTGCCCTGCCTTTACCACGGCACCCTCTTCCAGTTTAAATTCCATGAGGCTTCCGGTGGATTGTGCCGAAACGATAATTTCTTCCGATTCAAAATTGCCATATGCAAATGCTTCCGGTTCATTGTTCCTGCATGATGATGCGATGAGCAGACATGTCAGGCTAACTAGGAGTACTTGTTTCATTATTGTAATTGTTTATTGTTTATTTTTCTGTTTTTCCTGCAATACAATTGTTTCATTAATTTTTGCCACTATCTATTCAGTTTAAATATCACCCTGAATTTCCTTATACTTTGCAATGGATTGCTGAAGCAGAATTTTCTCCGATTCATACTGCAGTCTTGCTATGGTTTCCTGATTAAAAATGGTAATGTAATCCAGGGTCTTTATAAGCCCGTCTTCAAGTTGTTTCTGAGAGACTTTTGAAATTCGTGCCCTGAGAATTACAATTTTCTCCAGAGTATTGAGATTTTCCTCATGATTTTTAATATCGTTTTTCTGACTTAGAAGCGCTGCTCCCAGATCTGTTTCAAATTGTGTCTTTCGGCTTTGAATAATTTCCTGCTGCAGACTTAAAACTTCCTTATCCCTGCTGGTATTATTCCAGTTCCAGATAGTCCAGGATAGTCCCGCTCCTACTATATAATAAGGCTCAAATTCATTCTTCAGCATATTCAGGGCCGGATTGCCATACCCGAATTGACCAAATGCAAAAAGCTTTGGCATCGCACGCGATTTAAGAAGTTCCTTGTTTTGGCCCAGCTGCTTTATTTGAAGTTCAAAAAACAGCTCTTCTTTTCTTTTTATTGAATCTGATTCGGGGGAAAGAAAAGTTGTCTGCTCCAGATATACGGAGGACGGAATATCCTCAGTTGTTCGTACAGATAAAACCCTAAGGCCCGAGAGTCTGGTATTTTCGAGCTCTGACCTTGTTTGCTGAAGTTTAATTATTTCCACATCAAGTAAATCAAGATCGGAACTCAGAAGAACCCCGTTCTTTATTCCAGTCTCAACAATTGCCCTGTTTTGCTCCAATTGTCCAATTGAAATATCCAGTAGTTCTATATTTTTCTGTATCGACAGCAGAGAGTAATACAAATCTTTCACCTGCATCTGAGTGGCTCTTAAATCAATTTCAAGTTGAGACTGATTAAGGTCTTCGGCAATCTCCTCAATCTTCGCCTTGTTCTTTACAAAGCCGCCGTCATAGATGGATTGAGTAATATCAAGACTTATTTTGTACTGGTCTTTAGACGGTGAAGGCAGTGTGATTCCGGGTATAGGGATGTTGAGAGAAATAACATCCGACTGATAACTGGCTTTCCCGTTAAGTTCCAAACGGGGTAAATATCCGGTATGAATATTGTCGATATTATGGTCACGAATGCTGTTAATTAATTCAGCGTTTCCGGACCGTGGATGATTTTCAATTGTTTTATCCAGACACCAGCTAAGTGAAATACTATCCTGTGCACTGACCTGTATCAGGCAAAAAGCCTGAATTGCTGAAGCTAAAAGCAAATTCCTTACCATATATCAGGGTTTAAGAGATTTATAAAAAGATTCCTTTATGGCTTCCTTTCGTCGCAGTAAAAATTCGTTGTACGCATTCTTTTCTCCTGCAAATATTATTTCTGTGATCAGGGGACGTGCTATAAAGGGGAAAATTATTTGGGACATGAGGTTAATAAATAATTCCCGGGGATCAGTTTTGCGGATTGTACCGCTTTTCATTTCAATCTCAAATGAGGAAAGAATCTTACTTATGTTAATTCCTCCCCCTTTAAATAAACCAACCAGTCTGTCCGGATTGGTTGTCAGCTCCTGCATAATAAAAAGAGGAATAATTGGATTCTCAATAAGCATAGTATAATAGTGTTCAATAAAATCATTAAGCTTTTCTTCAACAGGAGCATCTGAATTAAGTACACCGGCTACTTCCGTGAAGAATTTGGAGAATATCTTCATAAAGACCTGTTCAAACAGATTTTCCTTGCTTCTGAAATAATAATTGACAAGAGTGCGATTCACCCCTGCCTCTTCTGCAATATCCTGCATGGAAGTTCCAGCACGCCCTTTAAGTACAAAAACTTTTATGGCTGCTTGCATAATTTTATCTTCCATTTCCTGGGATAATTCCTTCTTGTCCATGCCAATGCAAATAATAATATTCTATTAACTTAAAAGTTTAACGCTTATGTTAAACGACTTTGTAAAACTAAAACTAATATTTTAATAAATCAAACTAAATGGAAAAAAAGACAAAAAATGATTCCCTTTAATACTGGTGCGTAATTTTGAAAAAGTCTGTATATTTAGCCTCTCAAAAAATATCATTTATAATGAAAAAGAAAATAATTTTTTGGATCCTTACGGTTGTTATCACCCTGTTTACTGCAGTATATCAGCGAACCACAGGTCCAACCTATCCTAAGTCATTCAAACTTAGTTTAGACGGCTCGGAGCATAAATTCTCACTTCCCAGGAGCCAGAACGGTTTTACCGACTGCCAGGTAAAAATTAACCTTGCCGATCCAACGATCACAGGAAAAGTGGTTTACCGGAGATACCCAACCTCAGAACCCTGGGATACCTTAAATTTCAATCGTGAAGGTGAAAGCCTTATCGCCTGGCTGCCAAAACAGCCTGCTGCAGGAAAGCTGGAATATAAAGTTGAGTTGTTTCAGAATGGAAGCGTCCTGGATATCCCCGGGAATGAAGCTGTAACCGTTCGTTTTAAAGACAATGTACCCGCATATGTACTTATTCCTCACATACTGTTTATATTTACAGCAATGCTATTATCGACGCTGGCTGCATTTTTTGCCATGGGAAATATTCCATCCTATAAATTCTATGTCGGGTTGACTCTCTTGTTTTTTATATTGGGAGGAATGATATTCGGCCCCATCGTGCAAAAATTTGCTTTTGGTGAGTTCTGGACCGGATTTCCATATGGAAAGGATCTAACGGATAATAAATCTCTTATAGGCTTTCTTGCGTGGACAATCGCATGGGTTGGGAACAGAAAGAAAGACAGAAAATATCTGGTTGTTATTGCAGCAATTGTTGTGCTTGCAATATCCTATATTCCGCATAGCGCAAGGGGTTCTGAACTGGATTACAAATCAGGAGACATTAAAACGGGAATGATTCATATCCCCTGAAACAGTTAAGGTAAGAAAGAAACAAAAAAAAAGGCTCTCCAAATGGAAAGCCTTTTTTTATTAGCTGAATTAAATTAGTTTGCAGGTGCTTCAGCGGGAGCATCTTCAGCAGGCGCAGCTTCATCAGTTGCAGGTGCAGCTTCGTCAGTAGCGGCGGGAGCTGTTTCAACTTGTTCAGTTGATTCTGCAGGTTCAGTAGCTTTTGGTTTGCATGATCCTAATGAGATTAATCCGAAAAGGGCAACAGCAAGAAAAAGGAATCCAAATTTTTTCATAATACTTATTTTTTGGGTTAGAAAATTAGTGATCACCTCAGTGACCTTTGCAAATATAGCAAAATATCTTTATCTTCAAAGACTTAGGAAACATTCATAAGGAAAGTTTTTATAAAAAAAATATATTTTTTATCAACATGCAGCAATTTTTTTGTTTTAACGTCTATTGAAATAAGGAATGAATAAAGCAGGTCAGTTTTTGAATGTACATGAAAAACTGGTGGAGAATTGTCGGAATGGCAGTCTAAAGGCTCAGGAGGAGCTTTACAAACTGTATTATAAAGCCATGTATAATGCCAGTTTCAGGATTGTCAATAATCGGGAGGATGCCGAGGATATTATGCAGGAATCTTTCCTGAAGGCTTTCAGAAATATACAGCTATACAAGGGCGAGGTGAGTTTTGGAGCATGGCTGAAAAAGATTGTGATTAACCAGTCTCTGGATTATCTCAGAAAAAAAAAGCTGGAATTCATAAGTCTGGAAACAGAAAACCTAAAGGAAATTTCAGAAAAGGATGATGAAAATGAGTTAGATGATAAAGTCAGACTGGACGCGGTAATCAGAGAATTGGCGAATCTGCCTGATGGCTACAGGCTTATTCTCAGTCTTTATTTGCTGGAAGGTTATGATCATGATGAAATCTCCCAGATACTGGGAATTTCCTCTTCAACATCCAGATCGCAATACATTAGAGGTAAAAAACGCTTACTGGAAAACCTAAAGAAAAAAGAAAAATGAAGCTCGTTGAATATTTACATATTAATAAAGAACGGATTGATCTTTTTGAACCCCCTGAGGGACATTTTGATCGCTTCCTGGCAAAACAAAAACACAATAAATCCTTCAGATGGGAATGGATTGCCCGGATTGCAGGAGTTTTGCTGCTGGCGGCTTTAGTAACACAACTCTTTGTCAGACAAGGGCAAAATGAAACAAGTATCCTGCCGGTTGAATTGCAGGAAACAGCATTTTATTACGATCAAAAATCTCAGGACCTGATAAAGGAAATTGATGAAGACAAATCAATGTCGGGTGAAGAAAAGCTTTTTATAATGAATGATCTGCAAACAATGGACATGGAGTATTGCGAGATAATCTCTGATCTTAAAAATTACCCGGATGATGAGAGAATAATTAATGCATTTATTGAATTTCATAAATCAAAAACAGAATTTCTGGAAAATATTGTAGATCATATTAATCATACCAATTTAATAAGTCAGATATGATGAAATCATTAAAAACAATAGTATGCTTTCTTTTTGTATCCCTCTTCTTTCTTGGCGCAGTGGAAACAAAAGCTCAGGCTTTGAAGAAGGAGATAAAAAAGAATTTCGCCGTGAAAAAAGGAGACATTCTGGATGTGGAAAATAAATTTGGGGATATCAATATTATTAAATGGGATAAGCAGGAGATTTCTATTTCTGTAAGTCTGAGTGCGGAAAGTAAGAATAATGAAACGGCCCGTAAAATGATGGATGATATAGTCATTTCCATCGACAGGCAAAACAATATTATCTCCGCTGAAACCGTCATTGAATCCGAATCCGGAAGCTATGGCAATAATAAGTTTGCTGTTAATTATACCATAGAAATGCCCTCCTGGATGAACCTTAATCTGAGCAATAAATTTGGAAATATTTATATGGATGAGGTAGTTGGAAAAGTTACGATCGACCTGAAACATGGGGAGCTAAGGATGAAATCTCTTGTACCGGAAAACAGCAAAATATTCAATCAGATCGATCTTTCCTATTCTACTGCAGTAATGGATAATGGAGGAAACCTTCAGCTTGATCTTTCATTTTCCAAGTTTGATGCGGAGCAATGCGGGGTTATTATTGCCGACAGTAAATACTCAGGAATCAATATTACCCGCTGTGAGTCCTTTACTATTGATTCCAAGTACGACAATTTCAGATTTGAAAATTTATCCAACCTTAAAGGAGATTTGAAATACTCTAATATCAAAATAGGCCAGCTCAGAGGTATAACTGAGCTTGAAAGCACCTTCTCGGGGGTTAAGATTGACCAGCTCATGCCTGAATTTGAATCCTTCATTATTGAAAATTCAAGAGGTGGTCTGAAGATGGGAATTATGCCGGATACCCAATTTGATCTGAATGCTGAAGCTGTAAACGGTGATATTAACCTTACAGGCTTTGATTTACAGGAAAAGAAAGTCGAGGGGAATACCAGATATATAAGAGCTTCAAATGGCCAGAAAGCAAAGCAAAAACAGGTAAACATAAAGATTGTCGATGGCTCTGCCAGTATTTTCAAAACTAAATAGATCTTGTCAGGCCTGCAAACCTGATCTTATATTTAGCGCAACATTCCAGGTAACTTTTTTGGAAATAATGTATCTTTAATCCAAAAAAATGAAAGTTACCTTCCTTCTATTTCTATCCTGTTTATTTCTTTTTGCCTGCCAGACAAAACCACAGAAAAAACAGATACATTATTCATATGCCCTCATCATTCACGGAGGAGCAGGTTCAATGGATACCGTAAATTTAAAGGAAACAGATCAGATTGCTTATAAAGCTGCACTCGACACAGCTCTGCAAAAGGGAATTTCCACGCTTGCTTCAGGTAAATCATCACTGGACGCGGTATGCCAGGTTATTGAGTATCTGGAAAATAACCCAATGTTTAATGCCGGTCGTGGCGCTGTGTTTACGCATGAGGGTAAAAACGAACTTGATGCCTCCATAATGTCAGGCTTAGATCTTTCAGCGGGTGCTGTTGCCGGAGTCAGAGATGTTAAAAATCCTATTTTGCTTGCACGAAAAATTATGGACAACTCAAAGCATGTAATGCTTTCCGGAAAGGGTGCCTCTGAATTTGCCAGAGAGAATGGATTGGAAATGGCCGACTCATCATGGTTTTTTACTGAAAAGAGCTACAATAATCTAATAAAAGCTATTGATAATGAAAAACTTAGCGGACTAACTACTCCACCCCTTCCCGATTATAAATATGGAACCGTAGGTTGCGTAGCTCTTGATCAGGGAGGAAATCTGGCTGCAGGAACATCAACCGGGGGAATGACAAATAAGCAATATGGACGTATCGGTGATTCACCAATTATAGGCGCTGGCACATATGCGAATAATAAAACCTGCGGGGTATCCGCTACCGGACACGGAGAATTTTTTATTCGCTACACAGTTGCCCATGATATTTCTGCACTTATGGAATATAAAGGTATGGGAGTGGAGGAAGCAGCCAATGAGGTAATAAACAACAAGCTTACACCGGTAGATGGCAGCGGAGGTGTTGTTTGTCTTGACAAAAATGGAAATTACGCTATGGTATTCAATACATCAGGAATGTTCCGGGCGTACGGAAATTCTGAAGGACAGAAAATTATAAGAATCTTTAAATAGTAATAACTTCAAGTTATTTACTATGATATTTTATTATAACTGCAATACAAGCTTTTTTCCATCAGGTTTTTTTACTACCTTCAAATATCTGTTCAGTACTAATTAGTCCCTATTTTGAATTTTTTGATTATAAAGGATTTAAATAAGGAAAAAGCTGTCAGAAAAATATTATTCAACACTATTTTTAATTTTCTTTGAGAAAAATAGCCTTTTAAACCCAAAGTTAGCTTAACAGCTCTTTATGATCGAAAAAATTAAGAAGTTATATTTTTTTGCGGTTGCTAGGGATGAAAATATCAGTCTGGAAGACAGGCTTATACTGAATGCTGTTTTAGTCGGGATACTTACCACCATTGTAGGTTCAACAATGAATTCCATCCTTACCACCTCGGTAACAGCCGTGGTTGTACCATTTATACTTGGGGCTATTTTGCTGATACTCTATTATTTTTTCCGGTTTAAGAAAATAATAAAACCCTTCATTGTACCCATCATTTTTATCTCAATATCAGGTATCTCCACAATCTGGGTATTTAATGGCGGAATTAACAGCTCAAATGTATTCGTTGCATTTGTGATACTCATACTTCTTCTGATTATTTCACCTCCAAATTTGAAATTTTTTGTATTAGTTCTTTTTCTCGCCTTTCACATTGGTATATATCTGATCCAATTATACCGTCCTGATTTAATTGTAGATTTTCCAACTGAAAAAGAACGATGGATAGACCATGTAATTACATTATTTTATACATCCACATTCATATACCTTATTATTAAATTTCTTCATACAAATTACACACAGGAGAGAATGAAGGTTGAAGAAAATGAAAAGAAACTGAAGGAGCTCATTGCCAGCAAGGATATGCTCCTGTCAATCCTGGCCCACGACCTGAAAAGTCCTTTTAATGCATTGCTGGGGCTGACAGAATTGTTAAAAAATAATGTGCATACCTATACCCCGGAGAAATTAGAAAAAACTGCCACACATATTCACAGTTCTGCCTTTGCAAGCTATAATCTTCTTGAAGACCTTTTAACATGGGCCCGGGCCCAGTCAGGTAAGATTCCATTCGAAGTCTCTAATTTATTATTAAATGAGGTTTGCAGGGATATTATAAATGAGATGAAAAATAATGCAGAAGCAAAAAATATTCACCTGGAACATAAAATCTCTTCTGACCTGGTGGTTTATGCTGATTTGAATCTGTTAAAAATCATTCTGAGAAACCTGGTATCAAATGCAGTAAAATTTACCAGAAACCATGGCAGCATAACAATATCAGCTGTTTCCGGAAACAATATGGTTGAGATATCGGTTCAGGATGATGGAATAGGAATTCCCAAATCAAATCTTGAAAAATTATTTAATCCGGCAATTATTTATTCTTCCCATGGAACTTCGAATGAAAAAGGTACCGGACTTGGCCTTCTGATTTGCAAAGAGTTTATTGAAAAACACGGAGGAAAGCTAAACATTGAAAGTGAAGAAGGTGTTGGCAGCCGGTTTTATTTTCAATTACCCTTGCCGGAAAAAATAAATTAAATCTGATTGCCTTTCATACCTTTCTAATTAGTTTTTCCAATAATAAATTCTGGCAGCCGAATATCTAATCTTCCCCAAACTACCTTATGCTTATTAATAGCCAGGTATCAGCATATTGTTTATATCCGGTTCTGATTCTCTTGATTTCGTTTCTTGCTGCAGTTATATCATCTGTTGATTTAACAGAAACACGGTACAATCCCGCCTCATTTTTCAACAGAACGGAATTGAATCCATCTTTCATAATCTGCTTTTGGAAATTTTCTGCATTCGCCGGATTTTTAAAACTGCCAATTATCACAAAATAGGCATGATTATCGACAGGCTTATCCTCAATTTCAATTAGCTTCTCCTTTTTTTCTACAATTGGAGCCATTTCAGGCTCAGTTTTAACAGGAGTTTCGATAATGGCGGGAGCTGGTTGAAGGACAGCTTTTGTGCGGGACTTATGAGTGCCTCCACAGGATATTATAGAGAATGAAATTACAACAAGGAAAAAAAATTTAGTCTTCATATTCTTGTTTTTTTATTTTGGATTATTTGTGGGATGTAGCTGTTGTATAAACAAAATCCGGGTATTCTTAGTATACCCGAATCTTGCAACCAGAAAGAGCAGCCACACGGTGAAAGTTAAATCTATCTTAGTTTTACCTGCGTGCTGCCAGAATATTGATCTTTATTATATATATCAAAAACATAAACACCTTTTTCAAGTTTCTTTTCAGGAGTATAAACCAGTTCCAGGCTGCTCATCGGGATAGCCACCTCGTTAATCTTCATGGAGGAAGCTTTAGAAGTTTTAGATGTAATTACTTCAAGGTTTTTCTCTGTAGCTGAAGAAAATTCTTTTCCGGATGGTGATTTCACTTTAAATCTTATATTTTGAACTGCATCAGCAGGAACATCCAGTTTTACAGATAGTTTTTTGGCAAACGTGGATCTTACGGTATTTTTGTCTTCATTCTTTTTCAAAGCTTCAGACCTGTAATTATTCCCTTCCATAGCAATTAAAATCTGATTGCTCATGCTGAGCTCTTCATTCTTTTTTTGCATTTCGTCCAATAATTTAGATAATTGGGAATTCTTTTCCGACAACTCATTATTGTTCAGGTTCAGGGATTTTATCTGAGCCTCCTGCTGCAGTTTAAGCTGCTCCAATTCCTTAATCTTTTTAGATAATGTAGCAGCATTAGCGTTTTGCGATTTCAGCTTTGCTATCTCAGATTCTTTTGCTTTAATCTTTGAATCCAGGGAAGCCAGAGATGATTTAAAGTCTGCGTTTTGTTTTTGTAGAGTCTTCAGGTCGGCTTTTAACTTTTCAGTTGATTTTTCAAGAGACAGGTTTTCAGAAAACAGGGATTCTGTTTTTATTTTTGATTCATTTAGTTTTTTGTTTAGGGAGTGATTTTTAAATCCCAGGTATGTTCCAAGGAATAAAAGGAGGATTGCAAGAGAGGTCAGGATAATTCCGACATTACGATTTTCAAAAAAATTGTTTTTCATAGCTGAATCTGGTTTTAATTATTTTATACAAATTTCAAACCTCGATATTAGTTCAGGATTAAAATGAAATTAAAAAGCGATTAAAGTTTAGAAGGATGTAGTAAGGGGAAAATCAGGATAAATTCAGAACCCTCTCCCATTTTTGAATTTACCTTTAATTGTCCGGAGTGAATTTTAACAATTCTTTCTGCAAGTGAAAGCCCTATCCCACTGCCTGAATACTCCAAACTGTTGCGCCCTCTGTAAAAAGGCTGGAAAATCATTTCTATATCTTCATCCGGAATACCTATGCCATTGTCTTTAAATGAAATTTGCAGACTCTCAGAATCATTTTTCAATGCAACCACAACTTTTTTTTCTGCGGGGCTATATTTACAGGCGTTTTCAATCAGGTTAGAGAATGCTGTTTTAAGAAGTTGTTCACTCCCAGATATTGTGAGCATATTTTCATCATCCAAATCCTCGTTCAGGGTAATGGAAACCTTGTATTCAGGTTTTCTTTTGACTATTTCGTTTGTTACCAGCCACAATAAATCATCGACACGTACAGCTGAGAAATTAATTTTCGCAACTTCAGAACTGGTCTGTGCAAGCATAAGCAGACGATCAGAAATTTTATTCAGATTCCGGATATCTTCAAGAACAGATTGAATAACAGTTTTATATTCTTGTGGCTCCCTTTCATTTAATAAGACTATTTCCAACTGTCCGGTTATTATTGTCAAAGGTGTTCGTAATTCATGAGATGCATTGGAAATGAAGTTTTTCTGAACCTTAAATGCTGATTCTATTCTCTCCAGCATTTCATTAAAAGTTGAAGCCAGTCTGGCTATCTCGTCTTTTCCGTTTCCCTCGTCGACCCTTTGGTTTAAATTGGATACACCAATTTTATCTACCTGGCCCATAACCTTAATAATGGGACTTAAAGCTCTGTCGGAATAGAATAATCCTGCAAACAGGACAATAATAAGACTAATGAAAAAAACAATCAGCAAAATTAATCTCAGATTACTTAGTTTTTCAAGGCCAAATACATCCCTTGCGCCGATGAAAACCACAAAACGATCATATTTACTCTTGTAAAAGAGGCCCAGAATTTCAAAATTCCTTTCTTTTATCCGAAGTTCATTTTTTAACCTCACTTCATTAATCTGAGCGGTGTCGAATATGATCCCATTCTTTTCATCAGAGGTATAAATCAATTCGTTATGGTAATCAAAAATTGATATTTGTTCGTAGGGAAGACCTGATGAAGATGATTTCTCAATTTTTCTCAGTAATTCAGCATTTATCTCATCCACATCAATGAGTAGCTGGGCGACGGATAATGCCCTGCTCTCCAGTCTGGCATAAAAAGTTTCCTTCCTGAAGCTGGAAACTGAAATGTATATTGAAATAAATGAAAGCAGCAGGATCAGAGCTACAATCAATATGAACTGATAGCTTAGCTTACGTCTGATTTCCATAAATTAGTCCTCCAGGATATACCCCATTCCAATTCGGGTGTGAATTAATTTATGTTCAAAGTTTTTATCAATTTTCTTCCTGAGAATATTGATATAAACATCAACAACATTGGTTCCTGTATCAAAATTTACTTCCCACACTTTTTCAGCTATATCCACCCTTGATAATACTCTGCCCTTATTTCTGATTAAGTATTCCAGTAACTGGTACTCCTTTGAAGTAAGTTCAATAATGGTCTCTCCTCTCCTGGCAATTTTCCTTTCGGTATCAAGTTCCAGATCACCCGCTATTAATACATTTCCGGCTCTGGGAATTACCTTTCCCCTTTTTGTCAGGGCCCCTATTCTGGCCAGAAGTTCACTGAATTCAAAAGGTTTGATAAGGTAATCGTCGGCACCTGCATCAAAACCAGTAAGCTTATCTTCTGTCGTACTCAAAGCTGTTAACATAAGAACCGGAGTATCAATTTTCCTAAGCCTGATTCGTTTACATAATTCAATACCATTCACAAATGGCATGATTACGTCCATAATAATAACATCGTATTCATTGCTTTTCGCCAAACTCTCACCAGTCTGACCATCAAAGGCTACAGTAACTGTAAAGCCCTTTTCCTCAAGTCCTCTCTTTATAAAATCAGCAACTTTTGGTTCATCTTCAACAAGCAGTATTTCCATATTGTATTTATCTGTATAAATTCGTTTTTAGTTCGTTTCGTATCCCTGGAATTTTCCAATCATTTGAATAGTAATATATATCCTACAGATTCAGGTATTGCAATTAAAAACTATCATTTTACCTGGTTGAGCCCTCATTATGATAAGACTCTAATTTTTATAAAAAGCGATTTAATTGTTTCCTGATATTCCAAAATTATTCCCAAAGTTACCCTATAAAGTTCAGAAAGCCTGCAAAGGCTTAAATTTTATTGGATTACATTTTTAACTTTTGTATTGATTTTTTGATATCTTTATTAACTTTAGTCATTTTGAAATTATTCAAATTTTTCAATTTGGTTTAGTACATCAATAAATTTGTAGCGGAAAGAATTTTAATAGGAAGGATTAATTCAAAATCTTCAACCGATATTTTAGGTACTATAATTAATTTTTATAAGGCCAATTAAAATGGATTCCCTTACCCCAAAAAACCACACAGTTTCAGAAATTGATTTTTCAGAAATTATAAATTCCTTATCTGAAGGCATAATCATTACTACAAAAGAGGGTATTGTACTTTCAACTAATAACTCCTTTGAACGAATTTTCGGGCTCTCAAAGGGAGAAATTCTCGGTAAAAATATACTTGAAGTTGCCGATTCAGGCTTCAGCTCAGAGAATTTAAAAAAGCTTAAAACTATCTTCTACAGGTTTGGGAAAGGCGTGACAGCAAAAAAAATCCAGCTTGAATATATGGATAAAGTACTGGAAATTAATCCATCCATTTATTCTAATTCCTCACTTTTCAGTATTATAGTGCGTGACATAAGTCGTGAGATTTCTGCTGAAAAATCCTTACGATCATCAATGGAACTTTATAAATCCATTATGTCTGCATCACCTGATGGAATTGTGGTCACCGACGTTAAGGGAAACATTGAACTTGCATCTCCTGCTACTCTGAGTCTTTTGAAATTATTGAAGGAAGAGGAAATTATTGGCAGAAATATACAGGATTTTCTAGCTGATGAATACAAGGATATTGCTGCAGTTCACCTTAAACAAATAATTGCGGATATAAAAATTGGTCCGCAAAATTATAAATTGGTTAATCAGGATGATATAGTACTTGATGTTGAAATTAAATCTGCAAAAGTTTATAACCCGGATGGAAGTTCTAAAGGTTTTGTATTTGCAATTCGGGATGTTACTGAAAGAAAACTGGCCGAGGAGTTATTTATTCTCAGCGAAAAGCGACAAAAGAGCATTCTTGAAATGGCCATGGATGGGTTTTTTATCGCTGATCTTGATGGAAATTTGCTTGAAGTAAACAAAAAGTACTGTGAAATAACAGGATACGAAGCTGATGAATTACTTGGAATGAATCTTTCAGTTTTGGAAGTTGAAGAAGTGAATTTCGATACCATTAAAATAAAAGGAGAAGAACGAATAGAAAGAATTTATCGCTGCAAAGACGGATTTCTGATTGAAGTTGAAATCAGCATGCAATATCATAATGAATTCGGGGATAGGATTGTAGCATTTGTCCACGATATTACTGAACGTAAAAAAGCTCATTCTGAAAGAGAACAGTCCAACAGGCTTATGAATTATATCATTGAGCACAGCCCAAGGTCAATTGCTGTTTTAGATAAGGACCTAAAATATATATTTAATAGTCAAAGGTATTTGAAGGATTTCAAACTCAAGCAACAGAATATTTCAGGTTTACATTGTTATGAGCTTTTTAAAAATCTCCCGAAAAAATGGAAGGAAGCTTATGATAATGCCCTTAAAGGCCAGATATATACGGCATTTGATGATCCATATGTGCAGGAAGACGGAACTATTGACTGGATAAAATGGGAATGCAGGCCTTGGTTTGACCATAATAATAAAATTGGTGGAATAATTGTGTATTCTGAAATTATAACTGAATCGAAAAAAGCACAACAGGAAATTCTGAGAGCTAAGGAGAAAGCTGAAGAGAGTGACAAGCTTAAGACATTTTTTCTGGCAAACATGAGTCATGAGATACGGACCCCGATGAACGGAATCCTCGGTTTTACGGGATTGCTTAAGGATCCTAAGCTTACGGGCGAAAACCAGCAGCGATACATTAGCATCATTGAAAAGAGCGGTGCCAGAATGCTGAATATAATCAATGATATTATTAATATTTCAAAAATTGAGGCCGGACAAATCGAGTTGGTACTTATTGAAACCAATGTAAATGAGCTCATGGAGTATCTGCTGAACTTCTTTAAACCTGAGGTTGAGCAAAAAGGACTTAGTATAAATTTAAAATGCGGGCTTTCAAATCCGGAAAGTATCGTAAAAACCGATAAGGAAAAATTATCGGTTATCCTCAGCAACCTTCTAAAAAACGCCATCAAATTCACGAATACAGGTAGTATTGATTTTGGCTATATTCGGAAAGGAAATTATCTGGAATTCTATGTGCGCGATACAGGAATTGGAATTCCGGAAGAACAAAGAGGAATAATTTTCAAGAGGTTCAGGCAGGGAAGCGAATCCCTCACCCGCAAGTACGAAGGCGCCGGTCTGGGATTATCTATATCTAAAGCCTATGCTGAAATACTGGATAGTAAATTATGGCTTGAAAGTGAAGAAGGCAAAGGCACTGTCTTTTATTTGAGTCTGCCCTATTTCAATGAGGACGCTGAAAAATTATCCTTCCGGGTAAAAGTCCCGTCCGAAAAACCTGGTATGGTATCAAAAGACCTGAAAATGATTATTGCCGAGGATGATGAAACCTCCGGGATGTATATTGAACTGGTAGTGGAAGATTACTGCCGTGAACTCCTCAGAGTTAAGAATGGCCACGAAGCAATAGAGAGTCTCAAAAAAAATCCGGATACTGATCTGATTCTGATGGATATTAATATGCCGGAAATGAATGGTTACGATGCTACAAGGGAAATCAGGAAGTTTAACCAGGGGGTGGTAATTATTGCCCAGACAGCCTATACTATGGAAAATGAAAAGGAAAAAGCACTGGAAGCGGGCTGTTCCGACTACCTGCCCAAACCTTTCACTAAGAGTAAATTACTGGAAATGCTGAATAAACATTTTGAATGATTCCTAAGTTTTGTATTGCTTCATTTAGCTAATTTTTTCCCATTAAGCATATCCCAATTCAATCCATTCTTACTTTTCAGCCCTTACGGATCGCAAAATTCTGATCAGTGCGCCTGAAGAAAAAGTATGTAAACAGCAAAACAATGCTTCCGAAAAAAGCCTGTATATGCATAGTTTGCTGCATCCCAACCATATCCTTCAGAAATCCAACCCACAGATACCCAAAGGTCAGTCCTGCTCCAAAATGAAAGGCCCAGATCATGGATTGGCCCGTGGTACTTAATTCTGGGGGAGTATGAGATTGCACGTACTGAACGGCTCCGACAAGGAAAAAAGAAATCGTAAATCCATGCAGAATACCTATCCATATAGCCATTTCGGGCAGGGAAATAAATCCATATAACACCATCCTTATAACAGAAACCAGCATTGCCAGAAGAATAACAAACTGAGGACTGGTCCTTTTTACAAGCTTAATTCCGAAAAGAAAAAAGGGTATTTCAAATCCCGACTGTATTGCAAAGGCAATACCAATAAGTTTATTAGAAGCTCCAATTTCAGTATAATAAAGATTAATAAACTGGTGAAGGGGTGAAATGCATATACCATAAAAGAGCATCAGGAAAAAGAAGGATACAACCAGTCTGTTTTTCATAAACTCCCTGAGACTTCCAAAATTAACAAGGTTTCTGCCTGTTAAGGGACTGGGTGGAAGTGTGATAAAATTTATAACTGTGATAATTGAAAATAAAATGGCGGCAATACTGAAAATCATCGAGGTGTTTTTCATTACCAGATAGCCCACTGTTACTGAGGAAATGGCATATCCGGCTGAACCCCAGAGCCTGAATTTTCCATACGACAGTTCCGGACGGGTTCTGATGAGTCCAAGACTCATTCCATCGACCACGGCTCCAATAGGTTGCTGAAATAAGGAAATCAGAAATATAAAAAGAACAACTCCTGTGTATTCCTTTGGAAAGGAAAGCAAATAAACAAGCAGGGCGGTCAGTATGGTAAGCAGAAGCAAAATTCTGTTACTCCCTTTTCGGTCGGCCTGCATACCCCAGAAAGGTACAACTATTGCAGAAGTAGATATAAACAATGCATTCAGCGATCCAATCTGGAATCCGGTAAAACCCAGTCGAAGCAAATGAATATTAAAAAACGCCATCCATGATGCATAGGCTGCATACAAAAGGAAATAAAATAAAGGGAGTTTTAGGGTTTCCTTCAATTTTCATTGTATAAAATACTTTGGCAAATATAAAGGATTATCCCGGACAAATGGAATTAGCAGTATTAAAGTACTACCCTTAAAATTTAAACCATAAGCCTGTTACGAAAAGGTTCAAAACTCATGAAATCAGCATGGTGCACCAGATACGCCTCTGTGCTGCGTTTCACCATATCTCCTTCACCTGCATGTGTGGCAATAATATGACATACTTCAGGTGGGACGCCACATTGCTCGGCAAGGGATACCCCGCTGAATGGGTGACGAAGATATTTCCCATAACTTCCCTGAACCGTTTTACCGTCCTTAATTTCATATTCCAGCAGCTTGCCAACATCTGCGAGGATGGCTCCGGAAATAAGAGTATCCATATTTACCTCCAGCTCTGATCCGAAAAACTCGCGGCACTTCTCCCCTGCTTCTTTTGCTATATGAACCACGCATCTTTTGTGTGCCATAAATGAAACCTTCAGGTTAGGAACAAGCAGGGTAAAAGGAATGGTATATAAATCTTCCTGAGTGAGCACACTCTTTAAAAGCGCGAGCTCCCAGGTCCGGGCAGTGGCCTCCCTCAGACTGTCATCCTTTATCCATTCAAGCTCAGGCCAGAGCTTTAAAGTGTTCTTGTTCATTTTCAAATTAATTAGAAATTCAACATAATATTCCTTCAGGATGCCAAAGTGCCGGTATTTCAGAGTTTTTCTATAATGGCATCTGCCATCTGCCGTGTTGAAGCAGCTCCTTTTTCAATAACATTTTGGGCACCTGTCATTTTCATCATATCATAGGTCTTCACTCTCCCTTCCATAATTACTTCTGCAATTGCCTTGGAAATGCGCGAAGAGATCACTGTTTCACCAATATGATCTAGCATCATGCACGCCGAAGCAATCATGGCAATTGGGTTAACTATGGATACCGGAAAATCTGCATATTTCGGAGCAGAGCCATGTGTTGGTTCAAAAACGGCAACCTTTTCTCCCAGGTTAGCACTGCAGGCAAAACCAAGACCTCCGATTAATCCGGCAAATCCGTCTGAAACGATATCGCCGAACATATTTCCAGCCACAATAACACCATAATCCTCCGGATTCTTGGTAAGCCACATCATTTGGGCGTCAATATTGGTATTCCAGAGCTGGATCTCAGGAAATTCGGATCGCTGCATTTCCTGTGCGAGTTTATACATCATACCTGATGTTTCCCTTATAACATTTGGTTTCTCACAAACCGTGACCGATTTGTATCCGTATTTACGTGCATGGGTAAATGAAGCCCTGAGTATTCTTTCAGTTGCTCTTCTTGAAAATATCCTGGTTGAAACTGATAACTCTTCCCTTGGAACCTTTCCGAAATTCTGTACAAACTTCGGATGTGATAATAGTCCCTGGTAAACAACATCCGGAGGGTTAGTCCATTCAACACCACCGTAAAGTCCTTCAGTATTTTGCCTGAAAATAACTACATCAACCAAAGGCTCTTCAATGGTATTACCGGGTCCACGACGAATAAAATTAAGTGGATTCCCCATGTAAGTTTTGCAGGGCCGTATACAGATATCCAGGTCAAAGTACTGGCGCAGACTTACGATAGGACTCGAATAGACCAGTCCCTTTCCCTTAAGATGGCTGCCTAATTCCTCAGCAGCAGCATCTTTTGGTTTAGAAGTTATAGCACCAAAAAGACCGATTTTATGTTGTTCAAGTAATTTCAGTGTTCGCTCAGGTAAGGGATTCCCCTCCTTTTTCCAGAATTCCCAGCCTATATCGCCCTCTACATAATCTGCTTTGAAACCGGCAGCATCCAAAACCCTGATTGTTTCCTCGAGAACAACTTTTCCAATGCCATCTCCGGGCATGGATACAATAGTCTTTTTAGTCATATATCCAGTTATTTAAATTAATTCCATACAGTTAAAAAATCTTAAGCCATGACCTTAAAATAAAAAAAAAGTTACCTTTGCAGCGGTTAAAATTTCCCTTACAGGCTTGGTATATACAATCATTTCATTTTTGAAATAATTTAGTGTAAATTTATTATATTATTTACACCAAGCTTAACAGAAAAACCTATTTAGAAGCAGCATTTTATACAACATAATATTACCATTTCTATGGATAGCATAAGTCATCTGGAGCCTAAACTGCTCTGGACTTATTTCGATCAAATTTGTCAGGTACCCCGTCCATCCAAACAGGAAGATCAAATCAGGGCGTTTCTGATTGATTTTGCAAAAAAGAACAAACTGGAATATAAAACGGATAAAGTCGGAAACATCCTGATTAAAAAACCTGCCTCACCAGGTATGGAAAACCGAAAAACTTTAATCCTGCAATCACATATGGACATGGTATGTGAAAAGAATTCGGATGTACAGCATAATTTTGAAAAGGATCCGATACAGGCCTATATTGACGGAAACTGGATTAAAGCAAAAGGCACTACTCTTGGGGCTGATGATGGTATAGGTGTCGCCGCACAAATGGCAGTGCTTACCGACAACTCCCTGGTACACGGACCTGTGGAATGCTTATTTACGGTTGATGAGGAAACCGGTCTAACCGGTGCATTTGCTTTGGAGAAAGGTTTCTTTGAAGGCGACATTCTTCTGAACCTGGATTCTGAAGATGAGGGTGAAATATTTATTGGCTGCGCCGGAGGGAATGATTCAATTGCGGTTTTTGAATATACTCCCAAGAAACTTCCTCTTAAGCACATTGCATTTGAAATATTTGTTAAAGGACTGAGAGGCGGACATTCCGGTGATGATATTCAAAAAGGTCTGGGTAATGCCAACAAAATTGTAAACCGCTTTCTCTGGAACATAACCCGCAAGTTTGATGCCCGGCTGGCACTTTTTGATGGCGGGAATCTGAGAAACGCAATTCCCCGTGAAGCCAGGGCAATATTTACCATTCATAGCGACGATTATGAATCCTGTAAGCTTTACTTCGACCGCTTTTGTACTGCCGTTAAAGAAGAAATTCACATATCTGAACCTAATCTTGAAATATTGCTCAGAAGCTCTGATCAGCCAGACCTGGTAATTAATAAAAAAACACAGGCGCGTCTTCTGAATGCGCTGTATGCATGTCCGCATGGCGTAATTGAATGGAGCAGGGATATAATCGGATTGGTTGAAACATCCACTAATTTAGCATCCGTTAAGTTTGTCGAAAATAATCAGATAAAGGTTACCACCAGTCAGAGAAGTTCCCTCGAGACCGCCAGGGAGGATATTTCAGACCGTGTTCAGGCAATTTTTGAAACAGCTAAGGCAAATGTAACAAGAACTGCAGGTTATCCCGGATGGAAGCCGAACACCAATAGCGCTATTCTGGCCATTACGACCAGCTCATACAGTAAATTATTCGGAGCAAAACCGGTGGTAAGAGCCATACATGCAGGGCTTGAATGTGGTCTGTTTCTTGAAAAATACCCTATGCTTGATATGGTCTCCTTTGGCCCGACCATAAGGGGAGCTCATTCTCCGGATGAGAGACTTGATATTGAATCCACTCAGAAATTCTGGAAATTGTTACTTTCAGTTATGGAAAACGCTCCGGTAAAAAACTGACAATCAGTCAACCGGCTCAAAATCCGCTTTTGTAACACCACAAACGGGACAATACCAGTTTTCAGGTATGTCTTCAAAAGCCGTACCCGGCAATATTCCACTATCAGGATCCCCTTCTTCAGGATCATATACAAAACCGCAAACGGTACACTTATATTTTTGCATAATTATATTAAAATTCAATGTCGTAAAAGCAAATTTCTCTGTAAAAAGTTCAATACTTTCTCTAAATATGGGGATTTTTTTTTGAGAATCAGGACTACAGCTCTAAAGTAAGTAAAATCCTATCTCTTTTTTTTCAAAAAATAAGGTTCTTTTCCCACGGCTATCAAGAATTTTGCAAAAATAAAATTAACTTTAGGGAATTCTTAAATCTAACTATTTTTATACCAGAATGGAGCCGGATTTGCAATTATTGGTGAGTGATTTCGAAGTTACAAAGCTCGAAGATATGAAGCAAATTGCTTTCAATGAACGCATCGATATAAAATATTTTTTCAGTCTAAAACTCCTGCCCTGGCTTATCAATGAAATAAAGGATGATTATAGAATTCTCAAGGTTGACAAGATGCTGGTGCAGCCATATAAGACTGTATATTTCGACACTCCGGAGTTACATCTTTACCTCGATCATCATAATGGCAGGCTGAACAGATATAAAATTCGGAAACGTCTCTACCTGGCTAATAATATCTCCTTCTCCGAAATTAAATTTAAGAGTAACAAAGGAATCACCTTCAAAAAAAGAGTCAGTACCGATGTCGATCTTGAAACCCTTAACGATGAGGATCGCGCCTTTCTTACCAAAAACACGAATTTACAGGCCTCAGAACTCCGGGCCCAGGCTACAAATTATTTCAACAGGATTACTCTGGTAAGTAAATCTGATAAGGAAAGAATAACCATGGATTTTAACCTTTTGCTGGAAAGAAACGGGCTCGAGGCAAATCTTGGAAACCTTGTAATTGCCGAGGTTAAGAAACATAAATCGGAACCAATTACGCTAATGGAGAGAAAACTGCGTGAACTGGGTATCAAAAGCTCCTCTTTTAGCAAATACTGCACAGCTATAGCCATGATAGAAAGCCAGGCTAAAACAAATAATTTTAAAGTAAAACTAAGACAATATAAAAAAGTAAACGATGAATCTTAATCCTGCTTCAATTCTTGCCAATTCCTATCAGATATTTGGTATTGACCTTATTAACACCGGCGACTTCGCTGAATTGTTGTTACGATTTTTCTTAAACCTTGCGGTTATTTTCGTAATTGTCAGGTATTCCTATTATGAAGTGACCAAAAGAAAAGATTATCTTTTTTCATACATAATGATAAGTACGGTAATTTTCCTGCTTTGCTTCCTGCTGAACAGCGTAAAGCTCCAGATTGGATTTGCACTGGGTCTTTTTGCAATTTTCGGGATTATCCGGTACCGTACCGATGCCATTTCAGTGAAAGAGATGACCTTTCTATTTATTGTTATTGGGATTTCTGTTATAAATGCCCTGGCCAATAAAAAAATCTCTTACGCAGAATTATTCTTTACCAACCTGGTAATAATGATTCTTGTATGGATCATGGAAAAAATCTGGACGGTTAATAAGGAAAACAAGAAGATTATAGAATACGAAAAAATTGAATTGATTAAACCCGACAGAGAGGAAGAGTTAATGACTGATCTCAGGGAAAGAACAGGACTTGATATAACCCGCATTGAGATTGGTAAAATCGACTTTTTAAAAGATTCTGCCCGTATCCGTATATTTTTTAATGTAAAGGAACACGGTAAGAATTTTGAAGACGAGGGATACCAGAACAGCACTGAATAGCTTTTTCAGTAATAAATTTAATCCTTCCTGAATATTATTTTTTTAACTGACGAACTACATCGATCAGGGTACCATCCACCCATTTAATACCGGCAATAATTCTATCGTCAAAAACCGGCTTAGAAGGTTTACCGCATATCTTTTCGGCTTCCTCCTTTAGCTCTGTTATGGTTTTAATGGGGAGTCCGGAATCTTTAGTTTTCTCAATAAGATCTTTTCTTAAGGGATTGATAGCTATTCCTCTTTCTGTAACAATAACATCAATCAATTCACCAGGACCGCAAAGTGTTGTAACTTCGTCCCTTACAACCGGAATCCTGTCCCTGAATAATGGTAAGGGAATAATTACCGTTTTGGAAAACAAACAATTCTGCCATCCTCCAATACCGTGAAGGAGATATCCGTCGGAGTGGCTTACAACATTGGCATTAAAATTTGTATCCACTTCGGTGGCCCCCAGAATAACAACATCCACCATATCTGCAAAATTCCCCTTTGAGTGATAGTTATAGCTGGTGAACGGGCTAGTCCATGTATGTCGCGGGTTTTCGGCCATTGATTGTACTCCGTCCAGATCAAATGTCTGACCATCAAGAATATAATCAATCAACCCTTCATTCAGCATTTCAACCAGGTATTTATTACTTCCACCTCTTGCAAATCTTGCTTTAATGCCTTTTTCCTTCATGATGGATTTGAAATAGAGAGCAACCGATAATGCAGTTCCCCCGGCTCCCGCCTGAAAGGAAAATCCATCTTTTATAATTCCCGCTGCATCGCAGAATCTGGCAGTCAGCTCTGCCAGTAACAGACGATCGGGACTTTTGGTTACCACCGTGGTACCTGAAACTATTTTCTCCGGATCTCCCAGCTTATCAACCACAACAGTATAATCCACATAATTACCCTGTATCTGCCAGGGGATACACGGAAAAGGAACGAGGTTATCGGTAACAACAATTACTTTATCTGCATATTGTGAATCGGCCAGTGCAAAGCCCAGCAAACCGCAGGCGGAAGGGCCATACAAACCATTGGCATTTCCAAATGCGTCAGCAGTGGGCGCTCCGATTACTGCGATATCAATTTTTACTTCGCCATCCTGAATTGCCTGATATCTGCCACCATGAGAGCGTAGCATCCCGGTACCCTTCATCCCGCCTTCTGAAGTAAATTTTCCCAGGGGTCCATTTAAACTCCCTTCTATGGAATATATAGTGCCATCCTCAAGGTAGGGAATCAGGTGGGCGTGGCAGGGAAATGAAGCGGAAGGAAACCAACGGAGATTCTTAATTCCAAGCTCATGCGCAATGTCAAAAACCTGATTTGCAACCAGATCCCCGTTCCTGAAATGATGATGTGTGGAAATCGTCATTCCATCCTTAAGTCCTGCTTTAATTAGCGCTTCTTTTAAACTGTTTACAAGCTTGTTACCATTATCAGGAAAATTTGAATTGGAAGGTATTGCCGAAGCAGTTTTATTCCCTTTGGGTTTAAATTTTCCTATCCCCATATAAGGAATCTGCTGAATCCCATTTATGGTTTCGGGCACCATACGCCCGGCAGCATTTTTAATCATTTTATTTTGCGCCATAACCATTCCTCCAATCTTTGGATAATATACCGAGCTTTACTGCCAGTTCAATCGTTTTCTGAGCTCTTTTAACTACCGGGGCATCAATCATCTTGGTTCCAAGTGACACAACTCCCAATCCTTTTTCAGAAGCAGTAATGAAGGCATCAACAATCTTTTGTGCTTTTTCTGTTTCTTCCTCTCCGGGTGCAAATGCCTTATGAATATATTCAACCTGTCGGGGGTGGATACAACCCATTCCTTCAAATCCCATACTCTTGGATATCCGGGCAGAGGAAAGTAAGGCATCCATATCTCCGACATCTGAAAACACCGAATCAATAGCCTGTATCCCCGCTGCTTTGCAGGCATTAACCAAACGCATCCTGGCATAAAGGGATTCCATTCCGTCATTGGTTCGCTGAACTCCAAGATCGGCAGTGTAATCCTCCAGTCCAATGGCCAGACCCACAATATTACGGGAAGCTCTTGCAATGGTAAATGCATTTTCTATTCCCAAAGCACTTTCAATAATTGGCATCAGGAAAACATCCCTTTTTATTCCTGATTCTTTCTTTATCCTGCTTATTTCCTTTTCCACCTCCTCCACCTGCATAGCGCTTTCGCATTTGGGTACCAGGATCAGATGCACATTGTGCGGAATGACAAACCTGAGGTCTTCAATTCCGGCAGGTATCTGGTTTATTCTGACCATTCTTTCCACCCCGTAAAAATTAAGCTGACGGAGGGCATTTCTGACAAGAAAGCGGGCTTCATGCTTTTTGTCAAAAGCTACAGAATCCTCAAGGTCCAGGATAATTCCGTGCGGCTTATGGAGACCGGCATTAATCATCATTGCCGGATTATTTCCGGGGAGATATAGACGCGAGAACCTGAATCTTTCTTTTTCAGATGAATAGTTGTTTTCAGGAAGCATGGGTAAGAGGTATTCCCTGCCGGTATTCAGAATTTTTTCCAGGGCGGCCTCCAGTCGTGCAGACAAAACATAAGGCAGTGCTCCTGAATCCTCAATAAATAATCGCGCATTCTTAACCTGGCAGAATGCGAAAATATCTTTCATCAAAGAAAGAATATCTTCTCCGTATAATGCAGAAACCTTGCTTTTCAGTTCAATCTGAATTCCACCTGATGCGGTAATCTCAAGTTCCATATAGCAATCGGAACGAACCTTTTCACCCCTGTTTCCAACAAATGATTTTTGAGTCATTAATGCGAATTTTTCTTCCCGTAAACTTAATATTTAACCATCACTCTAAAAATGTTTAATAAACTGTATTTCTTTAAAAAAGAATATTATTATGCAAATCTGAATTTTGAAGGTTGTTTCCGGACCAAAGATTTTATGGTATTTTCTTCTAAAACCTTCAATTGAGATCATGGTGATAAATGATCCTATTCACCACAAAATTCCGTCAAAACCCCTTGGGTTGATTTAGGATGAAGAAAACCAATGCGGAGTCCTTCAGCTCCTTTACGAGGCTCTTTATCAATCAATTGAACCCCCTTACTTTCAGCAAGCTTTAAAGCTTCGCCCACATCTCTGTAAGCAAAGGCAAGGTGGTGTACTCCCGGACCCTTTTTCTCAATAAATTTACCGATGGGTCCGTCAGGATCAGTTGATTCCAGCAGTTCTATTTTTGTATCTCCTAGTCTGAAGAATGCGGTACGCACTTTCTGATCCTTTACTTCTTCAACTGCGTAACATTCCAACCCCAGGATATTTTCATAATATGAGATGGATTCTTCCAGGTTTGCAACTGCAATGCCTATGTGTTCAATATGGCTTGGTTTCATAATTCGGGAATTTTAATTTTTGTATTACAAAGTAAACAGAATAAGTTCAAATACCTGTCAGGTACCGGACTATTTAAAATCAGTTTTTTACAGCAGTGAGAACAATTTCCTGATTTAATATGTAAATTACCCGGCAAAATTTTTTGCATAATACCAGTATACTAGGAGGATAATGAGATTTCTACGATTTCCGGCTTTTCTTTTAACACTTTATATAACTGGCATACAAGCCATTTCGGGTCAAATATATATCAATGAGTTTATGGCTTCAAACTCAAGTGTAAACCTTGACCCTGACTTTTCTGATTATGCCGACTGGATTGAGTTGTATAATGCAGCAAACATTTCGGTTAATTTAAAGGGATATTTTCTGAGCGATAATCTGGGCATTCCTGATAAATGGCAGGTACCCTCCGATCTGATTATTCCTGCAAAGGGCTATGCCATAATCTGGACAGATGGCATGAATACCGGCATACATACAAGCTACAAACTCTCTGCTTCGGGCGAAGAAATCGGCCTTTACTCTCCAACACTGGCACTCCTTGATTCAGTAGTATTTCCTCCACAAAAATCAGATATATCAGAAGGACGGAGTCAGGACGGAAGCGGCTCATGGGGTTATTTTACCATTCCGACACCCGGCGCATCAAATAATACATCTGTTTTCTATACGGATTATGCGAAAAATTCCGTCGAATTTTCTGTTCGCGGGGGGATTTATGATTCCGGCTTCGACCTGGAGCTCACCACCCTGCTTGGCGGAAAGATAAGGTATACCCTTGATGGAACGGATCCTGTAGAATCTTCAGCAGAGTATACTTCGGCTATTTCTGTAAACTCAAATACTATTGTAAAAGCAAGGATATTCAAGAATGGTATGATACCCGGACCGGTTAAAACTCAATCCTATTTTCTGGATGATGACCTAAAAAGCCGGAAACTTCCAGTGGTTTCCATTACAACTGATCCGGCAAATTTCTGGGATCCGGCCAAAGGAATTTATGTTCAGAATTTTAAGCCCGACTGGGAAATTCCCGCGAATATTGAACTTTTTGAAAACAATGGGAGCGACAGGGCTGCATTTAATGAACAGGTGGGCATAAAAGTAAATGGACTGTATTCGTGGCAATTACCGCAAAAAATGCTGGGTATTTATTTCAAGGGACAATATGGTTCTTCATCTCTGGCCTACCCGCTATTATTTCATAAAAGCAGGAAGTCTTATAAGGATTTTGCACTCAGGGCCTCAGGGAGTGACTGGAGTTACACTATGTTCAGGGATATCCTCGGGCAGGATGGTTCACGACTGAATACAAATCTTGATTTTATGGATTTCCGGCCATCCATCCTATTTGTTAACGGTGAATATATGGGAATCCACAATATCCGGGAAAAAGTAGATGCAGATTATATTGAAAAGAACCATAATATTGAACCGGGCACATTCGATATGGTTGAAAATGAAGATTTTGCCGAAGCCGGTAGTCTTGATGCATATAATTATCTCCTAACCCTTCTGTCGAAAGATCTAAGCAATAACGCCAATTATCAGGCCGTTGCAGACCTCATTGATATTGAAAACTTTTCCGACCTGGTGATAACAGAAATGGCCACCGGAAACAGCTCGATTGACCACAATGTAATGGCTTGGAAACCAAAGGATAGTGGCAAATGGAAGTGGGTAATCATGGACCTTGACCGTGGCTTTTTTAACCCCGGCAATAATGTTATGAACTTTTATATACAACAAAATTCTTTTCCATTCAGGGAACTCATGAAAAATCAGGGTTTTAAGGATTATTTTGTGAAGCGATTATGTGATCAGTTATACACCACCTACCACCCGGAAAGGATGAAAACCCTTATAGACAGCCATTCAGCTGAAATAGAGAATGAAATCCCCTTTCATGTGCAGCGCTGGCTTGGAAGAACATCATCCTATGGAAATGCAATGCCATCGGTAAACTATTGGGAAAATGAAGTTGGCAAGCTTAAGTATTATGTTGAAGAAAGGCCCTCTGCCCTACTCAATGATCTGGTAAATTACGGTTATAATACCACGGTTAATTTATTCGTCGCTACAAGCCCTGTGGGAGCCGGAAGCCTTGAAATCAACCATATGAAAATTCCTGGTACTGTCTGGAATGGCCTTTATCTTAGAGGAATAAATTCAACACTTACAGCTGTTGATAAACCGGGATATCAGTTTAAGGGCTGGAGAAATTCCGTTGAAAAAATATTGATTCCTGCTTCCTCAGTCTGGAAATATCTGGATAATGGTTCGGATCAGGGTACGGCATGGACAGATCCCGGGTATGATGATGCATCCTGGAAATCAGGACAGGCACAGCTTGGTTATGGGGATGGTGATGAAGTAACCACGATAAGCTATGGGGGTAACTCAGGTAGCAAATATATAACCAGCTATTTCCGGAAAAACTTTACCCTGACAGCAGAAGATTTAGCTTCAACAGGGTTTATTATCAGCCTTTTGAGAGATGATGGTGCTGTTGTCTATATTAATGGAGTTGAAGTTCTTCGATCCAATCTTGGTCGCGGAACTATTTTATCAAATTCCCTTGCATTAAATTCCATTTCTGGTAATGCGGAATCCAGATTCAATAAATTTGTTATTGATGGAAGTATGCTGATACCAGGTGATAACCTTATTGCAGTTGAGTTGCATCAGGATGCTGCGAACAGCAGTGATCTCAGCTTTGATCTGAAACTAACCGGGATTGCCGGCGACAATTCAGGATTTATTTCAACCAGCAGGGATTTGCCAATAAACCTCTCAGCAGGTGCAAATTATATAGCTTATTATGAGCAAACAGGGCAATGTATTGTTCCGCCAGTTATAAAGGGACAGGTAATACTGGATGCAGCATGCTCACCTTATTATGCTCAGGGAGATGTAAAAGTTGAGCCCGGCTCCACTTTGAAAATAATGCCTGGCGTGGTAATATATATGCCTCCCAAAGCAAACATAATGGTAGAGGGAAATATCTCTGCCATTGGCACAGAATCGGATGGGATTACAATTAAAACCGATCCGGCATATGGTGATCAAAGCTGGGGGGCCATTACCTTCCTTAATTGTTCCGACACCTCTAAACTCAGCTATGTAACTCTGGAAAGTGCTTCAGAAGGGGAAATACCAAACCGCGATTATGCGGCCATTTCTTCGTTTAATGCTAATCTGGTTCTGGATCACCTGAACCTCGAAGACGTGGATTCTAATCCCATTGTATGTCGTTACTCAGACGTTGTGCTTACAAACAGCAGTCTTGCCTCTAAAGTTTCGGGCGACCTAATTAATGCCAAATATGGAACTGCCAGAGTGGAGAATTCCGTGTTTGTTGGCAATAACATGGTGGATAATGACGGGATAGATTTCGACGGAATAGCCAATGGGATAATCAGGAATTGTAAAATATATAATTTCTTCGGATATAATTGTGATGCTATCGATATTGGAGAAAAAGTATCTAACCTTCTGATTGACAGTGTATCTGTTGCAAACATTTTTGATAAAGGCGTTTCGGTCGGACAAAATTCCTCAGCTACTATTAAACATTCAACCTTTATAAACTGTACCCTGGGAATGGGCCTTAAAGACCTTAGCCAGATCAGCATTGATCATTGCAGTTTTTACGGAACCACCATTGCCGTTGACTGCTACGAGAAGAATCCTGGTAGCGCAGGTGGAATAGCCAGTCTGAGCAATTCGATTTTATCAAATTCCTCAATAAAATCATATTCAGCCGATTCCATGTCATCTCTTATTATTGATCATAGTATTTCAGATAACACTCCTTTACCCTCCGGCTCAGGAAATATTTTTGGTAATCCTATGTTCAAAAATCCGTTAACTATGGATTTCAGCCTGCAATCCTCCTCTCCTGCCCTCATGACAGGCAGTGATGGTGGACCATCCAGCAATATGGGTTCGGTGAACAAAATGCCTGATATTGATCCTTTCCCCATGATTTCTGTAATATATGTCAACCCAATGAACAGTACCTTTCCGGAATTTATTGGCATTTATAATCCTTCCGGTAAGGCGGTTGATATGTCAGGATACTCAATAGACAAGGGAGTTACCTATACCTTCCCTCAGGGGATAATTCTGGATGCTTACGATATGCTTTACCTGACTTCCTATTCCGGATCTGGTGTCTGGTATAACTTCCCCAAGCAACTTTATCAATGGGAAAGTGGCAAATTATCGGATAATGGAGAATCTATTGAGCTTCTGGATGGTCATGGACTTGTGGTGGACTATCTGGAATATACTGATCAGGGAGGTTGGCCAGCAGACGCCTTTACCGACGGAAAAGTAATGAGCCTTAAGTCGCCTGAACTGGATAACCACTTTGGTGAAAACTGGATAACAGAATCCATTGATCAGGTATTTAGCCGGATGGATTCGCTCGCGGAAAGTGAATTAGTGGTATATCCGAACCCAAGCTATAAAATGGTAAACATCCTGATACCTTCAAACAAGGCGTCTGAAATATACATATACTCGATACAGGGAAGTTTGCTTGATATTGTAGCTGTTGATAATTCAGGAGTTACTGAGATTGACGTGGCAAGGTTTAACCAGGGTATAGTTTTGCTTAAGATTGGAGATTCCGTTAAGAAGATAGTTGTACTGAAATAGTTTCTATTCTCTTGATATCTCTACATAGGCGGTGTAATCTTCCGGATTAATTTCCAGATTATATATAGGATATGGCTTCAGATCAAGAAGCTTTATTCTGTAACCAAATACAAGGGTATCTGTCACAAAGGAAGAATTTGTATTCAAAATAAAATCGGTTTTTATATTTTGAGCATTGTAACATGTAAATGCTGCAGCAGCATTTCCTTCCCATACGCACTCCACCCCAATAGGACATCTTGATTCTTCAACCAGCGAATCGAAAATCAATCTTATCCCTTCTTCTTTATTTAATTTAACATTACCCTTTTTAAGTTCAACCGACTCATCAAGGGGAAGCGGAAGAAGGCTTTTTTCTTTTTCACATGAGTTTCCGACGATCAGAAACAGAAAAATGACTATTCCAGAGATTTTCATGAGGCTATTTTTTCAAAAGATGATTTTCCAGAGGTATTGGTTGCGTCGGGCATTCCCGATAATAAGATTTTATTTCAGTGAATTGTAGATAACATCCTGAATTTTGGTACGGACATCGGATTCGATCAACTTCTGATTATACTGATCCGGGTGGATCCGATTGGATAAAAAGATATAGACTAGGTCATAATCAGGATCTATCCAAACCAGTGTGCCCGTAAATCCGGAATGACCATAGCTATTCGCAGATGCCTGCCTGCTTGCCGGGCCGGGTTTCTTTGGATCAGGCTCAGGTTTATCAAAGCCCAGACCACGCCGGTTACCATTATAGCAATTAAAGCAGGAAGTAAAGCGTATAAGGGTTGTGTCAGAGATAAAAAGCCTGCCGCCATAAACTCCCCCGTTAAGAAACATTTGCATCTCTTTAGCAAGATCGTTGGCATTGCTGAAAATACCTGCATGTCCTGCTATTCCTCCCAGCATGGCAGCACCCGGATCGTGTACATATCCTCTCAGCACCTGCTTTCGGAAAATTATATCATTTTCAGTAGGTACAATGCGGCTTGATGGGAATCGGTTCAAAGGCAGATAGCCTGTAGTGGTCGCCCCCAGCTTTGAAAAAAAAGAATCATAAACAAGAGGATACAGATTTCGGTCGGTCAGTTTTTCAATAATCAGTTGAAATAGGTAATAACCCAGATCGCTGTATTTGTATTCCCTTTTTTCAAGAAGATCTGAGTTGAAAATAGTATTGTAAATTGTATCCCTGTAATCCTTCCTCAAATACAGGTCTTTTGCCACCAGGGTAGGATAAGCTGATGAATAGGTATCCGAAAACAGGCTGTCAACCAGAACAATGTTCCTGTTCGCATATGATCCTTTGGTGAGCTTAATTGAATAGGCATCAGAATATTTCGTACTGAAGAGTGTTTCAGAACTATCCAGTGTCTGAATAACTTTGAGATAAAAAGGTATCCAGGGCTGCAGGCCTGCCTGATGGGTAAGTACATCTGCTATTTTCAATGAACCTTTATTGGTGCTATCAAGATATGGCAGATAATCTCCAAGGGTCTGAGTGATATCAAATTTATGCTGATCGTAAAGAACCATAAGTGCGGGAACGGTGGCAGTAATTTTTGTGAGGGAGGCAATATCATAAAGATCCTCATTGCTTACAGGCTCATCATTGCGATAGGTCTTATAGCCAAATGACTTATTATAAAATACCTTTCCATGGCGGGCAACAAGAATCTGGCATCCGGGAGTTGCTTTCTGACGTATTGCGTCCAGGGCAACAGAGTCTATTTTTAAAAGCATCCTGGAATCGACGCCGGCTTCTTCTGGTAAGCCATAGCTAAGTCGTTGAATGCTATCCAGTTTAATACCATCACCAGCACTATAGAAAGGAACAGCACTGAAAGGAAGGCTTCCGCTAACAGGAAAAGCCCCAAAAACTGCCTGGGCAGCAATCTCTTTTACCTCAGGCGAATCTTCATAAGCCATAAGAATAGCATCCACCCCATCAAAACCGGAAAAACGGGAAAGACTGTACGGGTTTCCAAAAACAGTCAGGATAACATTACCGGAGAAATTTAGGTTTTTAATAAAATCAATAGAACTTTCAGAAATTCCGTATTTCCGGGCTGGCCAGGGAGATGTCTCCTGCAGACTCAGGATAAGAGTGTTGTATTTTGAAAGCTTAACTTTCAGGCTGTCAAAGTCCGGCTGGCCTGCATCCTTTGAAATAAAAAAAGTATCAACCTGGGTATACAGTCGCAGGGTTTTTGCAAAATCATCAGTCAATCCGCTGCCAATGCTTACAGATGCAATTGAATAGTTTTCAAGTCGGAATAAAGGAAGTATCTGACGATTATTTTTAACTACTGTTAATGTATTCGCAATAAGTGATCTTCGAAAAGCATTATATTCCGGAGAATTCAGATCATTGCTGAGCCCCTGAATCTTTATGGGTTTATAGTGATTTAGTCCGGCCCAGGCTTTGGCCATGAGAACCTTTCTCACCCTTTTATCAAGTTCACTTTCTTCAATGTTACCTTTTCTGATTTCCCTTTTTATGGAAGCGATCGCTTTAGGTACGTCACCCGGCATTAGCAATATATCATTTCCGGCAAGAAATGCCATCAACTCAGCATCTCCGGGTTTGAAAAACCTGCTTACGCCTTTCATATTGAGAGCATCTGTAAATACCAAACCTTTAAAACCCAGGTTTTGGCGAAGCAGATCGCCGATAACAAGAGGAGATAAAGAAGATGCGAGATTTTCAGTTGAATCCAGAGCTGGTACACTAAGATGGGCAGCCATTACAGCAGGCAGACCATTATCGATTAAATACCGGAACGGGAACAGTTCAACCGTATCAAGTCGTTCCATGGACTGATTTACCACAGGAAGCGTATAATGCGAATCAGCATCTGTATCGCCATGCCCGGGAAAATGCTTGGCTGTTGCAATAATACCGGCATCCTGAAGACCCTCGGCATATTTCTGAGCCTTTTGAGCAACCCGAAGCGGATTTTCACCAAAAGATCTGGAATTAATTACAGGGTTAGCTGGATTGTTATTGACGTCAGCCACCGGGGCGAAATTCACATGTATGCCGAGTCGTTTGCACTGCATGCCAATATCATATCCCATTTTATAAATCAGCGCATCATTTTCAATGGCTCCCAGACTCATTTGCCGGGGGTAAGAGATTGTACTATCGAGTCTCATAGCCAGACCCCACTCCCCATCAATGGCGATAAGCAAAGGTACTTTCGATAATTTCTGGTAACGGTTAGTAAGTGCAGCCTGTCTGAGAGGCCCTCCCTGGAAAAAAATAAGTCCCCCGATATGATATTTAGTAATCAGTTCATCAATTTCCGCAAAATGCTGTTCATCCCTGTTTGAATATGCATTCACCATCATTAGCTGGGCAATTTTATCTTCCAGGCTCAGAGTTTTCATAACTGAGTCGACCCAGCTTGAATCGGCCGAAAGAAAGGCAGGATTTTTTTTCTGGAATGAAAATAAAAAGGAACCACTTAGATTAGGGCTGGTAAAGACCGATTTGAAATTTAAAAGGATTAGTAATAATACAATAAGACTTACAGAGCGTATAAAGAATTTTTTCATTGGGTATTATCAGGGACGTTTGGAACAAATATAGTCAGAATTAGGTGAATTTAGAAGGTAGAAATTAGAAATTAGAATTTAGAATTTAACAGGAAGAAGGGAGAAGGGAGAAGTTGGTCAAAGCCAAAAGAGATAGGTGCTAATAGCTGCAGGCCTGTTGCAAGCACCCAGTGAAGAATCCGGAAGAGCATAAAAAAACCGGAAATTTCTTTCCGGTTTTTAATTAATCAAAATGCAAAATTAAACTTTATTAAAAACAAGATTCAGGTTAATAACCATCATGTCATTAATAAACTTATCCTTCAGTTCGGCAAAAATGGATTTTGATCCATAGTTTACACCCCATTGTGTACGGTCGATGGAAAAATCATCAGCCATAACCTCAATGCTGCCATCCGATATTACAATCTGTGCAGGGAAGCTGATACTCTTGGTGATTCCTTTAATAGTAAGGTTTCCGGTAACCGAATAGTTTGCCTTTAAGGCATCTCCTTCTGTTGCAGCAGCTTCTGGTAATGCATCCAGTGAAACGAGATCAAATTTAGCTGTCGGGAATTGAGCCACGTCGAAGAAATCCGGAGATTTCAGATGACCTACAAGCTTTGCATTCATTCCAGCATCGCTAATATCCAGATCAGTAATAGTATTTAGATCTATCTCAAAAGATCCGGAAACAATTTTTCCGGCTTTTACTTCAACTGTACCTGATTTAATGGATACAACACCATGATGTTCGCCACCTGGTTTGGACCCCTTCCATCCTAAAGTACTGGAAGAATCAACCGAATATTCAACTCCACTGGCCACAGCAACATCCTGAGCCTCTCCTGCCCCAGCATTTTCAGCTGTCGGGCGACTTTGACATGCAATAAGACTTATTGCAAGTACGAATAAAAAAATACCTTTCTTCATTTTTATTTCAAATTTAGTTTGAACCCTTAACATGAAATCAGGCAAGAAGTTAAGGGAAATATCATTTTTAACAGATTTTTATGATTCCGGGCTCGCATCAGGTGAAATCGTGAAAAAAGAAAAATGCCATAATCAGCAGCGAACCTGCAAATTATGGCATTTTAATTCTAGTGGAATTCTTCCTAAAATCCCAATTTCTTCCTAAGTGCAGGAGGCACACCTGCCTTATTTACAATTAAATCGGTAGTTTTGAATTTCACAAAAGCCTCAGAAGCATACAGATAGCCCTGATATGAGTTGCCGTCAACATTCCAGGAGTTTTTAACAATATAATACTTCGTTCCATTCTGATCCTTTGCGATGCCTATTATATGCATCCCATGATCATCAGTGGTAGTTTTTCTGTCGAAAGCATCCTGACGCATTTCCTGGGTAATGGTTTTTTCTTTCCTGACTTTTGAAAAATCATAGAATAGATTGGTTTTTTCCCGTGAACTTAAATCTTCCCACTTTGCCTTTTCCAGTCCGTCCAGGTCGGCAATATCTTCACTTGGAATAACAGCCAGTCCATTCTTCCAGCTAAATCCCTTTTCACTTACATCAGCTCCCCAGCCAACAGTATAACCGTTTTCAACAGAATAATCGATTATCTGGGTAAGTTCATCCATTTTTACATTATACATTTCTCCCCATCCCCAGTTATCAGGAATCTCAAGAATACAGGGCTTATAAAATTCATGGTGAGTGAAGGAAGTTACCATAACATAATCGTCCATCTTAAGGCCCAGCTCAGCCTCAAATGATTTGGGCGTATATGTTTTCCCTTTGTAGGTAAAGCTTTCAGGATATTTTCCAAAATAAGCATCAAGAATTCCATTGAATCCCGGTAACCAGGCAGTGCTTAATTCCTTATTTGGATTTTTTACAACAGCATCCACATATGCTTTTAGTACAGCATCGGATTCACCATGTACATGCTTGTCGGTGCCATAGTTGAGTCCAGGGTAAGCTTCTTCAGGAACAATGCCAAATTTCCCCAGAGTCATAGTGACGTCATTGAATCCTCCGCCACTTCCAAAATTAATGGTTCCATCCATCCTAACATATTTAACTGCCTTTTCCGCAAAACAATTCCTTACCACGAACATTTCGGAAAGATTGTATTCACCTTTCCCCATTCGCATCAGCTCGGATTCAAAAAAGGATAAACCGGAAAAACTCCAGCAGGTGCCTGAGCGGTATTGATCTTTTACCGGACTGGCCGGCAGTCTTTTAACATCGGTAAATGTATATCCCGACTGTGCAAGCATAGTGGCCGAGAGAAATAGAAAAATCCCAATAAATGAGATAAGTTTTGAACCTGACTTTTTCATGTGTAAAATTTAAGGTTATTTTTATTTCAGTTAATTGTTTAATTCAAGGCTTTGAATTTAGTTCTAAAATTAAATAAAAAATAGTTTAAATTGATGTCGTAAAACTATTCCTATAAATGCCTTCAAAATTATATCCATTTTTCTCGGTAATTATTTTTGCCATACTCTATTTATTTACAGCTGCTATAAGCCTTATAATCATTGTTTTTGTCTATTTAAAAATTAGACCAGCAATAAGATTTTTATCCGGAATCTGGGCCCGGGGGATATTCCTGCTAATGGGAAAAAATATACAGGTTACAGGTCTTGAAAACATTCAAAAAAACAAAAAATATCTTATTGTGGCCAATCATGCCAGCTTGTTCGATATTGTAGCAATCATGTCTGTGTTCCCCCGGATTTCCTGGTTTGGTCATGAAAGACTCTTAAAAGTTCCTGTATTTGGAAAAATCCTGTTAATGACTGATTACGTGCCTTTCAGAAGAGAGGGTATTCAAAGCACCAGGCAAATGATTGCAAAGCTTAAAGATAAATCCAGAGAACATACTGTTGCAATATTTCCGGAAGGTACACGAACAACTGATGGCAAAATACACGATTTTTACCGCGGTTTCATTGTCCTTTTCCGTGCATCAGATCTGGAAATACTTCCACTTACCCTTAACGGATTTTTTCAGTTAAAACCCAAAACACGGTCAACCATAGATTTTGGTGCCAGATTAAGCATACATATTCATAAGCCTCTGGCACTCACTGAAGTTGAGAAAAATTCTGATTCTGTGATCAGCACTATCATAAAAAGCAAAATTCAATCCCAATACCTTGGCTAAACTGCTGAATTTATTGAAGTATTATTCTATCTTTATCTTAGACAAAAATCACTATTATGCCTAAGCAATCCAATGAATGGGTATTTATAATTAACCCGATAGCCGGAGGAGGTTTTGCAAAAACCATTGTTCCCAAACTGGAAACAATGATTATTAAGTATGACATTGAAGCCCAGATTGTATTTACCGAACGAACAGGCCATGCGACTGAAATTGCAGATCAATTTATTTCGAAAGGATATTATAACATTGTTGGCGTGGGAGGCGATGGTACCATAAACGAAATCGCCCGGGCAGTTGTTGGCAAGAAGAATGTTGCACTCGGTATTATTCCGGCAGGCACCGGAAATGATACCATTCAAATAATGGGTTTCCCAAACCGTTTTGAAGAAGCTGACTGGGGAATTTTTTTCAGGGCACATAAGATTAAAATGGATATTGGGTCTTGCAACGGGAACATTTTTTTAAATGGAATGGGACTTGGTTTCGATGCTCAGGTTGCTGCTGAAAATTACGATGAATCGGGAAAACCAAAAAAGGGTGGAAAAAACAAATATATCTGGCACATTATCAAGACGCTGCTTTTTTATAAAGAAGGAAAAATGAAGACAGTGAAAGCCGGACAAACTACTGAGTCCGACTGCTTTATTAATACAATTTCGATCGGAAGGAGGTTTGCAGGGGGATTCTATCTCACTCCCAGAGCAATAGCAAATGATGGTCTTCTTGATGTATGTATGATTGAAAAACTTTCTCTCTTGGAAAGATTTGCTATTCTGCTAAAGGTACCAAAGGGTGAGCATTTATCGAACAAAAAAGTTAACTATTATCATACTCCCGAATTAAATCTGGAATTCAATAAAAAGGTCCCCTTTCACCTGGATGGTGAATTAAGCTTTGCAAAAAATTTCAATATCTGGGTTCTCCCGGAAGCAATAACAGTGATATACAACCCGGATGGAAACCATTTCTACAAAAAATAAGATTTCTGAGCCTGCCTATATTGCCTTTTTCGATTTAGACAGAACCCTGATTTCAGAAAACAGTGGAAAAAGCATTGTAAGATTTTCCTATGAGAAAGGCCTGATGTCGAAAAAAGACTATTACAAAGGCATATATCTTTCAATATTATATAAACTCAGACTCAGAGATCCAAGAAAAATAATTATTTCTATGCTGGCCTGGCTTAAAGGCGTTTCCAATGAAAGGTTTGAAGACTTTAGTTCACAGGAGTTTAAAAAGGTCTTGATAAATTCTGTCCACAAGGAAGCTATACCGGAAATAGAATTTCATAAAAAAAATAATGGCAGGGTGGTAATACTTTCTTCTGCCATTATACCTGTGTGTGCTATTATTGCAAGTCATCTCGGCATTGAAGACATCATTTGTTCGCGGCTTGAGATTAAAGACGGTAAATATACAGGTCGAAAAGACGGACCCTTATGTTATGGGGAGGAAAAACTCCGGCAAATGATTTCCTATTGTAATACCAGCAATACAAATCCTATGGACTGCTGGTATTATGGGGATTCACATTCCGATCTGGCTGTAATGACCGAGGTAGGAAAGCCTGTATGCGTAAATCCGGATAAAAGACTGGAAAAAGTGGCACGTGAAAGAAACTGGAAAATATATCGCTGGAGTTTGGCTCAAGAATAAACCCGGCTTCTAGTTTATAATCCTGAGCTCTGTTCTTCTGTTGGCTGACCTTCCGGTTTCGGTATCATTTGACTCAACCGGCTGGCTTGCTCCATAGCCTTTAAACGATAATCTTCCCTGTG
>JACJXF010000022.1 GCA_020636775.1 Bacteroidales bacterium
CCGAAATACTATTCAGATTAGGATCATTAAAAGAATACACGGTACGGTAATTATAATTGTAATAATTTATGCTCATTTGAGGATCAGCCTCAATAAACCACTTCGACGGGAAGTAAAATCTGTTTGTGCTTGAAACATAGTAATTATAGTAGTTCGAACGACTTTTGTTTGATTGGGTAAGATTCAGGTTTTCCATTTTATTATTGTTTACCTGAGGAGACTGCACGGCATAACCTGTACGAAATACCCCCTGAAACCGCTCACTATTATGGAAACTGTATAAATTGCCGTTGAAGTTATTATTTGTGTTATAGTTGTAAGAATTACCCTGATCGTTTCCATCCTTATCAAAATTGTTTGTATTACCGGAAGAATTATTTCCAGCTAAACTAAATTGCAATTCATTCCTTTTATATTCTGGTAAGGCAAATTTTGACAAATCTAAATTCTGCGCATATACTCCCAAAAATGAGAAGTATGTGATACTAAGAGCTAAAAGTTTTTTCATAGTGAAAGATTGGAAAATATTTTAGAAAATTATTGAGTTTCCTGATGACTTAATCTATGGTCTCTGCGAGTCTGATAAGCGATTCTCCGGACAGCCGGTTCAAGAGCCACTCTTTTTTTATCTCAGCTCCAAGGGATTTATAAAATTTAATGGAAGGAGTATTCCAGTCGAGCACGCACCATTCCAGTCTTCCGCAATTCTTTTCAACCGCGAGTCGCGCAAGATATTTCAGCAATTCCTTTCCAAAGCCTCTTCCCCTCATCTCTTCGTGAACAAACAAATCCTCCAGGTAAATACCGGGCTTACCCAGAAAAGTTGAGAAATTATAGAAATATAAGGCAAATCCAACAGGCATACCCTCGTATTCACCTATCACAACATGTGCAACGGCATCTTCTGAAAAAATGTATTTTTCAATATCGGAAGGAACAGCACTCACCAATTCCGACATCTTCTCATATTTTGCCAGAGCTTTGATAAAATCCAGAATCAGGATGATGTCTTTCTTTTCAGCTTTACGAATAGCAAAGCCGGGGATTGATTCTTTCATTGTCATACATTAAATTTTATAGCATTGAAATTTTTTCTTATCAGGTGGCATCAAAGGCCGAAATAAAAGTGGGATTTTTGTAAAAAAGTTCTTTCTCCTCCTGTTCCCAGCCATTAAATTTCACTTTCACATCTACTTCCACCCTCTTTATCCCCCGTCCTATCATTCCGGCATCAACAGCCGAATCAAGTGTTTTTAAAACCTTACTTCCCGTATCTGACCAGGTAATAAGCAGATGAGTTTTATTCATTTTACAGGCCCCTTCCAGCAAATCATTAAGTATATGCTCGTATCCCTCTTCCCAGAAAATATAATCAGCCGCAATAAATTTTAGCTTTCGGGCATTGAATATCCGGTTAAACAAAGGAATAAAGGGCAAAAAATTCACCAGCAGTTTTCCTGAAATTCCGGGCATGTCCTTAACAATCCACATATCCGGATTTGCCTGTAGTCCTGCCACAATTTTCCCATCTGTTTTATAAACCAGGTAATCGTTCCTGTAAAAAAGATTATCCTCCATATACAGGGTATGGTCCTTATAAAAATGTCCAAGTTTCTTCCGTACCTCCTCTTCTTCATTTTTTGACAAACGAACCACATGACTGTTTCTTTTTGGGAGAAACCTGCTGAACATGAAGGTAGTGAAATTTCTTACTGTTTCAAATCCATTTTGATTGGCAAATTGTACTGACTGGAAATTTGCCTGTTCAATATAAGCGTATACCAGGGATTTTTCTGTTCCTTCAGCCAGTCCGGTGAGTAATTCGCCGGGACGCTCAAGATAAGGAGAAGCCGTTTTTCGTAATAATGACATCCCTCTTCCCGAGTTTTCAAACAGCTTTTCTTTTCGGGGTTTTAAGGATTTTAAGGGAGCCTTTATCGCGAAATACCGCACATACCAGGATGTAAATTTCCTGTCCGAATAGTTGGTCTCCCTGCTGCACAATCCAACGGACCCAAGAATTTTTTCACTTTTCCGTAAAATGAGAAAAAACGGCTTGCCCAGATTCCTTAGCTTTTCAGCCGTCTGAGTATGCTTATACCTTATCCCACCGGGCGTTCCCAATACCGTGCCTTCAAGGAAAGCAAGCAGATCACCTCCCGGTTCCTTATCAACCGATACCTTTAATTCATGATGTTTAACAACAAGATTATCTGTTTCCATTTAGTAAAATATTCTTCAATTTTTCTGATTATGTCCTCATCAGGGAGACTCTTTCTTAAGCAGATCGTTTATTATGCAATTTACTTGAATAATTGATATATTTGAATGCCAACCATAATTACTAAACATGAAAACAATATTCAAAATACTTTTATCAGTATTGGTATTGGGAATGCTAAGCATGTCCGCCCCTCTCCCTGCACAAACACCCTTCTCAAAGGGTGTTAATCTCACCGGATGGCTTCAGACCTCAGGAATCAAGCAGGTGCAATTTACAAAGTATACACGGCAGGACTTTGTAAACATAAGCAGTCTGGGATGCGATGTGGTCAGACTCCCCATCGACATGACGGCCATGACAAACGGATCACCCGATTATGTTATTGATCCCTTGCTTTACATGTTGCTTGACTCAGTGGTTGCCTGGTCAGAAGAATTGCATATTTACCTTATCCTTGATAACCACACCATGGATCCCGGAACAAATACCAGCACTTCCATTGCAGGTATGCTTGATAAAATCTGGGTACAACTGGCCGATCATTATAAGGGAAGTTCCGATTATATCCTATATGAATTGCGAAATGAACCCCATGGAATATCCACAGCAGCATGGGCTCAGATAGAGCTCAACCTGATAAATTCCATTCGTGCCATCGATACAGTCCACACCATCGTTATCGGTGCTTCTGGCTGGAACAGCTATAGCGAATTATCCAAGCTTCCGGTATTTGCTGACACAAACCTGATATATACTTTTCACTTTTACGATCCGTTTTTATTTACCCATCAGGGTGCTACCTGGCCTACTCCATCGATGGGGTCGCTGGCAGGCGTGCCTTTCCCTTACGACTCGGCAAGTATGCCGGCCTGCCCTGCTGACCTGAAAGGAACCTGGATTGAAAGCTCACTTGCGAATTCATACAAGACAGATGGCACTGTTGCAAAGGTGAAACAACTGATTGATCAGGCTGTAACATTTAAAAATACACGCAATGTGAATGTTTTCTGCGGGGAATTCGGGGTATATGATCTCAATTCCGATCCTGCCGACAGGGTAGCCTGGTACGACACGGTGAGGGTATACCTGGAAGAAAAAGGAATTCCCTGGACTATCTGGGATTATCATGGTGGCTTTGGGATATTTAATAAGGGAGGTAAGGGATTGTTTGAATCGGATCTGAATATCCCTCTGGTTAATGCACTTGGCTTCACAGCACCGGAGCAGCATCCTTATGAAATTTCACCCGACACCATAGGTTTTTCAATTTATAAGGATTTTGTTCAGGAAAAATTATTGGGTTCAGCCTCCGCCTCAAGTGGAATTGCAGATTTCTTTTCAACGGTATATAAACATACCGGAAGCTACTCCATCGAGTTTTCAGGAGTTAGTCAGTATAATAATTTTGCTTTCGATATGTCACCGGACAAAGACCTTAGCTATCTAAAGGATCATAATTACTTTCTCGAGTTCTATGTCAAAGCCACGGGACCACAAACCTCCTTCGATGTTCGGTTTATAGATACCAAAACGGGTCCCGACGACCATCCCTGGCGTATGCGCAGAATAATCGGCCAATCGCTGGCACCCTTTGATGGTGAATGGCATTATGTGAAGCTCCCCCTTTCCTCTTTTACTGAACATGGATCATGGGATAATGCCTGGTTTAACCCCATTGGAGCTTTTGACTGGACTGCCATCGACCGGCTGGAGTTTGTGGCTGAAGAAGCTGCCATGGGAACCAACAGCATGTGGTTTGACGATATTTCCATCACCGACACAACCATTTATTCAGGCATTAATTCTCCCGCCTTTCCTAATCCTATTGCTTTGCTTGAAGCATATCCCAATCCGGTCTCCTCCTCAAGCATTATTTCCTACAGACTGCAATCGCCCGGTTTTACTGAGCTGACGATTTCATCCATTACAGGTCAGACAGTGGGTAAACTGAGAAATACATTTCAACAGTCAGGCACCTACAACCTTACTTTGGGTGATTTGAATATTTCGGATAAGAACCTATCTGCTGGCATTTATGTCTGCAGTCTGAAAAGTTCAGGATTTACATCAACGATAAAACTAATAGTGCATTAAAGGCGCTTTCTTAGAGCAGGATTATCTCACCAAAAGCAGAAGGAATGTGAAAATCGGGCTTCTCTGATTCAGGCCGTACCCAGCTGATCCACTTGAATTCCTTGTTATTGCTTTCGTTTAGCAGACATTTCCCCCGAAATATTCCGGTTTCTATTTTTCCCTTTTTCAGAAGCTCCAGTGCTTTTAAGGAATCCAGAGTTATCCTGCCACGGACGCAATAACCGTTAACAGTATATTCCGACTGTATTTCAATACCTTTCCACCTCCACGAATAGTCAAACTCCCTGTAAAAGCCCGCCTTGTAATCCAGAAGTCTGCCGGATGGATCCATTTCCAATCCAAAATACGGCTTCATATCCGAATCCCTTCTAAAGAATAACTCCACCCTGTCTGATTCAAGAACAGCCATTTTATCTGTTGAACTTTTCTCTATATGAATCTCTGAGTCAATAACATCAAAGCGGAAGAAAAGGTATCGTTTATCATGCAAGGCCCTGAAAACCATTGATGGTGCAGGCTCACCATGCCAGGGATAACTAAAATCAGTAAGCACCTCACAGCCCGACCAGAATTCATCCTTTCTCATCCGGGTCCGGGTGAAATAGGAGTTTTTGTGAGAGATGATGCTGTACTTCTTCATGGATCAGGCTCTGAAAATCTTAAGCACAATTTACAACAATTCCGTGATTCCCTCAATTAATTAAATGTTTAGACTTCCATTGCTTTTTTAACGTTTCATTATGAGCTTTAAAATTGTTTTATACTGATGGACAAAGTATTTTTACTTATTAAATGATAGAATGTCCTTATTTTTTAATTGGAGTTAAATCCTACATAAATATGCGAAAACAGAGAAAATACATGAACCCATACCTTGCCGGCGTCCTTCTTGGGTTGGCGCTTTTGTCGGCCATATATTTCTCAGGCCGGGGACTAGGTGCCAGCGGAGGTATTAAATATTGTGTCGCATCCGTGATTGGTGCATTTAATCATAATGCTCCGGGAGGGACAGGATATTTTGCACAGTATTTTGAGGGGGGAGCCAGACCTCTTCAGAACTGGCTGGTTTATGAGATTCTGGGACTTCTTATCGGAGGTTTTCTCTCAGGGCTCTACTCAGGCAGGCTAAAACTCAGGGTTGAGAAACCTACGCATGTTTCAACAACCCGAAGGCTTTTATTTGCTTTTCTGGGAGGTACATTTTTCGTCTTCGGAGCGCAGCTTGCAAGGGGATGCACCAGCGGAGCCGCTTTATCAGGAATGGCCGTGCTTTCAACTGCAGGCTTTGTAACAATGCTGGCGATTTTCGGCTCGGCCTATGCTTTTGCATGGTTCTTCCGGAAAAACTGGATCTGAAAGACTAATAATCAGGAAAACATTCCTTTTTACAACAAAAAAACAAAAGAAAAACCTATGTCACCATTTATAGAAATTACCAATTCATCCCCATTTCTGCAGTTTATAACTGCACTGCTCGTTGGCATTATTTTCGGAATTGCGCTGGAGCAGGCCGGCTTTTCATCCAGCCGTAAACTGGCCGGCATGTTTTATGGCTATGATGCCACGGTTATAAAGGTGTTTTTCACCGCCGCAATTACTTCGATGATTGGCACACAATTCCTGCAATATTTCGGATTACTGGATATGAAGCAGGTTTATATAAATCATTATTACGTTTACGCCTCTATCGTTGGAGGGGTAATTATGGGAGCTGGATTTGTAATGGGGGGATTTTGTCCGGGTACCGGGATATCCGCTTTATCTATCGGAAAAATAGATGCCTTGTTCTACCTGCTGGGCGGAGCATTCGGAGCATTTCTTTTCGGTGAATTCTATCCAAAGCTCGATAAACTTGCCATGGCAGGATATAAGGGACCGGTGAAATTGTCAGAATCAATGGGAATAAACGACGGAGTATTTATTTTCCTTGTCATACTGATTGCTATCGGCATGTTCTGGCTGGCAGAAAAGGCGGAAAAACGATTTGCACGTCCCGACATCAATACTGAATACTAAAAAATTTCAAAATGACTTTCAGGTATAAATTTTCAATTATTCTGGCCGTTCTTGGTTTTATGGTCATGGTACTATCGCTGGGCGGAGGTTTGCAAAAATCCCCCTCCCCCGAAAAAATCCTGCAGACACTTGAATCGGGTGAATATAAATTATCAGCCGATGAACTGGCAGCCAGCATTGTCGATGAAGATTCGAGCATGCAAATTATCGATCTGAGAAACCAGGATTTATACGGATTGTCGAGCCTTCCCGGCGCAATAAATGTCCCTTTCCACGACATTTTAACTGAGGCAAATGCAGCATGGTTCTCAGATAATTCGACAAGAAAAATATTGTACGCCAGTGACAGCTCTTTACCGGAATTGGCCTTCGTGCTTCTGAGTCAGAAAAACTTTCAAAATCTATATGTTCTTCAGGGCGGCATGACTGCATGGAATTCACTTATTATGCATTCTGAATTTACCGGAAAACAGATAAGTCCAAGGGAAAACGCCTTGTTTGAAAAACGTTTCAAAGCCCGCCGACTCTACAATCAGTGGAATGCCATGCCCGATAGTCTTAAGGCAAGCTTTTTTGCTGATAAGAAGAAGAAGGATAAGGAGCTTGTTGGGGGGTGCTGAGGGGAAAAGGCATAATGCAAAATAGTGAATGCAAGGTGGAAAATGCAAAATGAGCAAAGCGAAATCCCGCTCTGTGTGAATACCCCCCGTAACCCCGTAACTTCGTTACTTCGTTACTTCGTTACCCCCATCGGCCGCCAAAGGCTTGCCGACGGCGGGCGTCACCCCCACTAATACCCCTGCATCCTCAGCCTCACATTCTCCAGACTGGCCGGTGAACCCAGAAGCGTTACAATATCGCCTCTTCTGAGTCTTGTGTAACCGTGTGAAATAATCATCTGGTCTCCCCTGCTGACAGACAGAATAATTACATCGGCAGGCAGGCGAAGGTTTCTGAGCGTAATTCCCTGAATATCCGGATTGATAATTTCAATTTCTATGGTATCCTGGTTCTCATCTTCGCCAAGAAGTACAGAAGTGGCGAGTGGAGAGCGCACATAGTGTTCAAGAAGTGAAACCATGGCGGTGGCAGGATCCATTATCAGAGCACCCAGTTTTAAAAATTTTGATTGGTTTTCACGATTCTGAGTTCTTACAATAAGATTCCGGGTGCCGTAATTCTCGTAGGCAAGCTCGCAAATGGAATAGTTTTCCTCATCCGAAAGAAGACAAATAAATGATCCGTAATCACCTGCCGAAAATTCATCAAAACTCTCCTTAGCGATGCGCTCACATGCAAGTATATCTATTCCTATGCTTTCATGATTTTCAGGAATTTCATTCTGAGTGGCGATAGCTACCTTCCAGTCATGTTTTTTCAGTTGACGGGCAAGGGCAATGGATTGACTTTCAAGACCAAATATTAAGGCCGACTGGTTTACAGTGCTTCCTGCAGCGCCTTTTTTGTGTGCTTCACCCGAAAGTAAAATTGCCCATTTAAAGAAGGGAGGGCCAACAATCTGGTTAAGAAAAATAATGGAAATGACCAGGGTACTGAATTCAGGTCCCCAGCCGGGAAATTCACCCGAAATTATGGTGGCAAGTCCAAGCCCAACACCAGCCTGCGTAACATAGGGCATCCATGCGAGTAGGCTGAACTTCCATGAGTCGCCCGACAGTTTACCTCCCACTATACCGGCAATAAACAGAGATAATATACGGACGCCAAATAATATCAATGCAATCATCCAGATTTCCCCTAAAACTTTAAGGTCGAGCGAAGCCCCGGTAAGGGTGAAGAAAATTATATAGATTACCGGTCCTGTTCTCTCAATAATGTTTACAAAATCGGGCCGGTATTTACTGTAATTTGTAAGCAGGAAACTACCCAGTATACATGCAAGCAGTGGTTCAATATATATCTCAAATCCAAAATGCAGCGAAGAAAATTCCCTGAAGCCATAGGATAAGAGATAAACCGAATATCCGGAAGCAAGAACAAGAAACATTTTCAGGCTGGTTTTGCCTGAAATCGATAAGAACAGGGCTATCAGCTTTGAAAGTAAATACCCCAGAAAAGCGGAAAGACCGATTTCAACAAGGAGCACAAACAGAAATCCGGTGGTCATCCCTCCCCCGTTAACAAGAGATTCAGAGATACTAAGGACAACTGAAAACAAAATAATTACCAGGAAATCCTTTACCACCGTTACTCCCAGAGCTGTTTGAGTAAAGGGTCCGGAAGCCCGCATTTCATTAACAATTGCAATGGCAGAAGCCGGCGACCGGGCAACAAAGATGGTACCGGCAAGCAGGGCAACTGCCAGACGGGTCATTTCGTTCATGCCCTTCATAAAGGGAATCATACCGGAGAAAAAGTAAAAAGCAAGTCCACCCAGAATAAAGGTAACCAGCAGCTGGGAAATGGTCATATAGGTAATCGACCCAAGTCTGCTGCGCATTTCCTTAAGGTACAACTCTGTACCTACAGCAAGGGCAATAAAGGCAAGAGAAACATCATCAATAAAGTGCAATCTGGGAATGGCCTCCCTGGGAATCATATGCAATACATCAGGTCCGGCAATGATTCCAATAATAATCAGTCCTGTAATCAGGGGCAATTTTATTTTACGGAATATTTCGGATATCTGCCCTGAAGCTATCGCAATAATGGCAAAGGCAGCGAAAAATATTACAAATTCAGATATGGCATTCATATGAAAGAATAATCCCGTTTTTTGGCTATGTAATATAGGATTTTCTTTTTAATGGAGGAAATTTAGGGCGGTAACGCCCGCCGTCGGCAAGCCTTTGGCGGCCGATGGAAGTTACGGAGTTACGGTCGTTACGTCCGTTAGGGTCTTTACGCTCGTTACGTCCGTTACGTCCGTTACGTCCGTTACGCTCTTTACGTCCGTTACGTTCTTTACGTCCGTTACGTCCGTTACGCTCTTTACGTCCGATACTCCTTGCGTACCCTACTTCACATACGGATACCCCATCACCATATCCTCCGTAAACGCCTCCCACGACAGCCTGGTTTTTTCCTCCATCATTTTGTCGTGCATAAACGAATTACAGCCATATTTCATGGAATGGGCCTTGTAGCCGCATAGATTTAAGAAGGCGGCAACAAATGCTGAATTATGTCCGGTGGCACAATATACCAATACATCCTTGTCAGCAGGAATCGTTCTCATTTCCGAAGCAATCCCAAGGGTTCCTCCCGGCTTATAGCGGATGGCTCCCGGTACATGACCGAAATCATATTTATCTTTTCTGTCGTAATTGATTACGTAAAAACTATCCGGATGCGCGAACACATCCTCAGCTGAGAGCATGATACCTGAAAAGCCTTTGGCAAATATCTCTTTGATTCTTTCCTTAAATATTTCTTCACCGGTGGTCTTACCTGTGTTAAGCACAGGAAAATCTCCTTCCGCTGCTGCAGGATTTTCCTTTGTCTCAAGTTTCGAAGAGTATTCCGAACCTGTCAATGCCGACCAGGGGCGATCGCCTGCACAGTCCTTATTCCATGCTGCCATTCCCCAACGCATTGAATAAACATTTCCATATCCCATAAGTCTGAGCAGCTGGGTAGTATAGCTGGATTTCTGTCCGTGATCGCATACCAGCACAATCTTATCATATTCGTAAGGCTTAATCTGGTTTTCGAACCAGGAAGGAATATCGCTGAACTGGACATTCGCAGCTCCTTTTATATGTCCCTTTTTAAATTGCTCAGGACTCCTGAGATCAATAATATACATGGAACTGTCGAGACCCTCAAATACTGTCTCCGGTTTAATCATGGAAGGAAATTTCCTGCTGTTAACATAGTCGCCCGTTTCCGCCAGGTAATCGAGCAATAGATCAACCTCAGTTTTTGGTTTGATTTCGGCTACTTTGGTATCAGTCTTAGGTTCGGCAGATGGCTTGCAGGAAGCAAGTGAGAAAACAACTGCCAGGAGAAAAAGATTTAAAATTTTCATGTCAGAAAGATTACATCAGTTAAAAAATGGCGCAGGCTCTGATTCCTGAAAACCAGAGGCAGGCGCCATTATTTTGTTATAATTACTATTTTACAATCGCTGCCATACTTGCATCGAAGTAAGCAGTGTCAACCGGACTGCCGGTTTCGTCGTAGGTGTATTTAATTACCGCAGCATCGGGACCCTGACGAACCACAAGGTTTTCGTCTTTGTCCATAAATTGTCTTTCGATCAATGCACCGTGTTCATCATATTTGTTAACAGTAAGTGGATTACGTTTTCCGCTTAAGGGTTCATTATCCTGATCCCAGAAGAAAGATTTCACAACATTACCATTTTCATCCAGGGTATTCTGGAACTTTGACCAGCCTGAATACAGGTTCGACATCTGACCGTGGGAGTTATAAACCGCAAAATCGGTAAGTCCGCCCTTGTCATTATTGGTAAACAGAAAATAGGATACACCAACCTCGCCGCAGTTTTCTTCGGTACAATCGTACAAGGTGTCGGCCATATAATTGGCAAGCCTAACACAATATCCATTTTTATCATAGCTGAAACGGAGTTCGTAGAATGGACAGTTAGGGTTCATAACCACTTCAACATCATCTTTATTGTATCTTTTTTCCTGAACCATTCCGTCGGGAAGCACTTTCCAAACATAGTAGGCAATGTTGTTACGGTTTGATGCAGGATTTCCTTCCTTATCAAGGAAGCTGAGACCTATGCGGTTTCCATTTTCATCGAGTTTGTACACGAAGGTATAAACTCCCCCGTATTCAATCTGATTGCCTTTTTCATCGAAGAATGTCTGCAGTTCAGTTGAATCGTTATAGCTGAATTCGGTTCTGGCATAACCCTCACCGGAATAACCCAGGGTTTTATCACCTCTCATGTAGGCTATACTAACCGGCTTTCCGGCTTCATTATAGGTAAAAGTAAAATTGTTTACAGTTTTTGCCTCCTCATCGCTGATAGGATAAATACCTTTTGTAATGTCGTATGCAGTTTCACTGAACTGTATATGACGGAAATGCTTTACATTGGAATCCCCATCATTTTTAGGGGTGGATGTGCAGGAAACCATAAGGCTCACAAGGCTTACTGCCAATAGATAAATTGCTGTTTTTAGTGATTTCATTTTTTGAATAAGTTTTTATTAAGGTGCATAAAAGTACACTAAAAAATCAGGCATAGCAATTTTAAGGATCATAAATTATTGTTAAATAAGAGATTTACAAATTGTTACAGGGATAATCCCCGCTCACTTCAGAGTCTGAAATATACAAGCTGAAAAAATGATTGAAAGTATCGGGAAAAGAATAAAAGTTTTTATATTTGCATCCCTTTAGCTTTTTAAAGAAGAGGCTGGGATGAGGGAATGAGGGGATGAATGGCGAGGCCATTCTTCACCAAGGTTTCGAATGGCGAGGTAGCTCAGCTGGTTAGAGCGCATGATTCATAATCATGAGGTCGGCGGTTCAAGCCCGCCTCTCGCTACAATGCCCTGCAGAAATGCGGGGCTTTTTGTTTTACAAAGCGCAGCTGGTTAACTGCCTGCAGGCAGGCAGAGAGCGTCCCGATGCACATCGGGAAGGTCGGCGGTTCATCTTATCCCGATGTACATCGGGATCGGGACTCGCTACATTGAGAGTGAGCCACTTACAAAATTATATTTGTAGGTGGTTTTTTATTGGAGACACAAACGGAGACACAAGATAGGAAATTGGTTAATTTTATATCATTTCAGAGTCTTGCATAAGGATTCCTTCAACGATCTGCCTCCATTTAGGGAATTTGGCAACGTAATTGACTAAAATTCAAATTTATAATAACCTTGAAAGTATACAGGCTTATTTTGAAATAAAATCGGCTTAATATTTGGGCTATTTTTAATAATATTTTCTAATTCTTGTTTAAAATTCACAAAATCTAAAATATTACAATTTATTGTATCATTTTCAATAACTTCTTCCTCGAGTATTTTTCCATAATCATCAACTAATATCCATATATCAACCGATTCTTTCTCTTGTTTTTTAATCTGTTTATTTTTCATCCCAAATAATAATGAATATTTTAGCATATAATTTTTTAAGCTCTGATCGAGAAAGGAATTGATATTTATATTATCGAAATAATAATATACTTTTATTGAATCTCTATAAACTGCTCTGGCCAGATAATCAATTGTTCCATTTGGCCCGGTAATGAGGGAGGACAAAACATTTTCATTTACAGTTTTAACATATTTCTTATTTCTTTTATCATGAAGATCATAATATTTAACGGAATCACATAATAGTTTACTATTTACTTCATAATATCTATATTTATCTTTAGGATCTACTTTTATCATTTCTTTTGAATAATAAGTAGTATCAGAACTTTCAAAACAATCTTTTCTATAAAACTTGCTTGCTTCTTTATCAAAAAAAAGCGAAGATGATGCAAATAAATCATTGCAATACCCACAAGTGTCTAATAGATTTAGTCTTGCAAACGCTCTATTAAAGAAAATGTCGCCATTTATACTCTTGTCAATACAAAGACTATATAAAGAATCAGCCAATTCATAATTTCCACAATTAAAGGCTTCATTGCCAGAGTTTAAGACTTTGATATAGTAATCAGTTTGAGAAAAAATTAATATTGAATTAAACAAGAGTATCCAAAAAGCAAATAAAAGTTTTTCCCTATTCATTGTTCTTATTTATTATGAATGCTAACTGATTGGCGGTATGTTTTTGTTGCCGATTTCAGAGCACAAATCTGTCAAGTTACACGAAAGTTTATTAGATGTAGAAACGCTGAAAGCCGCACTGTCTCGGCAATAAAATATACCGCCTGTCATGCAATGGCGGTTCCTGTCTGTCCGTAGGTTCCTGTCAAATTGCACTTTCATATTAAACTTGTCAAATTACTACTTCATTTTTCTTTTCTGTCTGTGTTGCCCGTGTGTTGGCGTGTTTTAATTTTTTTCTTTTTAGCGAGGGAGAAAAATTTTGAAATTCTTCTCTTGGGCTGGCTTTGCAAGCTCTATGAAAAAGCTTTGGTTGAAGCGTAAGCTAGTGGGGCTTTGGCAATGTGCTTGCAAATGGGCTGGTATCAGTCAAATAATGATCTTTGCTTAATTGTTGAATCTTTCATTGTATATCTCAATGGTTTTTTATTAATCGTTTCAACTTCTTTTTTGCTTTTTAAAAATTCTCGAAGTTTCTTTTCAGACCAAGTCAGTAGTAACTTTTTGATTATTTCTTTAACAGCATATTCACCTGTTTTCAATAAGTCCAGTATTTTAATTTCGTAATTAACGGTTGGTTCATTTAAACTTAATTTATTCACTTCAGTTAATAAAGGCTTGTAATTAAGTAGTGAATTACCGTTAAAGTCAACAGCAATCGCACCTTTTTGAATTAACAAATTATTGGCGTTATTTTCATTTGCGTCTGGTTTACGTACATATATTTTTCTGTTCTTTCTCAACCCATCAACAACACCAGACCAAGTGCCACCTTTATCTGAGGATTCTGCAACATAAATTTCAGATGCAAGTCCATATATTATTGGATTCCTAGCCATAGCCAATTCTGCTTTCCAAGGAGCTTTGGGGAAAAATGTACTTAAAACCAAGACATCGCCATCAACTATTTGTTTATAATATTTTTTGAAACCTGAACCAAAAGTCATTATACCTTGAGGTAAAACAATAATACTTTGACCTTTGTAATTGATTGCAGAATCTAAAGCCTGTTTGTCAACCCCTTTAGCAAAGCCGCTTACAACAACTTTATATTCCTTACTGGCTAACTTGGCAATATTATCTGTAAATTCTAATGATTTATCTGTTGCATTGCGAGAACCAACAATTGCAATAGACTTTTCTTTCATTATTTGTTTATTCCCTTTCACATACAAAAGAGCGGGTGCGTGTGCAGCTTTTAGATTATCTTTTAGAGTTTTTGAATACTCAGGTGAAATTATCGGTATTAATTCATAGCCTTCGTTATTCAATGATTCGGCAAGAAATGCATTGTTCGCTAATTCTGACTTTGCTCTTTTCAAATCCTCTACTTCCTTATATTCAATACCATATTGATTTTTCCAATCATTTTCAGATAATTGAAAAAAGTCCTCAATCGAAAGTTTATTCTCATGATAAAATTTAATTATGAGGTTATTAATTTTTAAATGACCCCATCTTGGCAAATGTGCTAATGCTATCCAATATGCTGATTCTTTGTTCATACTAAATCTCCTCCTACTGTTCTTGCGATTACTAATGGTGCAATTTTTATGGCTCCTAAATTACTTAAATATCTTCCAATTTCTTTAATAGTTGCACCACTATCAAAAATGTCATCAATTAATAAAATGGATTTCCCCCTTACTTCATCAGGTGTTCTAATTAAGAATGCATCTTTAACATTGTCGGATTTCAAATAACCGTTTTCAAAAACTTTTTGCTCAGAAGTTGTTCTTTGCTTTACTAAATTATGTGAGATTGGGAATTTCAATACTTGTGATACCTTTACTGCAAAGTTCTTTACTAACTCACCTGATTTTGTAGGTGGAACATAAAGAATTAAATCAAATTTCTCCTGACCAAATTTTTTACGATATGCTTTAAGAATTAATCTCAAAAGGAAATCAGGAAAATCACCGCCATTTTCGTATTTACTACGATGCAATGCACCACCAACATTTGAAACACCGTAATAAGAAGCTGCAACCCCATTTATTAGGCTTGTTTCTCTTGTTTCAACTTCAATGACGGGAAAATAATCTTCACGAAATGCTTGTAATTTTTGAGCCCATTCATCATTGACCGAAACAGTAATTTTTTTTAATCCTGTATTATCGCAATTAGTAAAAGAATGGGTTGATGAATCGCCCAAATAATCGCATAAGTATTTCATGCGTGATTGATTTGTTTCAACATATTCAATCATCTTGTCCAAATCCCGAGTTTTGCTTGCACGTAATTCTTCAAAGGCTTTTGTATTTAGTTGTGGTGCTCCTGTAATATATTCAAACTTTTTGCTTCGACCGACTGTAACTTCTCTTATGATTTTTTGTTCCATCAGATCGGCTTTAATAACTCTTATTTGAGTCTGCTTCAAATTTGTTCGTTTCATTAAATCACGTTCACCAAGCATTTCGTTTTTTACTGCTGTTATTACCTTTTCATACTTTGAAATTGCAGGTCTTCCACCCTCAATAAATGCTTCAGGCAGTTTCTTGTCTTCAGGATTATAGAATAGTATTATATACGAAGTTTGATTGTCTCTGCCTGCTCTTCCAATTTCTTGATAATAATGGATAGGTGATTGCGGTATTTGAGTATGAATAATAAAACGGATGTCTGGCTTATCAATACCCATTCCAAGTGCATTGGTTGAAATAACGCATTTCCATTGATTATTAATTAAACCGTTTTCAATGGCTATTCTTGATTCGGGATCCAGACCAGCATTATAACCTGTTGATGGAATTTTTAGAAATTCAAACCACTTAGAATAAATTTCAGTATCCACTCTTGTTCCTGTGTATAAAACCCCAGAACCAGGCAATTTTTCAAGGTTTTGCCCCAACCATATTAGTTTTTCATCTTCTGAGTTTACCTTAATAACAAAGAGTTTAAAATTATCTCTCATTAGGTTTCCTCTAATAATGGTTAAATTACTCCCCATTTGTTGAGCAATATCTGCTTCAACTTTTTTTGTTGCGGTTGCAGTTGTTGCTAATACTGGCAATCCTATAGGTAACAAGTTTACAAGATTTATAATTCGTCTGAATGCTGGTCTGAAATCGTGCCCCCAAACAGAAATACAATGAGCTTCATCAACAACAACCATTGATAAATTCAAGTGTCGTGTCGCTTCAATCCATTCTGAGTTTTCTTGTCGTTCTGGTGCTATGTAAAGAATTTTGATTTTCCCTTCTTTTGCTTCTGAAATTATTTGTGAATTTTCTTCTGGCGTTTGTTCACTATTGACACATTTTGTTGAAATGCCAAGTGAATTAAGTTTTTTTACCTGATCACGCATTAATGCAATTAACGGTGAAAAAATCACGGTTGTGCCTTTATGCAGTATTGCAGGAAACTGAAAACATAGTGATTTCCCAAAACCGGTTTTCTCAATAAGAAGAACTCTTTCACCTTTCAGAATTTTTTCTATGGTAGTCCATTGTTCATCATAAAACTGGTTCAGTTTAAATGTTCGTTGTAGAATTACTTCAGCTTCTTGTCGTGTCATATTAAAACTTATCTTTCATTCCAAATTTCTTCAATTGATTTATTTTTTAAACCTTCCTTAATTTTAATAATGGCTTTTTGTGAATACCTGTCAAAAGGTACATTACCAACTCTTAAATGCTTAAAGCATTCTGGATCATCTTTGATGTTAAACCACTTAATTGCTGCTGATGTTTTTGGACCAGTAAGACCAAGTTTTTTTGCTAATTGATCTCTTCCAAGATTATAATAATCAAGTTCATTAACTCTTTTAATAGCAACTATTGCAGCTCCTGGTGTGCCTTCTGGAACAGGAGTAAATGGAATACCTTCTTCGGTTTTAGATATTCTCAAATCCAAAGAAGGGCCATAACCATTAGAAGTAAGGCTTAAAGTAGAAGTGCCTGGAAAAATTTGATTCCAATTAGACCCCTTCTTTAGCATACCGGTAATTAATTTCAGTTCGGCATCGGATGGTTGGGTTTCTATTCCTTGAATTGAATTTTCCATTATTGCTAAAGCTCTCAGTTTTTCAAGAGCTTCTAATCTTTTTCTGCTTTTAGGTTGTATAAGTTTTCTTACTTCATCAATTTCTTGCGAAAACAAAGCCTCCATTTCTATTGGAGGAGTTGTAGAAAGTGGCAAAACCCTGACTGGGAGCTCTGTTTTAAGATCAATATTAAAAACTCTTGAGGCAATATCCCTAAAAAGAGTAAGACCAGCTTGTGCTTGGAAATAAAACAACTGTTCAGATAATTCTAGTGTATAGTGTTGGGCAGCATCTCTAAATCCATTAATTGTTTGCAGGGTTAAGACTTCTTCCTCTGTCAGAAATTTTACTTTTGCATCGCTAAAGCACTTTCTAATGCATACACTAAAACCGATTGTTTCTTTAGCTCTTTTTTCTCGAATCTTTCCGCCTTTATGAATAATTGCAGCTTTTAGAAGCATCTCAAATGAATGGTCTAAAAAAATCAAAACACCATGCGTACGACCGCATTCATGAGGTCTATTAAAAAGCTCAATACTCAATGTAAGAGAATCTATTGCTTTTTGATACAGATGTTTTGCTTCATTTTTCATTTCATCAAGTCAGCTAACTTGTTTTGAATTTTCTTTTGTTATTCTTCAATGATTTCGTACAATTCCTTTGTTGTTCTTTGATCAGAAAAATCAGGTGCATTATTATTGACTGATTTTAAATCAAATTCTTTTTCTTCAATTGGCCATTAACGTTTGACAATATGAAACGGTTGGGTTTTCGGAGCGCGTCTGTATCCACCGTTGGAAAAACTGGTTTGAAAAATAAATTCTCGCAAACCACTGAACCCCAACTGTTTTATATTGTGTGTTGGAAACTGGCCTTTATTAATACTCATATTTCTGCCATTTCAATTTTAAAGACTGAATATCTAATTCAAATTCTATCCATTCATCACCTGGCTCATAAATCTCGCCTAATAATTTAGTATCAGTCTTTTTTGTAAATCTTATTCCATCAATGAAATCAGGGCGTATCTCCTTAATCAGTTTATTGTTTTTGAGTATATAAATCCCCCAGTTTGTTGCTAAAAAAATCAAGTCTTGGTCCAGTAAAATTTCAAAGTCAGTAAAGAATCCGTTTTCAGGATGTAAAATCAAATCTCTAGAATCTTTGTCAATTAGATAAAAAGCTCCATTAGTTAAGATTCCTATTTTCGATGATTTATCAATCTCCACTATTTTCTCGTTTACTAATCCAATATCTCCGCTAGCAAATGAACCAATCCAACAATCGGAATCAATCGAAATAAACTTTATCCACAAAGGATTGGTATCAGTCTCTCCGAAGTGTTTCTCTTCGAAATCACCTGAAATTGGAGTCAATTTTAAAATTTCATAATTCATAGTCATCAATGTATGCTTGTCTTTTAGGCTTATTGCCAACTAACTTATACCCCTCAACCCCCCAACTCCCTCTCCAAAACTCCATCTCTCAGATTTAAACTAAATATACTGAAATTTAAAATCAAAGCCAGAATTTTTCATTCATATAATCCAAAAACCTAATCCCGGAAATTATCCATCAAAACCGTTAACAGGAAGTTACCGGTGAGTCATTTGTTCTTTTCTGCTAATGTCTTTAGGTGAGGTCAGAAATTAAGCCAGTGTATATTTTGGCCGGAAAGCATCAGGGCCGTTCAATCAGTTTGCCGATTTCGATCTGCATCAGCTCTTTCAGCTCAGTAATGGACAGGGATTGAATCACCTCCTCACTGATTTCTTTGCCAAAGCGGATTTTTACTTTGGAGGGAAGTATTTTCCAGTCTCCCTTTCTTTTCAGATGATACATGCCGGAGATACCTACAGGAATAATACTTTTGTTCATCTGTTTGGCTAAACGAAAAGGCAGGGTTTTAAAGGGCCTCATTTTGCCATCGAGGGTCCGGTGTCCTTCCGGGAGAATAATCATGGACCTGCCTGAATTCAAAAGCTGCAGGGTTTTCTTATAACTCGAAAGTGAATTCTGTATGCTCTCCCGGTCAATTGGCACATTTCCCAGCCGCCTGGCCATATGCCCGTATAAGGGCCATCCATGCTGCTGCTTTGCCTCAACTCCCCTTACCAGACCTGGAATATAACCACCGAGCAGCGGGGGATCGAAAAGGCTGACGTGATTGGCCATGTACAAATAGGTCTTACCCGCTTCAATATTCTCAAGCCCTTCAACCTTAACCGAAGTGAAGCATAAGGCAAAAAGGAAGCGCATCAGGGCCTTTAGCCAGGGATCGTAAATGCGCTCCGGAAAAATATAGCTGCAAACTATCGCAAAGAAAAGGAAGAAGACAAAAAACAAGGAGCCTGCGAACCAGATAAAGAGGGATATCAGTACTTTCATCTCCAGTATATTTCAATGGCCTTCTCCAGACATTCAACCTCCACCGGAGTGCTGCCGGTCAGCTCACCGTCGGGCGATAAAATCTTGCTCTGCCTGCCCTCAATTTTTATCTTTTTTGCCTGGAAGGTTTCAATCTCAGGCAGGAACACGTGTTCGCCGGTAAATATCTTTGGAAAACACTGCAGCAGCCTTATCCTTCCCAGTTTGTTTGCTATGGTCACATCCAGCAGCCCGTCGTCGGTTAAAGCATTGGGAGCCATCAGAAAATTAGCGGTATAGCGGGTGTTGGAAATCTCCACAAAGGTGCAATCTCGCTCAAAAACCTCCCCGTCGATCTCAAGCCTTAGCCTGTCCGACGATAAAAACAGCGTACGGTAAAGTACACCCAGCGTGTACGACAGATTACCAAATATCTTTAGACCATGTGCGATTTTGGTGACATCCGCAACAAAGCCAAGTCCAAGGATGTTCAGAAAATAATAATCCTGCCCTTCTGTTCTGAATTTCCCCACATCCATTTTACGGAGCTTGTTTCCTGCAATGATTTCAATTGCTTCCTTCCAGTTCGAATTATCCAGCTTCAGGTCGCGGGCAAAAGCATTCCCTGTACCAACGGGAAGGATTCCAAGCGGTATGCGGCGTTTGGAAGGATTCTGATAGTATCCGTTCACCACCTCAAAAAGCGTCCCGTCTCCTCCTGCTGATACAATACCGTCATAAGCGCTGAAGTCGGCATCTCTTACGATCTCTGTTCCGTGCCCCGGATAAGAGGTCGAATGAAGCACCGCATGTATGCCGGATTCCTTAAAGGCAGCCTCAACTTCATGAAGCAGTCTGCCTGCACGGCCATGCCCTGCAAATGGATTAAATATCAGGAGTATCTTCATCTTTAGCGGTAGTATTTTAGTTATCGTTTAGCCTCAACCCGGTAAAAAAGAAGGAAAGAAATTAACTTCCAGATTCTCCAGCCGGCATGATGAAAAAGTAAAATTAGATTTTTAAACAGATAAAGCAAGTAGCAGATAAATCCACCGGCCTGAAAATGAATGTAAAATGCATTTTACTCCGGCTCTAACTTTGACAAAAACTCATCACCAAAATCCCTTTCCATCTTCACTTTATCATGAAAACCCAGGGAAAGAGCCCTTTGTAAATTTTCCTGACTTAATTTCTCATTCTGCCGGTGATAAAAATACAGGGCATAATCATAATACACATCGGGATTTTCAGGCTCCGCGGTTTTATAAGCTGCCAGCAGATGCTCAATCTGTTTGTTTTCGGGCTGGGCATGCAGGAGCGAATTCAGGTGGGAGTAAAATAGTATCCCCAGAAAAGCCTTTACCCGTAAATAATGGTCCTGCTGGTCGCCATGGGTTCTGGAAATATAGTCTGCCAGCTGACTTAACTCATTATTCCACCAAAGCGAATCCATTTCCATGGAGGCCTTGCTGTATGCCTGATTAATCCGGCTTTCTTCCTTCAGGTCCGATTCTATTTTTTTGATTTTATAGGAAAGTTTTTTGTCTGTCCTTATTTTTTCCATCAGCTCCCTGGCATGCTTATTTTCAGGATCCATGTTTATGGCTTTCTCAACCGCCTTCAGGGCAAAAAAAACATCTCCGGCATTAATAAGACTGTCAGCGGATTCTGTGAGAATTTCGGATTCGTTTTTGAGAAGCTTCTTTCCGTTTGGTGTTGACAATCCCATTAAAAAAATATATCCGTCCTTCATCGATTCAGCCGGTGGCCATTCGTGACGGCCTCTGAAATAATCGGACATGAAAATCCCCTGACCTGAAAAAGTAAGGGGGTTATAATAGGTTTCAGCAAAATTAAAATCGTTTATGCCGGAAATCATATAAACCGGACAGGGTAACTCACGAATCGATTTAATATCGGGTCCTGCGCCGAGCATCATCACACCCTTTAATTTGTGCCTCCCGGCATATTCAAATGCCATCCTGGCACCGCCTGAAAATCCGGCAATAAAAATCTTATAGGGATCCACCGGGAATTTCTTAATTGCATCGCTTATCAGAAGGGTAATGGCTTTATCATAGTCGGGATAGTTGTTTCGAACCAGATCCGATCCTACAACAACACAGGGAATCCGAGTCAGAGCCGGGCGGGTTTTTTCCACTGCCATGGCACCATCGCCTCCCGAATCGAGAATAACAAGCAGGGGTAATTTAGCCTTTGAATTCAGGGGAAGTATATAATGGTACGAATTATCGGGATCTGTATCACATTTATCAGACTTGCTGTCGCTAAAAGTTACACTTGTGTTTCTGTGACAGGAGGTTCCAAATAACAGACTGAAAAGCAACAGGCTGATAATGAACCGGGATTTATGGGAATTCATAGAGCTTAATGCTGTAATGTAAGTTTTACTTCGGTAAACTGAATACAAAGCGCGAACCATGTCCTTTTTCACTTTCAACCCAGATTCTGCCTCCGTGCTTTTCCACAAATTCTTTACAAAGTATAAGCCCCAGTCCTGTTCCGGCTTCATCTGCGGTTCCGCGGGTAGAAACGTTACTGTCGATTCTGAATAATTTATCCAGATTTTTTTCATCAATACCTACTCCGGTATCCGTAACAGAAACCTGCACATCGTGGTCATCCAGACTTGTACTTATTGTAATACTTCCATCTTGTGGAGTGAACTTTATTGCATTTGATAACAGATTTCTCAGCACTGTATCAATCATATTCTTGTCAAAAACCGGTCTTATTTCATCAGATGATAAGAGAGAAATCTTGATATTCTTCTTCTGTGCCTGTCCGGCTACCATATTAATATTATCGCTGATGCACTTTATCAGATCGGTTGGCTCAGGTTTGAATTCTATTCTCCCTGTCTGAGCTCTCGACCATACCAGAAGGTTTTCCAGAAGACTGAGAGATTGCTTAGCTGAATCAGAAATTATTTTAAGGTAATACTCTGTTTTTGAACTCTCATATGCCCTGAAGTTAGTGATCAGCAGGTCAGAAAATCCAATTATTGAACTGAAGGGGTTTTTAAGATCGTGTGCTACAATGGAGAAAAATTTATCCTTTGTCGCATTAAGCTCCTTTAATCTTCTTTCATTTTCTATCAGTTTATCCTGCTCATTTTTCAATTCCGTAATATCCTGTCCAAGCCCGACAATGCCAAAAATTTTCCCTGTTTCATCGTGGAGGGGAACTTTTGAAACGAGTCTCCAATGTTGTTTCCCTTTCTTATCTATGAATGAGGATTCATGATTAATTAGAGCTTCACCGCTGGTTATTACCCTCATATCTTCCTGGTATCCATGCTCTCCATCTATATCGCCAAAAATTTCAAGATCAGTTTTTCCAATTACCTCTGTCTCATTCTCCTTGCCCATTGCTTTAAGATCAGCCTTATTAGCCAGAAGCTTTCTGGCCTTTTCATCCTTAATATAAACTGTTTGGGGAAGATTATTTATAAGAGTTTGCAAAAGGATTCTTTCCTGTTTAGTTCTGTCTTCAGCTTTTTTACGCTGAATTACGCTGGCAATCTGGCTTCCGATTGAATCAAGAAATCGCAGGTCATCCTCGGTATAGATATCTGTCTCCTCATAATGTTGCATTACCATTACTCCAAGAATTCCCGCGGGAGTTTTTAAAGGTACCCCTATCCATGAAGGAGAATTGGAACCCACAAGTTCTACTTCTCCCATTTCCGAAAGCTGATCGAAATACTTTTTGTCAATAATCATGGACCGGCCGGCATTGAAAACATAGCTAGTACAACTTTTCCCCAGGTCCAGCGGTCCGGGTGGCTCATCGAACTTATCAATAAAATAGGGGAATGAGAACAGGTTGGTATCCTTATCAAAGAGAGCAAAAAAGCAATTTTCGGCATATAAAACCTTGGAGATGGATTTATGGATGGATTGAAGCAGTTCTTCCAGATTATCCGTAGTAGATACGCTGTGACCAATTTCCGACAATACCAGCTTTTCCAGTTCGATTTTCTTTCTGACAGTAATATCCCGCCATACAGTATGTACAATTCTTTTTCCCAGATCAACCCGGGTCAGAAGAACTTCAACATGAAAAAGTTCCCCGTCGGCTTTTTTATGAACCCATTCGAAACGATGGCTGCCTTTCTCCATCGCAATATTCATCATCTCTTCAGCCTTTTCGTAAGATTTTCTTCCATCAGGCTGATATTCAGGAGAAAGCTCGGAAGGATGAGTCTGCAGAAGTTCTTCTGTGGAATTATACTTTAATAATGTAAGGCATGACTTATTGCATTCAACAAACTTATCATCTGCAATGATCAGATTTGCATCAGCGAAATTCTCGAACAAAAACCTAAAATATCCTTCTTCAAAATTCACGGATGTTGTTTTTTACGGATGATATATTTTAGTTTTCAATCTTCTTTTAACAGAAAAAAAAAACGATAAGCCTGATGATTCATCTCATTTTAAAAAATCAGTAAACCAGACGAATCTAAAGCTCTAACCTTAATATTTTTCCAAATAAAATATAACTATACAAATAAACAAATAATAATTGATGAGGAAAATACGACAGGGTCTTATTTAGATTTAAAATACAGAAGAGATATTTCGAAAGACCCTGGCTCTTTGATTTTTTTTTGAAAATTCTATTCCTTCAAGTTTTTTTGTATTCTGATGAATTTTCCTATCTTGCGTAAAGAGTTTATACCTGAAAGAACCTTAATGAAGAATAAATTTGAATTGGAGTATTCCTTAAACACCTCTGCCGGTGTTCTGTTCAGCCGGCTAAGTACTGCAAGTGGATTATCAGAATGGTTTGCCGATAATGTCAATGTGGACGGAAATATTTTCACCTTTTTTTGGGATGGATCCGAAGAGAAAGCTGAGATGCAGTCGATGAAGGAAAGTAAATACATACGCTTTCAGTGGCTTGAAGAGGATGATCCGAAATCCTATTTTGAGTTCAGGATTGAAAGCGACGATCTTACCGGTGATTCCTTCCTGTTTATCACCGATTTTGCCGATGATGATGAGAAAGATGATGCTGTTGACCTCTGGAATTCGCAAATTGCAGAACTAAAACATGTCCTGGGACTCTGAGTCCAAATCCGGAAAAATAACTTAACTTTGACGCCGTTTCACAGCAATGGCTCATTATGGTTTTCAGGTTAAAAAAACTACATAAACTTATTCTTACCTCATTTCTCGGGCCCTTCGTGCTTACCTTTCTCATTGTGGTATTTGTGTTGCTGATGCAATTTCTCTGGAGGTACATTGATGATCTCGTGGGAAAAGGCCTTGATTTTCCGGTTATTTCAGAACTTCTTATGTACACCTCCGCCAGTCTGGTCCCGATGGCTCTTCCATTGGCGGTTCTTCTTGCATCCATTATGACTTTCGGAAACCTGGGTGAACACAACGAATTGCTGGCTTTTAAATCTGCCGGAATCTCCCTCATGAAAATAATGCGGCCACTGGTTATCCTCATAATGCTCATAACCATTGGCGCCTTCATGTTTAACAATAATGTATTACCGTATACCAATCTCAAAATGAGGTCACTGCTTTATGATATTCAAAAGCAGAATCCGGAATTACAGATTAAACCAGGTATTTTCGATAACACCATTGAGGGCTACAGTATCCGTGTTGAATCGAAAGATCCGAAAACCAATTTACTCAAGGGAATACAAATCTACGACCACTCCGACCACCTTGGCAATATAATTGTCACTCTGGCCGATTCAGGCTATATCCGTATGACAGGAGATGAAAGACACCTGATTTTCACCCTGTTCCATGGCTATACCTATTCCGAGCTCCAAAAGAAAACACGCCTGAAAAGAACAAAAACCTATCCTTCAAGGATTGACAAGTTCGAGGTTCAGGAAATGCTCATTGAGCTTGTCGATTTCGGACTCCAAAGGACAGACGAGAACCTGTTTAAATCATCATATCAGATGATGAACCTTTCGCAGTTAACACACGTTACCGACAGTCTTATCGGAGAAATTGAATCAAACCAGAAAGAACTGAATGTAACCTTAAACAGGGCCAGTTATTATAAAGCCAAAAACTTCCTGTACAAAGCTCCTGAAAATGATTCTGTTAAGGAAAGGGTCAATCTGGTTCCAATAAATCTCGACTCAGCATTTTATACTTTGCCCAGGGAGGAACAGGCAAGGATTCTGAACCAGGCAATCGGAGTTGCCCGAAATGCCACCAATTACCTCAACAATTCCTATGTCAACCAGGACAGCAAAGTAAGAAGATTACGGAAATATCAGATTGAAAAGCAGCGCAAATACACCCTCTCCCTTGCCTGTCTTTTGTTTTTCTTTATCGGAGCTCCCCTGGGAGCCATTATACGAAAAGGAGGTTTAGGAATGCCAGTTGTTATATCCGTTCTGTTTTTTATCATCTACTATATCATTTCGCTTACCGGGGAGAAATTTTCCAGGGAAAGTGTTTTGTCCCCTTTCTGGGGGATGTGGATATCCTCCTTCATTCTTCTGCCCCTGGCTTCATTTTTAACCTACAAGGCCAGTAAGGACAGTGTTATCATGAATATTGAAACTTACTTGATCTTCTTCAGAAAACTTTTTAGAATCAAAGACGCAAAGGAAAATTAGCATTTATGAAAATTCTTATACTAAGTTCAAAAGTACCTTTTCCTCCCAAAGACGGAGGATCCATTGCCACCCTTGGCCTGGCGAACGGACTTGCCGGCAACAATAACGATATTACCCTGCTTTGTTTAAATACAAGCAAGCATTTTGTAAAAAACGAAGATCTTCCCGAAAGACTCACTTCCAAAATGAGGATAATAACTGTATCGCACAATACTGAGATTCGGGTTATCAAAGCGCTATACAATCTTATTTTTTCGGGGGAGCCATACAATGGTATCCGTTTTATTTCACCTCTTTTTGAGGCCGGACTGATCCGCCTGCTGAAAAGTGAAGAATTCGATTTTATTCAGCTTGAGGGCCCTTACATGGGTTACTACATCCCGGTTATTAAAAAATACAGCGATGCAAAGATATCGCTCAGGGCACATAATGTGGAACATGAAATCTGGGCCAGAAAATCAAAGAATGAAAGGAACCCTTTCCGCAGGTGGTATTTAAAACTTCTGGCCGACAGGATTGAAAGACATGAAACCAAGGTGCTGCGAACCATTGATCTTCTCATTCCGATTTCTGAAAGGGACCAGCAACTGCTGTTGAAACTCGAGCCCAGCCTTCGATCCATAGTTATTCCGGCCGGTGTGGATGCCGAAAACTATCCCGATCCCAAGGACCCGGAATATCCATCCCTGTTTTTTATTGGCTCACTCGACTGGATGCCAAATCAGGAAGGACTGGAATGGTTTGTCGATAATGTATGGCCGGAGGTTCAAAAAGACAGTGCCATACGTTTCCATGTCGGAGGTCGTAATGCACCGGCCTGGCTGGAAAAGAAACTGTTATCGAACAATATTATTTTTCATGGTGAAATTGAAAACGCCTATGATTTCATGAACCATTATGCCATTATGGTGTCGCCTGTTTTCTCCGGAAGCGGTATCCGAATAAAAATACTTGAAGCCATGATGATGGGAAAGGCCGTAATTTCAACCCGTATCGGGTCGGAAGGCATCTCCTATACACACGGCGAAAACATAATGCTTGCCGACGACCCTTCAACATTTGCAAGGTTTATCCGGGATTATTCCTCCAACCGGAAAAAATATGACAAGGTGGCAAGCAGTGGCCGGCAATTCGTAATGGAAAGTTTTAATAACTTAGCCTTTTGCAAGACACTGGATGAATTTTACAGAAATAACCTGAAATGATCTTCGAAATCATATTTTGGTTGTCTGTTGCAGCCATATTCCATACTTATATTGTTTACCCGCTGGTATTAAAAATACTGGCCGGGCGAAGAAAGGAAAATGATGAAGTATTCCGGCACGGAGATGATTTACCCTTTATTTCCATAATTATGTCGGTGCATAATGAGGAGGCTGTTATTTCAGACAAGATCAGAAGCATTTATTACACGCTCTACCCGATTGATAAATTTGAGGTTCTGGTCGGATCCGACAATTCAAGTGACGGCACAAACCAGATTTGCAAGGTGTACACGGAAAACTATGAACATTTTCATTTTTTTCCCTTTTCGGAACGACAGGGAAAACCTGCGGTAGTGAACCAGCTGGTTGAGAAAGCCAGAGGAGAAATTCTCATTCTCACGGATGCAAAAGTCTTTCTGGATATAAAAACGCTTCCCGAACTGGTAAAACATTTTAAAAATCCGTCCATTTCCATTGTGGGTGGAAATATTCTTAATTTAAAAACAAATCCCGCGGGTATTTCCATTCAGGAAAAAGCATTTATGAATCGTGAGATAGTAATGAAATACCAGGAAGGTCTCATCTGGGGTAAAACCATGGGCATTTACGGAGCTCTGTATGCCATCCGAAAAGCCGCGTTCACAAAGGTACCTGATAATTTTTCGGTGGATGATTTTTTTATCACCATGAATGTCCTGAGAAAAAAAGGCAGGGCAATTCTCTGCCTTGAAGCAACTTCTTCAGAAAATGTGCCCGATGATATGGCTGTTGAATTTAAAAGAAAGGTCAGAATATCAGCAGGCAATTTTCAAAATCTGAGACATTTTCTGACCTGTCTCTGGCCTCCCTATTCCTCACTTTCCTTTGCATTCCTTTCACATAAGGTTTTACGCTGGATGGGGCCGTTCTTTCTGATTCTGATTCTTTCCTCCAGCATGGTCCTGGCTTCGGTAAGTGAATTCTATAAATTTTTACTGGTCTTACAACTATTTTTATATGTTTTGCCGGGAATTGACCTTATTCTGAGGAAATTTAACATACATATTATAATTTTGCGTTTTATAACTCATTTTTTCGCTATGAACTTTGCTTTACTGGTGGGATTTCTTAAAAACCTCAGCGGTATGAAAACAAATATCTGGCAACCAACAAGGAGATAATAAGGTGGACGAAATAAAACTGGATAAAATTGAAGAAGCTATTGAGGAAATCCGAAATGGTAAGATTGTTATTGTGGTGGATGATGAAGACCGCGAAAATGAAGGCGATTTCATTGCAGCTGCAGAATTGTCAACTCCCGAAACCATAAATTTCATGGCAAAAGTCGGTCGTGGTCTGATTTGCGCTGCCCTGACTGAAGAGAGATGCGATGAGCTTGAACTGGATATGATGGTGGGAAACAATACCAGTCTGCACGATACCGCATTTACTGTATCTGTTGACCTTCAGGGAGAAAATTGCACAACGGGTATTTCAGCATCCGACCGTGCCATGACCGTAAAAGCATTGGTTGACCCAAAAACAAGGCCTGAAGATCTGGCCCGACCCGGACACATCTTTCCTCTCAAAGCAAAACGAAACGGTGTTTTAAGAAGAACAGGGCATACTGAAGCGGCTGTAGACCTGACAAGGCTTGCAGGACTTAAACCCGGTGGAGTGCTGGTGGAAATCATGAACGATGACGGATCCATGGCACGCCTGCCTCATCTCGTCAGTATTGCCAAAAAATATAATCTCAAGCTGGTTTCCATTAAAGACCTGATCGCTTACAGGTTGAACTTCCAGAGCATTATTATCAGGGGAACGGAAGTTGACCTGCCCACTGAATTCGGTCATTTCAGGCTTATCCCGTTTATCCAGAAATCGAACGGGATGGAACATGTCGCCCTTATTAAGGGTAGCTGGACAAAAGAAGAACCTGTTCTGGTAAGGGTTCACTCATCCTGCGTTACCGGGGATATTTTCGGATCAAGTCGCTGCGACTGCGGTACCCAGCTGCATAAGGCTATGGAAATGATCGATAAAAACGGTACAGGCGTCATTATTTACCTGAACCAGGAAGGCAGGGGAATTGGTTTATTCAATAAAATCAAGGCTTATAAATTGCAGGAGCAGGGAGTTGATACCGTTGATGCAAATCTGAAACTGGGCTTTAATGAAGACGAAAGAGATTATGGTGTGGGTGCCAGCATGATGCATTCTCTGGGTCTTGGGAAAATAAGACTTATTAGTAATAATCCGGTAAAACGGGCAGGTCTGGAAGGATATGGGATAAAGATTGTTGAAAATATTCCCCTTGTGATTCCTCCTAACGAACACAATAAATTCTATCTCGAAACAAAACGCGATAAAATGGGCCACTTCCTGAATATCGCCAGGTACGACACAAATGGTAAAAGTATTTTAGGAGACGCTGATTAGCACAGGATAAGAAATCAGTATTCAATCATCAGAGCGAATGAAACAATGAATTATTCCGATTTTAAAATAGTATTTATGGGCACCCCTGAGTTTGCAGTCGGGCCACTGAAGACTATTTTTGAAGCCGGGCTGAACATTTCAGCAGTAATTACTGCAGCCGACAAGCCTGCAGGAAGAGGAAAAACATTACAAAGTTCAGCTGTTAAAAAATACGCCCTGGAAAAGAGAATACCCGTTTTGCAGCCCACCAATCTTAAGGACCCTGAATTTATTAAAGAACTCAGCGCTATTAAACCGGATTTGCAGGTAGTTGTTGCTTTTCGCATGTTGCCGGAAATAGTATGGAAATTGCCCAGACTGGGGACTTTTAATCTCCATGCCTCACTCCTGCCTCAGTACAGGGGTGCCGCTCCAATAAACCATGCAATTATTAACGGAGATAAAAAATCGGGTGTGACTACATTTTTTATCGACGACAAGATTGATACCGGTAAAATTCTGTTCCAGGAAGAAATTGAAATTGAAGATGATTATAATGCCGGTGACCTTCATGATAAACTTATGGAACTGGGATCCGGACTGGTTCTGAAAACTATAAAATCAATATTTTCTGGCAAGGTAGAGGAGATACCTCAGGATTCGCTTGTCACTTCATCATCCCTGCTCCTGCCTGCCCCTAAAATATTTAAGGATGACTGTAAGATTAACTGGGATTGGGAAGGCAGAAGAATTTATAATTTTATCCGTGGCTTAAGTCCCCAGCCTGCCGCCTTTTGCATGCTCTCAAAACCGAAGGAGCAAAGCCTGGTAGTAAAAATATTTGAAACGGAATTTATTCCCGCAGTTCATTCGCATAAAACCGGCAGCCTGATTTGTCCTGATAAAAAGTCTCTCCATGCTGCTGTAAAAGACGGTTATATTTCCATAAAATCCTTGCAGCTGCCCGGCAAAAACAAGGTAGATATAGTGAGTTTTTTAAATGGATTTAAAAATATTACTGACTATTCCCTTTCCTGATTAATATTGAATGAATTCTTTTTACGATTAAAAAATTTAATCCGCCCCACCCCAACCCCTCCCCCAAGGGAGAGGGGCTCAAACCGTCCTATCCAGAGTAATAGCAATTTATTATGAACGTCTTCGAATTTCTTTTTCCGAATTTAAATGTCACAACAGTAAGTCTGTATTATCATAAAGATTAAGTCCTGCATTTTTAAAAGCCCCTCCCTCTTGGGGGAGGGGTTGGGGTGGGGCATTTGAAAGGATATAGCCAATTAAAATATGGCTTTAGAATTTCCAAGCTATTTTTAAAAATCAATTGAGAAAAGTAATATTTTACTGAAGATTTAGCCCAAAAGATTTAAGCCTACCCCCCAGGGAGAGAGCCTGTCCCGCTCTCTGCGGGAGGTTAGATAATGACATTAATAACAATTCAAAATATATTACAGGAAAATTATTCCTTTCAACTTTTTCCTGAAATTATTTGAAGCAGGCGATTTTAACCTGCTTATTTCTGAATAATCATACTCCTCTACTGATCAAACTCAAACCTCAGCTGATCATCCTCTTCTTCCTCCTGCTGTTTTGCTTTGGATTTCTTTTCAACCACAGGCTTTTCGCCTTTAAGCTTTTTGCGCAGGGAAATCTTATCTCCCTCTTTTATTTCACTTCCCGGAGCCAGAAGGTTTCGGCTATAAAGCTTGCTTAGTTTAATTGCATACTTCTGTGATATATCCAGCATTGTTTCCCCGGGTTTTACCGTATGCCAGTTATTCCCCACTTCGGCCTTATTCCTTTTAGGCTGCAAATAAATTACCTGTCCGGGAATAAGGTCTGCATCCCTCGCCATATCATTATATTTATAAATTTCAAAAGGTAATAGATCGTACTTTTCCTGAATGCTTCTGAAAGTATCCTCTGGCTTTATTACAATATATTTCACCCGGTTTCTTACCATGATATCAGAGCCTGAGCCGGAAGGAAGGGATCTGTTCTCCCTTTCCTTTCTGGTTCTTCTGTCGGCAGCATCACCAGCGCCTTCCAGGTCAAACTGATGAAGTTCATTATCTTCAATTATTTTAATAAGCTTATCTGCATAGCTTGGATTTGTGGCATATCCGGCTTTTTTGAGACCTCTCGCCCATCCTTTGTAATCCGTCATGTCCAGTTCAAATAGGCTGCTGTAACGCGATCCGCTCATCAGGAAGTCGGAATGATCCACATACGATTCATAAGCCGATTTATACTTTCTGAAACATTCATGTTTCTGATCATCATCGTGGTAAATCTTTGGACCCGTCCAGTCGTTATGACATTTGATTCCGAAATGGTTGTTTGCTTTTCTGGCCAGGCTTGAATTTCCATTGTCTGATTCAAGCATTCCCTGGGCGAGCGTAATACTGGCAGGTACTCCGCTTCGCAGCATTTCTTTAATAGCGAAATCCTTGTAATTCTTAATATAATCCTCCCTGCTCATCTTCGACTGTCCGAAAACAGCAGCAGAGAAAACAGAAATAAAGAGTAGTGAGGAGCAAAATTTTCTGATATCCATAATTTTTCTTTAAACCGTAAATTTAACCGAACAAATATCACTGCTAAATAAAAATTATGAACAATTTGGATACTGTGATATTAGTTAATGACTATGAAACGCTGGATACCCTATAAAATTTCAGAAGATGAAAGAAAGACAGCAAATCAGGATACTAAATAAGTATTCCTGCTCAAATCATGGAAGCTGAAATCTTATTAAATTTTGATATGTCCAAATGATTTAGTTATTTAGAACTGCAATAGCCATTTATGAAAAACAAAGAGATTATCCTGCACGTGCAGGAGTACATGAATTATAAGGAATTGCCTGAAAAAGATCAGGAACTGGTTAAGAATGCCCGTGCGATAGCTCTTAAGGCCTATGCACCTTATTCCAATTTTCATGTAGGAGCAGCCGTTTTACTCGAAAACGGTGAAATTATATGCGGCAACAATCAGGAAAATGCAGCCTATCCCTCGGGAATCTGCGCCGAACGTACTGCTGTATATTATGCCGGTGCACAGTTTCCTGATGTAGCGATAAAAAGTATTGCCATTGTTGCCCATGTAAACGGAGAGTTTATTGCCGATCCGGCTTACCCATGTGGCGCATGCCGACAGGTGCTGCTGGAAGCCAGTCACCGCTCAGGAAAAAATATAAGAATCATCCTTGCCGGAGACAAAAAGGTTGAAGTTGTTAACGATATCCGCGATATCTTACCTATGCCATTCGAAAGTCTTAGCTGAGTTTTTCAAGAATAGTCCCTCACACCTGCTATTTCTTCATGAAAACATTATAAATATCATTTTCAGGAGCGGGTGCTTCAATATAAATCTCTTCGTTTTTAACCGGATGAATAAAGCGGATACTTCTGGAATGCAGGCTTATTCCTCCATTTTTGTTAGATCTTGGAAATCCATATTTCAGATCTCCTTTGATAGGACATGAAATAAACGACAATTGCGCTCTGATCTGGTGATGCCGGCCGGTATGCAGCTCCACTTCAAGAAGGTAATAATTATCAGAAACTCCAATCAGCCGGTAATAGAGGCTGGCTGCCTTTGAATCTTTCACTTCGGAGCTGTGCACCGCAGATTTGTTTGTTTTGGTATTCCGGCTAATAAAGTGCTCGAGCAATCCCTCATCCTTGGGAGGTCTCTCTTTTACAATGGCCCAGTAAATTTTCTTCACATCCCGACTCCTGAACATCTCGTTCATGCGGGTCAGCGCCTTACTCGTTTTGGCGAACACCACAAGTCCGCTTACAGGCCTGTCAATGCGATGGACTATTCCAAGGAAAACATTTCCCGGCTTAAGATCCCTGTCTTTAATGTATGCTTTAAGCTTTTCCTCAAGTGAGGCATCCCCTGTCTTATCCGATTGAACAATATCAGAAACCCTCTTATTGATTATTAGGAGGTGATTGTCTTCGTAGAGTATCTCAGGAAATTCAGGCATCTGCAGAATTAATAAATGCCTTAGTATTGTTCTTTTTCATTGGGGAAATCCAGTGACCGAACGTCATTTATGTAATTCTGAATAGCACCGAACATTTCCGCATGGAGATTGTGATAACGGCGAAGGAAACGGGGAGAGAATTCCTGAGTTATCCCCAGCATATCGTGCAATACAAGAACCTGTCCGTCTACATGCCGGCCTGCACCAATCCCAATTACCGGGATTTTTCTTTCCTCTGCCACTCTTTTTCCCAGACTCGCAGGAATCTTTTCAAGGACCAGTGCAAAACAACCTGCCTCTTCAAGTATTCGAGAATCTTCAACCAGTTTTTCGGCTTCTTCCTTTTCGGTAGCTCTTACAACATAGGTCCCGAATTTATGTATGGATTGGGGAGTAAGGCCCAAATGACCCATAACCGGTATTCCGGCACTTAATATCCTTTCAACGGATTCCTTTATTTCACTGCCCCCTTCGAGTTTAACGGCATGGGCTCCTGTCTCTTTCATAATGCGAATGGAGGATTGCAGGGCTTCCCTTGAGTTTCCCTGATAGGTTCCAAAAGGAAGATCAACCACCACAAGTGCCCGGTTTACAGCTCTTACAACCCCGCTTGCATGATAGATCATTTCATTAAGAGTGATGGGAACCGTAGTTTCGTTTCCTGCCATAACATTGGAGGCTGAATCACCGACGAGGATAATGTCAATTCCAGCCTGGTCCAGTATCCGGGCCATGGAATAATCATATCCCGTCAGCATGGCTATCTTTTCTCCCTTTAACTTCATTTCGTACAAAACATGCGTGGTGACGCGCTTTACGGAGCTATGTATGGACATTGTTTTTGTTTTTAGAGGGCTACAAAGTTTATATAAATTTAAATTATATCCTATGAGAAGTCAATTTTTTCCGGTTTTCTGACTTTTTGTCACCATTCAACTCAGCAAATTTTGACTCATTGTGCAGACATTGCGCAAAAATGTCACAATCAGCGCCGATATATATAATGGCATAAGTATTGACTAATTAAAGAAACGAATTGAATTTTAATATTTAAAAATTATAATAAAATGGGTAAAATAATTGGAATTGATTTAGGAACCACCAACTCTTGCGTTGCAGTAATGGAAGGTAATGAGCCTGTGGTTATTCCAAATTCCGAAGGTAAAAGAACCACTCCTTCTGTAGTGGCTTTTGTTGAAAATGGGGAAAGAAAAATCGGAGATCCTGCAAAGCGTCAGGCAATTACGAATGCTGAGAAAACAGTTTTCTCCATTAAAAGATTTATGGGTGAAACCTTTGACAAAGTTCAGAAGGAAATAAAAAGAGTTCCTTACAAGGTTGTTAAGGGCGAAAATAACACCCCAAGGGTGCAGATTGATGATCGTAAATATTCTCCCCAGGAAATTTCCGCAATGGTTCTTCAGAAAATGAAGAAAACAGCTGAAGACTACCTGGGTCAGGAGGTTACTGATGCCGTTATAACGGTTCCCGCATATTTTAGCGACTCTCAGCGTCAGGCAACCAAAGAAGCCGGTGAAATTGCCGGTCTGAACGTAAGAAGGATTATCAACGAACCTACTGCAGCATCGCTTGCATACGGACTGGATAAGCGTAACAAGGATATGAAAGTTGCTGTTTTTGACCTTGGAGGAGGAACCTTCGATATCTCTGTTCTTGAGTTGGGTGATGGTGTTTTCGAAGTAAAATCGACCAATGGTGACACACACCTTGGAGGTGATGACTTCGACCAGGTAATTATAGACTGGTTATCGGAAGAATTTAAAAAAGATGAAGGAATTGATCTTAAAAAAGATCCCATGGCATTGCAGCGTTTGAAAGAAGCCGCAGAAAAAGCCAAAATAGAGCTTTCCAGTTCATCGAGTACCGAAATTAACCTGCCTTATATTATGCCGGTTGATGGTATTCCGAAACACCTGGTGAAAACATTGACACGTTCGAAATTTGAAACACTTGCTGACAGCCTCATTCAGGCTACCATTGATCCATGCAAAAAAGCACTGAAGGACGCCGGTTTATCAGCTTCGGATATTGATGAAGTTATTCTCGTGGGAGGATCAACCAGGATTCCTGCTATTCAGACAATTGTGGAGAAATTCTTTGGAAAAGCACCTTCCAAGGGTGTAAACCCCGATGAGGTGGTGGCCGTTGGAGCCGCAATTCAGGGTGGTGTTCTTACCGGTGAGGTAAAGGATGTACTCCTTCTGGACGTTACTCCGCTTTCACTGGGTATTGAAACCATGGGTGGTGTGTTTACAAGATTAATTGAATCCAATACAACCATTCCTACCAAAAAATCTGAAACATTTACAACTGCTTCGGATAATCAGCCCTCTGTTGAGATTCATGTACTTCAGGGTGAAAGACCCATGGCAAGGGATAATAAGACCATTGGAAGATTTCATCTCGACGGGATTCCACCTGCACCCAGAGGAGTTCCTCAGGTTGAGGTATCCTTTGATATTGATGCAAACGGAATACTGAACGTTCATGCAAAGGATAAAGGAACTGGAAAAGAGCACAGTATCCGCATTGAAGCTTCATCAGGACTGAGCGATTCGGAAATCGAAAAGATGAAACGTGAAGCCAAGGAAAATGAAGAAACCGATAAGCAGGCACGTGAAAAGGTGGATAAGATGAACGCTGCCGACAGCCTGATTTTCCAGACTGAAAAGCAACTGAAAGAGTTTGGGGATAAGATTCCTGCAGATAAGAAGACCGCTATAGAGGAAGCTTCTAAAAAACTCAGGGAAGCTCATAAGGCTGAGGATCTTGCAGCTATCGATACAGCCACCGCAGAACTCAATGCTGTATGGCAGTCAGCTTCTGAAGAAATGTACAAAGCTGGTCAGACTGCACAGCCTGGTCCCGAAGCTGAAGCAAATGCTGAAGGTAAGACCAAGTCAAAAGGCGATCAGGAAGTTACAGATGTTGACTTTGAAGAAGTAAAATAAGCCATAATTCTGATTTTCATTCATTGACCACAGGTTTACAGAATCATTTGTAAGCCTGTGGTTTTTTTATAAAATGATTTCCTCAATGCCGGGCAAACAATATGCGGATTTTGTACATTTGAAAATAAATTGTCCGCTTGCCTCGTTTCCTGTAAAATAAACCATAATGAAATTAAACAGAATCATTCTTCTAATAAGCATAGTTTTACTAAGCAGCCCCTCGTTCGCACAAACTAAGTCGCTGAACCAGTTTGATGAAAACGGTAAAAAAACAGGAGCCTGGGAAAGCTATTATGAATCAGGAAAAATCAAATCCAGAGGTTTCTTTGTCGATGGTCATCCTACCGGAGAAATGCTCAGATATTATCCCGGTGGTATTTTGCAGGCAAGCATGCTTTTCGATGAGAGCGGAAGAATATCATATGTTAAAATGTATTATGAAACCGGCGATCTTGCAGCAGAAGGAAAGTATATTGATCAGGTGAAGGATTCAGTGTGGAATTACTATTCTACCTACGACAGGCGAAAGGCCGTCTCAGAAAACATGCTACTGGGCAAAAAGAACGGGGTAAGCTATAAGTATTACGCCGGAAACAAAGCATCCGAATACCTGGAATGGAAAAATGATCTGAAAAACGGAAAATGGGAACAGTATTATGAAAACGGACAGGTCAGACTTTCCGGGAATTACATAAACGGGGATCTTGACGGAGATTTCGTAAGCTATAACCCCGATGGAAGTCTGTCAATTACCGGGAAATATAAAATGGGACAGATGGATGGAACCTGGACCTATTATGATGAGGCTGGAAATAAAGATCTTGAAGTTGTTTATGTGGAGGGGAAAATGCTTCCCAATCCTGAAATGGACAAGCGAATTGAAGAATTTTCAAAAAAAGTCAAGGATGCAATAGGTAATCTTGATGATGTTGAGATTCCCTCAGAACTAAAATAATTCTCTATCCATGAGCTAAGATATAATGCTGAAATCTACCCTGATACTCCTTTTATTTGTCTTGTTTTTGCCTCTTTCAGCGCAGAAACTCAGAGAAGGAACTTATTGGGTAAATTTCAGTGATAAAACCGGCAATGGCTATTCCCTTGACTCTCCGGGGGAGTTTCTCAGCCAGAGGTCTCTTGAACGGCGGTCGCGGCAAAATATTCCTCTTACGGATGAAGACCTGCCGGTTAGTAAAATTTATCTCGATAGTCTCAAAACATTGGGAATATCTGTATGGGGCTCATCGCGCTGGTATAACGGAGCTATAATCGAAAGTTATGATACGCTGCTTCTGGATACTCTGTCAAGGTATTCATTCATAGCAGGATTTGATAGGGGTGCAGGCCAGGTTAGAAAAAAAGCTTTTGAATCTAATTCTGAGCTAAAAATAACTCAGGCTGAATTACCTCCACCGCCTGAATATAATTACGGTATCTCCTACCCTCAAATTGCACTTCTGAACGGGAAAAAATTGCATGAGCTTGGTTTCAGAGGAGAAGGTATGCAGATTGCAGTTATCGATGGAGGATTCTGGAATGCCGACATTTATGACGCATTCGATAGTCTCAGAAATGAAGGACGATTATTGGGATTCAGGGATTTCAGCCGATCGAATTCAGGCTTTTTCAAAACAGCGAGTCATGGAATGTCGGTATTAAGCACCATGGCCGCCAACATCCCCGGTGAATTGATTGGAACGGCTCCAAAAGCTTCGTACTGGTTATTGAAAAGTGAAATCGTTGAATCGGAAACTCCCCTCGAAGAAGCCCTCTGGCTGCTTGCCGCTGAATTCGCCGATAGTGTTGGGGTGGATGTGATAAACAGCTCCCTTGGATACTCGGAATTTGATGACACTACCTTCAATTATAGCTATTCCGACATGGATGGGAAAACGACACTTGTTACAAAAGCGGCAGAGAAAGCGTTCAGCAAAGGGATGATAGTGGTAAACAGTGCAGGAAACAGCGGTTCATCTGCCTGGAAATATATCACTGCCCCCGCCGATGGTGAGAATGTTTTAGCCATCGGCTCTTGCGATTCAACCGGTATGATTTCCGGCTTCAGTTCAAGGGGACCCAGCTATGACCAGAGGATAAAACCCGATGTGATTGCTGTAGGAAGCCAGGCTGTTGTGGTAAATTCAATCGGAACCCTCAGTCTGGGTTATGGCACCTCCTTTTCATCCCCTCAGGTGGCTGGTATGGTAGCCTGTCTGTGGGAAGCAGTTCCGCAAAAAACCAATAAGGAAATTATAAATGCCATCAGGCAATCAGGACAAACATACAGGAATCCTGATTCTGATCAGGGTTATGGAATTCCAAATTTCCTTTCCGCCCTTTATAGTCTTAATTCCTTTGTCCCTTTGTCGGGTAGCAACGGGGAAATGCTGATAATTCCCAATCCAAATAATGGGGTTTTCGATGTTCAGATCAAATCCCTTTCGGCCGGGATTATTGATTTCAGTATTTACAATTCCCTTGGCAAAAAAGTCTACAGCGATCAGCGATCCCTGTATTCGGGGCTTACGCGGGTCTCCGGATTGCAGGGGCTTGGAGCAGGAATATATCTTATTGTTGCAAAATCAGGTAATAATACCTTTCATTCCAACCTGATGGTCTTATGATTCAAAAAAATGACAGCCTTAGCCTGAGTCAGTTAAACCTGAGAATAAAATCAGCGTTACAGTCATCTTTTGCCGAGCCTGTATGGGTAGTAGCTGAGATCAGTGAGCTTCGGGTAAACAATTCGGGACATTGCTACCTCGAATTGATTGAAAAAGATAACGAGACTGAAAATCTGCTTGCCAAAATAAAGGCAACTATATGGGCCTATACTTTCAGAATGCTGTCGCCTTATTTTGAAACCACAACAGGCTATGCCCTCACTGCCGGATTAAAAGTTCTGATTTATGCCCAACCCGAGTTTCATGAAGTATACGGAATAAACCTGATTATAAAAGACATAGATCCCAGTTACACTCTGGGTGAACTGGCTCGTAAAAGACAGGAAATAATCCGCAAATTACAGGCTGAAGGGGTCATAGACATGAACCGGAATCTTCCGTTTCCGGAGGTTCCTCAAAGAATAGCAGTTATTTCCTCAGAAACTGCCGCCGGATATGGAGATTTCATGGATACCCTGATTAACAATCCGGCTGGCTATAAATTTTCCGTTCAGTTATTTCCTTCCCTGATGCAGGGAGAAAGAGCTGCCGAATCGATCATTGAAGCACTTGAAAATATCTACAGCAGAGAAAATGATTTTGATCTCGTTGTTATCATTCGCGGCGGAGGTGCCCAGTCGGACCTTGAATGTTTTAACAATTACAACCTCGTGTATCATATTACCCAGTTTCCGCTGCCGATATTGAGCGGGATAGGTCATGAAAGAGACGAAACAATTACGGATATTGTGGCGCATACATCTCTCAAAACACCTACCGCAGTTTCTGAATTTCTGATAGACCGGCTGAGCGACTTTGAGCGTTTGCTTGAAGACTACGGTAGAGAACTTGCATCACTGGTTTCCGGCAGAATCTCCGAAGAAAAAGAAGTATTGTCGAGTCTTTCTCAAAACACAGTTTACCTGCTGCACGAGAGTTTATTAAACGAAAGAAGCCTGCTTATAAATGCCTCCAGAAACCTGGGAAGTCTTACAGGACAATTTAAACGACGAAAGGATGATGCCTTCAGAAATTATTTATACAGAATTTCTGCTCACCATCAGAATGCTGTAAAATCGGCAAATAGCAATATACAAACCTCCGAAAAAAATCTCCTCCGAAATATCCGGATTTATTTTAATTCCAGATCTGACAGGCTTGCGGATTTTGAAAAGAGCAACGACCATCTTAGTCCGGAAAAAGTACTGGCAAGAGGTTACTCCATTTCAAGCTCAGATGGAAAATTAATAAAGGATTCAAGGGATTTGAAAGAAGGTAAAATCCTTACCACCCGATATTTCAAAGGTGAAAGCAAAAGTATTATCAGGGAAATTAAAAAATAAAGTGAACTATGGCAAAACAGGAAATAAAATACGCTCAGGCGGTTGCAGAAATCGAAGATATTCTGGAACAAATTGAAACAGGTCAGCTTGATGTTGACGAGCTTACCGGAAAGGTAAAACGGGTAGCATTCCTCATTAAGCTATGTAAATCAAAACTTAAGGAAGCTGACGAGGAAATAAAAAAGATTCTGAGTCAGGATATTACTGAGACCGAAGATTAATCACAGGAATTACTTTTATCGGAGTCTACTTCCATTCTAGAATCCAGGCATTCAATAACGTGACCTATCTCCAGAGCAAAGCCGACCCGCACTGTTGCATTCAGGAAAAACTCCCTTGCAATATGTTTAATCTGGTTCTGATTTGCTGAAAGCACCTGAGCCAGATCGACATCAAAAAATTTGGATTTACCCTCCTGCTCTTTTAACACCGCCAGGTTTGAATCAATAATATCAACAAGCTCTTTATATGACTTAACAAATCCCATTTCCTTATTCATAACCACACCAAGTACAGTTCCCGTTTCAACATCAATCAGCGGACATCCTGAATTGCCGGGTTTTACGGTGCCGTCGTACTGAATAAAGCTCAATCCCTTTGAATTTGAGTAGTTAGAGGAAATAATTCCGGTTTTAAGAGCCAGGTTATTATGTTCAACCTGATATCCAGTTACAACAATTGATCTTCCGATGGAAGGATTGCATGACTGGCAAAATGAAAGAGAAGGTACATTTGCAAATTCAGGAAAATCGGCCGGGATGATTACAATTCCCAGATGATCAAATTCGGATTTTTCAGGGAGTAAATTCAGAAAATCATAATATGGTATTGATAATGAGGTGTATACACTGATCCCGTCTTCCTGAAAAAATCGTATTTCAGTCCTC
>JACJXF010000023.1 GCA_020636775.1 Bacteroidales bacterium
ACCCATCCCATCTTCAAAGGAAGAACTGATTTCGGGAAGGTATGATTCAAATGCCTGAAGGATCGCATTCAAAGACCAGAAGAATATTCCCGAATTCCAGTAAAAATCACCACTCTTTAAAAATACCTCAGCTAATTTAATATCGGGCTTTTCAGTAAAGGTTTTAACTTTTCTGAAATGATTCCCTTTAATATCAATCCCCTTGTCACCATTAGCCTGAATATATCCATAGCCTGTTTCAGGCCGGCTTGGCTCCATCCCCAGAGTTAAAAGTGCATCATTCCTGCGAACAAATTCAAGTCCCGCCTCAACCTGACTAAGAAATTTTTCTTCCTTCATAATGAGATGATCTGAAGGGGCTACCACCATCACTGCATCAGAATCCTTCTGCTTAATCCTGTAGGCAGCATAGGCTATACAGGGAGCAGTATTACGCCGGTAAGGTTCCAAAAGAATGTTCTCCACCGGAATCTCTGGTATCTGGCTTATTATGAGATCCCTGTATTCCGCATTGCTGACAATAAATATATTCTCAGAGGGAATTATCGATTTAAACCGGTTAAAGGTATCCTGTAATAAAGTTCTTCCTATACCAAGAATATCGAGAAATTGTTTGGGCTTTGTTGAACGACTGAGCGGCCAGAACCTGCTTCCAACACCTCCAGCCATGATAATACAATACTGATGTTCGTTCATGAAATGAATTTTCTGCTGCAATATTAAAAAAACAAAGATACGGCAATTTTGCTTTTTTAAAGACTCTATTTGAATGTTTTAAAATTCAATTCGGAATGATCGATAATATTCCTAATTTTGTACCAAACTCTTACTCATGAAGTTTTTTGAAGAAGCAGGCCAGTATTTCATTTTACTTACAAAGGTTTTTGCCAAGCCTGAGAAGTATATTTTGTATTACAGGCAAACAGTAAAGGAGGTTGAGAAAATTGGTCTGAATTCCTTTGGAATCGTTGTGATCATTTCAATTTTTGTTGGAGCTGTAATTACCATACAGACAAATTATAACCTCGAGAATCCTCTTCTGCCACGTTATCTGGTTGGAGTTACTGTGCGTGATTCCCTCCTGCTTGAGTTTTCTTCAACTATGGTAGCCCTTATTCTTGCAGGTAAAGTCGGATCAAGTATAGCCTCAGAAATTGGTACCATGCGTGTATCTGAGCAAATTGATGCACTTGAAATCATGGGCGTTAACTCTGCATCATACCTGATTCTGCCCAAAATAATTGCAGCTATGTTTTTCTTCCCTATACTTTCCCTTCTCAGCATGTTTGTTGGAATCTTCGGGGGATATCTTACCTGCATTCTGACCGATATACTTTTGCCAAGCGACTATATTTATGGGATACAATATATGTTCTATCCCCATTATATTTCCTATTCGGTTACCAAAGTAGTTTTTTACGCATTTATTATTGTGACCATTTCCTCTTATCAGGGCTATTATGCTGAAGGCGGAGCTCTTGAAGTAGGCAGAAGCAGTACAAAAGCGGTTGTTTACAGCTCCATCCTTGTTCTACTTGCAAACCTCATTCTTACAAAACTTATTTTGTCATGATAGAGGTTAAACATCTTACCAAAAAATTCGAGGATAAAACGGTTCTAGATGATGTCTCAATCACCTTTGAACAGGGAAAAACCAACTTGATTATCGGTCAGAGCGGATCCGGCAAAACCGTGCTTCTGAAATCCATTGTGGGTTTACATACTGTGGATCAGGGTGAGATATGGTATGACGACAGGCAATACAATTCCCTTAATTTCAAACAAAAAAAAGAAATTCGTAAGGAAATAGGAATGCTTTTTCAGGGTGCAGCACTCTTTGACTCTTCAACAGTAGAAGAAAATGTTATGCTCCCCCTCGACATGTTTACCGAAATGAGTTATAAGGAAAAGCTCAGCAGGGTTAACTTTTGTCTTGAAAGAGTTAACCTTACCGAAGTAAACAGCCTGTTTCCTTCTGAAATAAGCGGGGGGATGAAGAAAAGAGTTGCCATTGCCCGGGCTATTGCACTTAATCCTAAATATCTTTTCTGCGATGAGCCAAATTCAGGTCTCGACCCACAAACCGGTATTGTGATTGATAATCTTATCAAAAACATTACCGAAGAATTTAATATCACAACTATTATAAATACACATGATATGAACTCCGTTATAGAAATCGGAGATAAAGTGGTTTTTATTTATGAAGGAAAAAAAATCTGGGAGGGTAGTAACCAGGAAATTATGAAAACCGAATGCAAGGAATTAAATGAATTCGTATTTGCTACCAATCTTGCAAAAAAACTCCGGGAAAATCCCTGATCACCTGAGATCTGCTCCTTAAGAATATGAGCGAAAACCTTACACTTTCCGGCATTCTTCTGGCCGGAGGCAAAAGCTCCAGGATGGGTACCGATAAAGCCTTCATCCCCTATGAGAACCGTTTCCTTTACGAATACAGTCTGAAAATTCTTGAGAACTTCTGCTCTGAAATTATTATTTCCTCTTCTGACAATCGTTTTAAGGCTACTCAATACAAATGTTATCCTGATGAACAGCCGGGTCTTGGTCCAATAACCGGCTTGTATACCTGCCTGAAAAGAATAAAAAATGACTCTGCCCTGGTTTTGCCCTGTGACCTTCCATTTATCAATAGGGAAACCGTACAGTATCTCATCGCTCAAAAAGGAAGTAATGAAATTACTGTAGCCCTCAATCATGATCAAAAAGCCGAACCCCTGGTTGGTATTTATTCCAGGTCGCTGCTGCCCCTTCTCGAAAAAATGATCCGGGAACAAAATTTCAAGATGCAAAATCTCCTCAGAATTGCTTCCGCCAAATTGATCTCTATACCGGATGTCCCTGTTAATGCTTTCCGAAATATCAATACCCGGGAAGATTTAGACAGAATCAGCACCGACCTGTAATTCATTTTTATTCTAAATTGTCCTTTTCTTTCTGATTGACTGATTGTTACAACACATCTTCAAATAATTCTTCTTTGCATATGTTTCTACACATATCTAGATTATTAGATTTTTTATAATTTTGCTTCTGTTATACAAATAACAAATAGTCTCAACCAGAATTAAATCTATCAGCATGGCAACCCGAAGACAATTTTTAAAAACCTCTGCTCTTGGACTTGGTGGAATAAGCATAGGCCTGTCTGCATTTAAATATGTTTCCGATTTTACAGGATTACAGCAAAATGCCGCTGATCTTACTGTTAATCTCACCCGGACCCCTACCTATTGCGAAATCTGTTTCTGGAAATGCGCAGGTTGGGTTTACAAGAAAGAAGATGGAAGTATCTGGAAAATTACCGGAAACGAAGAGGATCAGCACAGCAACGGGAGGTTCTGTCCACGCGGAACAGGAGGCGTTGGAATGTACACCGACAAAGACAGGCTAAAAACGCCACTGATTCGTACAGGGGAAAGAGGAAAACACGAATTTCGTGAAGCCAGCTGGGAAGAAGCCCTTGATATGGTTGCCGATAATATGAAAAAGCTGTCAAGCCAATATGGTCCTGAATGCGTTGCCCTTCTGAACCACGGCTCTGGCGGAAAATATTTCAGCGACCTCTTGAAAGCCTTCGGCTCAACCAATATTGCTGCTCCTTCCTATGCACAGTGCAGAGGACCAAGAGAGGTTGCATTTGTCAACACCTTTGGAGAACTGATTGAATCTCCTGAAAGAACCGATATCAGGGATTCAAAATGCCTGGTACTTATAGGCTCTCATATCGGTGAGAACATGCACAATGGTCAGGTTCAGGAGGTATCGGATGCTATCGACAAAGGAGTTTCTATTATTACTGTAGATCCCAGATTTTCTGTAGTTGCCAGCAAATCGAAATTCTGGCTGCCTATTAAACCGGCTACGGATCTTGCCCTGCTGCTTTCGTGGATTCACGTTCTGATTAATGAAGGCTGGTACGACAAGGATTACGTTGAAAAAAACACCTACGGACTTGATCTTCTCAAAGAGCATGTAAAGACTATGACGCCTGAGTGGGCTTATGGTATTACAACAATTAAACCCGATGTCATCAGGGAAACTGCAAAGGAAATGTTCAATGCCTCACCGGCTGTTATAATTCATCCGGGAAGACATGTGACCTGGTATGGGGATGACACGCAGCGTTTACGTGCTGTTGCCATACTAAATGCCCTTCTGGGTTCCTGGGGACGAAGAGGAGGATTTTACAATCCAGCCGTAGCTTCGGTTCCTAATTATCCTCACCCGCCTTTTCCAACACCTTCAAGAACATGGAGAGATGCCTTCCCCGGACAATTTAACCTGGCCGATGAAACACTGGCCTCAGGTCTTTGTGATGCAACTATCCCTGCACCTACCAGAAGCTGCAGCTTTAAAGCCTGGCTGGTTTCAGGAACCAACCTGATTAATACCCTTCCTGATCAGGCAAAAACGCTGGAAGCTATTAAATCCCTTGAGTTTATTGCAGTGATTGATACCATGCCAATGGAGATTACCAGCTGGGCTGATGTGATCCTGCCTGAATGTACATACCTGGAAAGATATGATACTCTCAGGGTCAGCCCGCACAGAAAGCCTGCTATTGCACTCCGTATGCCTGCTATGGAACCTAAAGATAACACCAAATCAGCCTACTGGATTGCAAGAGAAATCGCTTCCCGTCTGGGTCTTCTGGAATATTTCCCATTTGAAAAGCTGGAGGATTACCTCGACTGGCAGCTTAAGCAGATAGGTTCATCACTTGAAGAAATGCAAAAAATTGGGGTGAAAACTTTTGAGAGAGAACAGGATGATATGTATTTCCAGCCAGGTGAACAACATGAATTCTTTACTCCAACCGGTAAAATTGAATTGTACTCAACCTCCTTTGCTGAGGAAGGATTTGATCCTATGCCTGTATATACTCCCCATCCGGAACCACCAGAAGGGTATTACAGACTCAACTATGGCAGGGCCCCCATGCACACATTCAGCAGAACATCAAACAATCCCAATCTGAACGACCTGATGGATGAAAACGCCTTATGGATAAACCCAAAGGTCGCCAAGGACTGGGGCCTCAAAAAAGATCAGCGCATCTGGCTTCAGAATCAGGATGGGAAAATATCTAATTTCTCAATAAAGGTGAGGGTTACAGAACGGATTCGCTGGGACTCGGTGTACATGGTTCACGGATTCGGTCACGCCACCAAACAATTAAGCCGCACATACGGAAAGGGTATCAGCGATACAGAGATGATCACTAATGTAATGACCGACCCGATTATGGGGGGTACCGGAATGCGTGGCAATTTTGTAACATTTTTAACTGAAAAACCAGAGGAGGTTGCGTCATGAGATATGCAATGGCCATTGATACCAAAAAATGCGTGGGTTGCAGCGATTGTGTTGTAGCCTGCCAGACAGAGAATAACGTTCCCATTGGTTACTGTCGCGACTGGATTGTCGAGGTAGTGGACGGAACCTATCCTCAACTCGAACTGGAAATACGTTCGGAACGCTGCAACCATTGCGACAACTCTCCCTGTGTGCGTTGCTGTCCAACTGGTGCCAGTCATGTTGAAGAAGGTGGCTTTGTGCTTGTTACCCACAACAAATGTATTGGCTGCGGTGCCTGCATAGCCTCCTGTCCTTATGATGCCCGCTACCCACACCCGGATGGCTACGTGGACAAATGCACCTTCTGTATGCACAGAGTAACAAAAGGTCAGCTGCCCGCATGCGTGGCAACCTGCCCGACAAAATGCATGTATTTTGGTGATCTGGACGACCCGAACAGTCCGGTTTCACTGGTTCTCAAAAACAGAAAGCATAAAACACTCATACCCGAGGCTGGTACAAAGCCCCAGTTATATTACCTGATCTGATAATACATTGAAAATAAAATCATGAGAGAAGAACTAATAACAAGCGGCAGAATGAATCCCCTGGTTGATCCCCAGCTGCACATCTGGTCGTGGGAGATTCCTTTTTATCTATTCCTTGGAGGACTTGCTGCAGGAATTTTATTCTTTGCCGGCTATTATGTTATCATGGGAAAAGAGAAAGAATATCCCGCAGCCATTGAAAAAACACCTCTGATTGTGCCTTTCCTGCTGTTGCTCGGGCTAGGATCATTGTTCCTGGATCTGAATCATAAACTTTTCTTCTGGAGGCTTTACACATCAATCAGACTTCAGTCGCCAATGTCATGGGGTGCCTGGGTTCTTATGGTAATAACACCGGTTTCTTTCATCTGGGCAGCTATCCATATTAAAAAGACTTTCCCGAAATTGAAATGGCCCTATGCGTGGATGGATGAGCTGGAGAAATTTTTTACCAGCTACAAAAAAGTTATTGCCTGGATAATGGTTATCTACTCACTAATCCTGGGTATCTACACAGGAATCCTGTTCTCGGCATTCAACGCCCGCCCCTTATGGAATACTTCCATTCTGGGACCCCTTTTCCTGACATCGGGTCTGTCGACAGGCGCTGCACTCAATATTATTACTGCAAAAAGCGAATACGAAAGACATAAGTTCACCCGAATTGACCTTATGCTTATCGGTATTGAGTTGTTTCTGATCATCCATATTTTTATGGGATTTCTGGCCAGCACTCAGGTGCAGATCGATGCTGCCAGATTATTCCTGGGCGGACCCTATACGGCACCATTCTGGATCCTGGTGGTGTTCTTCGGAATGATACTTCCCGGTTTACTGGAAATTCTTGAATTGAGAAATATTAAAATACCCGTGTTAATCCCTGCAACGCTTGTTTTAGTGGGAGGTCTGCTCTTCCGCTTTATATGGACATTTGCAGGTGAATCGAGTCGGTGGCTTTACTAAATAGACCAACATTCAAATTATAATACAATGGCAAAAAAAGAACAAACTGTTAAAAAAACAAAGTACCTCAACCCGTATTTGGGAGGAGTTTTGCTGGGACTCGTTCTCCTGGCTGCTAATTATGTATCCGGCAGAGGACTGGGCGCCAGTGGTGCCATAAAAAGCGCTGTTGTGGCTGCTGTTAAGACCGTAGCTCCGGCACATACCGAAAAAGCGGTATTTTATCAGGAATATGCCAATTCTCATGGAGAGAACAGTATGAAATCCTGGCTGGTATTTGAAATGCTGGGAGTTGTGGTGGGAGGTTTTCTTTCGGGAGCACTTGCCGGAAGACTCAAGGTAAAAGTGGAGCATTCACCTAAGATCACATCAAAGAGAAGACTCGCTTTTGCGCTGATGGGCGGTATTCTGTTTGGCTTCGGATCTCAGCTGGGCAGAGGTTGTACCAGCGGATCTGCCTTAAGCGGAATGGCAGTAATTTCACTTGGAGGCTTCATTTCAATGGCCGCCATTTTTGGAACCGCTTTTGCCCTTGCCTATTTCTTCCGTAAAAACTGGATTTAATCTTAAAAAAATATTACAATGGGACCCTTAGTAACATACGATCTGATTTCGCAGGACACCAATCTCCTGCTGGCATTTATTATTGGAATAGGATTTGGCTTTGTCCTCGAAGCCAGCGGATTCTCCTCAAGCCGCAAACTGGCCGGTATATTTTATGGCTATGATGCCGTAGTGCTTAAGGTGTTTTTTACTGCAGCCATTACGGCCATGCTCGGACTTTTATTCTTCAGTCTCTTTGGCTGGATAGACCTTGATCTTGTCTATGTCAATCCAACTTACCTCTATTCTGCCATTGGTGGTGGAGTTATCATGGGTGCCGGATTTATCATGGGCGGATTCTGTCCCGGAACCAGCTTTTGTGCCGCTTCCATCGGGAAACTTGATGCTCTTGTTTTCATTGGCGGACTCTTTTTAGGAGTCCTGATTTTTGCCGAAGGATACCCGCTGTGGGAAGGCTTTTTTAAAACGACTTTCATGGGATATCCAAAAATCAGCAGTTTTGTAGGTCTTTCTGACGGCGTATTTGCCTTCCTGGTAATTCTTGCTGCTCTTGGAATGTTCTGGGTGGCCGAGTGGGCAGAAAAGAAGTTTCCCCAGGCTGAATACTAATTCATAAATCAGTATCTGTAAACGAACGAATTAAAACTTTAAATTATGAATCCACGAATTTTACTGGCCCTTTTTATCATACCTCTCGGGATGATAATCGCCGCAGTTCCCCAAAATACCACTCATCAATATAAGCTGAGTGCAGCGCAGCTTCTTGAAGAAGCAACAAGCGCCTCCCAGTTCATTACCACCGATCAGATAGCTGAAATGCTGATCCAGAAAGACCCTAAGCTTCAGCTTATCGACGTCAGAACGCCTGACGAATTTATAAAATTCAGCCTCCCGGGTGCAATAAACGTTCCACTTTCGGATCTGCTTTCCGATGAATACAGGGATATTCTGGATCAGGATATTAAAATGAATGTGTTTTACTCCAATGGAACCCTTCATGCTAATGAGGCCTGGATGATTACCACGCAGCTGGGCTATAAAAACAATTATGTAATGCAGGGAGGAACCAATTACTGGGCAGAGACAATTCTGAATCCACAAGCCCCTGCTACAACAAGTCCTGATGAGGAAATTGCAAAATACGATTTTCGCAAAGGAGCATCCATGGCTCTGGGCGGAGGTGGAGCCCTAGAAAGTACTGCCGGATCATCGGACATAAAAGTGCCGGATAAACCCATTATTAAGAAGGCTACCAAGAAAAGAGTTCAGGGGGGGTGCTAGGAAGGATGCAGGAGGAGTTATGGACGTGATGGGCGTGATGGGCGTAACGATCGTAACGGAGGTAACGGAGGTAACGGGGTTAATGAAGTAAGGAAGTAAGGGTGGATGGTCACATCGTCACGTACGTAACGTCCTTCACGTCCTTCACGCCCGTGACGCCCACCAGAACCCCAATTTCATCTACTTGACCTCTTCATAGTCAACATATTCCCCATCGTCCTTTTTGAATACTTTTTCCGTTTTGGGTTTGTTCTCGACACTGACGCTTCCTTCCTTGCTTCTGTCGCCGGTATTATTAGTCCGGCTATCATTGGTATAAACGTAGGAAGTAAAAAACATCCTGCCCAGCATCCGAAGAACCAGGAAAACAAGCAGTAGTATTAAGAGAAATTTAAACAAAGCTATTGTCTTAAATATTGAGTGAGCAAAGGTAAACAATCTGCTATCCTCATGAAAGCATTTTAGCTTTTTTTAACCTTCAGCCCGGAAGGATATACAACTCCTTAATTAAAAAGCGATGGCTTTACCAAAAGCCTTAGTTCACCAGGGGCATATCATATTTGGCCGATTTCTTTTGTTTGCAACCAAATGAAAGGTTCATCCCCAGCCTTAAATTAACATAATTCCCTTCCGTTGGCCAGAAGTAAAGTGAAGGACCCGTGTCGGTTATTATATAAAAATTAAACGGCAGAACCTTCAGCGAAAGGCCAAGTCCAATATTCTTATAATTTCCTTCAATAAGTGAGTAGCTGAAAGTTGTGGAGATCATTCGGATTGGATAAAGGTTTGCTGAGAAAGTAAACTGCTGTCGCAGGTTCTTCTGATAAAACTCTGTTCTTGAGAGCACCCCAAAGCTGATTTTAGGATGTACATAGAATGATGCTCCCAGGAAAACTTTCGTTGGCAGCCATGTCCGGTATGCTTCCTGAGTGGCTGAGAACTTGAAGCTTTCGCTCAGGGAGTCAATTAAAGGCTGAATAGGATCGCTGCCTCCCAGTTTGAATTCAACTCCGTTAAACTGGTAATCAGCCTTGTTTTCCAGATTATTTACCTTGTCTTTCCATTTGATCGAGCCAAAATCAACAACACTGGCTGAAACCTGCAACCATTCCATGGGCCGGATGTCGACACCCAAATCCATGGCAAGACCTATGTTTTTCGGGTTGAAAATAAGATTGGGAATGTTTTTGTTAATATCCGGAATCACATCCATCTTATTAAAATCAATCATCCCATCCTGATCATATTGAATATCCAGAAAAGGAAGAGTTGCATTCATAACAATATTGGAATGAACCGGCCAGGCAGTTTCACCGGTTGCCAGGGTTACATCGAATTTTGAGGTTGAAAGGTTTGCCTGTCCGAGAAGTATCTTTCCTCTCCATCCCACGGTAACCATATCCCCCAGTTTCTGGGAAATATTCATAGCCAGCTCGGTATAAACAAGGGCATTCAATCCAAAGCCATTGAAATCAAAGTTCATGGCTGAATCAAGCCCAAGAATGGGAACTTTCATAAGATCGCGGGGATAGTTAAAATTAACACTAACCCTCTGTGTTATATCAAATCCAACAAATTGTCCTTTTGAGGGAGACCCGAATCCAATAGATGCAAGGGGAATACCAATATCTGCATTTATAAAATTCTTATCACCAAGAGCGTCCAGAAAAGCCTGCGGGTTACCAAGGGGATTTAGAAAGGTTATCAGCTGACCTGCAGTTGAATTATAATATATTACATCCGACATGGTGAGTGGTTTTTCCTGCACCCGAAGTTGTAGCGGCGATAAGCCCGGAAGTCCGATAAAAAATTTACACCCGGGCTGAAAAGCAGGATTTACCTGGTAAACCTGGGGGACACCCTTCATAAAATACAAGGTGTTCGATAACTGGGAAAAGCCCGGCAGGGCAAGCAAAAGGAAAAGCCCTGTTGCAGCCAGTTTTATGATAAATTGTTTTGACATCTGCATAATCCCTGGTTTAGTTCTTATAACTTATTAGAGTTTATTCGGAAATTAGCCTTGGCACTCAGCTTAAAATCAATTCCATAATAAGAGTAAAATTTGACGAAGCCTGTACCGGCTGTTGAAGTATTTACAGTTGCTTTTACAAGAGCAAACTTGGCTGTTTTGATTGCATCCAGTTCAGCTTTGGTAAATTCAACCTGTTTTAACATGTGTTTTGGTGCAATAACTTTTTCATCGCTTCCAACAGTTGCGGGATCTAATAAAACTGTATCGTCCTTGAAAAGAGAATCAAGCAATGTGGTGTATCCGGTATCATAGAAATATACCTGTAAATTTGTTTCCATAGGGATACCGTTCTCAGCATCGAGCGTCAGACGGAAATATTCAATCATATCCAGATCATTTCCAAACTGTTCCTCAAAGTCAAAATCCAGTGAGTCTTCCAGTGAAAATCCTTCAGCCTTAAGCCAGAGAGGCAGGATAACCTGGAAGCCCATATCCATAATACTACTGTCGGTAATGTAGTTATAGGGACCGGAAGGACCCATAGCATTGGTCTTAGCTGTAGCCGTGTAGTTAAGGTGATTGGGGGATGATTCCACAGCCTCAAGGATGTTTGAATTATCCTTATTAATTGGAACCTCAGAATACAGTGACTCACCAAAATGAGCAATATCCGGAGCGGCAATATCAAATGGATTCACTCCATTAAATGTAATCGGCACTGTTGTGCCATTGATCGCAGATACGGCAGCTACATTGGAAAGTTCAATCTGAACGGGGATTCCATAGGAGTTGTTTACTGTTATAGCAAGCCTTGGATCGGCAAAATGCAGGGTTCCTCCCTGTATTTTTTCATTAAATATTGAAACATCAATCTGACCGGTATTAACAAGCAGGTTATATTCGCCCAGATATCCGAACATGGAGCTGAATAAATTATTCCTGAAAGCCATATTTATTTCGCAACTTTCACCAGGCAACACAACTGCACCTGAATTGATAAGGTCGAGATCATACTTTAAAGGCAGAAAGGTGGTGTCGTTATCAGAATTATCGAAAATCAGCTTCACGTTTGTCAATGTGGTGTCGAGATTATAGGAAAAGTTACCTGCAGTACTGCTGATTTGAATTTCCTTCCTGAATTTTTCCCCATCCACAAAAATACTATCCGAGTATATTATCAATATGCCTTTATGATGAAATGAGGATGTAACATCGATATGCATTACCAGAGATTCCAGATTCATGCTGTCGATCTTTTCACCGTTATCGAAAACAAACTCACCATTTTTCTCTTTGGTGGAGGTGGCGGTATCTCCAACCGGAACGCTTATCAGGCCTGCAGTAGCTACATCGGAATCGATAAAAAACTGGAGGAAATTCTGATCAGGAATGCTGATAAAATCGCGCGCCTTGTATGATTCCAGATTCTCAGAATAAACAATATACAACAAACTGTCTTCATCGAATTTCTTAACAAAGTCGCCCGTATCAATTTCCTGCATAATATCTTCAAGGTTAAGCGTGCCGAAAGCCAGAGGGATCGATAAACCTGGCGTTATCTCCATCTCGTCCGAGATATTATTTAAATCATAATTACTATCAAAGCAGGATGTCATCCCGACAAGCAATGAAACAAGCATTATTATAATGCTTATGCTTCCTGATTTTCCGAGTGCTTTCATGTCCATATTTTTAATACCGTTCATTGTACGGAATAGTTGTATAAAAAGTTCTTCCGGCTGCCTACTATCATATTAAACCTGCCACTGAGCTCAGGAAAACTGCTGATAGTAAATGGTGTTGCCCCTTCCAGGGGAAATCCTTTATACAGGCTGCCGTTATTGTTATAAAGATAAATATTTCCCGGGTTATTAAGAACCAATCCAATTTTATTATCACTGGATGAAAAACTATAAACCACCGGTTTGAATGAAATACTATCATCCATTTCAATATTAAAGTCCTCCTTCAGCTCCGGATTTAAAACCTTCAGCGTCCTGCCGGATGCTGTAAGATACTCAGCTTTTTTGTCTCCGTCAAGATCGGAATATACAAAATAATGGGCTGCATCAAGGTTACCTTCCAGAACTTTTTCAACTTTTCCTGAAAAATAAACCCTCATAATACTTCCTGCAGTATCGGTGGTTACCATCCTTGCCAGGCCTTCACCTCTGCTGAGATCCAGATAAAAGCTGTTGTTTTCGGAGACCTGGAAATATTGCTTAGCGGTAACCCTGTCACTTCCCCTCCTGTCGAGAATGTAAAATTTATATTTATCGATTGCTACAATATAATCCTTTTTCCCCACCCGGAAATGCTGAACCGGATGTAAAACCTCGTGATCGGTTTTTTCAGGCTGCCATCCCGGTATCAGCTTACCTTCCTTATCGTACATGTAGATCTTCCTGTCGTCGCAGGGAACACAGATTCTTATGCTGCCATCTTTATCGTAATCGAAAACCGACAATCCTGCGGTGGCATCAGATCTTAGTTCAACCGGGTATTTTTCAACCGGATTACCATTTCTGTCGATAAGATAAATTTTATTCTTTGTATTGAACAGGTACTGCAGCTTCCCGTTCCGGTAATAATCGACCTGAAAAACATCCGACAATAATGGTCCGTCTAATTGTTGCTTCCAAAGAATAACGCCGGCATTGCTCAGAAGATAAATCTGATTTTTCAAATCCTGTACAAAAATCTCCTTCTCACCGGTAACATGATTAATAACCACTGCCGGCTTAAAAAGAATGCTGGTATCGAGTCTGCTCTTCCACACAGTGTTCACACTCCCGTTATAACTTCCTGAATAACTCAGCAAGACATGATTGTACATCAAATCATCAGCCGACGAATATTGTATACTGAAGGCGTTGAAGCGGGAAATGCTTTCCTTTAGCGGGGAAACAAAATCTTTTCCTTTATCATTGAGGAGCTCCATGCTGCTTTCTATTAGTGCGGCAGGTTTGACAAAAAGAAAATAATTTGAACGACTGGAAATATTGTCTCCGGTGGAAGAAAACGAAAGCCCTGAAGCAAGCGTGTTTCCCAGGATAACCTTATAAATAAATTCTTTCAGAGAGGAGGATGAATTTGCAAAAACCACATAGTTATTGATAAATGCAAAATATTCATATCCGGAGGATCTGAAGGCAGGTCCGAAAACCATGGCCGGAACCCCTCCCAGGGCCATTTTATAAATCGTTATTTTGTTGTTACTGTCGATCTTATAATCCTGAAAGAATTCACTTGGATTATTGCCGTTTTTAAGTGCCCAGCTGGTAAGCCATTCCCTGAATTGCTGCTCGGCCAGACTCTGGCTCTTAAGTTCCATAAAGAAGAATGGATAGGATGAGGAACCTGCAGGCACCAGGGCATATCCAAATTCATCACCTATCATAGCCGAAAAAGCCTTGTCGGGATCAATTCCATAGTTGTCCAGAAGCTTTTTCTTCTTCTCCAAAAGATCCCTTGATCCCGGATCGTTTTTCATATAAACTGCCAGATGCTCAAAAAATTTGTCCTTATCTGAAAATCCGTATGCTTTAAACATACTGATTGCGTCGGGTAAAAAGTCGGGACAATTAAATGAAATAGCCTCCTGTCCCCTGAAAATTGAAAATTCAGGATTCAGACTATCCTTCATGCTGGTGAAACCATTAAAAACAAGTTTATCTGTAAACACCTCACCATCCAGGGCATTCCAGGAGGCAAGCATTCTCATTCCATAGGAATTTTCTCCTCCAGGAGTTTTTAATAAATAATCAATTACAGCCTCTGTTTCTTTATAATTGAAAAACAGGTTTACCGGAACCTTATTCCCAAGAGTGTGTGTGATACCTGCAAATTCTTTCTTTTGTACAAAATTCTCTGAACCACCTGATTGACGGATGGCTTCCTCAACCAGCTCAGAGGAAAAAGAAGCTGTCAATATCTTTTTAATTTCAGTAATACTTAATGTTCTGACACCGGAAGCATCTTTCCAGCTAAGATCATAGATTGATTTGTTTTCAAATCTTCTGCGGGTAAAATTGAATTCCTTAAGTTCAGATTCAAGAATTTTCAGAATATTGTTAAGCTGATTTCTTTGAGAAAGGGGAAGTAAAAAAAGGACCCCGGGACTTTTGTTTGCTTTCAGAGAAATGGCAAGGGTGAATTTCTTATGAAAAAACTCCCGCGCCTGTGAATTAACCGAGAATAAACTGTCGATTTTATGAAAGTTAAAGGCAGTCTGGTCGGGAAGTCCCGAATTATTTATCTCTTTCCAAATTTCGTTATTTTTTTCAAGCTCGGATAAAAGCTCGGGCAGAGAGGAAAACTCAAGAAATAAGGCTGTTCCGTCGGGTAATACATTTCTTGAATCCGCCTTTCCCATATTGCGGGCACTAAACCATATAAACCCGGCAATAATGACCCCCAAAAGTATCACCCACATTGCAACAGTGGAAAATTTCCTGATAAAACTCATTCAGTTTTTATGTTAATAATCTATTAATATTGATCGTAAATGTCAGCTTCCAGCTGTTAAGATGAAGATCTTTTAACTTTTTTACCCTGATATTCCAATTAATCTCAATTCCTTTATCTGAGGCTTTATGCTACTCTCATTTTCTTTTCAAGCCATGCTTTCCGGCCACAGACTGTGTATATGCTTAAAATGTTCGCTGGCAGCTGAAGTGAAATACAGCTCCTTCGGGTTCCAATTAAAGCATGATAAATCAATCCAATTCATTTGGTACAGTAAATATCACGAATTTCGGGGATACTGACAGTATTATTTTTCAACACCCCGCCCTGAAGCTGAAGTAATTTTGTTTAGAATCAGATGTAGTTTATAGAACTGAAGCCGATCAGTGGATTTGAATTTATGATTTCAGCTTTATAGATCCGAAAAAAATTTAAATGGAAGATAGATGGATTACCTGTCTGGTGAAAGATTCCTGTTAAAAGGATGGGAGGTCCTTTGAAGGATTCTTAGCGTGTGAGTTCCTGAAATACCTCTTCGAGCGACATTTCCTTTTTCTGCATGGATAAAACCGCCAGTCCCTCAGACACCGCGAAATTAAATAATACAGCCCTGAGGTCGCGGTCCGGATCTGTCTCAATCAGAATACTGTTATCACTTAGTTTTTTAAGGCGTATTACTCCTTCTATAGCTTCAATTTTTGAAGTATCAGGAGCTTTATCGAATTCCAGAACCATGGTCTCTTTTTCAATTCCGGCATTACCGGCAATCTCACCTGACTTGCCATCGGCAACAATTTCTCCCTGTCGCACAATAATAACCCGGTCGCAGATTGCCTCCACTTCCTGCATTATGTGGGTAGAGAGTATAACCGTTTTTTCCTTCCCGATTTTAGAGATCAGGTTTCTGATTTCAATAATCTGGTTGGGATCAAGTCCGGATGTCGGCTCATCCAGAATGAGAATCTCAGGATCATGAACCAGTGCTTGTGCCAGGCCTACGCGCTGACGGTAACCTTTGGATAATTCCGATATTTTCTTGTGGCTTTCCGGCAGAAGACCGGTTTCCTCAATTACTTTTTCAATCCTTTCCTTCCGGTTTCCGGCTACAGGATAATGCCGGGCCACATAATCCAGATACTCCCGAACATACATATCGGTATAAAGAGGATTATTTTCGGGAAGATATCCCATGATCCTTCTTATTTCCAGCGATCCCTCCTCAACCTTAATCCCGTTAACCCATACCTCTCCGGAATTGGCGGGGATTATTCCGGTAATAATTTTCATGGCTGTGGATTTACCTGCCCCGTTTGGTCCGATAAAACCAAGAATCTGCCCCTGTTCCAGTTCGAAGCTTATCCCATTCAGCGCCGCCTGCTTTCCGTAATATTTAATAAGGTTCTTTACCTGTATCGACATAGATGTTTCTTTGTTGCAAACTTAAGGAAAAGATGAGATATTCATTGAAAAAGCGAGGGGGAAAATATCCGACAGGTTTTAAAGCTGGTTCCGGAAACTATTTTAAAATAGGCCAAACGGTTCCTCCCTCAGGCCACTTCCATTTTATCCGATTAAAATAGGCTGATTGCATTTTTTTAATAATTTTACAGGCATTGAAATTGCCGGCTATGAAATTTCTAATCAATGTACCGCTTTTTGCATACCTTATTCTGCTTCTTACAGCGGTGCTGTTATCCAGGAAAAATGCCCCAAAGACTTTAGCCGGTTTTTTTCTGGGGGAGAGAAAAATGCATCCCTTTATTGTTACTGTATCATCAGTTGTGGCATCACGGGGCTCATGGCTGCTTTTGGGTCTCACTACCGAAGCCTATATACTGGGACTTTCATCGGTCTGGCTTATTGCCGGATTTGTTATTTCTGAATTATTGCTTTTTCTTTTTCTTGCGCCGGTATTGCGGCATATATCAGGAAAGGCGGAAGAGATAAGCATTGCAGGAATACTCGGATCACAGGCAAAGAAAGAATCCCGACTTTTTTATGCGGTCCTTTCCGTCGTAATGATTCTCTTTTTAATGGCATTTATTGTATCCCAGCTTATGGGTGCCGGAAAAACCTTTTATGCCCTGTATGGTATTACTGCAACAAACGGTATTATTATTACCGGAATGATTATGCTTATTTTCATTTTTTTCGGGGGATCCCGACTCCTTGGCAAAATGGATTTATTGCATGCAGTACTGATACTTTCTGCCCTCCTTAGCCTTAGCTATATTCTCCTTTCCAGACATGGCGGCTTTTCAGGAGTCTACCATGAAATTATAAGTTCCAGTCCGGAATTCTTTAGTCTGAAAGCATTGTCGGCAGGAACACTCACCGGATTTATTTCTCTTGGTTTAGCCTCAGCAGGTAACCCTCATGTCCTCACAAAATACATGTCAATCAACAATTCCGGGAATTTTCGGAAACTGGCCATTGTTCAATTCAGTCTTAACCTGCTTTTAGCTTCCTCTGCCGTATTTATTGGTATCGCCGGCCGGACAAGCTTTCCGTCAGCCGACTCCATCCCGGGTGCTATTGAACAAAATTTATACTTCGGGCTTGGTGGGACATTATATTCTCCGCTCTTTTTGGGTCTGATTCTGATTTCGGTTTTTGCCTCAGTAATGTCAGGAGCAGGCTCTCAGCTTCTTGTGGCCGGTTCTGCTGCGATATCTGATTTGTACAGAAATATTGCCCGTGACGGAAAGCGTTTTACTGAAATGAAACTTGTATTCTACAGCAGGATTGCAATGCTCACATTGATGTACCTGGCTATTCTCCCTGCAATTTTTATTGACCTGGATTATAACACAATTACCTTATTTGCTTTATCAGGACTGGGGGCCTCATTCGGGCCGGCTGTACTGGCAAGAATCCTGTGGAAAAACCTTACGTCAAAAGCGGTAATGGCTGGCGTATTTTCAGGTGCTGTAACAGTTGTTTTATGCTATAGCATTCCGTTTTTATATGAAAGGGTATATGGAATAGTGCCCGGACTTATTGCCTCTTCTCTGAGTTTATACCTCGGTAGTCTGCTCGACCAAAGGATGATTTCCAGGAAATACAATAAGAAGGCCCGATATCAGGATATTATAAAAAAGGGATCTTTTGAATAAGGATTCTCTGCACTTCGGGTATCATGCTAACGGCCAAACATGAATTGACCCATCTTGGCAAAAGTGGCTTTTGGATTAACACACATCACGGGAATTCCGGATTGATTATCAATTATATACTGCTCAGAAGCTCCAAAAAGATAATCGAGGAATGTAATATGTTTGGTGGTGGTAATCATTATCAAATCCGCTTCAATTTCCTTGGCAAATGAGATCATCTCTTTTCCAAAACTACCGTATTTCTTGGCGGTATGAATTTCGTAGTCCAGATTATTCTGAATGAGAAAGCGTATGGCAAAATTCAGGTTTACATTTACTTTTTTTACAAGAGACGAGTCGGTAACCGGGGCCTTAAAAAGATGAACCTTGCAATTAAAATACTTTCCAAGGTAAATAGCCCACTGTAGCTTCTCCTTGTTTTCGGATTTGAAATCAATGGGGAATAAAATATTTGAAATCCTGTCCATATTGGCAGGTTTATCATGCACAACAATATAAGGTACTTCTGATCCTACAATTACTTTCAGCGCCTTACTTCCGAAATATTTTTGCAATCCTTTGATTCCATGCGTTCCCATTATAACCATAATGGCATCACCTTCCCTGAGATAATTGGTAATTGCCGAAAAAAGATTTCCCTGCAAAACAACCGACTCACAAAGGATTTTATATTCGTCCTGTATCCTTTTAATCTCAGTCTTGAGCTTTCCTTCAGCTTCGGCAAGAGCTCCATTTTCCAGAGATTTAATTACATGCACCAGGCGAATATTATTCTCAAAATTCCGGGACAGTTTTATCGCATGCAGCAATGCGTTTTCCGACATCCTGGTAAAATCCCATGTCACCAATATGGTGTTTTTTGCCTGATTCATATTTTATGGCATTATGTTGCAAACAAAGTTACGTTTTTTATATAAGTATCAAAAGATTCTTTTTTAACATGGTAGATTGCCCTGGACTATTATTTAAACTATTATCTTATCACTGTTTATGAATTTCTGCTTTTTAAATTTAACCAAAATAATTTAAGCATTATTTAAATATTATGAGAGCTGCGTTTGAGTTGCGAAATTTGCTTTACGCAGAGCGTGACAGCGCTTAATATTAAAAACACGATCCAATATTACCCCTAACTCATGTCAAAAATTATATATAGGAAACGCCGAAACCAAAACCAGAGTATATTTTCAATTCAAAATTGTATTTTTGCATGAATTTCAAGCCTCACAAATAAACAAGAAAGACAGGATGAACAGAAGTATAATTAAGGAATTATTAAAATCGAACGAATTTGATACCACAGTACTCGTAAAAGGATGGGTCAGAACCAAGCGTGGAAATAACAATGTTGCCTTTGTTGCGGTAAACGACGGATCCACCATTCACAATATTCAGGTAGTTATTGATGTTCCCTCATTTGATCCTGAACTGCTCAGAAAAATTACCACCGGAGCTTCAGTGGGAGTGCAGGGAAAACTCATGGAATCAAAAGGACAGGGTCAGACTGTTGAAATAATTGCCGAAAAAGTTGAGCTTTATGGTGAGGCTGACCCGGAGGTTTATCCTCTTCAGAAAAAAGGACATTCATTTGAATTTCTGCGTGAAATCGCGCATCTGAGAGTAAGAACCAACACTTTCGGGGCTGTTTACCGTATCCGTCATGCCATGGCTTTTGCCATTCATAAATATTTTAATGACCTGGGATTTTATTATGTGCATACTCCCATCATTACGGCATCTGATGCTGAAGGAGCCGGCGAAATGTTTCGCGTGAGCACACTGGATCCTGAAAACCTTCCACTTACTGAAGATAAGAAAGTTGACTATAGTAAGGATTTCTTTGGAAAGGCCACCAACCTCACTGTTTCAGGACAGCTTGAAGGAGAGCTTGCAGCTCTTGCATTGGGAGGGATTTATACCTTCGGACCTACTTTCAGAGCTGAAAATTCAAATACACCACGACACCTGGCAGAGTTCTGGATGATTGAGCCTGAAATGGCATTTTATGATATTACCGATAACATGAATCTGGCCGAAGACTTCCTGAAATATCTTATCAATTACGCCCTGGATAATTGTGCTGATGATCTGGCTTTCCTGAATTCCATGGTGGATAAGGAACTTCTGGAGCGACTGAAATTCGTGGTAAACAACAGCTTTATCCGCATGAGCTACGAGGGAGCCATTGATATTCTGAAATCCTCCGGCCAGAAATTTGAATTCCCCGTTAGCTGGGGTCTCGACCTTCAGGCTGAACATGAAAGATACCTCGTGGAAAAACATTTCAAGTGTCCTGTAATTCTTACCGACTACCCGCGTGAGATAAAGGCTTTTTATATGAAGCAGAATGAGGACAATAAAACCGTAAGAGCCATGGATGTGTTGTTCCCGCGAATAGGCGAAATTATTGGTGGCTCGCAGCGTGAGGAGGATTACGATAAACTTTTAAACAGAATTCGGGAAATGGGGATGCCGGAAAAGGAAATGGACTGGTATCTTGATACCCGAAGATTTGGAACCGTGGTACATAGCGGATTCGGTCTTGGATTTGAAAGACTCCTCCTGTTTGTTACCGGGATGGCAAACATCCGCGACGTAATTCCATTCCCCCGTACACCGAGGAATGCAGAATTTTAATGGAAAATGGATCCGAAGTAAAATGAAGTCTCCAGCTGAAAATAATTTTAGGCATTTTACGTACTTTTCCATAATTTAACCGACAAATTAGTACTGAAAAATGTTAAACCAGCGACTCCAGCAAAAACTGCTTCAAAAGCTTTCTCCTCAGCAGATCCAGATGATCAAGCTGCTGGAGATCCCAACCATGCAGCTGGAGCAGAGGATTAAAAAGGAGATGGAAGAAAACCCGGCCCTTGAAGAAGGAATTGATGAGGATCAGGAGCCGCTTTCGACTGAGGATGGTTATGATGAGGAAGATGAGATAGAATCACAGAAAGAACAGGATGAGTTCTCCCTAGAGGATTATATCGGCGATGATGATATCCCCGATTACCGACTCAATACCAGCAATTATTCCAAGGATGATAAATTTGAAGAAATACCCTTTTCTGTTGGTAACAGCTTCCATGAGTTTCTTGAATCGCAGCTCGGCCTAAGAATGCTGAATGACAGGCAGAAAATGCTGGCAGAATACCTCCTTGGTAATATTGATGATGATGGGTATATGCGCAGAAAGCTGGAGGCAATTGTGGATGACCTGGCATTTTCCATGAGCATAAAGACGGATGAAGTAGAATTGAAAGGGATTCTGGAAATTATTCAGGACTTTGACCCACCGGGAGTAGGTGCCAGGGATTTGCAGGAATGCCTCTTAATCCAGATTCGCAAAAAGGACCTGAACGACCCGGCAGTATTAAATGCACATGAGATACTGAAATTCCACTTTGATGAATTTACCCGCCGGCATTATGATAAAATATTAAGCAGGGTCGACATTACGGAGGATGAGCTAAAAGACGCCATCGAAGAGGTTCTCCGCCTAAACCCAAAGCCTGGCAGCACCTATAACGATCCCATGAATAAAAACATGGAACATATTGTCCCCGATTTTATTCTGGAGAACAACGAAGGTGAGCTGGAGCTAACGCTTAATGGTAAGAATGTTCCCGATTTGCGCGTGAGCCGCTCATATTATGAAATGCTGGAAAGCTTTAGTTCAGGAAAGAATAATCATACCCGCACTGAAAAAGAAGCTGTTACCTTCGTGAAACAGAAACTCGATTCGGCAAAATGGTTCATCGATGCTATACGTCAGAGGCAGAATACTCTCTTACTTACCATGAACACCATTCTGCATTACCAGAAGGAGTATTTCCTCGACGGGGATGAGAAGAAACTCAGACCCATGATACTGAAAGATATTGCCGACGTTACGGGACTCGATATATCAACCGTTTCAAGGGTTGCAAACAGCAAGTATATACAAACCCATTTTGGTATCATGCCTCTGAAATATTTCTTTTCTGAGGGATTACAAACCGATTCAGGTGAAGAGGTGTCTACCCGTGAAATTAAAAAAATTCTTGAGGAATGTATCGAGTCGGAGGACAAGCGTAAACCCGTTACCGATGATAAGCTGGCGGATATCCTTAAAGAAAAAGGATACCTGATTGCCAGAAGAACTGTGGCAAAATACCGCGAACAGCTGAACATTCCTGTTGCCCGACTCAGAAAAGAACTTTGATTTACTCCAATCCTCTCATGCGAAAAAATATTGCACTCTTTTTCTCCATTCTCTTTCACCCGGTATTAATGCCTATTGCAGGAATGGCAATATTGCTTTTTACAGGCAGTTATGTCTCCCTGATTCCTATCGCGGCCCGAAAAATGATCATGTTGCTGTTTGCCAGCGGAACATTGTTGCTTCCTCTTATCATGATTCCGGTTATCAGGCTAAGATCCGACAGGGATTTTATGATTCAGAAACAGATCGAAAGAACCCTTCCCCTGGCAATGACATTTGTATTTTATCTACTTACCTATACCTTGTTCTTAAAGGTCCCTGTTTACGGATTCATGCACGATTATATGCTCGGTATTGTGGTGTCTGTCTTGCTTGCCCTGATTGCTAACCTGCGCTTCAAGATTAGCCTTCATATGATTGGAATGGGAGGGTTAACTGCTTTTCTTCTGATTATTGCTTTGGAAAGGAAGATTTTTCTTTTTTACTGGCTGATGGCTGCCATACTGGCTTCGGGAATTGTGGGGACATCAAGGCTGTATCTCAAAACACATACCCCGGCAGAGATATATTTCGGTTTCTTTTTGGGAGGTCTGGCAATGTGCCTCGGTATGCTTTTATCCTTCTCTTAAGCCGACACCTCAACTTCAAATCCCTCTGCTACCAATCTGTCTCTTATGCGATTCAGTTCTGGTAATGATATTTTAGTCAGTCCTTCTGCTGCGGTATCCCTTTCAAAAGTATAAATCATAATTTTCTCAGGACTGATATTATGGTAGGCATCAATAAGTCCGCTTAGTTCGGATTCTGTTGTATTGTCAATCTTTTCATTATCAAAGTATCCCCTGAAAAAAAGCGTCTGTATTATGATCTTACCTTCAAAGCTTTGCAGATCATCAATTATTTTTTCAGGTTTTAAACCCGGGGCAGGCTTGTTTATGAGGCGGAAACTTTTTTCGTTTACCGTATCCAGCTTTAATATATTCTGATCCACTTTAAATAGTGCTCTCCGGACATTTTCCTTATGAATAAGAGTGGAGTTTGAAAGGACAGCAATGCGTGCCCTGGGACAATATGAATTTCTGAGCTCAATTGTATCATCAATGATACCTTCAAATTCAGGATGCATGCAGGGTTCGCCGTTACCCGCAAAGGTTATGACATCAGGAAGAGTTCCTTCTTCTGTCATTATCAGCAAACGTTCCGAAAGAGCCTGCTTAACTTCACTTCTCTTTGGTAAACTTCCGTGCTTTTTCCCGGAATCATTCCAGCCACATTCGCAATAGATGCAGTCGAAATTACAAAGCTTCCCGTCAACCGGAAGGAGATTAATTCCAAGTGATACTCCCAGTCTCCTTGATTTCACAGGACCAAACACTATTTTATCAAAGAGAAAGGTAGGCATAAATGACAATGATTTTGGATGTTTTTTTCGAATGCAAAGGTAATAAAAGCTTAGAGGAAATCCCTTCCCCTCTCCTTTCTTCCTTTCGCAATTGTTTTGTAATATTGTCAAAGAAAATAATTTATGAAAAAGCTTTTTGCATTTCTTTTCTTTTTAGCGATACTTGCCTCCTGCCAGGATGATCTGACAAAAATCAACAGCAGTAAGACCATCCCCCGTGAGAAGTTTGTGAATATCCTGGTTGAAATGCATCTTATGGATGTGATTACAGGAAATCCCCGTTATTCCAGAAAGTTTGACGCATCCGACAGTCTCGATATTTATGGTTCCATTTTTGAGAAATACAATGTAAGCAAAGCCCTTTTTGATACCACGGTTGCAATGTACGTAAGGCAGCCGGATGTATATCTGAAGGTTTATGACGAGGTCTTGCTGAAACTTAATTATATGCAGGATACCCTGCGCGACAACATCCCCAAATTCACCAATGAAGCCATTGAAAGGTAAAGTAAATGAGGCTCAGGAAAATATCTGCCGCATATATATTCAGTCCTGAAAGGGGATTTCTGAAGCATGCTATACTAAGTCTTTCTGATGACGGCAGTGTTGTGAGCCTTGAAGATACCGGTGGAAAGCTTTCCGAACAAGCCGGTCTCGAATACTATAACGGAATTATCTGCCCGGGATTCATAAACGCCCACTGTCACCTCGAACTTTCACATATGAAAGGTAAAATCCCCCGAATCACCCAGATACCGGGTTTCGTAGAGAAAGTAATAAATGGGAGGAAGGAAAAACAGGAAGTTATTGCAGAGGCAATTATTCAGGCAGATAAGGAGATGAAAAGACAGGGGATTGTGGCGGTTGGGGATATCTGCAATACCTCCGATACATTTTCGGTAAAAGCAGAAAGCTCGATTTACTACTACAGTTTCATCGAATTGCTTGGGAGCTCTGAAATTGCAGCGAATACAATATATACCAGAGGACAATTTCTTGTAAGGGAAGCCGAACATAAATACGGATTAAAGGCATCCATAAGTCCTCATTCGGCCTACAGCCTGAGTCCGGAGCTATTCAGACTTATAAGGGAAGGATCCCGGGATGAGGATCATATCCTGTCGGTTCACAACCAGGAGAGTGCGGCCGAGGATGACTTGATCCGTTATGGAAGAGGTGAGTTATACGACACTTTCAATAAACTTGGGTTTGACTGCAGCTCTTTTATCCCCCGAAACAAAAGTTCTTTTGACTGGCTGATAAATCAGTTGCCTTCGGGAAAAAACTGCCTCTTGATTCACAATTTGTATACCACAGCCGAGGATTTAAAAAATCCTGATCTGGCCAAAAACAAGTTATACTGGGTTCTCTGTCCCAAATCAAATTTTTATATCGGCGGCATTTACCCCGGAACCTTCCTCCCTGAGCGTTTTCCCGAAAATATTTGCATTGGAACAGATAGTCTGGCATCCAACGACAAACTGTCGATACTCGAGGAGTTACTTGCCTTCCAAAATGCCAGGCCGGAGGTTTCTCTTTCGAATCTCTTATGCTGGGCCGGAATCAACGGTGCCAAAGCACTGGGAATTGATAGCTGGTTTGGAAGTTTTGAAGAGGGGAAAAAGCCGGGTGTATTGCTTATTGAAAATGCTGATTTAACATCTCTTAAGCTGAGAAAGGAAAGCCGGGTCAGGGTGCTGGTTTAAATTAAACGTAAATTCTCGATCCACTGGTAAGTACCTTCCCATACCTCCCGCTAAAGACGGGACAAGCTCTCCCCCAGGTGGGAGGGACTTTAAAATTCCGAGGGTTAATCTTCAGGATTATATTACAGTGCTGGTGGGTAATTAAACAGATTAGAAATTTGAAAATCAGCATCGACTAATAGCTGCTCCCAGCCCCACCCCAACCCCTCCCCCGGGTGGGAGGGGCAACTCAGACTATCATCCCTATCTGGTGAAACAACTATTTATTATACTTTCCTTATTTGTTTTCAAACCATACTCTTGATGATCTTTATTATTTAGATGATTAAGCTATTAGTTTTAAAAGCCCCTCCCACCCGGGGGAGGGGTTGGGGTGGGGCATTAGATGAGCAGCGGTTTTATAAAGATTCTATAAACCTGAAATAATCTTTGATATAATACCAGCTATACCAGAGTGAATATTAAAAACAGCTAAGAACTTTTTCTACATACCATTGCCAAATGGCATAAATATGGGGGGGGAGAGCTAGTCCCGCCTTAAGCGGAAAGTTAGAGCGGGGCATTACATGTTTAAGAAAATTACTGGCATATAATTCCAATCACCTAGTTTACTTAATATCATTAAACCTATACCCGATCATGAGTTCATGAGATCCGGAATTGAACTTACGAAGTCCATTCACTCCCATATCGTAGGCATACCCAAAGCTGAACTTATTGTCATAATTGTATCCCAGTAATACGGAAACTGCATCATTCATCCGGAAGGACAATCCTCCCCAGAAAGTGTCCTGATATATCACCCTCCCGGTAATATCAAACTGAAATGTTTTTGGGGCGGTAATCTTAATAATGGCTGAAGGTTCTACCGTAAAATCCCTGTCGATCTTGTACTTATATCCACCGGTCAGATATACATGCGACTTGAGTTTATTGAGTCCGCTCTTTACTTCATAAATTTTCAGTTTATTATTAAAAAGCTGGGATACTGATATTCCACCGTAATAATCTTTGGCATAAAGATAAAAACCAATGGAAGCGTCGGGAACATAGGATGAATTTACAACAGGCTGAATGGCAAGATCCGAAAGGTCTTTGGGATTAAGCTGAGTGCCGTCAAGCTTGTATTGCATAAGTCCCAGAGAAAGTCCTCCCGAAATACGCATATCCTTGTTAATCTCAATGTTATAGGCATAGGCCCCGGTAAGTCCGGTACGGCTTGTGGGACCGGTCACATCATTGTAGAAGTAGGCTCCGAATCCCATTGGAAGCTTACCTGAAGGACCATAAAAGCTGAGCGTGTTGGTCATTGGCGGATCCGTTATTCCCACCCACTGAAACCTGTGGTTGCTGCGAATCTGGTAATAATCATATGTGCCGGCAACCGCGGGATTGAGTACAAAATCGTTGAACATATACTGAGTGAACTGCGGTGATTGCTGCGCAAGGACCGTGGAAAAGCACCCGGCAATGAGAATAACTATATATATGAGCTTTTTCATGGCTATCTTACAATGGTTAATGGTCCGGTGATGGCTTCGGCTCCTTTGTAAGGAACAATTACATAATAGTAGGTTCCGATAGGAACATCTTTTCCCTTGAAGGTACCGTCCCACCTCTGATCATCTGAGTATCCTTTGGAACTAAAGAGTTTTTCTCCCCAGCGTGTGTATACCTCAACCAGAATGCCCGGATACAGGGATGCATTTTCAATTTCAAAATAATTATTCAGGTCATCCCCGTTATTGGGAGAAAATACATCATAAACAATTAATCTTTCTGCAATCCTTATAAATACCGTATCGCTTTCAATACAACCAAACTCTGTAACAGCAGAAACAATATAGTTTGTATTAACAAGAGGATGAGCAATGGTAGTCGCCTCAGCGGGTGTCTCCAGCCCGGTTTCCGGAAGCCAGCTGTAGGAAGTAAACGGACCTCCAATCGCCACTAGTGTAAGCTCCTGATCCTTAATGATGGTTGTATCATTTCCGGCATTCAGTCCCAGTGAAGGTCTGACGAGTATATTGATGGTATCAGTGGCCTGGCAGTCATTGAAGCCAAGCACCGTAAGAATATAAGTCATGCTGGAATCTATTGTAACAACCGGATTCGAAATATCAGGATCACTTAAACCATCCACCGGCAACCAGCTTTGGGTTAATCCACCCTGACCATCCAGGGTGATGCTCTCCCCGGCACAAAGAGTGGTATCAGCTCCGGCATTTGCAGATACATTGGTAATGGCCGGAAGTGTAAATGTTTTCTCGCTGGTACAGAATTTTGAATCTGTAACTGTCAGGGTATAATCTCCGGCATTAATATTGTTCAGGTCCTGACTTGTCTCTCCGCTTGACCAGCTGTAGGTGTAAGGCGATTTCCCTCCGTTAACACTTACATCGATAGCACCGTCGGCACTGAAAGATGAACAGGTGGAGGGCGTTACATTACCAAAGATATTTATTGGCAGGGGCTCTGTAATAAGCACTGTATCCTGGAAATAGCGCATTTCGGCATCACGGACAAATACATAATAGGTGCCGGGAAGCAAATCAATATAATTTCCTGCAGGCTGCCAGCTGGCACTGTCATCGATGGAATACTCAATGGGATCCGTTCCGTTAATGCTTGTGAGCGTGATGGAACCGGAATTATCACCGTTACATGCCGAATTTACAACCGTCACGGTAATATCAAGCGGAGGAACAGATGACACTATCACATCCTGCTCAAGGGTGCAGTTATTATCATCGCGAATCACAAGCTGATAGGTGCCTGCATCAAGCCCGGTATAAACTGTCTGCGCAGAGAAAACGCCTCCGGCACCGGTTATTGAAAATACCAGGGTTCCTGTTCCACCGGCAGGATTGGATATCGTAATACTTCCCTTATTAAATTCATTTAGGTCAGCAGTAGTGGAAATATCAGCAGTTATCGGAACAGGAGCAATTACGGTTAGCATGGAAGAATTCAGCATACATGCGTTCTGATCCCTCGCAGTTACGGTATAATCTCCCCCTGCAAGTCCGGTGAAATTACCAGAAGCCTGCCAGTTCATCCCGTCAATACTATACTCCAGGCTGCCGGTACCTCCGCTGGCCTGGAAATCAACTTCCCCGACCGGATCGTTAGAACAGCTTGTAATATCAACCTTGGACTCGCTAATCGATATAATCGCTGTAGGCTCATTAAATACAATGGTGTCAAGGTACAGAGTACATCCCATAAAATCTTTAACGCTCAGGTGGAAGGTTCCTGCACCCAGGGCTGTGAAATCACTAACTGCTCCATAGCTAAGTTCATCATCAATACTGTAGTTAAAGGGGGAGGTGCCTCCGGATGCATAGATACTGATAACTGCATCGCCGGAACCATTGCAGCTAATGCCTTTGCTGATTACCGAATCCCTGACAAGTATGCTCGGTTCGGTAAGATCAATATTAGCTGAAGTTACGGGACCGCATCCCTGACTATCGGTAATATCAACCGTATAGCTTCCAGGAGCCAGAGCTCCGAAAAATCCTGTATTATTCGTAAACAATGCTCCCGGGTTAAGGGTATAGGTATATGGAGCTGTACCTCCGCTTGCGCTTACAGTTATGCTTGCATCATCGGCACCGCCGCAACTTGAATTTGTTGACGACTGACTGCCGACAGAAAGAAGGGCCGGTTCAGTTATCGAAATGGTGGTGTCTTTTTGGCAAAGATTGGCATCCTGAACACTAAGGATATGGTTACCTGCAGCCAGCCCGGCGAAATTTCCCAAAGCCTGAAATGCTCCACCGTCAATTGCGTACAGGAATGATCCTGCACCTCCGGTGACCGTTGTGCTGACAGACCCGTTTGTATTCCCGTTACAACCTGAAACATCAGTTATGGTTACGACCGAGAAAAACATTTCATCAGGTTCCGTGAGAACAACTGAAGTATCAATTTTGCAGGACTTGGTGTCCATCATTTCGATGGTATGATTACCTCCCCCGACCAGACTGAATATCCCGCTGCCGTTTGATGTTATGCCGTCAAGGGTATAGTTTATGGATCCGGTGCCACCAATGGCCTCAATGGCAATCTGCCCGTTGTCGTTTCCGAAGCAGTCGGTAACATCCATCTGGGAATAGTTATTTATTACAATTTTTGAAGGCTGTGAGATGGTGTTTGAGTTTCCGTTTTTCAAGCAACCATTGGCATCTTTTACAACTGTCTGGTAGTTCCCGGCGCCAAGATTTTGAAAAATCCCGGTTGGGAAAAAGCTGATTCCGCCATTAATGGAATACTGGTAGGGAGGGATACCACCGGAAACCGATAAAATTCTTACCTCTCCCAGGGTATCGCCAAAACAGACATTATTGTCGATTTTAATTTCATTTGGAATTGCCAGGGCAAGCGGTTCATTGATGGTTGCCGTACTGGTGCTTATACAGCCATTGGCATCCTTGGTATTAAAATTATAGGTATTCTTACTCAGTCCATTAAATACATTGGAGCCTCCGTAAGCAAACGGAACTCTCGAATACTGATAGGGAAGTGTACCACCGGATGCGGTAATGGTAACCGAACCGTTGACCAGTCCGTTGCATGTAATATCGGTTTTGGCTGTGGAGGAGGTAAGAGCAGCCGGCTGGGTAATTGTTACAGGAACACTGGCTGTACAGGAATTTGCGTCTTTTACCTGAACGGTATATGCACCTGCGTTCAGACTGTTAAAAGTTGCCGGACCAGCAAATGCTCCCCCGTTAATATTATATGTGTAGGCAGGTGTTCCTCCGGCACCGACTACGGTTACTGAACCTGTTGAACCTCCGTTACAAAGAACATTGGTTTGTGAGCTGATGCTGATTGAAAGTGCGGCTGCAGGTTGACTTAAATTGACCGCAACATTAGCTGTACAGCCGTTGGAATCCTTAACCTGAACGCTGTGTGGACCTGCCGTTAGTCCCGGGAAAGTTCCGGATGCTCCAAAGGCCCCTCCATCAATATTATATAAATAGGAAGGCACTCCTCCTGCACCACTTACCGTTACAGAACCCGTGCTGCCTCCGAAACAAAGGATATTTGTCTGACTGCTAATACTGCCCGAAACTGCTGAAGCCGGCTGAGTAATGGTAACCGGAACATTAACAGTGCAGGCATTGGCATCCTTTACCTGCACCGTGTAAGGACCTGCAGCCAGATTGGTAAATGTACCCGAACCTCCGAATGCACCTCCGTTAATATTGTAAGTATATCCTCCGTTTCCTCCGGCACCCGTAATCGTCACAGATCCGGTCGATGAACCGAAGCAAAGTACATTGGTCTGGGAAGTGATACTGCCGCTTAATACAGGTGGCTGGGTTATATTTACCACCAGACTGCTGGTACAGTTATTGGCATCTTTGATCATTACCGTGTGAGCACCTGCTGCAAGACCATTAAAAGTTGTACCGGCTCCATAAGCTCCTGCGTCAATCTTAAATAAGTAAGCGGGAGTTCCTCCGGCACCTGTAACGGTAACCGAACCGGTGGATGAGCCATTACAAAGTACATTTGTCTGACTTGTATTACTGACGGTTAAGGCAGCTGCAGGCTGGGAAATGTTTATTGGAATGGGAGATGTACAACCTCCTGCATCCTTTACCTGAGCCGTATGAGCTCCTGGGGAAAGGTTATTATAAGTTGTGGTGGCCGTAAAAGCCCCTCCATCCATATTAAAAGTATATGGGGGAGTTCCTCCTGCTACGGAAAGAGTAACCGATCCGGTTGAGGAGCCAAAACATAAAACATTCGTCTGACTGGAAATGCTTCCGCTAACCCCGGATGCAGGCTGAGAGATGTTTACAGCCACATTTGCGGTACAACCACCGGCATCTTTTACCTGTACCGTATGTGCACCTGCCGCAAGCCCCGGGAAGGTAGCAGATGCTGTAAAGGCGCCTCCATCGATATTATAGGTATATGCCGGAGTTCCTCCTGAACCGGCAACGGTTACAGAGCCGGTTGAAGCTCCAAAACAAAGCACGTTGGTCTGACTTGTAATACTACCCGAAACAGCAGATCCTGGCTGAGTAATTGTAACAGGAACATTTGCCGTACATCCGTTTCCGTCTTTTACCTGAACGGTGTAAGGTCCGGCTGCAAGGTTTATAAAGGTTCCTGAGCCACCAAAGGCTCCACCGTTGATATTATATGTATAACCACCATTCCCTCCTGCTCCGGTAACGGTAACCGAACCGGTGGAAGACCCAAAGCATAATACATTTGTCTGGCTGCTTATACTTCCGGTGAGGAGTGGCGGCTGTGTAATATTTACTGCAACACTGGCCGTACAGCCTTTGCTGTCTTTAACTGTTACGGTATGCGCTCCGGAAGAAAGCCCGTTGAAAGTAGCTGAGCCTCCGTAAGCTCCTCCGTCAATTTTATAGGTATAGGCCGGTGAGCCTCCTCCTGCTGTTACTGTTACCGATCCCGTCGAAGCTCCGTTGCATAATACATTTGTCTGGCTGGAGATACTAACCGTCAGCAAGGGCGGGTCAATTATTGTAAGCGGACCCGTATTGGCAATAGGGCAGGTATTTCCATCGGTAATATCAACGTCATAAGTTCCGGGTCCCAGACCTGAAAAGTTACCTGTTCCATTGGTGGCAACAGCTCCGGGGTTGAGGGTGTAACTAAGGGCACCGGTTCCCCCGCTTCCTGAAACATTTATAATCCCGTTTGACAAGCCATTGCAGGTAATATCGGTCGCTGCAGCACTGCTCACCGAAATGGGCGTAGGATCACTAAGCACAAGAGGGCCTGTTACGGCGGAGGACAAACAGCCGGTAGCATCTGTGACAGTTACCGTATATGTATCCGGGGATAATGACGAGAAACTCCCTGTTGTGGTAGCAACAGGCCCGGGGTTCAAAGTAAAATCAAAGGAGCCGGATTCCCCCGTTGCAGTGACATCAATTTTACCATCATCAAAGCCTGTACAGCTTATCGGGGTTATAACAGCAGATGTTATGGAGACGGGAGCAGGCTGATTCACGGTAATGTTTCCGAAATCGGCTATGTTCAAATCATCCTCAACAAAAACTATCCATGAGGTTGCCCATATATTGGTAAAGGTAAATGTAGTGTCGGTGGTTGGGACCGAATTCCTGCTGTCGACTCCGTGAACAACATGGTAAACATAAGGTTTTGTCCCTCCGGTAACACTTATAGTAATGGTTCCGTCATCCAGATTACGGCAGGTCTCGTCGGTTTTCGAGATACTAAGAATCTTTATAGTCTGTGCACTAAGCCCGGAGCTGAGGAAAGCAAAAAAAATCAGGTAGACTATATAAATCAGGGATTTCTTCATCAGGTATGTTTTTCCGGCCATTTTCGCCTAAAATGAAAGTTCTACGCTAACATTTTCTTTTTGTTGCGTTTTTACCAAAGGATTAAATTCTTTGACAAAAATATAAATTATATAAACTAAAATACAATGTAACGATTTAATCTTTATAATATCAGAACTTTAGCTTCAAACTTAAGTAAGTAATTTCTAGACAATCTATTTTAAATAATAGTTGCCTGAATTTCATGAATAAATTTATTGTGAATTTTTCCTGGATAAAATACCTTCTGCATTAACATATTAACATTCCGCATGCACATTGGCAAATCAATACCTGGCGGAAAGCTTTTTAACGGGATAAAGAGCCGCAAGAAAGCCGATCAGAATAACCGTAGCCCAGACCAGAAGTATATCAAAAACCTGTATGTCAACGGGATAACTGTCGAGAACAAAAGATCCGCTGCCGGCAAGTTTAATTACTTCAAATTTTTCCTGAATAAGGGATATTCCGGTACCAAGCAGTATTCCAAGAAAGGAGCCTGTTATAGAGATAAGCCAGCCTTCAAAAAGGAATATTTTCCGAATGGTAGAGGAATCGGCTCCAAGATTTCGCAGACTTTGGATGTCATCCTGCTTGTCGATGATTAACATACTCAGGGAGCCAATGATATTAAATGAGGCAACCAGCAATATCAGCGTAAGAATTAAAAATATGGCCCATTTCTCCGACTTCATAATGCGGTAAAACATCTCATTTTGCTGGTAACGGGTTTTTACTTCGAAGTTTTGGGGAAGAATTTCCTGAATTTTTTTCTGAACCAGTTCTTCATCTGCACCATCAGCCAGTTTAATTTCCAGGGCCGAAACTTCGCTGGTATAATTCAGGATCTCACGAACACTGGCAAGAGGAAGAAGTATATATTTGGCATCGTACTCCTGCTCAATTCCAAAAACGCCGGATGGAAAAACCGGAAACTTTCTGAACGCTCCTGTGGGATTGGCCATATTAATTTTCCCAAGCCTTTCTGGTACATAGATTATCAGGGGATTGATAAAATTCAGACCGATCCTGAGCGAATATGCTACACCCTGTCCGACGACAGTATAAGGATGGCCTTCCTTTTCCAGAATGTAATTCCCGTCAACTATCATTGAGTCGATGCCGGAGGTTTTGATGAAATTTTCATCCACCCCCTTCATGGTTGCAATATATTGTCGCTTATCGTACTTAAGCAGAGCATTTTCTTCAAGGACTTCAGAAATCATGCTGACACCGGGAATCTCCAGAATTTTACTTTTTTGGGCATCGGCCGGGTCAAATACTTTCCCCTCAATAACACTGATCTTCAGATCGGGATCAAAAGAATTGATCAGCGATTTAATTACCTTATCAAAACCATTAAACACCGACAAAACGATAACCAGTGCCATGGTTCCGACCATAACTCCTCCCACAGAAATACCTGAAATAATATTTATGGCATTTCTTTTCTTTTTTGCCAGCAGGTAACGTTTTGCTATGTAGAAGGGGAAGTTCATTTTTTGGGGTAAGGGGGTTACGGGGTTACGGGGTAAATGAGTTAATGAGTTAATGGGTTAATGGGTTAATGAGTTAATGGGTTAATGGGTTAATGCCTGCCTGCCGGTAGGCAGGGGCTAATGAATTATTTCCGAATTCGATCATATATATCAGAAATTTAAATAAAATACATAGGGAATACTTTAATTCAAAGCCAAACCCCGTTACCCCCATCGGCGAGCGGCGCGCGTTACTCCGTTACCCCGTTACCCCCTACCTAACCGCCCTCACAATCAACCCCGTCCCGCTCCTGTGCTTCATCCTTACATCCATAAAATTCAAAACCAGGCATAAGGGATAAGTCAGAATATAATAAAAAGGCAGCAGGATAAAAAACAACTTAGAGGTATTGAGCAAGGTAATGGGATATTTCATGGAAAGTCTCCATGAAAGGCCACCGGGTTTCCCATAGGAATATTGTGCGTAAACTTCAGAGAATCCGGCAGATCTGAGCTTATCCTCTATCTCGGCTATGTTATACCCATCTCTGACGTGCTCTTCAATAAAGGATTCGTCATCGTCGTCATGCACATCGGAACCGCCCTGATCAGAAGGGGTTGAGATAAGAAGGATTCCTCCCTTTTTCATGGAAAATACAAAGTTTTTAAAAACTACAACGTCTTCCAGAATATGTTCCATTACATCCACCGACAACACCAGACTGTATTTATTTTCTTCCCTGAACCTGGTAAGGTCAGCAATTCTGAAGGTAACACTATCTGAAAGTCCAAGTTTGGTAAAGTATGCATTACAGTCGGCAATTTGTTCCTCTTTGACATCCACGCCGGTAATTTTACTCTGAGGGAATTTTTTTGCCAGAAAATGGCTGTATTGTCCAAATCCGGAGCCGGCATCCAGAATTTCTGCACCTGCCGGAATTGAGGATTGTATGTCCCTGATTTCCCTTTTAATATGCCAGCTGCGAAGAAGAAGCATATCCAGAAGCTTATAAAATACTACGCGCAGAAATGGGGTGGTGTTAAATACTTTTCCAAGTGAACGCTTTATGGGATCGTACTGCATTATGAATTCCGGTTAATTGTTGTTTGGTAAATATAAAATGTTTTATGTTTCATAATTGGGTGCAAATATTTTGCAATAAATGTTGCGATGCAATTCTGGTAAAAATATTGCGCTGCTCTGCAGCTACAAATATTCGGCTGCTCTGCAGCTACAAATGTTACGCTGCTCTGCAGCTATAAATATTCGGCTGCTCGGTAGCTACAATTGTTATGCTGCTCTGCAGCTACAAATATAAAGCTGCTTTGCAGCTTTTTGGCAGCTATTAATTGATTGGCGACTTTGCCAGCATACGCCAAATTCTAAAAATCCAAATCTGTTCAATCTGCTAAATCCTGATAATCCCGGTATTCCCGGTAATCTGCGTCCCTATTTAAGAAGGTTTTCAATCTTCTCTATATAATCCAGACTGTCATCAATATAAAATACCAGCTCAGGAACAATCCTTAACTGATGTCTTACCTTGTTTCCAAGCTCATGACGTATCTGGGAAACAATTTCTTTCACAGCAGCAAGGGTTTTCTCTACCTCTTTTGCAGGAAAAACGCTAAGGTAGATCTTTGCCACACTAAGATCCGGACTAATCCTTACGGTTGTTACGGTAATCATTTTTCCGCCCAGCTCCACAGACCTTTGCTGAATTATTTGTCCCAGCTCCTTCTGAAGCAGTCGGGATACTTTTTTTTGTCGTGTGGATTCCATGTATTCTTTCTCCTTTTCTTTATACCAAAAATCAGGCTCTGTGCCTTTGTAAATGGTGATTGCAAAAATAGGGAAATTTAAGGACTTTATCATGGCTGATGCGAATTATGGAAAATTAAGCGCAGACCCGACTTCGCGGGAACGCTGAATCGCAGCTGAAAAACCGCAGTTCATGTTTTTTGATTTTTATATAAAATTCCTCCCGGAATTAATAAAGAAAAAACCGCGATTCC
>JACJXF010000024.1 GCA_020636775.1 Bacteroidales bacterium
TGGGCGACCTGAATCCATCGAAATATTTTTACTCCCCGGGTTATGCCATTGGCCCTGTCTTCAGATACAATTTTGAGCCAAGAAATTCCATTCGTATAAACGGAATTTATCACACCCTGCATGCAAATACTGCTGGTTACGGAGATCCCTACGTCGAAAGTCTGAATACCGGATTTGATGCGACCTTTATCGATGCATCTGCAAATTACGAGATAAACTTCATTCCCTATAAAACAGCCAACCGCAAGATAAATCAGTCGCTGTACCTCTCCGGGGGACTCGGTTATCATATTGTGATTTCATCAAATGCTCCAGCAGCTAAAAGTCATTTTGTCCTTCCATTTGGAATTGGCTATAAATTCAATGCCACCAAAAAGTTAAGTGCCGGAGCGGAAATATCTGTAAGAAAGACATTTACCGACAGTGGAATTGACGGTGTAACAAATATTGTATCAGAAGGCAATAATACTTTGTTTGGTAACAAAGACTGGTATACCTTTGCAGGAATTTTTCTTACATACAAAATATTTAATTACAGGGATGATTGCCCGGCATACGACTAAGGTGAATTACGAATTATGGCAACGATCGAAAGCATAAATAAAGATAAATTACCATCCCATGTGGCAGTGATCATGGATGGTAACGGAAGATGGGCTCAACGTAAAGGGAATTCCAGAATTTTTGGACATAAAAACGGTGTTGTGGCAGTAAGGGAAACAGTTGAGGCTGCATCAGAACTTGGTATTAAATACCTGACTTTATATGCCTTCTCCACAGAAAACTGGAACCGTCCCAGGGAAGAGGTTGATGCACTGATGTCGTTGTTAATTGTGACTATTGAAAAAGAACTGGAGTCGTTGCTCGAAAACAATGTTTGCCTGCACGTTATCGGTGATACACAAAGCCTTCCAAAATCTGTACAGAAACAATTATTTCGCGCACTCGATAAAACCCGCAATAATACAGGCCTGAATCTCGTTCTTGCACTTAGTTACAGCGGGAGATGGGAGATTCTGAATGCAATGAAAAAACTTGCATCGGATGTAAGAAAAAAGAATCTTGAAGTGGATGACCTGAGTTGCGACTCTTTTGTGCAATATCTTACAACTTCAGAATACCCTGATCCGGAGCTCCTTATACGTACCAGTGGAGAATATAGGATCAGCAATTTTATGTTGTGGCAGATTGCCTATGCGGAATTATATTTTACAGAAGTACTTTGGCCCGATTTTAGAAAAGAAGATTTTTTCGATGCAATTCTTGACTTTCAAAAACGGGAAAGAAGATTTGGGAAAATCAGTGAACAAGTTAATACCGAATCAGTTAATTAAACAATATGTATAAAATATTTTTTGTCCTTTTATTTTTATTTTCTTCTCTGATTGCAGGCTATTCCCAGGATACACTGATCAATTACGATGCTTTGCCCATTCTTGATTATTCAAATCCAAGAGAGTACGAAATTGCGGATGTAAGTATTTCCGGGGTACAATATCTCCAGAAGGAGGTTCTGGTTAGCCTGTCGGGACTCCAGATAGGAGAGAAAATAACTGTACCAAGTGAAGATATTACCAATGTTATTAAAAAGTTCTGGGACCAGGGACTGTTTTCGGATGTGAAAATTTCAGCCACGAAAATTCAAAGCGGAAAGATATGGCTGGATATTTACCTGAAGGAGCGCCCAAGAATGTCTAAGCTTACCATAAATGGCATAAAAAAATCTGAGACGCAGGATATAATGGATAAACTGAATATCCGAAGCGGGAGCCAGGTAACCGATGATATTCTAAATACCATCAGGAGGATTATACGTGAACATTTTGTTGATAAAGGCTATCTGAATACCACCATTACCATTCGTGAAATCCCCGATACTATCAGGGTTAATATGGTCCAGCTAATTGCAGATGTCAATAAAAACGGAAAGGTAAAAATTGAAGACGTTGTCTTTACCGGCAACAAGGTTTTTCCCACTAAGAAACTCAGAAAGGAGTTGAAAAAAACAAAGGGACGTGACCTGAATATTTTTAAACCTTCAAAACTTATCAAAAAAGATTTTATTGAAGATAAAGAGAAGCTGATCGAGTTTTACAATGAAAACGGATACAGGGATGCGAAAATTTTGAGCGATTCCATATCTAAAGTATCTGAAGACAGGATAAATCTTAATATATCCATTTATGAGGGCGATAAATATTATTTCGGCGACATAGTGTGGATAGGTAACACAAAATACCCGGAGGAGCTACTTTCAAAAGTATTGGGAATAAAGAAGGGAGACGTTTTTGATCAGAAACTTCTTGACAAGCGACTTTTAAATGATGAAGATGCTGTTAATTCACTTTATCTCGACTATGGTTATTTGTTTTCCAGCATTGAAGCGGTGGAAGTGAAAGTTGATAAGGATACCATCGATTTTGAAATGAGAATTTACGAAGGTAAACCTGCTACAGTTAACAATATAATAATTGAAGGTAATGATGTTACCAATGAACATGTTATCCGCCGGGAAATAAGAACCAAGCCGGGAGATCTTTTCAGCAAACAGGATATTATCCGTACAGTTAGGGAACTGGCTCAGTTGGGTCATTTTGACCCTGAACAAATAGAGCCGGAACCCATTCCAAATCCAAGTAACGGAACCGTTGATATTCGCTATAAATTAGTCGAAAAGTCAAATAACCAGTTTGAAGTTTCCGGTGGCTGGGGCTATGGAATGCTTGTTGGAACAGTGGGCCTGCGGTTTACCAACTTCTCAGCCAGAAATATTCTTGATGGAAAAGCATGGAGACCCATTCCGACGGGCGACGGACAAACGGTAAGTATACGTGCACAATCGAACGGGAAGTATTATCAGTCGTATAATCTTTCATTTATAGAACCATGGTTCGGTGGTAAGAAACCTAATTCTTTTTCGGTCTCTCTTTATCGCACCAAGATGAACAGCTCCTACGGATATTACAGTTCCGTGGAGAAAGATCAGTATATGAAGATAACCGGAGCCTCACTGGGACTTGGAAAAAGATTGAAATGGCCTGATGACTTCTTCACCTTATATAATGAGTTAACTTATCAACGTTATAGTTTGAAGGATTATACAGGTTATTTCTTCTTTACAAATGGAAATTCAAATAACCTTAGTTTTTCAACCACCCTTGGACGAAGCTCAGTAAGTCAGCCTATTTATCCCCGTAACGGTTCTTCATTCAGCCTGTCTCTGCAGCTAACACCTCCATTTTCAGCTATTTCCGGAAAGGATTTTAGTAACGTGACCGCTCAGGAAGAAAAATATAAATGGATTGAATATCATAAATGGAAATTTAAAGCCGACTGGTATACAACTTTGGCAGGGAATTTGGTATTGTATACTAGAGCGCATTTTGGATATAAAGGATTTTATAACAAGGATATTGGTCCTTCACCTTTCGAAGGCTTTGATCTGGGTGGCGACGGCCTCACAGGTTATAATATTTACGGTTATGAGACCATTGCCCTCAGGGGATATTCAAACAGTTCTTTAACACCGAGGATAAATGGTACAAAATCGGGTAACGTTTATGAAAAACTTACCATGGAACTGCGTTACCCTTTTACCCTGAATCCCTCTGCAACCATTTTTGGTCTTGTTTTTGCAGAAGCTGGAAATTCATGGTATTCGATTGAAGACTATAATCCTTTCCTTGTTAAACGCTCACTGGGGGTAGGATTGAGAGCATTCCTGCCAATGTTCGGATTGCTTGGTATAGACTGGGGATACGGATTTGATGATGTTCCCAATTCAGTCTACGGGCACAGTGGACCTAATTTCCACTTTACTCTCGGACAGCAATTTTAAAATATGTAAAATTTAAAACTTAAGGTTATGAAGAAGTCAGTATTAATAGCAGTATTTGTTTTCCTGATCGCTGGAAGCAGTTTCGCCCAGAAGTTTGCATTTGTGGATACCGAATATATACTCGGTCGTATTCCCAGTTATAAGGCTGCACAGGAACAACTGGATAAAATTTCCGCCGATTATCAGAAGGAAATTGAAGCCAAATATCAGGAAGTAGATAAAATCTATAAGGATTTTCAAAAAGAAAAAGTTCTTCTGACGGAGGATCAGAAAAATAAAAAGGAAGATGAAATAATGGCCAAAGAAAAGGAAATTAAAGATCTTCAGAAGAAGTATTTTGGCGATGACGGAGCTGTTTTCCAGAAAAGACAGGAACTTGTTAAGCCAATCCAGGATGAAATCTACAGGGTAGTTAAGGAAATGGCTATTGAAGGTGCCTATGCCGTAATTTTTGATACTGCCTCAGGCGCTGGTATTCTATATGAAAATGCCAAGTATAACAAGTCTGACGAGGTCCTTGAAAAGTTAGGATATACCAAATAAATATATACTTTTGTAAAAATTTAAAACGGATAGAATGAAAAAGTTTTATGTGCTTTGCTTATTGATTATCATTGCCTTTTCGGGTGCATTTGTAAATGCTCAGAATTTAAAGTTCGGCCATCTCAATATGCAAAATGTTCTTGTGCTTATGCCGGAATATAACACCTCACTGGATAGTCTGAAGAAAATGAACGATAAATATTCCAAGCAGGAAGAAGTGCTTCAGGTTGAATTTAATCGTAAGTATAATGATCTTACTGCTAACCAGGCAAATATGGATTCACTGATACTTCAGAGCAAAATTTCTGAGCTTCAGAGTATGCAGCAAAATCTTGAGGCTTTCCAGCAGCTTGCATCGGATAAACTTCAGAAACTGCAGGCTGATTTACTGGCAAACATTATGAAGAAGCTCGAGGCTACTGTAAAGCAAATCGGACAGGAACTTGATCTAATCTATGTTTTTGATGTAAGTGGTAAAAATCCAATTTATGCATCCGAAAAAAGTATAGATATTACACCTATGGTAAAGGAGAAGCTTAAGCTTCCCTAGTAAGTTGTAAATATTACCAGAGAGACCATTTTGAATCATCAGAATGGTCTTCATTTTTATTTAAAGATTATGCCTGACATTAATTCTCCCATTGGCCTTTTTGATTCCGGTGTTGGCGGACTAACCGTCGCCTCTGCAATACGACAGGCTTTACCCGGAGAACAAATGATTTATTTTGGGGATACTGCTCACCTTCCCTATGGCGATAAATCAAAGGACACTATAATAAATTATTCCCTTCAGATTACTGATTTCCTTCTTGGTAAAGGATGCAAACTTATCCTGATAGCCTGCAATTCGGCATCCTCAAACGCATATAAGGAAGTGAGGGATTTTGTGGGCGAAAAAGCCATGGTGCTGAATGTAATTGACCCCGTTGTTGAATACGTTGCCAATGAAACCGAAAGTCATAATGTTGGAGTAATTGGTACAAAAGCTACTATTAATTCAGAAACCTATCCAAGGGGTATTCAAAGCAGAAATCCCGGAATTGAAGTATCTTCTCTTGCCACCCCTTTGCTTGTTCCAATGATTGAAGAGGGATTTATTTTCGATGATATTTCCAACGCCATTGTCAGGTCCTACCTTTCCAGAAAAGAATTGCAGGGTATTGACAGTCTGATACTGGGATGTACTCATTATCCCATCATAAAAAACCAGATAAGCCGATATTTTAATTTTGAGGTAAATGTGATCGATAGTGCAAAAATTGTTGCTGAGAAATTACGCGATGTGCTCACTGAAAAGCATTTGCTGAGAACCGACAAACATCCGGGTCATGAATTTTTCGTTTCCGATCATACTGAATATTTCGGAATAATCGCCTCCATGTTTTTTGGTGAAAAAATTAAACTGGATAAAATCAGCCTGTAGTGCCTGTATTGGGTTGAGCCTTAGCGAACAAAACACTTATAAGCCCTTAACGAAATCAGATTCCCTGAGCTCTCCTAATTGTTCATCGGGATTGATTCCTCATCAGATCAGCTGAAATCTGTTTCAATTCTGAAATTTCAATCATCAGGCAAAAGCTTACTCTTTGAACCATCCTGCATAGAAAAGATAATTATTGGCAATCTTTTCAATCATTTCACGACTTTGCTCCGGATCAATTCCCTTTACCCTTCGTGCAGGAATACCGGCATAAATACTGCCGGGCTCAACCACAGTGCCATCCAGTACTACCGCTCCGGCAGCAATAATTGAATTTTCTCCTATCACTGCATGGTCGAGGATAATTGACCCCATTCCCAATAACACATTACTTTTTATGCAGGCTCCGTGAATGATTACATTATGACCAACCGAAACATTGTCACCGATCTCAACCACCGATTTCTCATACAGGGTATGCAAGACACTGCCATCCTGTATGTTAACCTTATTGCCTATGCGAATAGAGTTAACATCTCCCCTTAAAACGGCATTAAACCATATTGAACAGTCATCTCCCATTACCACATCTCCGATTATGGTCGCGTTTTCAGCCAGATAACAGTTTTTCCCAAAAATCGGAGTAAAGCCCCTCACAGATTTAATTAATGCCATTATATTACGGATTTGTTTTGCCTTGCAAAGATAAACCATCTCCATCTAAAAGTTCTAAAACTTATTTAAACTTATTTCAAATTATGGACTGAAATAGATTGATATAGTTTTATAGTCTTATATTTAGATACATTAATAAAGCCCTTAATGGAGGAATAACCTGAAGATAAAATTCTGATTCTCGGACTTGGAAATATCCTGATGGGTAATGAAGGAGTAGGGGTAAAAGCTATTGAATTTATGTTCAATAAACCCTTACCCGGGAATGCAGTTTTACTTGACGGGGGTACAGGCGGATTTCATCTTTTACATCTGTTTAATGATTACGGCAGATTTAATATGATTGATGCAACTCTCGACTCTGGTCCTGCCGGGGAAATAAATGTTATTAAACCAAAGTTTGCCAGTGATTTTCCCAGATCGCTTACCTCACATGATATCGGTTTACGCGATTTTATGCAGTCGGCTGAGTTACTGGGAGATCTGCCCGACATATCTTTGATTACCATAAATATCAAAGAACTTGATGAGGTTAAAATTGGATTGACAAAAGAAGTGGAGGATATTTTGCCGGAGGTATATAATACTGTTCTCCGAATCCTTAATTCGTGAAAGATTTATATCTTGCGCAGGCTAAAATTAGCAGTTTTAAAACCTTAACTGTAGTTAATATATGATAAGTTTTCTGGCTGGATTGGGCACGAGTATGGCGCATGTTATTTCAGGCCCTGATCATCTTGCAGCAGTTACCCCTCTGGCTCTGCAGAGCCGTATTAAAGCATGGTTTGTTGGTTTATTCTGGGGGATAGGGCATGTGGCCGGAGCTCTTATCATCGGAGGACTTTTCATTCTCATGAGGGACCTGATTCCCATTGATATGATTTCCGGTTACAGCGAACAGCTGGTGGGGGTGATGCTTATCATTATTGGAATATGGGCATTCTGGCGATTATCTCATCCTGAGAAACACCATCATGTCAGAGAAATTTCCAAATCCAAAACCATATATTCCGCCACACTTATCGGACTGGTTCATGGCCTGGCAGGAGTGTCACATATAATCGGAATTCTTCCTACTCTGGCACTTCCAACCAGAACAGCTGCCATTTTATACTTATCAGGATTTGCCTTTGGTACAATTTTTACCATGGTAACTTATTCCATGATTCTTGGATTTGCCAGTCAGAAAACTGTCAGTCAGAACCGATATAAGCTATACAGAAGGATCAATATGGTGGGAGGAGTATTCGCAATCGCCGTAGGCCTCTACTGGATCGGACTCAGCTGGTGATATCAGGGACTTTGAATATTTTCATTGCTTATTCATCCTTGCTTTTATCCAATTCAGCCAATTCTCCATTCCCTCGCCTGTTTTCGCTGAAGTTTCAATAAAACTAAGCTTACTGTTTACCTGCAATGCGTATTCCCTGCATTTCCCCATATCAAAATCGAGGTAAGGTAAAAGGTCAATCTTATTGATGATGCAAAGTTCGGCATTCTCAAACATAGTTGGATACTTAAGAGGCTTATCTTCACCTTCGGTAGTACTTATGATTACAACCCTTGCCGATTCTCCCAGATCGAAGAGGGAAGGACAAACAAGGTTGCCGACGTTTTCAATAAAAAGCAATGAATTTTCCTGTGGCTCAATTTCTTTTACAGCTTTATTAATCATTGACGAGTCGATGTGACAGCCATTCCCGGTATTCACCTGTATTACCGGAGCCCCTGCATTCTTTATGCGAACCGCATCATTAGTGGTTTGCTGGTCTCCTTCAATTACAGCAAGTTTTACCACTGATTTCAACTGGGCAATGGTTTTCTCGAGCAGACTCGTCTTTCCTGAGCCCGGGGAACTCATCAGATTTAAAGCAAATATTTTCCTGGCTTCAAAATATCCCCTGTTTCGCTCAACCAGCAGATTATTCTTACTCAGAATATCTGTTTCAACATTTATTAGTTTACCGTTATGGTGATCATGATGCTCATGACTATGCCCATGCTCATGACTATGCCCATGCTCATGACTATGCTCATGCTCATGATTGTGTCCATGCCCATGCTCATGATGCCCATGACTATGCACCAGACCCTCTTCTTGCCCTTGCTCATTCCCTTGCATATTCCCAGGAATAGTATACCTTATCATATTCCCATTCGATTCACATCCGCATGTATCGCACATAATTTTATTTTTTAGTTATTAATCAACCAATAAGGACTTTACCTGCAACTCTTTTCCGCCTAACAGTTGCGTTTTATAACTATTGCAAACAGGGCAGGGGTCGAAAATTTTGCCTGCCACGATTCTGAATTACAATCCAGACAAGCGGATCTGGCCTGAATTTTACTGACTGTGGATGCACTTTCAGGAGTGCACATGCTGCAGTGAGTCTTTTATCCGCTCGTCTCATCCCATTGTTGCCGATATTATCCTCGACAAGGTTTCGCTGGATTATAGTGAGACCCTCATGGCAGCTGCCGGACACCAGGCAGAAAAATCACTTCAGGATACAATGAAGGAGCATTTTGGGAATTATATTTTAATGGTTGAAGGATCTGTACCAACTAAAAATGAAGCATATTGCACCATAGGGGGTAAGAGCGCACTGGAGATACTAAAGGAAACAGCTGAAGGGGCAGCAGCCATCGTTGCCTGGGGCAACTGCGCATCTGCAGGATGTGTTCAGGCTGCCAATCCAAACCCAACAGGTGCAAAGCCGGTTCATAAAGTGATTCATGGTAAACCCATTATCAATGTGCAGGGTTGTCCGCCAATTGCTGAAGTAATGGCCGGGGTTATTGTCCATTACCTGACATTCGAAAGCATTCCTCATCTTGATAAACTTGGCCGCCCCATGGAATTCTATTCACGTCGTGTTCACGACACATGTTATCGCCGGCCCAATTATGATGCAGGTTTATTCGTAGAATCATTCGATGACGAAAATGCCAAAAAAGGATATTGCCTTTACAAAATGGGCTGTCGAGGACCAAATACCTATAATTCCTGCGGAGTTATCAAGTGGAATAACGGAGTGAGCTATCCTATTCAGTCGGGTCATCCCTGTATCGGTTGCTCGGAAGCCAATTTCTGGGATAACGGACCATTCTACAAGCATCTCCAGAGCTTCCCGGGATTCGGAGTAGAGAAAACTGCCGATAAGATCGGTGTGATCGTTGGAATTGCTGCAGGTGCAGGTATGGCAGCTCATGCAATTTCCACCAATATCCTGAAGAGAAAGGAAATTGCCAGTGGCAGATCCAAGAAAGAGGAACATGGGCAGGAAGCCTGATCCTTTAATAAGTTCATACAAGTTATTTATAACATAAAAACATAATTATGAGTAATAGAATAGTAGTTGACCCTGTTACACGAATTGAAGGCCACCTGAGAGTTGAGGCGGAAATAAAAGACGGAAAGATTGTTGATGCATACAGCTCCGGAACAATGGTTCGTGGTATAGAAATAATTCTAAAGGGTCGCGATCCACGCGATGCATGGGCCTTTACAGAAAGAGTATGTGGCGTTTGCACAACAGTGCATGCTCTGGCATCGGTTCGTTCGGTTGAGAATGCACTGAACATAGTAATACCGCCCAACGCTGAACTTATAAGGAACCTTATGTTCTGCACCCAATACATGCAGGATCATGTGGTCCATTTTTACCATCTGCATGCCCTGGACTGGGTTGATGTTGTTTCAGCGCTTTCTGCTGATCCATTAAAAACATCCATTATTGCCCAAAGCATTTCCAGCTGGCCTAAAAGTTCACCCGGTTATTTTTCAGATCTTAAGAAACGCCTGACCAAATTTGTGGAAAGCGGACAACTGGGAATTTTTGCCAATGGATACTGGGGACATAAAGCCTATAAGCTGCCGCCGGAAGTTAACCTCATTGGAGTAGCCCATTATCTGGAGGCATTGGAATGGCAAAAGGAAATTGTAAAGGTTCATACCATTTTTGGAGGAAAGAATCCTCACCCTAATTACCTGGTTGGTGGCGTTCCCTGCTCAATCAATATTAATGAAAACAATGCCCTGAACAGTGAAAGACTTGCATACGTCGGCCAATTGCTCAAGGATGCAAAAACTTTTATCGAACAGGTATACATCCCCGACCTGATGGCTATAGCCCCGTACTATCTCGATTGGGCCGGTATCGGTGGCGGACTCTCAAATTATCTCTGCTACGGCGATTTGCCAACAAATGGCTATGCTGATGTCGACAACTTTAAGTTCCCCAGGGGAATTATTATGAATCGCGACCTCAGCAAGCTTATTCCTGTGGATGCAACAGATCCTGAGCAGATACAGGAAAGTATCGCCCGCTCATATTACAGCTACGAAGGCAACCAGGACCCAAAACATCCATGGCAGGGTCAGACCAATCTGAATTACACCGGTCCCAAGCCTCCATATGATTTCCTTGATGTCGACAATAAATACAGCTGGCTGAAAACCCTGCGCTGGAAAGGAAATGCTATGGAAGTCGGTCCGCTGAGCCGTATGCTGGTTGGTTTTGCATCCGGCAGGGAAGAATATAAGGAAGTGGTTACCTGGGCTCTAAAAACTCTCAATGCACCCGTTGAAGCCTTGTTCTCTACTCTTGGAAGAACAGCTGCCCGCGGACTCGAAACCAAGCTCGTTTCAGGCTGGGCACTGGAATTCTTCGACAGCCTGATTGCCAATATAAAGAATGGTGATGACCGTACCTTTACCAAGGACATGTGGGAGCCGTCAAGCTGGCCCTCGGATGCCAAAGGAGTTGGTCTGACAGAAGCCCCAAGGGGAGCGCTGGCTCACTGGATAGTGATCAAGAATCAATTAATTGATAACTACCAGCTTGTTGTTCCAAGTACCTGGAATGCTTCTCCCCGCGATGAAAACGGAACAAGGTCTGCCTATGAAGCATCACTTATAGGAACACCAATTGCCGATCCTGAAAACCCGGTTGAAATACTCAGGACAATACATTCATTTGACCCATGTATTGCCTGTGCAGTTCACCTTTATGACGAAAAAGGATCTTATGTTCATCAAATCCAAACTTTCTGATTATGGCTAGATATGTTCATACCCCGCGAAATACAACCCTTAGGGAAATTTACGTGTGGGAATTTCCTGTAAGGCTTTACCACTGGGTAAATGTTGTATCCATTTTAGTCTTGTGTGTTACCGGTTATCTGATTGGGAACCCCATTGTTGCACCAAATATTGCTGAAGCCTCATTTAGCTTTATGTTTGGAACCATCAGATTTATCCATTTTGTTGCAGCCTTCGTATTCTTCTTCAATTTTGTTGTCAGGTTATACTGGGGATTTGCAGGCAATAAATTTGCAAGATGGTACAACTTTATTCCTTTTAAAAAGAAGCAATGGCAGAATATTCTATCTGTTCTTAAGGTTGATATTTTGCAGGTTGTAAATAAGAAGATAAATGACATTGGCCACAATTCACTGGCCTCGTTTACTTATTTTCTTACTTTTCTGGCTTTTGTGCTTCAGAGTTTAACCGGTTTTGGGATGTATGCTGCCATGAGCGACTCATGGTTCCCCAAAATATTTGTCTGGATTGTGCCTCTTCTTGGTGGAGATCTGGCAACAAGAAATATCCATCATATTTTAATGTGGGTGTTTATCCTTTTTGCCATGATCCATATTTATCTCGTCTTTTATCATGATTATATTGAAAGAAGAGGGGTCACTTCTTCAATGATTGGCGGTTGGAAGTTTATTGAGGAAGACGTACTAAAAGAGGAAGGTGAAATTTAAGCCTTACTTAACTGCTAAAAATTCTGGCCTGAAAGGATTTTCCTTCAGGCCTTTTTTTTGAGTTTTTAAACATATTTACTTCTCAACATATTTAACAATATTTGTTGAATAAAATAGCATTGATTTTTATAAGGCTCTGTCAAAATAATTACATTTGTACTGTAGTTATTATTAATGTCTTTGAATTTGTAGAACTTATTGCGTTTTTTATCATAATGCATACGAATGACAGCAAAAATTCGTGTGCATTTAGTTTTTAAATTAAATCTGTTATGGGAAAAAATCCTAAGATTATTGAGCTGGAAGACGTAGTTGTTAAATTTGCCGGTGATTCCGGTGACGGAATGCAGTTAACCGGAAGTCAATTCTCCGATACTTCAGCTTTTATTGGAAACGACTTATCTACATTCCCCGATTATCCATCTGAGATAAGGGCTCCCCAGGGAACCATTGCCGGTGTTTCAGGATATCAGGTTCACATAGGACATAAAGAAATTACCACTCCCGGAGATCTTGCCGATGTATTGGTAGCCATGAACCCTGCTGCTCTCAAAACCAATATGAAATGGCTGAAACCGGGTGCAACCATAATAATAGATTCAGACAACTTTGACGATAAGCACTACAAAAAGGCTGAATATATTGAGGATCCCCTGAATGATAATAGTCTTGAAGGATACAGCATTGTTAAGGCTCCTATCACATCCCTTACCCGTGCCACTACTTCTGAGTTCGGGATTGATGCTAAAACGGCTGATAAAACAAAAAACCAGTTTGTTGCCGGAATTTTGTTTTGGCTGTTTAACCGCGACCTAAGCATTGGGGAGAGCTTTATTCAAAAGAAATTTAAGAAAAACGAGGACCTGGTAAAAGCTAATATTGCCGTGCTTCGCGCCGGTTATAACTATGCTGAAACCATTGAAGCAATGACCACCACCTTCCTGGTTAATCCTTCAATTAATAAAAGAGGTCTTTTCAGAAATATAAGTGGTAATACAGCTACTGCCTGGGGCCTGTTGGCGGCTGCAGAAAAATCAGGCTGTGAACTTTTCCTTGGATCTTACCCGATTACCCCTGCTACAGAAATTCTTCAGGAACTGGCCAGCAGAAAGCACCTGGGAGCAATAACCTTTCAGGCAGAAGATGAAATTGCCGGCATTTGTTCAGCGATAGGTGCATCGTTTACCGGAAGACTTGCGGTTACATCTACTTCAGGACCCGGACTTGCTCTTAAAGGCGAAGCTATCGGTCTTGCCGTAATTACTGAATTGCCTTTGGTAATCGTTAATGTTCAGCGTGGAGGTCCTTCCACCGGACTCCCGACCAAAACCGAACAGGCTGATCTTTTACAGGCACTTTATGGCAGGAGTGGAGAAAGTCCGCTTATAGTAATTGCAGCTACCACCCCAGCAAACTGTTTTAATTTTGCCTATGAGGCAGCCAAACTGTCTCTTGAGCATATGACTCCGGTTATCCTTCTTACGGATGGCTATCTGGCTAATGGTTCTGAGCTGTGGCAGATTCCTGAAATGAAGAATATGCCTTCAATAAAACCACCTAAGGTAAAAGATAATCATGAGGGTTACATGCCTTATCTCAGGGATGAAAAAACCCTTGCCAGACTTTGGGCAGTTCCGGGTCAGGAAGGTTTACGCCATAGAGTTGGAGGTCTTGAAAAGGCCGATAAGACAGGAGAAGTATCGCACGATCCCTTTAATCACCAGGTAATGGTTGGACTTCGGCAGGAGAAAGTTGACAGGGTTGTCGATTATATACCCGACCAGGAAATTATGGGCGATAAAGATGCCGATTTACTGGTTATAGGCTGGGGCGGTACATATGGCGCCCTATTAAGCGCTGTTAAAGAATTGCAGGCTGAAGGACTGTCCATTAGTCTTGCTCAATTTTCTCACATCAGCCCGCTCCCAAAAAATACAGCAGAGGTTCTTAAATATGCCAAAAAAAGGGTTATATGCGAATTAAACCTCGGACAGTTTGCTCTTTACCTGAGATCTAAATACCCTGAATATTCTTACGAACAGTACAATAAAGTTCAGGGTCTGCCTTTTATGATTTCGGAATTGAAAGCCAGATTCAGAGAGCTGCTTAATAAAAATTAATCATTGATAAACTGTAAATAACGGTAAAAATATTATCAGCAATATCATGAAAGAAAATACAGATTATGCACCTGTGGTTCAGACTCAGGATTTTAAACTGGACAGCCCGGTTAAATGGTGTGCAGGATGTGGTGCACATGCGATATTATCCACAATCAGAAATTCTGTTCCTGAAACGGGTGTAAAAAAGGAAAATGTGGTATTTGTTTCCGGTATCGGTTGCTCTTCACGTTTCCCCTATTATATCAATACCTATGGTTTCCATAGCCTTCATGGGAGAGCTGCCGCCATTGCATCCGGAATAAAAGTTGCAAATCCGGAGCTTTCTGTATGGGTGGTTACGGGGGATGGCGACTCAATGGCAATTGGAGGAAACCATTTTATTCATGTTATCAGGAGAAATATAAACCTTAATATTCTGATTTTCAATAACAGAATTTACGGCCTTACCAAAGGTCAGTATTCGCCAACTACCCCTAAAGGAAGCGTCACTAAAACATCACCTGAAGGGTCAATCGAAGAGCCATTTAATCCCGGTGAACTCGTAATGGGTTCTCAGGGTTCATTTTTTGCAAGAGTAGTTGATACCGACCCGAAAATGATGAAAGAAGTTTTTATCAAGGCTGCTTTGCACCAAGGTACCTCAGTTGTTGAAGTACTTCAGAACTGTGTTATTTTCAATAATGATGTTCATCAGAACATTACAGGAAAGGATGTAAGAGACGATCACCAGATTTATCTGGAACATGGGAAACCCATGATATTTGGGAAAAACCGGAATAAAGGTCTCAGACATAGCTGTAACAGGGTTGAGGTAGTGACAATTGGTGAAAATGGAATCACTGAAAAAGATATTGCCATTCATGATGCTGTTACTCCTGAGAACAGTCTTCATTACGACCTGGTTAGAATGGGTCAGCCGGAATATCCGGTTGCCATGGGAATAATCAGGTCAGTCGGAAGTTCAGTTTATGAGGAAATGCTTTATGATCAGATATCCCATTCAAAAGAGAAGACCAGCATTAAATGCATGGATGATCTTCTTAAAAGCGGCAATACATTTGAGATAAACGAAACAAAAGCCTGAAAGTATTGCCCGTTCAAGTCTGCAGACTTGAAATCACATCTGCTATAACAAGGAATTATGGATATTCCGCGTTCAGATCACGAAATTCAGAAACTGCTTGCCGAGAAAAAGGAAAGGCTTAAGGAACTTTCCTGCATAAATCAGACTACCCAGATAATCAAGGAAGGTAGGGCGATAGAAGAAACGCTGAGGAGGATTACTTTTATCCTGCCAAAAGCCTGGCAGTTTCCTGATCATTGTGTGGCACGTATCCGTTATGGCGAATACGAGTGCACTACCAATACCTTTCGTGAAACTGCATTCTGCCAGAGTCAGGGCTTTAAAACCATTGATAATATCCCCGGATCAATAGAAATCTATTACCTCAAGGATTTTCCGGAAGCTGATGAAGGACCCTTTCTCAAGGAAGAAAGAAATCTTATAAATAATCTCGCCAGCATAATTGCTAATTACCTCAATACCATTGAGGCAAGAAAGATTCTTAAAAAAACACAGGAACAGGATTATCTCCGTTCTGAAATTTCCGAATTCAGCAGCGGTAAGCCTATCAACAGCCGAAAGTTGCTGCAGAAATTCCTGAACAAACAAAATGCCAACAGGGATATTTTTCACGACCTGATGCCCTATAAGGCTAAGGAAATTTTACTGGTTTCGACCTTATATGATGCCTTTGCCATTGAGAAAGAGGGAAGATTTTCAGAGCATATTCTGGGCGAATATCAGCAGCTGAACCTCACCTCAATGCCCAGGGTTACCGGAGTATCTACCTTTCAGGAGGCATTTGACCAGCTGAGTAACCGGCATTTTGACCTTGTTATACTCATGATTGGCAGCGATAAGCCCACATCCAACAGGATTGCCAGGATGGTGAAACAGGAATATCCCTATATACCCGTTTATGTCCTTCTAAATAACAGTCGCGATGTTCCTGCCTATAAGGAAAATCGTGAAAACCTCGAAAACGTCGACAAAATTTTCGCATGGAACGGGGATTCGAAGATATTCTTCGCAATGATTAAGCTGCTGGAGGATGGGGTAAATGTTGAAAATGACACGCAGATTGGCCTGGTGAAGGTTATCTTACTTGTTGAAGATTCTGAAATCTACTACTCCCGTTATCTCCCCCTTTTATACAGCAGTGTGCTGGAACAAACCAAAAGGATTATTGATGATGTGTCTACGGATGAGCTCTTTAAGGTACTCCGCTTGCGCGCCCGTCCAAAAATTCTGCTGGCAACCAGCTATGAGGATGCTGAAGAAATTATTCAAAAGTATGCGGATAGCCTCCTTTGCCTTATTACGGATGTGAAATTTAAACATAAGGGTGAGTTAAACGAATCGGCCGGATTCAGTCTTGTTACCTATGCACGAGAAATTAATCCGGGATTGCCTACCATCATTCAGTCGTCGGATGTGGAGAATGCACGCATGGCCTATGAGCTTAAATCCATCTTTATAAACAAGAATTCGGAAACTCTTTTACAGGATATAAAGGGATTTATCTCCCACCAGCTTGGCTTTGGAAATTTTGAGTACAGGGACCCGGGAGGAAGAAAAATAGCAGAAGCAAAATCACTGAAAGAATTTGAACGACAAATTGAAATTATCCCGGTTGAATCGCTGATATATCATGGCAAGAGAAACCATTTTTCACTATGGCTGATGGCAAGGGGAGAAATTAAGATTGCCAAGATGATTCATCCCCTGAAAATTACCGATTTTAAAGACCCGGATGAATTCAGGAGCTATCTTAAATTCGTAATTAAAAAATACCGGAACGAATCCAATACGGGAAAAATTGTAAACTTTGAGGAATCTGCCCTTCTCGATGAAAGTAATATCGTAAGCCTGGGCAGCGGAGCTCTGGGAGGAAAGGGGAGAGGACTTGCTTTTATTAATACGCTTATTTATAACCTGAATTTCTCCGATCTGATTTCAGGAATTAATATTCGTACCCCCCGTACATCATTTATCGGAACTGATGAGTTTGATTTTTTCCTGGAGAAAAATAACCTGCTGAGTATAGTAAACGGAAACTATTCCTATGAGGAGGTTTGTGACAGATTTCTGGCAGGCGAACTTTCCTACAATCTTGAAAAGAAACTGAAATTATTATTGCCAGTATTGAAAATGCCACTGGCAGTGCGTTCGTCGAGCCTTCTGGAAGACAGCTCAGCTCAGCCATTTTCAGGGATTTTTGAAACTTTCCTAATTCCGAATAACTCCGAAGACCCCAAACTCCGGTACAAGCATCTATCGGATGCAATTAAACTCGTCTATGCCAGTATTTTCTCGGATGAGTCACGAGCCTATTTCGAAGCCATAAACTATAAATATGAAGATGAAAAAATGGCGGTTATTATCCAGGAAGTTGTTGGAAGTGAATATGATGGTTTCTATTACCCGCATATCAGCGGTACGGCTCAGTCGCATAATTATTACCCGGTAGCTCATATGAAACCTGAAGATGGTTTTGCCATTTCTGCTTTGGGCCTGGGACATTATGTGGTTCAGGGAGAAAAAGCATACAGGTTTTCACCCAAATATCCCGAACTTGAAGTGAATTCCCCAAGAAATCTTTTCAGGGATTCTCAGGTTGAATTTATTGCCCTTGATATGAGTTGCCAGGATCCTGATATGCTTAGAGGGGGATCGGAAGTAAATCTGAAGAGACTAAGCATTTCAGAGGCAGAAAAGCATAATTCAATTCAGCATCTGGTTTCGGTATATGATCCTGAAAATGACAGAATTGAAGCCGGCTTATCAAAATCGGGCCCCAGGATACTTAACTTTGCTGATATTCTTAAATACAATTACATCCCTCTCGCACAAACTATTGAATTCATTCTTGATGTTGGAAAAGAGTCGCTGGGTTCTCCTGTGGAAATCGAATATGCAGTTGATCTGAACAAAAACGAAAATGGCTTTCCTTCTTTTTACCTCCTCCAGATAAAACCGATGCTTGGATTTTCCGGGGAGTTTATTGAGGATATCGACCAGCTTGACAAGGAAAATATTTTTATCTATGCTGAAAGAAGCATGGGTAACGGACGAATTGATAATATTATGGATATTGTTTTTATTAAGCCTGAAACTTTCGATAAGCTAAAGACAAAGGAAATTGCTCATGAGATTGAGGGTCTGAACCAGAAAATGGCGAGACAAAAGAAATACTATATTCTGATAGGTCCCGGAAGATGGGGTACCCGCGATCCGTTTATCGGGATACCGGTCAACTGGTCGCAAATATCCATGGCCAAAGTGATCATTGAAATGAGCCTGGAAGATTTCCCACTGGATGCATCCCTCGGATCCCACTTCTTTCATAATGTAACCTCAATGAATATAGGCTATTTCTCTATCCAGCATACATCTCAGAATGAGTTCATCGATTGGGATGTAATTAACAAACAGGAGATTGTTGAAGAGACAAATTATCTTCGTCAGATTCGCTTTCCAAAGCCTGTTGATGTTATAATGGATGGAAAGAAGCAGATATCGCTGATTCAGCAGAGCTAGTGAAAAAATTGTACAAAACTTTTTCAAACACGATTAAATCGAATTCACATAAATTAACTGCATATACCCCCTGAAATGTTAAATTTGACTGATATTATCTGGAAGGAATTTTCAGGTAAAAGATCATTAATTCTTTATGTGAAGGGATTTTCCTAACTTATAATCGATTTTAGCGGCAGATGCTGTTTAAAAAGGCATAATGATTTTTTAGAATATGGATGGAACTTTGAAGACGAGGCGACTGGATTATCCAACGGTGGATTTCAGCATGACAGAATTTGAACTGCTCATGCAGAAACGCATCCGGCAGGTGCTCATCATCAGCAGTAATTATGATTTCTTTATGCTGGAAGAAGACGGCCGTATTGACGAGCAGATTTTTAATGAATATGTTTCCCTGAACCTGCGTTACCCTCCAAGCTTCATTAAGGCCAGTTCTGCCAAGGAAGCTTTTGATATTCTTGCTACGGAAACCATTGACCTGATTATTGAGATGCTGAACATCGGGGATATTGACACTTTTCAGCTTGCAAAAAGGATAAAAAAAACCCACAAGCATATCCCTATCGTTGTTCTTACACATTTTAACCGTGAGGTTTCCCTGAAATTGCAAAATGAGGATCTTTCGGCAATCGACTATGTATTTTGCTGGCTTGGGAATGCTGATCTTTTACTGGCTATCATTAAGCTCATTGAAGACAGGATGAACGCCGATCAGGATATAGAAGGAATAGGGGTTCAGGCTATAATGCTTGTGGAGGACTCCATTCGTTATACCTCGGTTTACCTTCCTTTACTGTACAAGATTGTACTGAAACAATCGCGTGATTTTGTGAAAGAAGCCCTGAATGAGCATCAGAAAATGATCCGTATGAGGGGGCGTCCAAAAATACTTCTTGCCAAAACCTATGATGAAGCGATGGGTTTTTACGGGAAGTATAAAAACAACCTTCTGGGGATAATATCGGATATCAGTTTTAAAGAAAATAACAAGCGGGATCATAAAACACGCGCGGGATTGCGACTTTGCAAGGTGGTTAAGGAGGAAGATCCTTATATGCCTTTTTTGCTTCAGTCATCCGACATGGCCAATGAGAAGTTTGCCAAAAAGCTCAGTGTTGGATTCCTGCATAAATATTCCAAAACCCTGAGCATTGACGTCAGAAACTATATAATCAGGAATTTTGCGTTTGGGGAATTTGTATTCCGGGATCCGGAAACCTCACGAGAGATTGCAAGAGCATCTGATCTGCAGACTTTGCAGCAGCTGATTCTGAAAATCCCGGAGAATGTGCTTGCCTACCATGCTTCCAGAAATGATTTTTCAAAATGGCTAAACGCCAGGGCAATATTTCCGGTTGCCCAGCTGCTTAAATATTTACGCTCAGAGGATTTTAAAAATATTGAAGAGGTAAGGTCTTATATGTATGAGGCCATATCAAGCTTTAGAATCAGCAAGGGAAGGGGAATAATTGCAAAGTTTGATAAGTCAAGCTTCGATGAATACATGATGTTTTCAAGGATTGGTGATGATTCCATTGGGGGGAAGGCCAGAGGACTTGCTTTTATTAATTCTGTGATTAAGAATTACAGCCTTTTCAATAAATATCCGGATGTAATCATTTCCATTCCCAGAACTGTTGTGCTCAGCACTGATATTTTTGACGAGTTTATGGAGACAAACGACCTCTATAAAATCGGCATGAGTAATTTGAGCGACGATGAGATTCTTCAACATTTTATTAAGGCTAAACTGCCGGGATGGGTGCACCAGGATCTGTACGCCTTTATTTCCATAATGAAAAATCCTGTTGCCATCAGGTCGTCAAGCAAACTTGAAGATAGTCATTACCAGCCTTTTGCGGGCATTTATTCCACCTACATGATTCCGATTGTAGAATCGGATCACGCTCTTACTATCAGAATGCTCACAAATGCCATTAAATCTGTATACGCTTCCGTTTATTTTAAGTCGAGCAAGGCATACATGAATGCTACTTCCAACGTTATCGATGAGGAGAAAATGGGAATCATCCTACAGGAAGTCAGTGGCAGTCGTTACGGTAACCGTTTTTATCCAACTTTTTCCGGGGTAGCCAGGTCGATAAATTTTTATCCGATAAAACCCGAAAAGGCCGAGGATGGGATAGCTAATATTGCCTTTGGTCTTGGTAAATATATTGTAGACGGGGGAATGTCACTTCGTTTCTCTCCAAAATATGCCAGGAAAGTTCTGCAATTGTCCTCCCCCGATATCATCCTGCGTGATACCCAGAAAACCTTTTTTGCCCTCGACATGAACCCTGAGAGCTTCGTGACATCCACCGACGATGCTATTAATCTTCAGAAGCTGCGGATTAAGGACGCTGAGGCTGATGGTTCCCTGCGCCCGGTGGCCTCGGTTTATGATCTTCAGAATAATGTTATTCGCGACGGGTATAACTACGACGGAAAAAAGGTAATTACTTTTTCAAATATACTGAATCATGGTACTTTCCCATTGGCCGATATCCTGCAGACCTTGCTGGCAATAGGTCAGAAAGAGATGAACCTGCCAATTGAGATTGAATTTGCCGTAAACCTGAATGTTCCCGAAGGAGCCCCTAAAATATTCCATTTTTTGCAGATAAGGCCCATTGTTGATAATGACCAGAGCAGCCTTATAAATATTGAATCGGTTAAAAAGGAGGAATCCATTATTATTTCAAACTCAGCACTTGGAAATGGAGTATTTGACTGGATGAACGATCTGGTTTATATTAAGCCAAGTTCATTTGATCCGGCTCACAGCGAAGAAATGGCCAAGAGTGTAGAAAGGATTAATTCCAGTTTGCGTGAAGAAAAAAGAAACTATGTCCTAATAGGCCCCGGCCGGTGGGGTTCATCTGATCCATGGCTGGGAATTCCTATAAAGTGGCCGCAAATCAGTGAAGCCCGTATTATTGTGGAGTCGGGGCTTGAAAATTACCGAATAGATCCAAGTCAGGGAACCCACTTCTTTCAAAACCTGACTTCCTTCGGTGTTGGTTACATGACGATAAATCCTTTTATTAATGATGGTTCATACGATATTTCTTACCTGATTTCGCAGGAAGCCCATTTTGAAGATACTTATGTAAGGCATATCCGTTTCCGAAAACCACTGACCATATTGATCGACGGGAAGACAAACAGGGGAGTTGTTTACAAGGAGAATATGGGTTGAGGGAAAAGCAAAAAGACACAACTCCCTGAGAATTTTTATTTAGTTCAGCACCATCAATTTGCTGCTTTTCGAATAGCCGTTTTGTTCGATCCGGAGAAAGTAACATCCCTGCTTAATGCCAGATGCATCAATCCCAACCGAATATGCACCCGATTTATTTGATTCCGGGCTGAATGCCATGATTTGCTTACCCTGCAGATCAAATATTGAAATGGTTGCTTTTCCTGACTGAGGCAGGTTATAATTCACAAAAGTTTTATCGCTGCACGGATTTGGAAAAGCCTCAATTTTCATACCGGCGGAGTTTGCAGAAATCTGGTCCTTAACAGAGGCTGACAGGGAAGTGAATGGAGGGGGATTGTTAATTATGGTATCTTTTGGAACAGAGTACATATTAAAGGATTTCCATTCAGGGGTAACAAAGCGAAAACGCCCGATTCCCATATCAGCATTGGTGGTCCACTGATCCCATTGTGCGGTAAGCGACAACCACCAGTCGCCCCCTACGCTCAAAACATATTTTGCCAGATCGCGGTCATCTGTACCAAGAGGATCATCCATAATGAGTCTGGCCTTGACGGTTACAAATGATCCTGCCACATCATTGGCGGGGTATGTTACTCTTCCGGAATATGGCCAGAAATGGAAGTTATAACCATCACCGCAGGTAACAGAGATGCTGCCATCGGATTCGAGTCGTTTATCAGCAGGTTTATTTACATCATTAACAAAGTCTTCAACATATGCAGCCCCTTCAACCCTCAGGGATTTTTGTAAACGGTGCCAGCTATGATCGGTTTTACTCAGGTAGTAAAGTTCAAGGTCCTTTATCTGCACCCGGGTATTTGTTGCCGGGTTACCATTTATCCATTCATATAACTGACCCCACGCAATAGCCGCTGTCCAGTCGGCAGGAGGTTCTACGGCACCAGCCCTTGGCTTTTGGGACCAGTTGTAATTTGAAGGAACTCCATGAGGGAGTCCTTCGTGGGGCAAAATCATATCATTTACTATTTCTTCCAGGCTGGTTTGCGCTATAATATTAGGGGATAGAAACAGTATTGAAATGGATAAAGTGAGAAATGAAATAAGTTTCATAAAATTTGAGCTTTACGTAAAATTATTGAAATTTTTCAAAATGGCTGCGCCTATTATGGATTTAGAAATAAAAAAGCAGGTATTATCCGATAATACCTGCTTTTGGAATTTAGCTTGAACAGCTATATCAGTACATTCCCTGGTCCATCATAGAATGAGCCACTTTCAGGAAACCGGCAATATTTGCACCTCTTACATAATCAACATAGCCATCTTCACGGGTTCCGTATTTCACGCAGCTTTCATGAATCTGGGTCATAATATGGTGAAGCCTGTCATCAACTTCTGTGCGGCTCCAGTTAATTTTCATAGAGTTCTGGGCCATTTCAAGTCCGGATGTAGCAACTCCTCCAGCATTTGAAGCTTTCCCGGGTGAAAACAGAATTTTCTTAGCATGCAGCGCTTCAATGGCTTCAGGGGTGCAGGGCATGTTTGCACCTTCGGTAACACAAATGCAACCGTTTTTGATGAGCATATTAGCGTCTTCTAAATTAAGTTCATTCTGTGTTGCACAGGGCAGGGCTATATCACAAGGCACCTGCCAGGGGTGTTTTCCCTGAACGAATTCAACTCCCTCGAACTCATACGACATGGGTTTAACAATATCCTCATTGGTAGCCCTCAGCTCCAGCATAAATTCGATCTTTTCACTGTCAAGACCTTCAGGAATATGAACATATCCGTCGGGACCTGAAAGCGTAATTACCTTTGCGCCAAGCTCTGTTGCCTTAATTGCGGCTCCCCATGCAACATTTCCAAATCCTGAAATGGCAACTTTTTTACCCTCAAGCGTTTGTCCAATGGTTGCAAGCATTTCCTTTGCAAAATAAACAACTCCAAAGCCGGTGGCTTCAGGGCGTACAAGGCTTCCACCCCAGTTAAGGCCTTTACCGGTAAGTACTCCCGTGTTTTCTCTGGCCAGTTTTCTGTACATGCCGTAGAGATAGCCTATTTCACGTCCGCCTACCCCAATATCTCCTGCTGGAACATCCGTATCGGGACCTATATTATGCCATAGTTCAAGCATAAAGGACTGGCAAAATCTCATGATTTCCCTGTTTGATTTCCCTTTCGGGTCAAAATCAGAGCCGCCTTTCGCTCCGCCCATGGGCAGTGAGGTAAGGCTGTTTTTGAAAATCTGTTCAAAACCGAGGAATTTCAGGATGCTGAGGTTAACACTGGGGTGAAAACGAAGGCCACCCTTATACGGACCAATAGCATTATTGAACTGAATACGATATCCCCGGTTAACGTGGATATTACCTTCATCATCTTCCCAGGGAACTTTAAACATTAAAACCCGGTCGGGCTCAATAAGTCGTTCAATGATTTTGGCCGACTCAAACTGTGGGTTCTCGTTGTAAGTATCTTCGATCGATTCAAGAACTTCACGGACTGCCTGATGATACTCTGCCTCACCTTGAGTTTTCTTAATGAGGTCATTCATAAGCATATCTACATTCATAGCAGAGAAAATTTAGGAAATATTATGTTTATAATTATAAAAAATCCCTTTTCGGGGATTGCGGTGTAAAGTTGAAGGTAAGTACAGAGATTTCCAAATTTTGAGGATCAATAATATTATGATTTTAAGCATGTTAAATATATGTCTTATATCATTTTTTTTAAGAGGGAATTTCAAGAGGAATTGTTTAAATGAAACCCATGAAAGAGTTTTTGTAAACACACAGCAATTAATTTAAAAGATAAAGGAACTTTCTTTGAAATGAAGACCAACCGGTTTAATTCTATTTTTAGTGGATTTGAAGAAGGTAATCTCTGAATTCGGCATATTCTTTTGACATCGGGATACTGATTTTTTTCCGTTTTGCGAAATTCTCCAGTCTCTCGGGAATCTCAACTGTCTTGCCAATAGATTCTTCCACGGTTTCGCTGAATTTCGCGGGATGAGCTGTTTCAAGAAAAATTCCATGGAACTCATCATTTGACGATAAAAATTCTTTTAGTGCCAGATAGGCTGTAGCACCATGAGGATCAGGAAGATAATGGTGATTTCTGTTGACTTCAGCAATGCAATCCTTGATCTGCCTGTCAGTATAACTAAAGCCCAGAATGTCTCTGGCAATAGCATCATGCGAAAAACCGTATATCTCAAGTATTCTGGCAAAATTACTCGGGTCGCCAACATCCATTGCATTGGCAACAGTGGCGATGGATGGCCGGGCTTTGTATATCCCGGTAGTAAGGTATTCCGGCACTACATCGTTGATGTTTGTAGAGGCAATAAACTGGTCAACGGGCAGACCCATTTTTTTGGCGATAAGTCCTGCCGTCAGATTTCCGAAATTTCCGCTGGGAACTGCAACAGCCAGTTTTTTATTTACTCCCGGAAGCTGACGAAATGCATTGAAGTAGTAGAAGCTCTGTGGAAGGAGCCGGGCCAGATTTATGCTGTTGGCTGAGGTTAGCGTAAGATGTTGATTTATCAACTCATCCACAAATGCCTCTTTTACCAGTTTCTGACAATCGTCGAAACTTCCGTCAATTTCCAAAGCTGAAATATTCTGACCCAGGGTGGTAAATTGTTTTTCCTGCAGGTAACTTACCTTTCCTTTTGGGTATAAAACATGGACTTTCACACCTTCAACTCCCAGAAATCCATTGGCAACAGCACTTCCTGTATCACCACTGGTAGCGACAAGAACGTGAATTTCCTTTTTATATCCTTTTGTAAAATATCCCAGCATTCGTGCCATATATCGTGCGCCCACATCTTTAAATGCCAGTGTTGGGCCATGAAAAAGCTCCAGACTGAAAACGTCCTTTTGAACTTCCACAAGGGGAGTGTCAAAGTTCAGGGCATCCTCATTGATGCTCCGCAGCTCTGCTTCCGGAATATCTTCCCCAAAAAGCGCTTTTGCTAATTCGAAAGAAAGCCCGGCGAAGCTGTAATCTTTAATGTTTTTGAAAAAATTATCCGGCATCACAGGGAAAGCCTGAGGCATGTAAAGGCCCTTGTCTAGTGCAAGTCCTTTAAAAACCGCCTCCTGCAGACTTACTAAATGATTTTTATTATTGGTACTGAAATATTTCATGTTGCTTTAGTCAAGAAGTCGTGTTCCCTGTCTGCTGATTTTAGAAATGTATACTTTATTTGGAAGACCTGCCTTTTTGAATATTTCTTCCATCAGGGATGCTGCTTTTCTTGCATTGTCGGGATTATCGGATAAGGCGAAAACAGAAGGCCCGGAGCCTGAGATATTTCCTCCCAATGCACCTGTTTCATGCAATCTGGCTTTTATGTCGGCATAGCCCGGAATAAGCGCCGACCTGACAGGTTCAGCGATAACGTCCTGAAGGCAGCGGCCGATAAGGCTGTAATCGGAAGTAGTAAGTCCTGCAATCAGACCTGCAATATTGCCGCATTGTTCAAGTGTTTTTTTAACAGACAAGTCTTTTGGAATAAGTTTACGGCTTTCGGAGGTTTTAATTTCAATTTCCGGATGGGCAACAGTGCAAATCAGGTCGTGAGGTGCATCAATCCGGATAATATCAATGGGATCATAACTTCTGATAAGAATAAAACCTCCAAGCAGGGCAGGGGCTACGTTGTCGGCATGAACACTTCCGCTGGCGATAAATTCCCCTTTCATGGCGAAAGGCAGGAGCTCTTTTTGCGTATAGGGACGACTGAGCATTTCATTTACACCCACTACGGCAGCAGTGGCGCTGGCCGCACTTGATCCTATCCCGCTTCCCGGATTTATTTTGGTCTCAAAAATCAGGTCAAAACCGGTAACACAGCCAAGTGACTCCATGAGTGCCATCGCTGCCACTCCCGCTACATTCTTTTCAGGATCGGTTGGAATATCCGAACCGGAATTGTTAATGATCCGGATTTTTCCTTTGTCATTTGGCTTCACGATCATTATATCACCGGGTTGCTCAATGGCAAATCCCATGAGGTCGAAACCGGGTCCTACATTTGAAATGGTTGCCGGTGCAAATATTTTAACTGATGATTTCATTAAATCCTTTCTTTGTTAATTAGAATAAAAATCATTTCTCACAATCCCGAAGTGAATTTCGTCGTGCAGTGAATCATTCTTCAAAACTGAACATCTGCTAATACCTTCTTGTTTAAATCCGGCTTTGATCAACACTTTCTGTGAGATGATATTGTAGTCAAATACAGAAGCAAATATTCTTTCCAGTCGCAGCTTCGAAAAGCCATAATTGAGAACCAACTTTACTGCATTCGTGGCAATGCCCTTTCCCCAGTAAGGTTCTCCAATCCAATACCCTATTTCTGCCGATAGTCTGTAAACATCCGATTGTTTAACCAGTCCGATAACTCCCGAAAATTCAGATTTGTAATCAATGGCAAAATTTAGCGGGGGATTCTGATGGAGTGAAGAACGTATGAAATTTTCAGCATCCCCTTCAGAATAGGGAAATGGGATTAAATCCCTCAAATTATCCCATACTCTGCGGTTATTACAAAGTTCTGCCAGTTTCTTTTTGTCTTTTAGGTCAAACTCCCTTACAGTAATATGTCCATCCGAAAGTGTGATCATGGATATTTCCGGGTTATTTTTCTACTTATCGTTAAGCTGCACAAATTTCTCTTCATTGAAATCCAGCAGACTGGGTAATTTCATGTCAGCAATTATAAAACCAGTGTCATTAAAATGCGGGGATTCAGGAACAGCCATAGTTTTCATGCGGGCTGCTTTGGCCGCAAGGATCCCATTGAATGAATCTTCAATGGCAAGACAAAAAACGGGTTCTACTCCTAATTTTGCAGCTGCATTAATATATACTCCGGGATGAGGTTTACCATATTCTTCAAATTCTGCAGAATGCTTAACAGTAAAGTAGGAGCTCAGCTTAAATTTTTCCAGGAATGTATCAATCAGCATCATGGGTGAGGAGGAGGCCAGGGCCATTTTAAGCTTTTTTTTCCTGAAGAATTCCAGAATTTCCAGGGAGCCATTCATCAATACCGCCTCATTAAGGTAATAGTTTTTCATGGCGTTATTGACCCATTTTTCGTTTTCCTTAAAATCAGGGTTTGGCCAGGGTTTTATTTGGTGCCAGTATTTAAACAACTCGATACTTTTAAGTCCCAGGCTCTGTTTCTGAGATTCGGGACTCAACTCAATTCCTTTTGACAGGGCGAACTGTTTTTCTGTTTCCTGCCAGGCAGGTTCAGTGTCCAGCAAAAGTCCGTCCATATCGAAAATTACAGCTTTTATCATGAATGTCTTTTCCTTACACGTTTGCAATGCGTATTATATCAGCGAAAACCCCCGCTGCCGTTACAGCTGCACCTGCACCGTATCCCCTGATAATCATGGGCCAGTCTTTATAGCGCTCCGTAGTCAGCATTATGATATTATTACTGTCGGCCAGAGCATAGGCAGGATGGGAGCTGTCAACTTCCAGCAATTCAATGGAGGCATTGCCGTTTTCGAGTCGGGCAAAGAACCTCCACCTCTTCCCCTGCTCAGCAAGTTTATTACGGCGTGCTTCAAAGTCCGGATCAAGCTTTGCCAGCTGTTCCCAGAAATTTTCAAGCGAACCGGTGAAACAGTTATCCGGAAGGAAACGCTTCATTTTCACATCTTTTTCCTCAATTCCATAACCAGCTTCGCGGGAAAGTATCAATAGCTTTCTCATGACATCCAGTCCACTCAGGTCAATTCTCGGGTCGGGTTCAGAAAAGCCTTTCTCCTGGGCCATTTTAACAGCTTTACTAAGCGGGATATCCTTGCTCAGCGTATTGAAAATGAAGTTCAGTGTCCCTGAAAGAACCGCTTCCATTTTATAAATATGGTCACCGCTTCTCATAAGATCGTTGATGGTATTAATAATAGGCAAACCTGCACCCACATTGGTTTCGTAAATGAACTTTACTCCTTTTTTCCTGGCCTTTAGTTTCAGACTTAAGTAGTTTGAATAGGCTGATGAGCAGGCAATTTTATTTGCGGTTACTACTGAGACATACATATCGAAGAGCGAATCGTATAATCCGGCTATCTCTTCGCTTCCTGTACAATCGATGAAAACAGAATTCCTGAGATTAAGGGATGCTATTTTTTCGAGCATCAGGGAGGTGTCTGTTGGCTCACCGTTATTCTCGAGTTCCTCAGAAAATTTCCTGAGGTTAATACCATCCTCCCGGATCAGCATTTTCTTTGTACGGGCAATGCCAATAAGATTTATTTTTAGATT
>JACJXF010000025.1 GCA_020636775.1 Bacteroidales bacterium
GTTTTGGTTATAAAGTAAGCGATTTATATGAACTGAAAAGAGTTTCACCCGGCTACCGCATGTTTTTCGGGGAAGATGATTATTTGGATGTCCCGGCAAATATGGATGAGCTCTACGCTACTTTCGAATCGATAGAAAAAGGCAGTGCTGCACGCTTGAAGACATTTCTTGATAAAGCTGAATACAAGTATGATATTGGTGTAAATAAAATTGTTTATCTCCCGGGAAATTCACCATTGGAGCTTGTTCGATGGGATTTTATTAAAGGACTTTTTAAATTCGATTTTTTTCGTTCCGTAACCTCCTATGTTCATTCTGAATTCAAGGATCCCCGTCTCAGACAAATTCTTGAATTTCCTGTAATTTTCCTCGGCGCTCCCCCTCAAAAAACACCAGCCCTCTATACCCTTATGAATTATGCCGATCTGAAGCTGGGGACCTGGTATCCGGTTGGGGGTATGTACAGCGTTGTTGAAGCCATGAAAAAAGTGGCGGAAGAACAGGGCGCGGAATTTTATCTGGATTCTCCTGTTGAGAAAATCCTTATGAACAACAGTAAGGCAAAGGCATTGGTGGTGAATGGAAAGGAATATCCAGCAGATACAATTGTTGGTGCAGGCGATTATCATCATATTGAATATCAGCTGCTTCCGGAAGAGTTTCGTCAATATTCCGAAAAATATTGGGATAAGCGCGTCATGGCACCCTCTTCTCTATTGTTTTACCTGGGAGTTAACAAGAAGCTCAAAGGACTCCTTCATCATAATCTCTTTTTTGATGAGGACTTTATCAGGCATGCCGCTGAGATTTATGAGAAGCCTCAATGGCCAACGAATCCCGCCATCTATGTTTCCTGCAATGCCAGTACTGACCCATCTGTTGCACCGGAAGGACACGACAACCTGATTATCCTTATTCCGGTTGCCCCGGGCCTGGAAGATTCGGAGAGTACGAGGGAGTTTTATTATGATCTGATAATAAAGAGACTCGAAAAAATTACCAAACAAAAAATTGGTGAGAATGTTGTATATAAGAAGTCTTATGCTCACAATGATTTTATAAACGATTACCATTCCTACAAAGGAAATGCCTATGGTCTGGCAAATACTCTTTTGCAAACCGCTTTTCTTAAACCCAAAATGAAAAGCAATAAGGTAAGCAATCTGTTTTACACTGGTCAGCTTACCGTCCCGGGACCGGGAGTACCTCCGACCATTATTTCCGGACAGGTGGTAGCCTCTGAAATTGACAAATACTTCAGGAAAAAGTCATGAAAATTATTTACGATAATGTTTCTTACAAAGTAAGTAAGCTTTTTACCGAAGCCTACAGTACCTCTTTTGGTCTTGGTATCAGCAGGCTGGGAGAAGAGTTACGCATGCCTGTCTATGCTATTTATGGATTTGTAAGGCTGGCGGATGAAATTGTCGACTCTTTCCACGATTATAATAAGGAAGAGCTGTTTAAAAGATTTTGCCTTGAGGTCGACAGAGCACTGGAAGAAAAGATTAGTCTTAACCCAATCCTGAACAGTTTCCAGGAGGTTGTTCACAAATACCATATCGAGAAGGAGCTGATTGATACTTTTCTGCGAAGCATGGAGATGGACTTAACCGAGAAGCAATACGACCGCGAAAGCTTTAACACCTATGTCCTGGGTTCTGCCGAAGTTGTTGGACTCATGTGTCTCCGGGTATTTGTAAACGGAGACGAAAAATCCTACCAGGAACTCAAGCCCCTCGGAATGAGCCTCGGCGCTGCTTACCAGAAGATAAATTTCCTTCGGGATATAAAAGCCGACTTTGAGGGAATGGGAAGAGAATACTTCCCCTGTTTTAAACTGGAAAATTTCGACGATAAGGAAAAAGGATATATTGAAAAGGAAATTGAAAGGGATTTTAAGACTGGCCTGCAGGGTATACGGAAGCTTCCGGCCAGTTCTGCCTTCGGAGTGTACCTATCCTATGTATATTATTACAGTCTTTTTGAAAGAATACGAAAAACTCCTGCATCTGTACTCATCACAAAGAGGATACGAATTCCTGATTTTGTGAAATATCTGCTTATGTTAAAGGCAAACTTTATGTATAAGTTTAAAATGATTTAAAAATCAATAATATGAACATGAATATATTTTTAATTATAGCCATTGTTCTGGGCTCATTTCTGTTCATGGAATTCGTTGCCTGGTTCACCCATAAATTTGTAATGCACGGCTTCCTTTGGATTTTACACAAAGACCATCATACCCGGGAACATGAGCCTTTTGAATGGAACGATCTCTTTGCACTGATTTTTGCTCTGCCAAGTATATTACTGATCGTGGCAGGATCGGTGAATTTTGATTACCGGTTCTGGATGGGCCTTGGTATAGCCATGTATGGTCTGGCGTACTTTCTGTTCCATGATGTTCTGGTGCACAGGAGGCTTAAAATCCTTGACAAAATAGACAATAATTATTTCCGTGCAGTGGTTAAAGCTCATAATGATCATCACCTGGGCGGGGAGAATTTTGGATTCATTCTGATGATTCCCTGGAAGTATTTCAGAGATAAATCACTGGCCCAAAGAGGAAAATATTAAACATGTCAACATACCTTCTTGTAAATATACTGGCCTTCAGCATTCCTTTTGTTTTAAGCTTTGATAAGAAGGTGCATTTCTATACACAGTGGAAATATCTCTTCCCCTCGTTTTTCCTTACCATGCTGCTTTTTATTCCATGGGATGTTTTTTTTACAGTCCACGGTATATGGGGATTTAATGAACTCCATCTTTCAGGCATATATTTATTTCACCTTCCCCTTGAAGAATGGCTTTTCTTTATAGTTGTTCCGTATGCTTCTGTGTTTACTTATGAGGTTTTTATTGCCTATCTCCAAAGGGATTATCTGGAAAAATATTCGAAGAAAATCAGCATGATATTGATAATTGTGCTGTTAGCCGGAGGAATATATTACTTCCACAAGGCTTACACTGCAAGTGCTTTTCTTCTGGCCGCCCTTGCCGTTTTCCTGAACCAGTTTGTGTTTAAGGTAAAATTTATGGGAAGATTTTATTTTGCCTACCTGGTTATACTCATTCCTTTTCTGCTGGTGAACGGCGTCCTTACCGGCTCCTTTATACATCAGGAAATAGTCTGGTACAACAATGCCGAGAATCTTGCTCTCAGAATTGGAACCATTCCTGTTGAGGATAGTGTTTACGGACTTCTGCTGATCCTTATGAATGTTTCGTTTTACGAGTATTTCAGGGGAGGTAAAATTAGAAACTCAGCTTAAACCTGATAAATCCCATGAACAGGGATTGTCTTTTCTTCTCACCGGTAACAGCATCAGGGATTTTCCCGCTAAAATACTGGCTGATAAAACTGAATTCCATGTTTTGTGAAACAGAATAATTCACTGAAGGACCTGTAAAAAAGCCTTTTATTTCCGGGAATATCATGCATGACAAATTAGCGTTGAGCAGGGGGGTAAAGGGATAAGAAATATTGGCAAAAACAGAGACATCAGTAAATGCCAGTTTTTTCACATTCAGATCCCCCGAATACCATGAATAGAAGTCGCTGATTCCGGAGGATTTGTCGGAGTAGTGATATAATCCCTCCACCTGCAAATACAGAGAATTCTTTAGCATGTAATCGGCCCCAATTCCGGCAAGGAATACTGAGGCCGTATCGCCCTGATTCCTGATGGGTTTAAAATAGCTTGCCTCCCCTTTGAACCCGGCAGAGCTGATATGTCCGGAAAAACCTGTTCCGAAAACGAAATCCTGACTCTCAAACAGCCCGTAGAGAAACTGAAAGTCATATCCGAATTTATTAAAGCGATAATATGCGGCAGAGGTAATGTTCTGATTATGGTCAGCTTTTGCTGCCAGCTCAAGGGATGAGGCGGCACCTGTATAGTATTGTAACCTGATGGCGTCACTTCCCGGTTTTTCCACATAGTCGAAATCAAAATAATTCTGAACATTAAAAATGTCGTTTGGGTTCCAGACGTAATTCAAGCCCCAGTTAATTCTTTGCCTTCCCAGGGTTCCAACAAAACTCCCTCTGGAATAGCTGAAATAAATTCTGTCGATAGCAGTATTCAACAGAAAGGATTTTTCAGATAAAAGATTTACTGAAAGATCCATAATGCCTCCATCCTTTTCAAATGAAGCCGCGTAAGAAGGAATATATTTTACACTTTCCCCATAAACTAATCGGGTTCTGAGCTGAGTTGAAAAGCTGAAGTGTTCGTTTGGGTACCAGAAATAGTTAATCCGGTTGTGAATAAGGTTATCTGAAATCCAGTTTCCATTCAGGCTGTCGATCATTACCGACTGCAGGTTGGAAATATATGATTCGAACGAGTGCTTAGAGCCCTCCTCCTGAGCAAAGGATGGTATGGAAAGATTAGACCAGACAATAATTATAAGCAGACGGGATAACCGAATCATTTCTTTAGCTCTTTGGTTTCGTCGCTGATAACTTTACCGTCTTCCACCCGGATCACCCTTCTTGCCTTATTTACTACTCTGGCATCATGAGTGGAAAAAATAAAGCTGATATTTTCTTCCCGGTTTAGTTTCTCCATTATTTCCAGCAGGTTCTCGGTTGATTTTGAATCGAGGTTTGCGGTTGGTTCATCAGCCAGAACGAATTTTGGCTTTGATGCCAGAGCTCTGGCAACTGCAACCCGCTGTTGTTGTCCGCCCGAAAGTTTTCCGGGACGACTGTTAATTCTGTCACCAAGCCCAACCGCCTCGAGCAATTCACGCGTCCGGCTCTCCCTTTCTTTTTTTGGACGGCCCTGCAGGTGCATGATAAATTCGACGTTTTCTCCTGCAGTAAGGACGGGAATCAGATTATAGCTCTGAAAGACAAAGCCAATATTATTCATTCTGAAATCGATAAGTCTTGAGGAGCTTAAATCATTAATATTGACATTGTCAATAATTACCTCTCCGCTGCTTGGCTTGTCAAGGCCGCCAATGATATTCAGAAGGGTTGTTTTCCCTGATCCTGAAGGCCCGACAACTGCCGTAAATTCTCCCTCTTCAAAGGAAAGATCAATTCCGTTTACTGCTTTTACTTCCACCTCTGTTTCCTGGTAGAATTTGTGCAGGTTTGTAACTGTTATTATTTTCATGCCTGTTATATTGAATAGTATTTTACTTTTTTTTAAACATCTGTGCGCACCGCTTCAGCAGGATTTAGTCTCAGAGCCTTAAGGGCAGGGAAAACGGATGCCGCAATTCCTGTAAGAATAACCAACAGACTAACTCCCAGAATCATTTTTGGCTGAATGACGGTGTAGATAACTGAATCATATCCCAGAGCGGCGAAACCCTTCCCATATAAGCCTGAAAGATCAATGCCTCTGGTACTGTAAATCACCGAAACCCAGGCCCCTGTTATTATACCCAAAACTCCTCCTGTAAGAGAAAGAAAAATGGTTTCCAGCATTATCATCATGAATACTCTTAATTTATTCATTCCAACGGCCATAAGCATTCCTATTTCGCGTATTCGTTCAAGGATAACCATAAGCATTGTGTTTACAATTCCAAAACCGAGGGCAAGCAGAATGATGATGATAAAAATGTACATATACACGTCCATGGTTTCGGTAAGATATCCTAATTCAGGCATAATTTCCCTCCATTCCTTTACATCCAGCCCGGGATATGTTTTTTTGAGGAGGTTTGCAAGGGGAGAGCTGTCCTGTGTGTCTCCCATATATATAGCAATTTCATGTGCTGAACCTTCCGGCAGACCGGTCATTTGAAGGATGTCATCATACCGGATAAATGCTGTTGATTCATCAAAGACCGTACTCACAGTTTTAAAGATTCCACCGACGCGGTATTGGTAATACACCGGCTGACCCGATACATTGAGAATTCCCACAACTATTTTTGAACCGGTTTTTAAATCAAGCTTTTCAGCAAGCTTTTCTCCGATGACAATTGGCTTCCCTCTTTTCAAATCTTCAAGATAGCTTCCGGCAATTAACTTTTCTTTTATATCGGTAACCTCGGCTTCCTTTTCAGGATCGACACCCATTAACTCAATTCCGCTTCCTTTTTCGGCCGAGTTTACAATGGCGTTTACAATCAATCGTTTACTGGCATTAACAACGCCTGCCTGCTGCCTGATATATGCGAGGCGAACGTCTGCCGAATCCATATAATTATCAATTTCATTTACTTTATCAAATGCAGGGGTATGCAATTGTATATGAGACACCTCGGTTTTTATAGCCGATTTAAGCCTCTGGTTGGCCATTCCGCGGTAAAAAGCCATTGTGAAAACACCGGCAAATACGCCAAGCGACATGGCGATTATTACAACGCTGCTTCTGAGCTTGTTACGCCAAACATTTCTCCATGAAACGATCCAGATCATTTTTATAAAATTAAGTTCACTGTTCTAATTTCTCATCCACTTAATTATATTCAGACTTAGTGCTGAAGCAAGCGGGTAAAGAGAAACGAGCAGAGTAATTGCGAAAACGGTTATCATTTGATGCGTGAATATTTTAGGTGCAGCCGTGAAATACATAAATGGTTCAATTCCCATATCGGTCATGGCCTGTGCAGCTGAACCCGTAAGAGGCAAAGGATGATGAATGAAATATATGATCATGGGTATGCTTACAATGATTCCTGAAAACACCCCGATAATTCCGATGTATACGGTTTCCATAAATAGAATAATACCCAGTTTATATTTTTGCATACCCACGGCAACCATAATTGCCAGTTCCTTTCTCCTTTCGGCAATCATCATGATAATTGTCCCCAGAATTCCAAAACCAATTATTATGTACAGAATAGCCTTCATAACTAATCCTCCGGCACGGTCGCCATTAATCATCTGAACCAGTTCAGGCTGCATTTCATCCCAGCTCATGGCTGTATAGGCGGGATTTAATTTACTGCGGATATTTTTCAGAACCCTGCTTACATCCGAATAATCACTTACCATTATTACAATAGAGGTAATCATACCATCGGCAGAATAAAATTCCCTGGCTCTTTGAATATCCATGTAACAGAAACGTTTATTTAATTCCGGAGAAGGGAAATTCAGTATTCCTTCAACAACAAATTTATCTGCTTCGTTACTGCCATAATATCCCTGGCTCAACATTACAATCGTATCGCCCACGCCTGCATCCAAATTCTGAGCAAGCTCTCTGGCAAGAAGAATTCCACGGCTTCCCTGCTCGAGGAACTTTCCATTAACCACCCATTTCGACAGCTCAGTAATTTTATTTTCCTGCTCAGGCTCCACGCCTACAACCATCACCGCCTGGGTTTTATCCCCTGATGAGGCAAGAGCAAAAGATTCGAGACGCTCACTGCTCATGCTTATGCCATCCGTTTCCCTGACCAGCAGGTTAAGGGAGTCATCAGCCTGAAATGAATAATACAGGGTTTTATTTTCCCAGTAATCCTTGTCATGAATCTGTATATAGCCTGAGTAGAATTTAACAACATTATTAATCATGCTGATATAAGAGCCTTCCTGCATGGAACTCATAATGATGGCAATCAATACTCCAAAAAATATTGAAGAAACGGTTATCAGGGTGCGCCTTTTGTTCCGCCATAAATTTCGCCATGCTATTATATAATTTTTCATTTCCTTTTATTTGGAATTTATCGAATGGATTTCATGTTCTGTAGGGAAAAAAATGAATCATCCATATTCTGATTGAACCGGATCGTCTTGATTTCCAGTTTGGTACTTTGATCCTTTTTATTAACCGGCACAATTTCGAATGTGGAGGGAAGGCTTCTGTCCCCAAAATTCTTAATATCCGACATGGTCTCAACATTTACCAGTTCACCATCCTCATCATAATATTCATTTCTCATGGTATAATAATCCTTCACAGAAATCCAGCTTATTATTTTTCCCCATACAACCACAGCATCTTCTGTGGGAATGAGCTGTATTTTATAACATTCGTAACCGCCCATGTTTTCTTTTCCCTCAATTGTCTGCTCGTAATCGTCAACAATAGAGGATTGTTTTACAAGATCATCATTGGTAACATCGGAGCCCATCCATGACTGCATCATCATGGAAGGAGGAATCTTGATCATTCTGTCGACCGAGGGAACCCAGTTCCACATTTCTGTTTTTCGTTTAAGGAATACCTGACCTTTTTCCTTTGCTGGCTCAGTTATGTATATCAACGAATAGTCATTCCCCTTACTCCATGATTTAAATGCTATGCTTCTGTCCCATTTAGGCCTGTGAACCGTCATGGTCATTTCAGAATAATTCGATTTTCCCTGAATAAGATCATTTGCCTTCCTTACAATCTCCTTTGCATCCTGGGCCTTTGCGCTGGCCGAGAACAATAGCAGTATAAGATAGAAAGCTCCCTGTTTTATCATATTATGGATATTCATTTTATTAATTTTTGATAATTGCATACCGGTATTTCATTATTTTATCTGACAAATATTTCCTTCACCCTGTTTTTAACACTCTCCAATGGATAGCCCTCGGGATTTATAAAATAGTTAAGGGAAATCCCGTCGAATAGAGCCCCTAAAACATAAGCGTCTTCCCTTGGACTCGGACTTCCGCTTCTCCTTAAATAATCTTCCATCTCTTTTAGTAATCCTTCAAGAACAACTCCAAGTTCCCCTGATACAATTTCCAGAACATCAGGCTGGACCAGTACAGATGAAAACAGCATCCAGAATTCCTTTTGGCTTGATAGCCGTTCGAAAACCGAGTCAATCATGTAAATTAAATCACTTTTGGAAACGCTTTCGGAAGGGGGAATCACCATCATATTCTCCATTTCCATTATCCCTTCCATTATGATAATCTTTAGCAGTTCTTCCTTGCTTTCGAAATAATTATATAGTAATCCTTTTGAAATCTCAGCCCTTTTTGCAATCCCGTTAATAGAGGTGCTGTGGTATCCCTCCTTTGAAAACAGTTCCAACGCAGCCTGCATTATCATTTTTCTGCGGGTTTCACGGATTTCTTTATTCTGATCTTTTGTTCTTGGAGCCATATAAATATTTTTGACTGAACGGACGGTCAAAAATAACGCCTGATTCTTCCGGATCCAAATTTTTTAATGATTTTTTTTATTTTTTCCAGGACCATTTCTTTCAAAACCCTCATTCACAGAGACTATTATGAAGCTAATTATTTTTTGAGATAATGAAGTTTAAGGTATGATTTCATAATTCTTTATCAAGTTTGTAACTTTCGGGTAACTTACTCGTCCTATTCTCGAAAGCGGATTAAAATGACAGTTAAAGATTATAACAAAGCTGTAGAAGACTATTCGAACGGGATTTACCGGTTCATCCTGAAAAATATCAGGGATCAGGAAAAGGCCCGGGATGTTGTTCAGGATACTTTTGAAAAGTGCTGGATAAAACATGAGACAGTGGAGGCAGGGAAGGTAAAGTCTTACCTGTTTTCTACAGCTTATCATACCATGATTGACATGATTCGCAAGGAAAGTCGCATTGGAGATTTTAATGAGGTGAAGCAGGAAAAACTTGCTTACGACGATCAGTATTCCGATCTGAATGAAATTCTTCATAAGGCAATCCAGCTTTTACCCGAGGCACAGAGATCGGTAATTTTACTTCGTGATTATGAAGGATACTCCTATGAAGAAATAAGTGAAATTACAGGTCTTTCAGAATCGCAGGTAAAAGTTTACATTTATCGCGGAAGGGTGTTTTTAAAGAATTATATAGGCAGTCCTGAAAGAGTTATATAGAAAAATGGTTCTCCCGGAGTGAACACAGGCGGGAACAGGATATTTGAAAGAAAAGAAGAGGAAAGCTTACGATGAAAATAGACAGAAATAATTACGAAATCTTTTTTATGGATTACCTTGACGGAAATCTGTCCGACAGGGAAATACATATGCTTGAGGATTTCCTTCTGATAAACCCCGATTTAAGAACCGAGCTGGAGGGAATGGAAAACATCAGGCTTGCTCCTGAATCACTTGTTTTTAATGAACAGGACCTGCTTAAAAAACCCGATTTGACGCTTCCTGTAAATGAGGAAAACCTGGAAGATTTTTGCATTGCTGCCCTGGAAAACGATCTGGATGAGGCCAGTCTTGCTGCATTGTATAATTATACAAGTAAAAATCCTGAGGCTGAGAAAACGAGACTTGCTTATAACAAACTTCATTTACTACCCGATACAAATATTATATACACGGAAAAGGGAAGACTTAAGAAGGCTGTGTTCCTTATTCCCAAAGAAATTATTTACCCGGCTTTATCAATTGCTGCCGCTCTGGCTTTTATGCTGATTATTTATTTCCGGAACGATTCATATCTGAAAAATATACCCGGAATTGAGGCAAATTTACCTCATTCCTTTACAAGCAGCCCGCAGCCTGATAAACCTTCTCTGGCTATTGAGCCCTCTGAAGAAAAGAAGGAAAACAATGCAGTAGTGCAACAGGCTGGATTAAATATCCCGAAACTGGCTGATAATAAAAAGAAAGTCAGTAGCGGAAAAACAAAAGAGCCGGCCGACAAGGGAAAGGAAGACTCAAAGACTAATGAATCACAGCCCTCACATAAGCTTAACCCGTCAATAGAAATTAAGCTTCCTGTTTTGTCTGAATACGAGGTTCCGGATCAGACTATTGAATCAGGTAAAGTAGTTTATTCAAAAGAGCCGGTATCAGCTCCCCAGCCAGCTGAGTTTTTAAGTCTGTCGGAATATGCCCGCAGACAGGTTCTCGGAAAAGTACTTGGAGAAAAGCCTGCTGAAACTAACCGCATAAGTGGGTGGGAGATTGCTGACGCAGGACTTAACGGATTGAATAAAATTACCGGCAGTAAAATGAAACTGGAGCGTAAGACCAGTGAGACGGGTGAGATCACTGAATACTCCTTTAATTCGAAGCTTCTTTCCTTTTCAACCCAAGCCCGCAAATAATTTTTTCCGGCCCTGTAACATTTTCCCATGCCTGTCCGTCACATGTTTAAAAGCGGACATACCAAACGTATAATAAAAACAATAAATTTATGAAAAGGCTAATTACAATTGCATTTGCCGGACTTTTAATGGCCCCGGTTTTTGCGCAGGAAGATCAGACAACTGCTCCTGCAAAGGAAGTGGTTACGGTAACTGAAGCGCCAGACGATTCAGTCATTGCTGTAATAACAGATGAAGAAGTTGTTGTCAATAACGGTAAAGATACTACCCGTATTAAAATTGGAAAGAAAGGAATAGTAATTGTTGAGGGGGACAAAGGAACCCAGGTAAACATTGAAGACCTTAATCAGGCTGATGAAGATAATGATATGGAATCTGATGATTCAGACGACGATTATGGTAAATTTAAGCCCCACTGGGCCGGATTTGAAATAGGATTAAACAATTACCTGAACAGTGCCGGTTCAATGAGTCTGGACCCTGCAACAATGGGTTTTATGGATCTGAACACCAGCCGTTCCTGGAATTTTAACCTGAACTTTTTACAATACGGTTTTGGTCTTGGTACTGATAAAATCGGTCTGGTAACCGGGCTTGGAGCAGAATGGAATAATTATCATTTCGATAACGGAAACAATATTGCAAAAGTTAATGGTGTAATCGAAGAACTTCCACTGACCTATCCTGATATTCAAAAAACCCGACTGCAGACCACTTATCTGCGCGCTCCCCTTATGCTTGAATTTCAGATTCCGGCCGGCAAAAAGAGGATTTACCTGGCAGCAGGCCCGGTAGGAGGCGTGAAGCTCTTTTCAAATACCAAAGTTGTATATAAAGCAAACGGAGATAAGCAAAAAGTAAAAGATAAGGATGATTATAATATCAGTCCCTTACGCTACGGATTTACAGCTCGTGCCGGATACAGGGGATTAAGACTATTTGCAAATTATTATATGACCCCGCTGTTTGAGACAGGCAAAGGTCCTGAGCTTTATCCTTTCTCGGTTGGCCTCACACTGGCAGACTTCTAATATCTCAATATATACTCTTCGGAGGCAGTTTATTAAAAAGGTTAAGCCCTGTCGGAAAATTTTCGGCAGGGCTTTCTGTTTTATTTAAAATCTTCCATCTCCACATTAATCTTCAACAATCTTTCTTTTTTCCTTTGTTTGATTATTTTTGTATAACATATTCCAAAATAACATAAACAATTATGTTAAGCGATGCAGAAAAAAGACGGTACCACCGTCATATAATACTTCCCGGGATAGGTGAAGAAGGCCAGGAAAAATTAAAATCTGCAAAGGTGCTGGTTGTAGGTGCCGGAGGTATTGGGGCCCCGGTTCTCCAATATCTTACCGCTGCCGGTGTTGGGAACATTGCTATCATGGATGACGAGATTGTTAACGAAGAAAACCTTCACCGCCAGATCCTGTATGGAGGTCACGATCTGGGTAAGCTAAAAACCATCATTTCCAAGCAGCGACTTAACTCCCTTAATCCCCTGATAAAGCACGAAATATTCAACATAAGACTCAGTGCCGCGAACGCTCTTGAATTCATTTCAAACTATGATATAATTGTTGACACCACCGATAACGCTTCTACTCCTTACCTTATTAATGACGCCTGTATTATTTCCGGAAAACCATGGGTATATGCATCACTTGATAAATTTGAAGGGCAAATCTCAACCTTCAACTGTCAGGGCAGCCCGTCCTTGAGATGTGCCTATCCTCTTCCCAGAGAAATAACTTCAACTCCCGGTTCAAAAAAGGGTCTTTTTGGCGTGTTGCCCGGAATAATCGGTTCAATGCAGGCGGTTGAGGTATTAAAAATATTAACAGGGATAGGAAAACCTCTTTGCGGTAAAATCCTTGTCTATAATATGCTTACCCAACTTATCAAGACAATTGAGTTTGAAAAGAATCCCGAAAACTTTAGTATCACCCGCTTACGCCCCGGTTATTAAATGCCTTGTGAATTAGTTTTAAAAAATCATGCTGTTTTATGTAGTAACTTTGTCCTGTAACCAATATACAGGTCTATGCGCTTATTACTAATTTCGAATTCAACCAATGCGGGAGAGGAATATCTTTCGTATCCCATGCCTCAAATCAGCGAATTCCTGGGCAGTAAAAAAATCAATATTCTTTTTATCCCATATGCCGGAGTCACAATTTCTTATGATGAATACGTGAAAAAGGTTAACAATCGCTTTCTTGGTATAGGACACACGGTAAAATCGATACATAATTTTTCTGATCCCCTTCAGGCTGTTCAGGAGGCGGAAGTAATAGTAACCGGTGGGGGAAATACCTGGCAGCTTCTTTCCTGTCTGCAGGAAAGAAACCTCCTGGAGGCAATCCGTGCCCGCGTATTATCAGGTGTTCCATATATTGGCTGGAGCGCAGGCTCTAATCTTGCATGTCCCACCATACGAACCACCAACGATATGCCCGTGGTACAACCTAAGGGGTTTTCAGCTCTGAATCTGGTTCCTTTTCAGATTAACCCGCACTACCTCGATGCAAATCCCGATGGCCATGCAGGGGAAACCCGCGAGGACCGGATTCTTGAATTCCTCGAATTGAACAGAGACATTACAGTGGTCGGCCTGCGCGAAGGAACTATGTTTTGGATGGAAAATAAAACTATCCGCCTGATAGGGAAACGAAAGGCAAGAATTTTCCGTTATGGTAAAAGTCCGCAGGAACTCAGCTCAGATGATGACTTTAAGTTTCTGCTCAAGCAATAATCAGATTTAAAACTCCTTCAAGGCAGATTAATTTTAATAGGGTGAAAAAGATTTTAAAAACAGCATACCGGGTCATTATTTCGTTTTTTCTGGTCCTTTCTGTTATGGTAATCTCCGGGATTATCTTTGTGAATGCCTATAATTCGGAGATTCAGCAATTTGTTATATCACAGATTAATAAGCAAATAGAAGTAAAAGTAAGTATCAAGAGTTCGGAGCTTTCCGTGTGGAGTAAATTCCCGTATATAAGTCTTGTGCTGAATGATGCTGTTGCCCGATCAACAGATGGATTCAATGCCGAAGATTTTCCGGAACAGTCGACCGACACTCTGTTTACTGCATCCAGAATATACCTTCAGTTTAACCTTTTCGACATAATTAAAAAGAATTACCGCATCAGGAAAGTCCATGCAGTAAAGGGGAATGTAAATATTTTTATAGATACGGAGGGGAAGAATAATTATTCAATATTCAGGAAAACAGAATCTGAAGAATCAAAGGAATCAGCCCTGAACATTGCTCTTGACGGGGTCAAACTAAGCGATTTCTCCTGGAAGTTCATAAACAGGGCGAAAAAGATAAATTCAAAAGGGCAGATTACTGATGTTATTCTGAAAGGGAAGTTCTCGCAAAACAATTTTTCCCTTAATTCCCTTACATCCGTTTTTATTGACCATTTTACCAGAGAGAGCATTGAATATGCAAATCTTGTTAATCTCAAAACCAGGATAATACTTGATGTCAGGGACACCGTATTTACAATAAGCCGCGGCGACCTGATGATTAATGATCTGAAACTTAAGACGGGAGGAAAGATCATTACGGGTGAAAAAACCATTCTGGACCTGCAACTTGCAGGAGAAAAGCTCGACATAAAATCCTTGCTAAGCATCCTTCCAATCGATAAGGAAATCCTGAAGAAATATTCTCCATCCGGAAATGTCGGCATACTTGCTAAAATAAATGGAGAAATAAGCAGCACCAGCGTCCCCTCAATTAAGGCGGCCTTTAAACTCAGGGATGGAAAAGTTTTTCTCGCCGACAGAAATAGCTTTATCAATGGGATTGACCTGAAAGGAACTTTCTCGAACGGCACATTAAGGAACGCAAGTACCAGCAGATTAAACCTGGATGAATTTTCTGTCAGTTACGGCAATAACTCACTGAAAGGGAATTTAGGCCTGAGTAATTTTAAATCACCGTTTATAAGCGCTTCTCTTTCCGGAAAAATAATGGCGGTAGATGTTTCCGGAATTCTCAATATGGAAAACCTGAAACTTGAAAATGGTGAAATTCTGCCCGATTTGAAGATAAACATTGCGCTTTCCTCATTTTCTGATTTCAGTCTGGAAAGGATTTCCTCCACGGGGCTAAGCGGAAAAATTGAATTTAAAGGGATTTCAGGCCGGATTCCAATGTCGGATGTTCCATTGGATCAACTTGACGGTGCTCTTAAATTAGAAAACGGAACATGGTTTCCTGTGTTTTCTATGAAAATGGGAAAAAACAAGCTTTCAGCCAATCTGGTTGTAAATTATTTGTGGGAATACATGGTAAGTGGATCCGGTATCCCTGTAATTGAGGGGGATATTGATGGAAGGTACTTAAATATAACCGACTTTTTCCCGAAAACAAATGAATCAGACAGCCTTTATTTTCAATTACCTGACAGCATTTACCTAAACCTTCACTGCAATATTGATAGTTTCAGGTATGGTAAATTTACAGCAGGTCGGCTCGAAACATGGTTCCGTTACGATCCGGGACTTTTATCCGTATATTCTCTATCCATGCAGACGCTAAAAGGAAGCTTTTCAGCTCAAGGACTTTTGCGTTCAGAAAAAGATGACAATCTGCTTCTTAAGGCAAGCGGAAACCTGAAAAACATTGATATAAACCAGCTTTTTTATGTCTGTAATAATTTCTATCAGGATTTTATTGTTTCTGATAATCTGAAAGGACTTGTAAGTGGCAAAATTGTTTACTCGGGTCATATTAGTCCGCAGCTTGATCTGATAACCAAAGGCCTGGTAGTTGAATCAGATTTTACAATTGAAAACGGAGAACTGATTAATTTTGAACCAATAACCGAATTGTCTACCTACGTTGAACTTTCAGAATTGCAGCACATTAAATTTTCCACTTTAAAAGACACCATCCTTATTCATGATGAAAAGGTTTATATTCCTCAGATGGATATAAACAATTCTGCCTTTAATATTTCAGTTTCCGGAACACATGGTTTTGATGATTATTTTGAATATAAAATTAAGCTCAGTCTTTCTGAATTACTGGCAAAAAAAATCAGAAAACCGAAAAAGGAAAGCGATGAATTTGGTGTTATTGTGGACGATGGTGCAGGGCGTTCAAATGTGTATCTTTCAATAATAGGAACATCGGA
>JACJXF010000026.1 GCA_020636775.1 Bacteroidales bacterium
TTTCCTGTCCACCACCATGTAGCACATACGGCCGCAGTATTATGCTCCATGATAGATTCTGAGCTTTCAATGTTATAATTAATATGAGCATGACCACTTAAAACATGAACATTGGAAAAGCCTTCTAAAGCAGCAATTAATTCCTCTGCATTGGCAAGCGAAAAGACTGTTTTTATTTGCCCATTCGCATCACTTTTTGGATTATCGTAGAGTGGGGCATGCATAGCAATAATTAAAGGAAGATTTTTATCCTTAATGAATGCCAGGTCTTTTTTTATCCATATCATCTGGTCAGATGTAATCGCTTGCTTGTAGTTTCCTATACCATTTTTACCTGAAGAACCACCAGTATTATTATATACGATATTATCCAAAACCACATAATGAACTTTTCCTAAATTGAAGGAATAGTAATTTGGTCCAATGGTTTTTCTATATGCATCAGCTGTTAGAAAATCTCCGCTTTTTTGGATGTCATTGTCATGATTACCCATTACATTAAAAACGGTGCAATTTATTTTATGCATTTCAGTCAAATACTCGGGGAGGGCAAAATTGTTTGAGTACCAATAACTATCCCAACTCATATCTCCAAGGCTTAGTCCGTAAACTTTTATTCCAAGCGACTTGTAATGCTCAATGCTTGTATTTACATCAGGTAAGAAATTCGTGCGGTATTGTAACAGATCATCATTTCTGTCGGCAAGGTGCATATCGGCCATGGTAATAACAACATGCTGACTATTTTTGGTTTGAATTAAAGAGAAGTCTATTTGCTCAACAGTGGATTCTCCTGAAAGTCTTTTGAAAAACTGAGGAAGGTTATAGATGTCAGGAACCTCGTAGTTACCGGGGACGGAGATGAAAACATAATTATTGTCTTTTTTTGAAGGTAAATAATATATGCCATCAGCATCGGTAGTGGTAACCTCATAACCGTCTGATACAACTACATCTGGAATACCTTCTCCCAGGCAATGAACTATGCCCTTAATAGTCATTCCTTCCTTATCGGGGATTTGGTTTTCGCCGTAAAACACATCTCCTTGTTTCAGAGCTGCAGCTTGCTCAAACCTATTTATCTCATCATCCTTTCGAGAGTTAATGACATTAGAGCAAAAGCTTGTCGTAACCACGAACAGAACCGATGCTATAATCAGCTTGTAGAACGTAAGAGGTATATTTCTTTTTAATCTCACTGCCTTCTTTATTTTTTAATTCATTAGATAGGTGAATTCCTTTGGTCTTGTCATAGTCTCAGTATAAATATTACCAAAACGGTCGGTAACTTTTATTTCAAGGGATGTAGCCGGACCAGTAGCAGTAACCTTAAATAAATGGGCTGTTGGATCAGTAATAAAGGCGGAAGTCGGAACTGCGCCTGCATTAAGTCTTAATGCCTCATATGAAATAATATGAAGGGGGTCCATTGTGTAAACTGGTGTAACATTTAAAGCCAATCCTCCTTCTTTAACTTCAATTACCCATTCCGGCTCATATCCCCACACATTTATTAACACCTCGTTAGCTGCACTGGCGTCAGCGTAGGTACCTGAATATTCAGCCATGGCAGCTTCACTTGCATTTGGCGCAAAATTTTCTGCTGTAATATGAACCATGTTCAAATCATAGGTTCTGAATTGGTAATCCATTGGTTTACCAACACTTTTATAATACCATTCAACATTATTCCCATCTATTTCCCACACTCCATAACCTCCTGGACTACCGTCTTTGCATAGATGATTTCCCGCGTAACCATTTTTTCCAGTCCACCACCATGTTGCGCAAACTGCAGCAGTATTGTGCTCCATTATATGTCCTTCTTCCACTGAAAAATTTACATGCAGATGGCCGCTTAAAACGTGAACGTTGGTAAAGTCATTTAATGCAGTTACTAGATCTGTTGCGTTGTCAAGGGCATAGGCTGAGGTTTGATTTCCGTTTACATCAAGATTTGGGTTTCTGTAAAGCGGAGCATGCATTGCAACAATTAGCGGGGCATTTTTGTCTTTAACGGTGGCTAAATCTTTTTTGAGCCAGGCCATTTGTTCGGAACTAATGAAATTGTCGAAGTTTCGGTCTCCAACCACACCCTCAGAACCTCCGGTGTTGATATATTGGATATCATCCAATACCACATAATGGATAGCTCCTAAATTGAAAGAATAATAATTTGGACAGACAGTTTTTTTGAAAGCATCTTCAGCAAGCCAGTCTCCTAACGCATAAGGATTGTTGTCATGATTCCCCATCACATTAAAGACGGTACAATTTAATTTATACATCTGCACCAGATACTCAGGAAGGGCAAATTTGTTTGAATACCAGTATAAATCCCAACTCATATCACCAAGGGTCAGTCCATATACTTTTGTTCCTTGTGATTGATAATAGTCAATGGTATTATTCACATCATACAGGAATCCATTGGTAAATTGTGAAAGGTCATCATTCCTGTTGGCAAGATGCCAATCGGCCATGGTCACAACAATATGTTTATCATTATTGGTTTCTATTAATGAAAAGTCTTTTTGTTCAACGGTAGCTCCCCCCGAAAGTCTTTTGAAAAATATTGGCAGATTGTTTGTGTTGTAAACTTCATAATTCCCTGGTACCGAAATAAAAACATAAGCGTTTTCTTTTAACGAGGGAAGATAATATACTCCCTTTGCATCTGTCGTCGTTACTTCAATTCCATCAGAAACAGCCACATCAGGAATTCCTATACCATTGCAATACACAACGCCTTTAATTGTCATGCCTTCAATATCTGGTATGTTCGTGTCAGCAACTATGTTCAGGAGAAACGAGCCTAAAAGCTGACTATCGGGATTTCGCAGAACCTTTATCTGATAGCTTCCAGAGTTAACATTGTTGGGTAAAGCGAAAGTTACCGATTGATCAGTAAGAGATAATACATCACATACAAACACGATGCTGACATCCGATGTGGATGTTAATTTGATCTGATCCCCCATGGCAAATCCTTTTCCTGTAATTGTAATCTGCTCACCGATCTTAACATTCAGCTCAGAAGGGATGGATACACCTGTAATTTTTAATCCGTTATCTGGTTCAGGATCAGGTTCATTATTACAACTTTGAAATCCGAGACCTAATCCTGATATTAATATAAACAGTGTCAATAGTCTTAGGGCATACCTGAATGCATCCTTCTGGTTGCCTTTTTTATTATCTTTTTTATGCTTAATCATTTTAGTCATTTTAATAAATTAAATTCATCGACCTCCTTTATCTAACTGGGATTCTACTAAAGTAATACCAGCTTCATGTTTTTCCTTTAGATCTATTATATCCTTAATAATATCCGGGTAATTTTCGCTTACATCATATTTCTCGGAAGGGTCGTGTTCGATGTTATAAAGTAAGGGTGGTGTATGAACTTCTGGTGGTATCTTTGAATAGGAGGGTTTCGTAATGAAATGTGCTTTCCACGGACCTTTTCTAATGGCGTAAATTTCATTTTTAAAATAATAAAACACTACTTTATTGTCCATTTCAATTTTCTCTCCAAAAAGAACAGGGGATATATCTTTTCCGTCAATAATTCTGTCTTCAGGTAATGAAGCCGCAGCCAATTTTACAATAGTTGGAAATAAATCCATGGTAGAAATAATATCAGCACTAGTCTGATCAGATTTTATAGTTCCCGGCCACCAGGCAATAGCTGGAACACGGAATCCACCTTCGCAGGTAGATCCTTTTCCGTCGCGTAAAAGACCAGCGGATCCGCCGTTTTCTCCTCGTAACAACCACGGACCATTATCGCTTGTAAAGATTACAAGTGTTTTTTCGGAGAGACCTAATTTTTTGACTGTTTTTAAGACTTCGCCTACACTCCAATCAAGTTCTTCAACTACATCTCCATATAAGCCTCGTTTGCTTTTACCTGAAAAATCATTGGATGCAAACAATGGGGTATGCGGGAAATTGCTGGCATAATACAAAAAGAAGGGCTGATCAGAATTCTTTTCAATGAAATTTATGGCTTTTTCTGTATATCTCTTTGTCAGTAAATGTTGATCGGGTCCGGATTCAATTACATTTTCGTTTTCAAAAAGAGGTAATTCAGGAGCGTTTTTATATAGAGGAGGAGCCATGTCATTGGAATAGGGAATCCCAAAAAAGTAATCAAAGCCTTGATTTAATGGCAAATATTGCGGTAAATGACCCAAATGCCACTTGCCAATTATAGCGGTTTGATAATCTACATCTTTCAGAGCTTCAGCAATGGTAATCTCACTAAGAGGCAGTCCGCCTGTAGATCCCGGGTAAATTACATTTCCACTGCTTTCTGATCCGGCCATCCCACTTCTTATTGGCAATCTGCCGGTTAACAAGCCTGCTCTGCTAGGGGTACAAACACATGCAGCATTATAAAACTGAGTAAATCTCATTCCCTCATGAGCCATCTGATCTAAATTCGGAGTGTATATAGTCGGGTGAGCATAACAACTTAAATCTCCGTAACCCAGATCGTCTGCAAAAATGATAATAATATTAGGCTTATCCTGTGGTTGGGCTTGTGCTAATACAGGCACCCAGAATAAAGAAGCCAACCAAAGTTTATTATTTTTCATTTTAATTAATTATTAAACACAATTCATCCATATATACAAAAACATCATTGTCTAAAGTGTATATCCCAGATCAATTAAGATGCTTTCAGGACTTTGTTTAGATTTCATTTTTCTCACTGCCCGTTTGTTATAAAAATCAATAGTCAGATCAGCTCTGTTTGTAATCATTCCGTCGGTCAGGGGTTTGGCTTTTTTTCCTTTACCAGGGCCAAAATATGTTTCCATCTGCTCCAGGGTGTTGAAGGAGTAAACATTTATCCTTAAACCTGAGGCGTGTATTTTTTCTGAGAAGTCAGCATGCAGTCCTTTGTTTCCATCTCCCAAATTTGTTCCGATAAATTGAGCACCGGCATCAATGGCGAAACTGATAATGTCATTCATAGCTGCCTCTCGGTCAGGATCGTTAAGTTTAGGACTACTGATCAGAAAACTTACCGGGACCTTGCCCAGGAAGACTCTTTTAAGGTTCATCATTCCTTCTCTTGAAAAGGTTTGTAATAGAATTTTTCCCCTGGTATTTCCGATATTGACCTTACCATTTAGGTAAAATGGGGTATCGTCAGCTATTTTTTTTCCTTCAAGAGGATTCCATCCATAAGAACTCAATGCGTTATAAATCTGTTCTTCCAGATTATAATAGTATTCAGGCCTTTTAGTTTCGATATAAACTCCGGGTCGGTTGCCATTATCGTAAGGGTCTTGCTCATATTCAAAAATGTATTTTCCGTTTGCGTCTTTCTGAAAGGCCCGGCTTCCATCTTCATTCCTTTTTATTCTTTTCCCCTCTGCGATTCGAAAAACATCTTCTAGAGTCAGAACATTCAGGCCAACAAAACTTTTCCTTGCCTGTTCAGGATTATTTACATTAAAAGCAAGTCCGTTATCCAATTGCATTATCTCCTCAAAGGTGAAGGTCTCAATATTGTCTTTTTCTCTTCCCGGGAATTTTTGGGCAACATCGGTTGTGCGATTGAATGTGCTATCGTGCATAACGACTAAAACGCCATCTTTGGACAGGTGTACATCAAGTTCTAAATAATCAGCAGCCATATTACGGGCCCAGCGAAACGAGGCTTCAGTGAGTTCGGGAGCCCAGTAAATGGTTCCCCTATGAGCAATTACTGCATTATTGGGCATATACCCTTGCACTTTTCTTGCATCAGAAGATATTTCCTGAGCCTGAACCACTATGGAGGTAAAGAGTATTAAAATAGATATGAATGTTTTATTGTTTATCATTTTGCCTGTTTTGTTTTTTTGTCACAAATAATATAATGGTTAAAATAATTATTTCGGATTAGGTATGTTTTTCCTGATCTTCCATTTGGTAGTATAAAAATCTATAGCGGGATTGGCTACATCGTTGCATTTTACGATAAGGGCGCCTTCATTCTCCCAATATGACTTAACTGTTAATCCTTCCATAGGGCCATCTTCAGGGCCTCTTACCTTAACATCATCGGGGTTTACTACGATTTTTAAACCTACCGATTCATTCAGCATATCCAAATCACCCCGGCTGTTTCCGCCGACAATAAGCGGACGAGCCTTGATGAACGTTTCAATAGATGATGCTTTACCATCGTCCTGTGGAATGGGAGGGATGATCTCACCTGTTGTTTTTCCATTAGCAATAACACATTTAGCTCCAACAATATGTGTATACGGGATGCCTAATTCTTCTGCCACAAACTTTTGATATAATATTTCAGGTGATGCTGTCAATATCCATACTTCAAAACCGTATTCCTTCAAATTGGCAATAAGTTCCTTCATTTCCGGATAAAATTTCCCCTGATAGGCTTTTCGATAACATTCGGCACCAATCATTTCAATTTCTTCAGGACTAAGTCCTGCCAAAAAATGAACCCGATCCTCTACATAAGGTTTTCCAACATTATTTCCATCCTTAACCATCCTGTCCAGAATAGCGAGTCTTTCTTTGGCATCCTTATCATTTCTCTTTTTCAGAACCTCCTCGGCATATTGATAAAGAGCCTCATCGGCCAAATAATGGGGGACTTGTCCAAAGGTAGTTCCATCGCAGTCAAACACAGCTACTTTCCTTTCTGTCATTGGTAAGGTGGAGTTTAAAAAACTTTCAATTTGGTCGTTTGTTTCCTGCGCCCATCCTTTTATATACCGATAACTTTGTGCGTTAAGAGCTGATAAAAAGCTTAAGAATGCTAATGAAGAGAGGATTATTAATTTTCTCACAGGTAAAAAATTTAGTTAATTTTTAACGTTTTAATTAATCAAACAAGTCTCTTTTTCTATTTTCCATGTTGTTGCAGAGAGAATGGCCGCCAGTAAACTGGCGAATATAAAAATATAGAATGTGGCATTCCAGCCTAAGTTTTTATTAGAGGCAACAGCGCCGATTAAAATTTTAGACAACAGCGCATCTCCGATCAGGTATCCGAATAAGCCAACAAAGCCAGCAGCTGTTCCGGCGGCATTTTTTGGGACAAGGTTAATAGCCTGCACTCCTATAAGGGCAACCGGACCATAGATAAAAAAGCCGATAGCAATCAGAGAGGAATAGACAACAGTTATTCGGGTAGAAATCAGATCCAATGTAAATGTATCGGACAAAAAGCTGGCTATTGGAGCAGCCTTCCAGTATACTAAAATAGAAACACCAACCAGCAGCATATAGATCACATTGGCAGGAGCACATCGCCCTTTGAAAAGTTTTGCGGAAATCAGTCCACATACAATTGTTCCCGGCACTCCGGCATAATTATGCAGTGCAAAAGCCATTTTGCTTTGTTCGCTGTTTAACAAACCCGCTTCCTGACAGTAGGTTGGGGACCAGTCGCCAATTCCATATCTGACCAGATATACAAATACATTTGCCAGAGCAATAAGCCAAAGTACCTTGTTCTTGAATATGTGCTTAACAAACAATTCAGAAAGAGGAATTTTTGCATCAGAACTCATTTCTTTCTTTACGGAGAGGTCATTCCTGTGCAGATCAATTGGTGGCAGGCCGCATGCCTGAGGTCTGTCTCTTAAAGCCCACCAGCAAAAAATGGCTATAACAAGGGCTACCATACTGGGAAAAACAAAAACGGCTCTCCAGCTTTGTTCAACCATTACTCCACCGCCAATATCCACTATAAAGAATCCGCCAATAAGTACAGCTCCTATTGCGGAAAGATTGCCCATCATTCCGCTTCCAAAGGTATGTGAAGTGTTCCAAATGGACATTTTAAAACTTCGTTCATTATGTGAGAACCAGTGAACCATCACCCTTCCGCAGGGAGGCCAGCCCATTCCGGCCAACCATCCAATAATTAACATAAATACAAAGATGATGGTAACTGAACTGGTTGCGAATGGGAATAAGCCCACAGACATCATCATGATAGATGATAGAACCAGCCCGATTACCAGGAATTTACGGGCATCCGACCTGTCGGATAAGGCGCCCATTAAAAATTTACTGAAGGCATAAGCAATTGAAATTGCAGATAGTGCTATTCCTAATTGTAATTTGGTATATCCTAAACCTCCATTTTCTATAGGCTGGATCATTCCCGGAATAGCCAGGGCAAGATTTTTTCTAACCAGGTAGTACGCTGCATAACCTAAAAATGCACCTAAGAAAACCTTAGTTCTCATCCTTTTGTATTCCGAATCAATCTTCTCTTTTGGGAGAAGTGCTTTGTCTTTAGGTGGTTCAAGAAACTTAAACATAAGTGTCAGATTATTATATATGCTTTTGACATTTCAGTATATTCACGAACTTGTTCTTCTTCCCAATTTTGATCTTTTTTCAATTCTTTGGCCATGATAGAGGCAACTTGTTTTGCCATAGTAACTGAAGCTTTTGCATCCAGAAATAAAATTCTGATACGGCGGGCAAGCACATCATCAATGGTTCTGGCCATTTCTTTTCTAACAGCCCACACAACTTCACCTATCGTAAATTCGAAATCTTTATGCAGTCTTTTTTCATATTCGGGATTTTCTTTTTGCAATTGAAGAATCTCATCCTGATCGCTGCCGTAAATATGCATCCAATGGCTTCTGTCGGTAGTTTTCTTATAACCGTGAATTTTTAATTTTTTAGTTTGACAAGCCTTAAATGCTATTTTATTCGTTTTAATGGCAAGGTTCACTGTTTCCTCTGCCATAACTCTGTAGGTAGTCCATTTCCCTCCGGTAATAGTTATCAGACCCGATTTGGAAGCCAATAATTTATGGCTGCGTGAAATCTCTTTTGTTTTAGTCTCATCTGCATGTTTAGCTGGAGCTGCCAGTGGTCTTAATCCGGCAAAGACACAAAGTACATCTTTCCTTTGAGGTTGTTTCGTTAAATACCGACCGGCAGTTTCTAAAATAAAATCAACTTCTTCGTCCAATGCTTTGGGTTCTAAAACAAAGTCTTTTACAGGTATATCCGTAGTCCCAAGTATTATTCGATTGTGCCATGGAACACCAAACATTACTCTTCCATCACTGGTTTTAGGAATCATTATGGCATCTTCACCACCCAGAAATGAACTGTCCACAACCAAATGTACTCCCTGACTAGGTCTTACCATTGGCTGCTCATTTGGATTGTCCATTTTGATGATATCGTCGACAAAAATACCGGTAGCATTAATAATATTATGTCCTTTTATATTTATTGAAACTCCGTTGAGGACATCGTTAACGGTAACTCCGGAAACCTTTCCATCCTGATCTTTCAATAATCCCGTAACTTCAGCATAATTGAGAGCTATGGCTCCATTTTCAACAGCAGTCTGCATCAGATTGATAGCCAAACGCGAATCATCAAATTGTCCATCCTGATAAGAAACACCTCCTTTAAGATTCTTTTGTACAATCTGTGGAACATGCTTAATTACCTGTTTTTTACTCATGGGTAGCGAACGTCCAAGCCTCATTCTTCCGGATAGTAAATCATATACTGTCAGGCCAATGGTATAAAATGGTTTTTCCCACCAAAGGTAGTTCCCAATGATAAAACGTTGGTTTTTTACTAAATGTGGAGCATTCCTGCTCAAGTATCCTCTTTCCCTTAGTGCTTCTCTAACTAATGTAACGTCTCCCTTTTGAAGGTAACGAACGCCTCCGTGAACTAGTTTTGTACTTCTGCTTGATGTGGCTTTAGCAAAATCAGATTGTTCCAGTAATACTGTTCTATATCCGCGGCTGGCAGCATCAACAGCAATACCCAATCCTGTTGCACCACCTCCGATGATAATAAAATCAAAAGTATCGCCAGACTCCTTCAATTGCTTTATATAATTTTCTCTATCCATTAATAATTTTATTATATAAAAGTGTAGAATATGGTTTTTATGATAACCAAATATACAACAATATTAATATAAAAATGAAACTTAAAAGAAATAAAATGAAATAAAATATACACGAAATGAAACATACATCTTTTATTTGATTGTTTTTTAAGCTTTTTCACTCATTTTCTTTCTTTAGCTTTTTTAGTTTATATTTGTATTGACTAGCAGACTTGGTCCATTTAATTCTAATTTATGAGAAACATTGCAAAACGTCATAAAGCCATTTTAAATGAATTACACAAGGAAGGTTATATAGCCGTTAAAGACCTTAGTAATTTACTTGGTGTTTCGGAAGTAACGATTCGTAAGGACTTAAAAGAACTTGAAAACCGAAAATTATTACTACGCAATTCAGGGAGTGCCAGTCTTTTAAGTTCTTTGATTACTGACAGACACATTGATGAGAAGGAAAAAGTTCAGGTAGATGAAAAACTTCGCATTGCTTTGGCTGCAAAAAGTTTGTTGAGGAAAAACGACAAGATAATTATAGCTTCGGGGACTACATTACTTAGTTTTGCGGAAAAAATAGACTTTGCCAGTCCGCTTACCGTCATCACATCTTCCGTAAAAGTTTCTCTTATTTTAAGCTATCTACCGAATATAGAAGTGATACAATTGGGAGGCGCAATGCGGAAAAGTTCGGCATCTGTTATCGGACCATATGCCGAAACTTTACTGACTGAATTAAACTGCAATAAACTTTTCATCGGCGCAGACGGAATTGACCTTGATTTTGGAGTCACAACCAGTAATATTGCCGAAGCGCACCTCAATCAGTACATGATAAATTCTGCTCAGGAAGTTATTGTTTTAACTGATTCAACTAAATTCAGAAAACGAGGCTTTGGAAAGATTTGTAATATTAACCAGGTTCACCATATTATTACCGATTTGGATGCTCCCCAGAAGGATGTTCAATTAATAATGGAAATGGGAATTAAGGTTACCCTGGTTTGATTTACACTGCTCCTTAGTTGCACCTGCTTGGAAAACACTTAAGTTTGGATTTATTGAATATATTGCATTTATAGAAATTTTTAATTTCTGGCTTTTCTGCTTTTTATTTTGATTCTTATCCTAAATTTTCTTCCACATTTCCCGATTAGGGAACTATTCTATCTGTTTTATTATTTTTTTACTTACCTAATCCAAACTTGCATGGATACTATTTCGGACATTCAGGAAATGTGCTCAAGCGTAAATTTGGCGGTCAAAAGAGAGATTGTTGGTTCTGTCTTTCTTGAATCTATAGTACTTTAAAATAGAAATTTTGAACTCAAAAAATGAATGAAATGATCAAGTTACTTTGACCTTTCCTCGAAGAGTGGTGATTGCTTATGTGAAGAACTCAATTTGTATGAAATCCTCGTGCTAAAAACTCACATTCCAAAAAGACAAGGTTTGAGTGTGAGACCAGATCAAGAGGTAAAAGAGCGGACATAATCCCAGAACCCTCTTACTCTATACTCAAACTCCAAACTGATATTGTTCCCGGCATACGTCTACCAATTACTCACCCGATTTCATAGGGCTTGCGAGCTCTTGCCCTGTGGTCATTCGATTCCGCCATCTGATGATAACATTTAAAATTGGGAAAAAGAAAAATATATTGATAAAAGT
>JACJXF010000027.1 GCA_020636775.1 Bacteroidales bacterium
GCAAGCCAGATTGAACGAACCATAAATTAATCAAAAAACCATGTTTACAATAAAACAGATTCATGAAGCATTCGGGAAGGTTAGGAGCGGGGCAGACTTTCCTCAATATGTCAGCTATCTTGACAAAAAGGGAAATAAACTGCTGGTTGAACCTATTCCGGAACCATAAGGAAGAACACAGAAAGTAGGTAACAGGTCAAAAAACTAAAACAATATGAACAACAACAAAATTGTGCCCTGCCTCTGGCTGTCGGCCGACGGCGGAAAGCTTGCAAATGTGATCGCGTATTATAAAAAGGCCTTTGGTAATAATTTTCAGTCAGGACAAATTATTCGGCTTGGGCAAACACCCAGTGGCAATGCGGAAATGTGCGAACTTGAAATATTTGGAGGTAAGTATTCATTCATGAGCACCGAAAGTGAACATCACCCGCTGAATGATGCGGTGTCGTTTATGATTAACTGCGATGACCAGAAAGAGATTGACCGGTTCTGGGACTATTTTACCCGGGAGGGAGATGAATCGCAATGCGGCTGGTGTATGGACAAATACGGACTGCGCTGGCAGATTATTCCCAAAAACATGGCTGAGTTAATGAGCAAAGCCAATGCCTGGGAAATAATGATGAAACAGAAAAAAATTATTATTGAGGAGTATTTGAGCTAAAATAACGATGAAAAAAATGTATACCAGCGGCAACTAAAAGTCAAAATAAACTATGAGCAAAATAATTTTTGACAGCGGAATTTCTCTGGATGGATTTTTCGCAGGCGACAACCGGAGTCCAAAGAATCCCATGGGTGGAGTATCCGGAAAAATTCATTCCTGGATGTTTCATCAAAAAGCATTTTGGGAACATCTGGGCCTTGAGGGTGGAGAAGAAGATGGAAGGGATGGAAAATACATCAGAGAGACAATTGCAAGGACGGGTGCATATATTATGGGAAAACGAATGTTTGAAGAAGGCGAAGCCAGCTGGCCTAATGACCTTTATAAAGCTGACGTTTATGTCTTGACACACGAACGAAGAGAAGCATGGGTTCAGGAAGGAAGCACAACTTTCCACTTTATAAATGACGGGATAGAAAGTGCCCTGGAAAAGGCAAGACATTCGGCAAAAGGAAAAGACATCAGAATACAGGGAGGAGCCAATACTATTCAGCAATTTCTAAACGCAGGACTTGTGGATGAATTTTTTATTCATATTGCACCTGTTTTTCTGGGCAGCGGGATCCGGCTCTTTGAGGGGATTGACAAAGACAAATACGAAATGCAAATCGAAGAGCTAATACCATCGGAGCTGACAACTCATCTCAGATATAAACTTATAAAAAAATAAAACAACCAGCGCAGCGACATCACGCTCCGCGTGAATGCAAAATGCAAAATGCAGAATGCAGAATGCAAACCAGAGCGCAGCGTCGGTCACGCTCTGCATCTTATAAAGGAAGCTCTGAAACCGTTTTCATCATGTAATAATTGAATTTTTAAATACTAAAACATACGCCAATCGGTCTATTGTGGGATTAGCGTTTCGAGAATCGTAAGTCTGCACATGCTCTGGCAATTTTGGAAAATTTTGGTCAATCTTTTCTTTTGGGGCTGTTATTCTTATTGCCCGTTATACAATCCCGGCCCTGCTCCGCTATACCCTCATTTTACCGCTTAAATCAGCTAATAGTTAATTATCACTGCAGTGTCACCACCGGCCTGGCATTATCAATTTACGGCAGCTGCCTCCGGCCGGCGGAAACTGGATTTTCAATAATATTCCTGCTTGCTGGTTTGAGCAGGATCATCATTTTTCCAAAGCAGATTTGATTATTTTAAACACATTACGTAAATTGCGTAACGTAAATTGCGTAATATGAAAAATAAACCTGCAAACCCTTTCATTACAGTCGGTTATCTGGGTCCGGAATATTTCTGTGATCGTCGGGAAGAAACCGACAGGCTTTTGAAAGCAATCATTTCAAAGAGGAATGTTACTTTGATTTCATTGCGGAGAATGGGAAAAACCGGATTGCTTAAGCATACAAAATATTTGCTCGAAAAGCAGAAAAAACCGGTTCAGGTTCTTTATCTTGACCTGCTGCCAGGCATGAATTCAAAAGATTTGTTAAATGGCTTATCCTCTGCTTTATTGCGATTGAAAAACAATGAAAAGAATTTTATCGAAAAGGCACTTGGCCTTCTCTCAAACCTGCGCCCGAAAATCAGCTACGATGCTCTCACAGGACAGCCATCTCTGGAATTAAAGCTTGAATCGGCAAATGATATTCAGTATGGATTTGACAATCTCTTGCATATTCTTTCAGAGCTAAAGCAGGATTATGTTATTATGCTCGACGAGTTTCAGCAAATAAGCAATTATCCGGAAAAAAACATAGAACACATGCTTAGAACGGTGATACAGACTTATCCTCAGATTCCGTTTGTTTTTTCCGGCAGCAGCAGGCACATGCTTGAGCCAATGTTTAAAGCTGCAAACAGACCTTTTTACCAGAGTTCGGAACTGATGTATATTGATAAAATAGAGGAAACGGAATACCGGAATTTTATAAGCGCTTTATTTCTGGCCGGGGGGAAAAAAATAGAATCCCAATGCATTTCTGAGATTTTCAGATGGACGCGCCTTCATACCTTCTATGTTCAGTATGTGTGTAACCTGTTATTTGAGAAAAAAGAGAAGGTCATAGATATGAGCCTGCTTAAGGAAGTGTTTTTTCAGATTATTTCTTCATCCGAGCCTTTGTTTACCAATTACCGAAACCTTTTACCATCGCATCAATTCCAGCTCCTTCAGGCAATTGCTATTGAAGGGGAGGTAAGCCAGCCTACCTCTTCGAAATTTATCAGTACCCACAATCTTACAACTGCCAGTTCGGTTTCAACTTCTCTTAAAGCCCTTAATGAAAAGGAAATGATTACAAATGATCAGGGCAGATGGCTTGTGTATGATGTGTTTTTCTCAAGATGGCTCGAATATCGTTATGGGAATTTATAGTTCAGGAACTATTTCTGAATAATTTTCAATTCCGGAAATAATTCATCCAAAAGGATTTCGGGAGTATTTCATTTGCCGGTTTTTACATAAATTAGTAAACTCAAAAGAGCAAATATTTCGTCATCGGTATAAAAATGAAACGAAGCCTTATAACCCTCGGCATACTTCTGCAATTTCTTCTGCTGACTGCTCAGGTGCAGACTGCTGCAGAAAACAGCAGGGAAGGGCAAAACGGCACATCATTAAATCCGGCTGAAAGTCCTGAAGGAAATTTCATCTATACCTATTCCGGTAATATTTTTACAGGAAACTATATGGATCTGACCGATGAAAAAGGATATACATTCATCATCCTGGATTCGCTCAAAGTGAATACTTCGCAAATTAAGTTTCTCAAATATTATAACAATTTCTGGGCTAATACCCGTAAGCTGGAAAACACCGAAAGGAGCTTATTTGCATTGCGAACCTATGCCGGAAATCTTAATTTGTACACAAGACTTGAGGTAAGCGAAAGCGGAAATTTTAATAACGTCTATATCTCAAACGACCAGTTATGGGCAGATATGACGAAAAATGTTGATGCCCGGGAATTCAAATACTATAACAAGGGATATGGTGATCTGAAATCGTTGAAATATAATAATCTTGTTGACGACTTATCGGATAATGCCGAATGCATAAGCCTTTTGAATGAATCGAGAGCCTACAGCAATAAAAGCAAAAAGTATTACGCACTGGGAGCGGCAGCCATCATTTATGCATTTATTAACGGAGTTAGTACCCATAATGAGAATTCATTTCAAAGCAAATCCTTTGGTTTCTCGGTATATATTCCCATTGGCATTGGAATAGGTTCATTCTGGCTGGGTTCCAGAATTTCAAAACGTGCTTCTGATTTGCTGCTGAAGTCGGTTGAAATTTATAAATAGGGTCTGCTGTTTCGTATTTTAAGCGGATATTGCATTATCAGAAAAATTCCAATTAAATCCGCCTTTTTAGTACGGGAGGCCTGGAAGACTTTTAAAATTAAATAACCAAACTAAAAAACAGACATTATGGCACAAATAAATCCTCACATCAACTTTAACGGCAATGCCGAAGAGGCATTCAATTTTTACAAATCAGTATTTGGCGGCGAATTCGCCATGATTGTGCGTTTCAAGGATATGCAAAGCCCCGGAGTTCCAATAGCCGGACACGAAGCAGATAAAATAATGCACATCGCCCTGCCTGTGGGCAGTAATGTACTTATGGCCAATGATGTGCCGGAAAGTATGGGCAGGGTAAACGAAAATGAAAACAGATCTAAAATCTACATCCGCGCAGAAAGTCGCCAGGAAGCCGATAAGTTATTTACCGGACTCTCAGCCGGAGGAACGGTTGAAGTACCGATTGGAGATAGTCCCTGGGGTTCTTATTTTGCCATGTTCAGGGACAAATACGGTATTGAATGGATGGTGGATTGTGATTTAGTGTGACGGCCGTTACTGTCGTTACGGTCGTTACGTACGTTACGTACGTTACGTCGTTCATCACGCCTCATCCGCCCCCGCCTAAAACAACGTCAACCGTATCCCCAGAGATATTGAACCCTGACTGATCTCCTGACTTGTGGAATTGACCGGGAAGCCTTTCATCCAGCGGTAGGCTGGCTGAATGGAAACAAGGCGGTTCAGCCGGTAGTATGGTGCCAGGATAAATCCCAGCTGCGGATTGGCATCGTGGAAGGTGTCACCGGCACTGCCATTAATTCCATTATTGTAGGAGATAATCCCCGCACCGGCGGATAACATCAGCGGTATGCGGAAATTGTCTGTTACATGTACATTGTAGCCCAGTGAACCATAAATCCCGTAGCCACTAATAAAATTGCTGTTGCTCACCGATTTGGGTAAGGATATACTCACTTCAAACTGTCCTATGAGCTTATCGTGCTGAAGATCCCCCTGAAGGCCAAGAAGCATGGTGGATGCCTTGTCGCTTCCATAACTGGGGTTTGGAGCAAATCCCAGTGATGCTCCGGCTGACAGTGACCATCCGTTCAACTGGGCCATTACCGGTCTTGTAAAAATGCTGAATGCGAATACCATCACGAGCAGCCAAACAGATGAAGACCCTAAGTTTCCTGTGTTTATTTTTTTCATAATGTGCTGATTTCATGAATATCTGCAAGGGAGACCATTCCAAACTCCCTCCCTGAAATAGTAAAACCCAAAACTTAACTAATTGTTTAACCTCCCCAATCCCAACTCTAAATACTCCAGCTCACTTTAAGTACTATAAGGCGTTGCCATTGCTTTTTGATTATAAACACATGCTGTCGGGATTATTGATGTTCATACCCCTGCTGATTTTGATAGGAATATGGTACAAGACAAAAAGGAGTTTGCTTCCACTTATGGCAGGACACGGACTATTGGATTTGCTGACAGGTATTCAGCTTCTTATGGTCTCATTATTCCCTTCGGTTTATGAGATGATGAACAGTTTGGATTGAGGGAATAATCAGCTCATAGCCGGCGTCGCCTTTTTACTAAAAACACCACTCTTTGCCTTAAAAAACCGGACGGCTTTTGATATTTCTGAGTCAGGGATTTTTAAATTATGCTGAAAATTTAAACTTATCTCGCCTGGGATGGTTATATACCCGGGTGTTTTATCAAAATACAGTAAACCATGTTCCCGGTCTTTAGAAGAACACGCAAAAAACTCGCAGCCGATAACCAGATTCTCAAATATCTGAGATATGCCATTGGCGAAATTGTTCTGGTGGTTATTGGGATATTAATTGCCTTACAGGTGAATAACCGCAACCAGAGCCGTCTGGAAAATCAGGCTGAACAGCAGGCGCTTGTCAACCTGAAGCAGGATTTTAACTTCAATAAAGACAAGCTCCTGTATTTAATAAGTGAATCGGACAGTATTATTAATATCTCAATCCGGGTTCTTAATCACACAGGAAATAAGTATCAGAGCAATACGCCGCTCAATATGGACAGCCTCCTGGGTCCCCTTGTCACAACTCCAAAATATTACCCTAAAAATGGATTTCTGGATGATCTGATCGATTCCGGGAATCTTGGATTAATAAAAAATGAAAATCTGAGGATGCTATTGTCTTCCTGGAATCCATCCATTGGGAACATTAAGGAAAGGGAGGGTAATTCCATTCTGCTCGATAATAAAACTGAAGAATATATTCATGAGAAGGGGAACTGGCTTAAGGCCGATCGTTATACTTATGCTGATCTGGGTTTACCTGAATCGGGATTTCAAACAAATAACACTGAGCTGTTGAAGGATCAGAAGTTTGAAAATTATATTGAGGCCCATGTTATCTATATAAATATGCTGAAATCCGGACACAGGGAAGCGCTGGAACTTGTGGATGAAATATTAAGCAGTATCGACAAAGAGATAAAAAGATGAAAGGAATCTGCTTTGAAATGCAAAACTGTAATTCCTTCCGTTTATAAAATATTTAAAGAAATAGCAGAGCTGACAAATCATAATTGATCAAAGCATTTGCTGTTGGAGAGATCATCCTGGTTTGAATTTTTGTTGCAGAAGCAAATCTTTATGTGGCCAATGAAAAAGTCTGACCAACCCGGATCCAGATAATGATCCCGTAATTTTAACCACTAAAAAACAAGATTATGGTTTCAACTATTCAAAAAGAAAAAGCAGACATGTTCCTGAAATTTCATGATGGGAAGGAAATTTTAGTTCTCCTGAACTCCTGGGATATCGGAAGTTCAAAGCTCGTGGAAGCCTGTGGCTATAAAGCCGTTGCAACCACAAGCATGGGTATAGCCGCCTCTCTGGGTCGTCCCGACTGCGAAGCAACCACACTGGAGGAAGTGCTTCAGATTGTAAGTGGAATTGTTAATGCCGTGCAGGTTCCGGTTACAGTTGATTTTGAAACCGGATACGGAAAAACTGTGGATGAAATCCTTACTTCGGTCGGGAAACTCATAAAAACCGGCATTGTGGGCATCAACATTGAAGACAGCATCGAAATGAGTCCGTCACTCATCGACGAGAGGGAATTTTGTGAGCGGATATCAGCTATCCGTGCTTTTTCCAATTCGCTGGGTTTTCATTTGGTAATTAATGCCCGGACCGATTCCTTTTACACCTCCCGGGCATCAGAAAAGGAAAAACTGGCTGAGTCGATTAAGCGCGGCAATAAATACCGCGAAGCTGGTGCCGACTGTATATTTGTACAACCGGTGTGGGACAAAGCAATTATCCGAACACTGGTTAAGGAAATTAATGCTCCGCTCAATATTCTGTCAAACCCTGCCATAGGGGACGGATTACCCCCATCGGTGAATGAACTTCAGGATATGGGCGTGGCGCGTTTAAGTCTGGGCTCCAGTCTTATGAAAGCCAGCCTGGCACTCATGAAAAAAGTTGCCGACGAACTGTCACAAAAGGGAACTTACAGTATTTTATCCGATACAATGACACCGCGGACTGATGCGGCACTGGCCTATAAAATGGCAATAGGATCAGGTAAATAGAGAATATCGACAAACAACTTCAAAAAAAACACAGTCAATATATGTATGACCTTCCCTATCACAAGGAAAAAGATGAGCAGGTAATTAAGGAATTTATCGCACAATATCCCTTTGCTTTTTTAGCCGGAAGCGATTCGGAAAACAGGCCTGTGGCAACACAGTTGCCGCTTATCATGGAAGAAAAGGATGGCAGGAAAATCCTCAGAGGGCATATAATGAAAAACACCGACCATCATAAAGCCTTCCTGCATAATGAGAATGTGCTGGTAGTTTTTACCGGTCCAAACAGCTATGTAAGCGGAACATGGTACAGTAATCCGCACACTCCCTCCACCTGGAATTTCATGAGCGTTCATATTAAAGGAAGTATCCGTTTTCTGGATGACAATGCCCTGGTTGATGTGCTTCGAATGATATCCCTGCATTTTGAAAACCGGAACCAGAAGTCTCCCACCATCTTTGACAATCTTCCTGCGGATTACACAAAAAAATTAATGAAGGCAATTGTAGCATTTGAAATTGA
>JACJXF010000028.1 GCA_020636775.1 Bacteroidales bacterium
GATGATACTGCGGTAATGCAAAAGATTCTATCTTCCTCTTCAAATGAATATAATGCAGGTCATGCAGGCACTGCCATGAGATTCCTGACGGCCTACTTTTCGCTGATCCCCGGCGAGGTTATTCTAAGTGGTTCCGAAAGAATGAAAAACAGACCTATTGGTGTACTGGTGGATTTATTGAGAGAGCTGGGGGCCAATATTGAATACCTTGAAAAGGAAGGTTTCCCTCCCCTGAAAATATCAGGAGGAAAATTAAAGGGAGGAAAACGAATTATAAACGGGGGAATCAGCAGTCAGTATATATCTGCACTATTACTCATAGCCCCATACCTGCCCGGCGGACTGGATCTGATGTTAAAAGGGCATGTGGTTTCGGCCAGCTATATAAACCTGAGTCTGCAGCTTATGAAAAGAGCCGGAATACGGTACAGCTGGAACAAAAATAATATCAAAATTGAAGAGGGAAACTACCAGGCCGGTGTTATTCACATAGAACCTGACTGGAGTGCGGCGTCCTACTGGTACGAGATGGCTGCGCTTTCCAGGAGTTCTGAGATTTTCCTGCCCGGACTCACTTCCGAAAGCCTGCAGGGTGATGTAGCCCTGGTAAACCTATTTGATAAGCTCGGAGTAAAAACAATTTTTGAGGAAGAAGGGGTTAAGCTGATCAAAACAAAAGCCAGGATTGATAGGCTTGAATTCGACTTCAGCCTTAATCCCGATCTGGTTCAAACCTTCATACCGGCCTGTGCCATAATGAATATTCCCTTTCGCTTTAGCGGGACACAAACCTTGCGCATCAAGGAAACCGACAGGGTACTGGCTTTAAAGAATGAAATGCAAAAATTCGGAGTTAAACTTGACTTTATTGAATCGGGGGAATGGATTGCCTGGGATGGGAAATCAAAGTTCAAACCAAATCCGGATGTCAGGATAGAAACCTACGACGACCATCGTATGGCTCTCGGATTTGCACCTATTGCACTTTTAAGCGGGGAAATTCAGATCTCAGATCCCATGGTAGTGAGTAAATCCTATCCATCTTACTGGAAGGATCTGGAAAAAACCGGATTTGAAATTAAAGAAGTTAATACCTGATTTCTGAAAGTCATACACACTTTCAATATTGAAAATCTCAGAATAAAATCCAGTTACTTATTCTTTCTCTTTGATTGAAAGAATTTGGTAAGTATCCCGCCACACTCATGTTCCAGTATGCCATGCTGAACTTTTGTTGCCGGATGCAAAACGGCTTTACCAATCAGTTTATATCCCGCTTTTGGATCGGAAGCGCCATAAACAATTTTTCCCAACTGCACCCATTTGGTGGCTGCAGCGCACATAAGGCAGGGTTCCAGACTTACATACAAGGTACAATCGCCCAGATATTTGCTTCCAAGATAGTTTTCGGCGGAGGTGATCGCCAGGATTTCGGCATGCGCTGTAGCATCGGATAGTGTTTCAGTAAGATTATGGGCACGGGCAATAATAGTGTTATTCGACACAATTACAGCCCCAACCGGCACTTCATCCTCATCAAAGGCTTTCTCTGCTTCACGAAGCGCTTCGTTCATAAAAAATTCGTCGGAGTATAAAGGATAATTCATGAAAATATTTGCCAGTGATTTCTGCAACAGCTATTCAAAATTTTCTTGTAATTTCGCAGTTCAAATTTAAGTATTATTTGAATAGCCTTGCTTTGAATAGAAATTTCCAACGAAAGAAACATAAAAACACTTTTACATAAAATCAACTTTACATGTACAGAACACATACCTGCGGAGAACTTAATCTTGCAAAAAAAGGAACAAAGGTAACCCTAAGCGGATGGGTGCACCGGTCGAGGGACCTGGGTGGAATGACCTTTATTGATCTTCGCGATCGTTATGGCTTAACCCAGCTGGTTTTCAATATGGATACCAATGCAGAGCTCTGCAAGCAGGCCAGAAGTCTGGGACGCGAATTTGTTATTCAGGTAACCGGCATTGTTACTGAAAGAAGTAACAAAAATCTAAAAATCTCAACAGGTGAAATTGAAATCATCGTAGATGAACTTACCATACTGAGCAGTTCCGTTACTCCTCCGTTTACACTAGAAGAGAAATCGGATGGAGGTGATGACCTCAGAATGAAATACCGCTATCTTGATCTCAGACGGGAGGTAGTAAGAAAAAACCTGGAACTCAGACATAGGATGGCAATGGAAACCAGGAACTACCTGAGTTCCCTGAACTTTCTTGAAATTGAAACCCCAGTGCTTGTGAACTCAACACCCGAAGGTGCCCGCGACTTTGTTGTTCCTTCAAGGATGAACCCGGGTGAATTCTATGCCCTTCCACAGTCTCCCCAGACACTTAAGCAGCTGCTTATGGTAGCGGGCATGGACCGGTATTTCCAGATTGTAAAGTGTTTCAGAGACGAGGACCTGAGGGCTGACCGTCAGCCTGAGTTTACACAGATCGACTGTGAAATGGCCTTTGTTGACCGCGATGATATTCTCGACACCTTTGCCGGTCTGATTTCGCATCTATTTAAATCGGTAAAGGGAGTTGACTTTGAGCAAAATATTCCGAGAATGACATTCAATGAAGCCATGGAGCGCTATGGATGCGACAAACCCGATATTCGCTTTGGAATGGAAATTTCAGATATGACAGAGCTTGTGAAAGGGAAAAGCTTTGTGGTCTTCGATTCAGCAGACTATATTGGAGGAATCTGCGCCAGCGGATGTGCTGAATATACCCGTAAACAAACTGACGAACTCACTGCTTTCGTGCAGAAACCACAGATTGGTGCCAAAGGACTGATCTATGCAAAAGTTAACGCAGACGGCAGCATTAAATCCTCAGTAGATAAGTTTTACAGCGAAGAAGATTTAAAAAAATGGGCTGAACTTTTACAGGCAAAAGCAGGTGATATGATTTTTGTTATGGCAGGCCCTAAAAAGCAAACTCTCAACGCCCTTAATGAACTCCGGCTTGAAATGGGAAACAGGCTTGGACTGAGAGATAAAAATATCTTCCGGCCCTTATGGGTTATTGATTTCCCGTTGCTTGAATGGGATGAAGAAAGCAAACGATTCTATGCCATGCACCATCCATTCACTTCACCCATGGATGAGGATATGGAATATTTTACCACCGACCCCGGAAAAGTCAGAGCGAAAGCCTATGATATGGTTATAAATGGCGTTGAAGTTGGCGGAGGGTCCATAAGAATACACAATTCCGATGTCCAGAAGCTCATGTTTAAAAACCTGGGAATGGGAGAAGAAGAGGTGAAAAGGAAATTCAGCTTTATTATGGACGCTTTCCGCTATGGTGCTCCTCCCCACGGAGGTATTGCCTTTGGATTTGACCGTCTGGCCGCCATGTTTGCAGGATTGGATTCCATCCGCGATGTTATTGCATTCCCTAAAAACAACGCCGGTAAGGATGTTATGCTGGATACTCCCGGACCTATTTCACAGGAACAACTGGACGAATTGCAAATAAAAACTATAAAGAAACAGGCTTGATTATCAGTAAGGATATGTTATATCTTTACCTAATAATTATTAGGCCATGAGAAAAAGCATACTTATCCTGATCCTGTCCCTGGTCACTGTTTTTTCACAGCAAATCTATGCACAGGAAAAAAAGAACCTGGTAAAAACCAGTCTGGTGTTTCCATTGGCTGAAGTCCTTGAGATTTCATATGAAAGAATTCTGAAAAACGATAAAAGTCTGCAATTAAACAGCTTTATCGGCGGTAAGTCAGGATTCGGCCTTATGCCAGAGTTCCGCTTTTACCTTTCGGAGAACAAACATGCTCCCACAGGTATTTTCATTGCGCCATATGCTATAGTTGCATTTGAGACTTCAGGTGCCGGTCTGATGGTTGGCGCACAGCAGCTTTTCAAGGATAAAATATCCATTGAAGCTTCCCTTGGTCCAATGCTTACGGGGGATGGGGTTGCTGCCATGGGTGGGATAAATATCGGCTTCGCTTTCTAGTTTTGCAAAGAGGAAACCCTCCCAGATTACAGGGATTTTCATTTCCTGAACCCTCTTTTCTGAGAATTGCTTTTTCAGTAAAAATTCTGCGTATTTACTTAGCTAACTTGATGAATTGTCAATAAATGTTGATATAAACTCAACTAATTCCCCCAAAGAGGTTATAAATAATCCTATATTTGGTTACATTACTTTTTTTCACACACCCTAAAACTGATCACTATGAAAAAAATGAAAGTTACCTTTCTTACATTTCTTCTGGCAATTATGACACTTAGTTTGTCAGCCCAGACAAAGTCCAATGTTGTTAAAACAAATTTATTCAGCCCTATTTTGAAAACTTACTGGCTATCGTATGAGCACCTCTTCAACGACAATTTAGGGGCCCAGCTGGGATTTTTCTATACTGGAGTTTCTGTAGGGTCTACTAACTTCAAGGGATATTCATTTACACCTGAAGCACGTTTTTATTTATCAGAATCACCTGCTCCCAAGGGTATATATGTTGCTCCGGGATTGCGTTATTCAAGTTTTTCACTTACGGATGATATAGCAGCAGGTAAAGCAACCTATTCCACCTTTGGCGGAGCCCTGGTTGTTGGTGCACAAACCCTGCTTAAAGAAATAATCACTATTGAAGCATACCTCGGACCAGCTTATTCTGTGGGTACACTTAAAGTAGACAGCGGAACGGCCAGTGATTTTGATCTGGGTAGTTTTGACGGATTTGGTTTCCGCTTTGGAATCACGATTGGGGTTGCCTTTTAATTAAGCCGAACAAATAATAATGAATCCGCAGATGCTCTCACCGGGGTCTGCGGATTTTTATTTAAACTCAAGACTTAGCTGCTCATCAAAAAGGCGGAAGGAATGCCTGTGGTGAGCACATACACCAAATTCCACAAGGGCTTTTCTGTGTGAAAGGG
>JACJXF010000029.1 GCA_020636775.1 Bacteroidales bacterium
CTGCTTGCAATTCTGGTAAGCTCCTGTTTCAAGGAGAAGAAATCCGACATTGCAGCAGGTAAAATGCAGGATTTTATTATTGATATTTCCAGATACGCAAGGGGATTTAATAATGATTTCATAATAATTCCCCAAAACGGTATTGAATTAGCCTTCAATAACACAGACCCCGCAGAGGGTCCAAAAGAAGATTATTTGAACGCGATTGATGGAATTGGGGTTGAAGAACTTTTTTATGATGGCGGATATGCGCCTGATGGCGAAAGACTCTCGATGCTTCAGGAACTGAAAGACAGTAAAAAAATTCTGGTCGCCGATTATGTAAAAAATAATGCAGATATTTCAGATGCCCTCTCTCTGAATCTTGAAGAGGGATTTATCTGTTTTCCGCGCAGCAGCCAGAACTATGATTACCTTGAATTACCGGAAATATTAAGCGGAGAAAATACCGGCAATATTTCCCGCCTTGCTGATGCTCAGAATTACCTGTATTTAATAAGTACCGACAAGTTTAGTTCAAAGCAGGATATGCTGAATGCTATATCCTCAAGCAACTATGATCTGGTATTAATTGATTTATTCTTCAATGAACAGGCCCTGAGTGCAGAAGATGTAAATTCCCTCAAAACAAAAGCAAACGGTGGCAGCCGGCTTGTAATTGCCTACATGAATATAGGCTCTGCCGAAAAATTCAGGTATTACTGGGGTAAGAACTGGGGTTTGCATCACCCCTTATGGATTAAGAGGAAATATGAGGGCTACGACGATGAATTCTGGGTTAAATTCTGGAAACCCGAGTGGCAGGACATAATCTATGGAAATGATAACTCCTACTGCAAAAAAATCATTGATGCCGGATTTGATGGGGCTTATCTGGATAATGTTGAAGCCTATTATTTTGTTTATTTCAAAAACTGAGTCTACTATTCTCTATTACTTATAATAGATTTATTGTGCATAATCAGCACTAATTAAATATCTCCCTGCTTAAATCATCTCCCGGTAAATTAACATAATTTCACATTTAACTGTCTGATTTTTTCTTCATATGGTGCGTGCAGGAAATCATAATTTCTATCTTTGAAAGCTTTAATATTCGGTCAGGTAATCAACCAGCTTGCTCATACCGGCATTTTATCCTTGAATCCCTGATTGTTAAATTCTCAATCGATGCAAAACAATAATTTATTGAATCCGGCAGGAAACTCATCCTATAGTTCTGCCCAGCTCACTGCCCTGGTTATATTACGGGTTTTAATCGGATGGCATTTTTTATATGAAGGAATCAGCAAGGTTTTAAATCCCAACTGGTCGTCGATCGGATTTCTGCTCGATTCAAAGGGAATATTCGCAGGTGTTTTCCACTCCCTGGCTGCTTCGCAGGATATGGTTGCTTTGATAAATTTCATGAATATCTGGGGACTGATTCTGATAGGACTGGCACTGATTTCAGGGCTTTTTACCAGAATTGGAATTATTTCAGGAATGGTATTACTTGCATTATATTATCTTTCTCATCCTCCTCTTATATCAGCAGAATACGCCATTCCAAGTGAAGGAAGCTATTTGTGGGTAAATAAAAACCTTATTGAGTTTTTTGCCCTTTGGGTTTTGTACTTATTTCCAGGCAGCAAACACATTGGCCTTGACCGCTTTATTTTCAGAAACAAATCAAATAATTGAAAAAGATTCAGTAATGGAAGACAATACCAATATCCCACTCACAGAAAATGGAGAAAAGAATCCAAAATTTGGAAGAAGAGATTTGCTCAAAGGCCTGGCTACACTGCCAGTTATCGGGGCTTTGGCTTTTGGAGTTTACAAAAAGAAAAAGTACGACAGGCTTTTAAATAATAACCTGCGACAGGCAGTGGACCTGAGTCCTGAATCTCCCGTCCTTTTCCAGACAGATAAAAAGGATCCCCGGATACGCATTGGAATTATTGGTTATGGGATACGAGGGCCTCAGCTTCTCAGAGGTCTTGGTTTTGCCATGCCTGCTGAGCTCGACAACTGGAAGCAAAATTCTCTAAACAACCCTTCAGATCATCGGCTTGAAGATTTTCTGGAACAGGAAGATTTAAATGTAGAGATTACCGCTGTATGCGATTTATTTGATGTCAATGCTGAAAGAGCCCTCAGCGCAGCTGCCAATAAAGACAAGCAGGGATCCGAAGGTAAATTTACTCCTGCAGCAAAAAGATATAAAACCTACAAGGAACTCATACATTCAGGCGAAGTTGATGCTATTGTAATTGCCACTCCGGATCACTGGCATACTGAAATTGCCATTGAAGCGGTCAGCAATGGGGTACATGTGTATTCTGAAAAAGCCATGACGAGAACCCCTGAGGAGGCTTTTCGTTTGCGCGA
>JACJXF010000003.1 GCA_020636775.1 Bacteroidales bacterium
CAAAAACCGGCGCTATTGCCGTTGGTGCCAGGGATTTTCTGATAGCCTACAATATAAATCTGAATACAACTTCTGTTCGTCGTGCCAATGCCATTGCATTTGATATTCGTGAGAAAGGAAGAATTAAGAGGGAGGGTAATCCTCTTACAGGGACTGTTGTAAAGGATGAAAACGGAAACCCTGTTTACACACCCGGAAGTTTGAAAGCAGTTAAAGCAATCGGGTGGTTCATTGAAGAGTATGGAATTGCCCAGATATCCATAAATCTGACTAAGCTGAAAGTTACCCCGATTCACATTGCCTTTGATGAGGCCTGTAAAAAGGCAGAGGCAAGGGGGATTCGGGTTACCGGTTCTGAGCTGGTTGGACTTATACCACTCGAATCGATGCTTGAGGCCGGGAGGTATTTCCTGAAAAAACAGCAGCGCTCTGTTGGTGTTTCAGATGAGGAATTAATTAAAATTGCAGTAAAATCTCTGGGTCTGAATGAACTTAATCCATTTAATCCGGCTGAAAAAATCATTGAATACAGAATCCGTTCTACATCTCCAAAACTGACTGACCTGAGTTTATACAGCTTTGTCAACGAAACGGCGTCTGAATCTCCAGCCCCGGGCGGAGGTTCAGTAAGTGCAGCCATGGGTGCCATGGGTGTTGCACTTGCCTCCATGGTTGCCAATCTCTCCTCGCATAAAAAAGGATGGGATGAACGTTGGGAGGAATTCAGTGAATATGCTGAAATGGGTAAAGCACTTCAAAAGGAGCTGTTATCACTTATCGATGAAGACACTATGGCTTTTAATAAAATTATGGAGGCATTTTCCATGTCAGCAAATTCAGAGATTGACAAGGCTAACAGGAAAAAAGCAATACAGGAAGCAACCTATGAAGCCACATTGGTTCCTTTCCGCACGATGAAAACAGCTTACAAAGCTTTCGATTTAATAAAAGCAATGGTTCAGAAAGGTAACCCTAATTCCGTCTCAGATGCCGGAGTTGGTGCATTAGCTGTTCGGGCCTGCATAAGGGGAGCCTGGCTTAATGTTATCATTAATGCCTCTTCACTTGCAGATAAAGACAAGATTAAACCGGTTCTTACCGAAGCAGGTGAAATCCTGAAGTCGGCTGAAAAGTCTGAATCTGAAATTTTACTGGAGGTTGAAAGTAAGATCAGAGACTAATAGGTTATCAGCTCCATTCTGATGTTAAATATTAAATTAGACATCCGGCCACGGAAGAGTAGCAGCAGTCCTGCTTTACTGATTGATTAATCCCGGGAATTCCGAAAATTTCTTAGTGTTTATTCCTTTATTTATATATATAAATATGTATGACTTAATTCGCCCTATTGATTTAGTCTAAAATCTGACATGAAGAAGATCAACTTTCAATTTGAAAGTGCTCTAAAATCACCTAAAAAAAGAGCTTTCAGGAGGCGGAGGCTTATTTATATTGAATAAAAATAACATATTTATATTATTTAACACAGTTTTGAATGTTTCCTTTTTCATGGGGATCTCTTGGAAGAGCCTGTATTTGCTCAATCTTAGGAGGAAGTTAAATTTCCGCTGTAAAATCCCTTCACAGACGATAATCCTCCTTATCCCTCACTTAGTCTGCAATTTGTTTGTTGTTTTGATTTTTTTTTATAGTTTTGGCATCATAGAATAATTCTATTATTAACTATTTATAAACCTAAAATTTTTATCTATGAAAAGATTTACAGTTTTACTGGCATTCTTTGTGTTTGTAGGTTTCCAGGCTTTACAGGCACAGAATGTACAGATCACGGGTAATGTGACCAGTGCCGATGACGGGTCGCCACTACCCGGGGTGTCGGTTGTAGTTAAAGGAACTACGATAGGGACAGTTACTAATTTTAACGGTGACTATGAACTGTCTGTTCCTCAAAGCGCAAGCACACTTAGCTTCAGCTTTGTTGGTATGACACCACAGGATGTAGCTATCGAGGGCAGAACTATAATTGACCTGGTGATGGAGTCCGATGCCCTTGATATAGCTGAAGTTGTGGTTACAGCTCTTGGTGTATCAAGAGAAAAGAAATCACTCGGTTATTCCGTTCAGGATGTTTCCGGTGAGGACCTTTCAAAAGCCCGTGAGCAAAACATCATCAATTCATTATCAGGTAGGGTTGCAGGAGCACAGATTACCAGTAGCTCCGGTGCTGTAGGTGCATCTACCAGAATTGTTCTTAGAGGTGCTTCCTCCCTTGGTGGTAACAACCAGCCTCTTTTTGTAGTTGACGGTATTCCTATCGACAACTCCAATATGGGTGGAACAGGTAACGAATCAGTTAACAGAGGTAACGGTGCTGCCGACATCAACCCTAACGATGTTGAAAAAATGACCGTACTGAAAGGACCGAACGCTGCTGCACTTTATGGTTCACGTGCATCAAACGGTGTAATTATTATTGAAACCAAAACTGGAAAAGGTACAAAAGGAATTGGCGTTACAGTTAGTAACAACACTTCTTTCGAGACCCCACTCAGGCTGCCTGATTATCAGAACGGCTATGGACAGGGTTCCGGTGGTGCATTTTCATATGTTGATGGTAGTGGAGGTGGTATTAATGACGGAACTGACGAAAGTTGGGGTCCTGCTTTAGACGGCCGCCTGATTCCTCAGTGGAATTCACCGATTGTTGGAGGTGTTCGCCAGGCTACACCATGGGTTGCTCATCCTAACAATGTTAAAGATTTCTTCGAAACAGGTCATACTGTATCTACCAACGTTGCAGTACAGGGCGGAAGTGATAAATCAAATTTCCGTATGTCTTATACTGATACCCAACAAAAAGGTATGGTACCTAATACAGATCTTAATAAAAAGAATCTGAGTTTGAACGGTAGCCTTAATGTTACTAATAAATTATCAGTTAGTGCAGGCGCAACATATGTAAACTCATTTTCTGACAACTTACCAGGTTATGGTTATAGCGCACAGAACGTTATGCAGCAGTTCATCTGGGCAGGTCGTTCAACCGATATTCCTGATCTGAAAGTATATACAAATCCTGATGGTTCCAAGAGAAACTGGAACTATAACTATCATAACAACCCTTATTTCACTCTTTATGAAAACTTAAACAGTATGCAGAGAGAGAGATTTATGGGTAATGCAAAAGCTACCTATCAGTTTACTGACTGGTTAAGCGGATTTGTAAGAACAGGTGGTGATATCTATTCAAACATCAATACTGAAAAGGTTGCTGCAACTGATATCGATACTCCAACCGGATCTTATTTCGAATCATCCAGAACTTACAGGGAGATTAACTCAGACTTCCTCTTCACTGCTGCAAAACAGATGAACCAGGATCTTTATCTCTCATTAAGTGCAGGAGGTAGCCGTCAGGATTACAGCTATCATTATGCCAGCGGTGCTGCAAATGAATTGGCTATTCCTGGTGTTTATAACGTAGCTAACTCAGCCGTTCCTCAGGTTGCTTCAAACAACTCAAGCCTTAAAAGAACAAATTCCTTGTACTTTGCAGGTCAGGTTGCTTTGAAAAACGCTCTCTTCCTTGATGTTACCGGTAGAAATGACTGGTCAAGCGCACTTCCTGATGGAAATAACAGCTATTTCTATCCTTCTGTAACTTTAAGCGGCATCTTTACCGATCTTCTGAATATGGATTCCAATGTTCTTAACTTTGGTAAGGTAAGAGCTTCATGGGCAAAGGTTGGTTCTGATACTAATCCATATTCATTGCTTCCTACTCTTAGCTTCGGTGACGGATGGAATGCAAGTACAAAAATCCTGAATCAGTTTGTTCCAAATAACCTTCCTAACGAAGGTCTGAAGCCTGAATTCAAAACCTCATTGGAATTTGGTCTTGAATTGAAATTCTTCAACAACCGTTTGGGTTTGGATGCTACTTATTATGATGCTTCTACAACAGATCAGATCATTAATATCCCGATCTCTGCTGCCAGTGGTTATACTTCAAAAACCATCAATGCAGGAGAAATCACCAATAAGGGTGTTGAGGCTATGATTTATGTAACCCCTGTTAAAACGAAAGACTTCTCATGGGATATCACTATCAACTATGCTAAGAACAACAACCAGGTTGTTTCTCTTGCAGAAGGTGTTGAGCGTTATGTTCTTGGTTCATACTGGAGTCTCCAGGTTATGGCTATCCCCGGCGAACCTTATGGTTCACTTTATGGATATGACCTTAAACGTGATCCCCAAGGAAACATCCTGAATACTAACGGTCTTCCTTCACAGGGTGATCTTAAGATTCTGGGTAATTACCAGCCAGACTGGATTGGCGGTCTCAAAAATGACCTGAGATACAAGAATCTTTCTTTAGGAGTTTTAATTGACACAAGACAGGGTGGTGAACTTTATTCCATGACAACTACATGGGGTCGCTATGCCGGAGTTCTTGAAGAAACTCTTCTTGGAAGATCAGATGGTATCGTTGGAGAAGGTACAATGCAGGCTTCTGATGGTAGCTACGTACCAAACAACGTTGTTGTAACTGCTGAAGAGTATAATAAGGCAGCTTTTGTAAACAGTGTTGCATACCCAAGTGTATTTGATGCCAGTTATATTAAATTACGCGAAGTAACTTTAGGTTATACATTTAATAAATTCAATAACCTTCCAATCAACAGTCTTAGCGTATCTTTCGTAGGCAGAAATCTTGCTCTTCTTTGGGCTAAAGTTCCTCATATTGATCCTGAAACTTCTTTTGATAATACCAACGTTCAGGGTCTGGAATTTGGACAATTACCTTCAGCAAGAAGCTTAGGATTTAATGTAAGTGTTAATTTTTAAGGAACTTAGAAAAAGCAATAAAATATGAAAACAATATTATTTAAAGGATTTGTCGTAGTTTTTGCCATTTCCCTGGTTCTTGCATCTTGTACCAAGGACTTTGACAAAATAAACACCAATCCAAATGAACCAGGTTTGGAGCAGGCGGTGCCCAAAATGCTGCTTCCAAACGCAATTGAAAGTATGACCGACAGGGTTTATGAAATCTTCCTTGGCCATGAAATGGGTAACTGCTGGGTTCAGCACATGGCCAAAGTTCAGTATACAGACGAGGATCGTTATATCCCGCGTATTTCTGTTATCAATAATACCTGGAGTAGCTTTTATGCTGCAAACGGTATGGATATTGCACTTTTGAAAAAAGTTTCAACTCAGAACGGACTTGATAATTACAAAGGTGTTGCCTTAGTTTTGGAAGCTTATGTAACCTCTGTTCTTACTGACCTTTTCGGACCTATTCCTTACACAGAAGCATGGAGATCATCCCTCAGCGATGGTGGAATTCTTTCTCCCGCTTATGACAGTCAGGAATCCATCTATCGTACTCTTATCGCTAATCTTGACACTGCCAACATGATTCTTGGTACTGGTTCTGAAGCTGTAGAAGGAGATATTCTTTACGATGGTGATACTGATCTTTGGAAAAAATTTGCTAACTCACTCCGCATGCGTCTTATTCTTCGCATGTCAGACAGAGATGCAACTTTTGCTACAACCGAGTTAAGTAAAATGGTTGCCGATCCAGCTACTTATCCTATCATGGAAGCTAATGGAGATAATGCTCAGCTCGTTTATCTCGGATCAGCTCCAAATAACAACCCTATCAATGAAAACCGTAAGACCCGTGACGACCACAGGGTAAAGTAAAACTGTTACTGACCTGATGTGGGGCAATGCTTCTTATGTTGACTGGAGAATTACAGTTTTTGCTGAACTGGCAAACGGTGACTATGTAGGAATGCCTAATGGCCTTACTTCCGCTAAAGCTGCTGCTTATAATGGCAATGGGCTTGCAAATACTTCAAAATTAGGTGCTACCTTCACTGCTGCTACAGCTCCCGGTGTTCTTATGAGTGTTTCAGAAGTTGATTTTATCCTTGCTGAAGCTGCTCATAAAAATTATATTCCTGGTGGCGATGCGGATGCTGAAAAATTCTATTTCAAAGGGATTGATGATTCTTACAATCAATGGGGTGATGACATCTTTGCAAATGTTACCGATCTTTTCGGTGAGATTCCTGATACTTCATCTGTTGATCCACAACCTATTACCGATGCAAGTGGATTAGCTTTGGACTTCTATTTAAATGATGACTATGCCTGGGATGCTTCAAAAGCAATGGAACTTATCGGAACTCAGAAATGGGTTGCTATGTTCGACCAGGGTCTTCAGTCTTGGTTTGAGTGGAGACGTCTCGGATATCCGGTACTTACCCCTGCTGAAGACGGTGTTAATGGCGGAAAAATTCCTGTAAGGGTGATCTATCCTTCGGATGAATCTGCAAGAAACCCGACTAATCTTGCTGCAGGAGTTGCTCTCCTTGGCGGTGCTGATGATCTCAACACCCGCGTTTGGTGGGATACTCAGGATAATTAATTCGATTTTCAATTTTAATTAACGAAATTTTAAAATAATATGAAAAATATATTTAAAAGATCAATCTGGGTATCATCTGTATTTTTGCTGATGTTCACAATGAACTCATGCTTACAGAATACAGACCTGGTAACCGAGAATGCAAAAAACGGAGGACTTGTTGTCCCTTCCGGACTTGTACCTTATAAACTGGGTGTTAGCCCTGCTGCTGAAATCAGCTTTACTGTTCCTAAAGGAGCTCCTGTAAAGACTGTTAAGGTTTCTTATTACTATATGAGAATGTCCGATACAGTTGCTTCTAACACCTTATCGTTCGATGTTGCCATCGATGGTGCTAATGCTACTGAAGCTGTAACGAAGAATCTTTCTTATACCTGGTCACAGCTGATCGCTGGTATCGTTCTTCCTTCAGCTCCTCAGATTCCTGCTACTGATGTTGACCCCACTATCGCTGCATTTATCGGCGATTATTGGGAATTCAGCTATACCAGTATCATGGAAGACGGAAGAGAAATTGTAAATAACTCAACGACTTTGGTATCTATTGCCAACTTCTTTGCTGGTACTTATAATGTTACTCTTCTGTATTTCCACCCGACTGCCGGCGGTACTTATCCTACCTCTGCATACGGTGGTGTAAGATCTCTGAAACTTGATCTTACTCCGACTTCACCTTACGATTGCTGGACATATTTCGGTGTTTGGACAGACAATATGATTAATATTCATATTGATGCTACCAATGCTGTTACTATCACATTCGACAGGGCTGACGGTGTTTCAGGTGATCCATATGATGCAACTAACCTGAATACTTACGATCCTGCAACAGGTGTAATTCAGATCTACTACCACTATTATGGTGCAAGTGGCCCAAGGATTTTCTGGGAAACATTTACTCCTAAACAGTAGATATATTTCTAATAAAAAAGAGACCGTCCCAAAAGGGCGGTCTTTTTTTTGCCCTGAAGACTCCCATTTATTTATTATATTTGCAGCTTCAAATTCAAAATTCATCAGGTAAATAATCAGGTTTTTTAAGCTGGAGGTAAAAAGCATACTGAAATCCTGTTAAACCTGCGGTACAAAGGTTATTAAATTAAAAATCGAAATTGCAAATCTTTGTTTTTGACCGACTGAATAAAAGAGTTTGACTTGAATATAAATTCATAGCCAAAATATATGGACAAAACGACTTTAACTCACCTCAGAGAACTGGAATCCGAATCTATCTATGTTATCAGGGAGGTGGCAGCACAATTTGAAAAGCCTACGCTGCTTTTTTCCGGAGGGAAAGATTCTATTGTAATGTATTACCTGGCACGTAAAGCATTCTGGCCTATGCCGGTTCCTTTCCCCTGTTTGCATATTGACACAGGGCATAACTTTCCTGAAACGCTTACCTTTCGGGATGAGTTAATGGAAAAAACCGGAGGGAAAGTCATTGTGCGCCTTGTTCAGGATTCTATTGACAAAGGAAGAGCTGTGGAAGAAAAAGGCTTCAATGCCAGCAGAAATGTCCTTCAAACGGTTACTTTGCTAGATGCTATAGAAGAATATAAATTCGACTGTGCACTAGGTGGCGGTCGGAGAGATGAGGAGAAGGCCAGAGCCAAGGAAAGGTTTTTCTCACATCGTGACGAATTTGGACAATGGGACCCTAAAAATCAACGCCCTGAACTCTGGAATATATTTAATGGTAAGAAAAATATGGGCGAGCACTTCAGAGTTTTCCCAATTTCTAACTGGACAGAGATGGATGTGTGGCAATATATATTTCTGGAGGATATAGAAATACCTGATTTGTATTTTACTCATAAGCGGGAGGTTTTCTTCCGGGATGGTGTTTGGCTGGCTAAGGCTCCTTTCCTTGAAATGAAAGATTCCGAAAAAGCTGAAATGCTGGATGTACGATGCCGTACCATTGGTGATATCACCTGCACCGGCTTAACATTGTCTACTGCCAATTCACTTGAAGATATCATTAATGAAGTAGCTGCCACCCGCGTTACCGAAAGAGGTGGCCGATACGATGATAAGCGCTCTGAGGCTGCGATGGAAGACAGGAAGAAGGAAGGGTATTTTTAGGGCGTAATTGCCTGCCTGCCGGTAGCCAGGAGTAAATTTCTGCCAGCTGGCAGAAATTGCTTCACCAGATATCTGAAAGCGCAAAATTAAGCCCCAATGGGGCGACATCATATAATACCGGGCGAAGCCCTGTTTAAACCAAAAGCCCTGTAAGGGCGAAAGCTTTAATTAACAAATAAGCCCTAACAAGGCGAAATAATTATACTAAAATATCTGAAACGGATAACATACTATTATGTCAACCAAAGAAAAAATTAACCCTACACCCGGCTACCTCGATATGGAACTCCTGCGTTTTACCACAGCAGGCAGTGTTGATGACGGAAAGAGTACATTGATAGGCAGACTTCTGTACGATAGTAAGTCCATCTTTGAAGACCAGATGGAAGCAGTAAAAATCGCCAGCGAAAGAAGAGGAGATGAACATGTTAACCTGGCACTTCTCACCGACGGTTTGCGGGCAGAAAGAGAGCAGGGTATTACCATTGATGTGGCATACCGCTATTTTGCCACTCCTAAAAGAAAATTTATCATTGCCGATACTCCCGGGCATATTCAATATACCCGTAACATGGTTACCGGTGCATCCACCGCCAACCTGGCAATAATTCTGGTTGATGCACGACAGGGAGTTCTTGAGCAAACGATTCGCCATGCTTACATAGCATCCCTGCTCCGTATTCCACATGTTATGATTTGCGTAAATAAAATGGATCTGGTGGATTACAAGGAATCTGTTTTCGAATCCATAAAAAAGGATTTTAGTCAGATTGCCGCCAAGCTTGATATACTGGATGTCCGTTTTATTCCCATTAGTGCTCTTAAAGGCGACAATGTGGTGGATCGGTCAAAGGTAATGGACTGGTACGAAGGCCCCACCCTGATGTATGTTCTCGAAAATATTCATATTGGCAACGACCTGAACATGGTCGATAGCCGCTTTCCCGTGCAGTATGTTATTCGCCCCCAGTCAAAGGAATATCATGATTACCGGGGTTATGCGGGAAGAATTGCCAGCGGCGAGTTTAAAAAAGGCGATAAAGTTAAGATACTTCCCTCCGGTTTTACTTCTACCATCGCATCCATTGATACCATGACCGGCAGTCTTGATAAGGCGCATGCTCCGATGTCAGTAACTCTCACCCTGAGTGATGATGTTGATATCAGCAGAGGGGATATGATTGTGGTAGACACAAAAGAACCTGAGGTTAGTCAGGATATTGATATGATGGTTTGCTGGCTGTCTGAGCGGCCTATGTCGTTGAACGGTAAGTATACCCTAAGACATACTTCCAACGATGTAAAATGTCTTATTAAGGAACTTCCCTATAAAATGGATATTAACAGTCTTGAGAAGATAAAAGACGTAAACTCTCTGGCTCTTAATGAAATAGGGAGAATCAAAGTTCGTACAACAAAGCCCTTGTTCTTTGACTCATATCGTAATAACAGGGTTACAGGAAGTGTGATCTTAATTGAAGAGGGTACGAACAATACAGTAGGCGCAGGAATGATAATCTAGCGAGGGATTTGAATTCAACGGAAATATTTTGCTGAATTTAATCCAGCAGATTCTTTACCAGCCTCAATTTATGAGTATAGCGGTTTTGGGATGCCGAATAGATCCCCTGATGGTCAATACTGTCTATTTTCACTTTTCCGGAAGAATGTAATATTTTACCCTCATCCAGTATCATTCCCACGTGAATAATTTCTCCATTATCATTGTCAAAAAAAGCCAGATCACCTCTGACAGCTTCAGCTATGAAACTTCTGGTTTTACCAACACCCGCCTGTTGTGAGGCATCTCTGGGAATAGCAATACCTGCCTGACTATAGAGATTCTGACACAAACCAGAACAATCGAAACCAAAGCTGCTCCGTCCTCCCCAAATATAAGGCAAGGATAATAATTTAAGCCCCCAGGATACAATCTGATCGCGCAAATTACCGGCTTTTTCCTCTTTAGTTTCGGGAAGGATATATACCTTATTTTCGATTAGAATCATTCCGGGAGATGAGATTCTCAGACGGCTTCCGCAACCCAGAATTAGCTGGTCTGATTTGTCTTTCGAATACAACACAGTAAACAAATCATGTAAAATGATTGTTTTCAGATCTGTAATATCATTTTCTGCAGAAGTATAGCTTCCTTTACTGATCCAGCCTTCATAATGGTCATGATCCAGACTAATCCGTGTAAATCCTTTTATCTTTTCCTGCTCAAGGATTGAAAAAGTATCTCCAAAAATAGCCTGGTTAACCATTTCACTGGTCTCCGAAGCTTCTTTTCTCATGGGAATAAATGCCTGATTACAAATTCCTTTGGATAGCATAGTGCAAAAAATATATTATTTTGACTCTTTTTGGAAATAGCCTCCATCATGATTATCAGCAAACGGCTTCATCATGTGCGAATGGCAAAGATAATAAATTGAAATGGAAATACGGGAGAGGATAAAGAGTCCGAAAAACAATTGTTTAAAAATGGCTTATATGGTAATAATTACTGTAAGCTCTCGGGTTTTGTATTCTACCATAATATTTTCATAACTTTATGCCTTATACCTGACAGGTTTCTGATTAAAAAACAAATACATGAGCTTTTTAAATCGTATTAAAGCCCTCCTTAAAACAATTCGTTTACTCCTTATATTCGGAGGTGGTACCGCAATTGTGCTTTTTCTATTTCCAAGGGAAGGGAAATTCAGGTATGAATTTCAAAAGGGCAAACCCTGGATGCACAGCGTACTTGTTGCTCCTTTTAACTTTCCTATATATAAGCCTGAAGCCGAGGTTCAGAAAGAACGCGACAGCGTAATGCTTCAGTTTATTCCTTATTTTAATTACGATTCACTTGCAGGATCCAGGAATATTGAAAGATTCATGGCGGATTTTGAGAAGAAGTGGGTGGAATTTTCAGACAATAATAATAAGAATGGAATTCCCAGCGGATCAGGTACCTTGAAATTTTCTCCGGCTCAACTATCAAAAATTCACGATACCTATTTAAGTGAACTTACTTCTGATCTTAAAAAGGTCTACATGCAAGGTATTGTATTGGATCCATATCGCCTTGAAAATTTGCAAAATAAAGATGGTGTGGTCAATATTATTTCTGGAAATAGGGTGGAGGAAAAACCTGCTTCAACGGTCTATACTCAAAAAACTGCCTATGAATATATCAAAGAAAATATTGATAAGCTAGAGAATAGCTATGAGCAGAAGATTGTTCCTGAAAAGAGGTTTCTTGATGGAATTGATCTGGTAGATTTTATTGAAGCAAATCTGAATTATGACGAAAGCACTTCAAACAAAATGCGCGAGTCTCTTCTTGAGGGTCTGTCCATCACACAGGGAATGGTGCAGGCAGGTGAAAAAATTATAGCTCTCGGGGAGGTGGTTACAGATCAAAACCAGCTGGTATTGCAATCCCTTAAGCATGAATACGAGACTAACCCGAATATCGAAAGGAATTATTACCTAATAATTGCAGGACAGTCGATAATTGTCATTTTAGCCTTTCTGGTTCTTTACCTGTTCCTATTTCATTTTCGAACCGAGATTTTACATACAGCGGTAAAAACTTTTTTTATTGTTATGCTGGTAGTAATAATGGTATTGCTTGCCAAATGGACCTTAGTGAATGAAACCATTAGCCTGTATGTGGTTCCCTTTGTTATTCTGCCCATAATAATTAAAACCTTTTATGATGCCCGACTCGCACTTTTTGTGCATTTGATTGCAATTTTTCTTGTTGGATTTCTGGCACCCAATGGATTTGAATTTGTTTTCATGAATTTTATTGTCGGGGTATTTTCAATTTTTACCCTCAGAAATAATTACCGGCGGGGGATACTCTTTATTTCTGCCGTAATTACTTTTTTATCCTATGTTCTTATTTATAACGGGATATCTCTGATGCAGGAAGGGCGTATCCAGAATATCGACCTGATTACATATGCATGGTTTGGCGGCAATGCCTTATTAGTGCTTACATCCTATCCTTTAATCTTTATTTTTGAGAAAATATTTGGTTTTGTTTCTGATGCCACATTGGTTGAATTGTCTGATACCAATCAACCCCTTTTAAGAAAACTGGCTGAGTCGGCTCCCGGTACTTTCCAGCATTCTCTTCAGGTGGCAAATCTGGCAGAAGAGGCGGTTCTTAAAGTCGGAGGGAATCCCCTGCTGGTTCGTGCCGGCGCCCTATATCACGATATCGGGAAAACAGATGATCCTATGTATTTCGTAGAGAACCTGAATTCAGGCTTCAATCCTCATAGCAATCTCACATTTGAGCAGAGTGCTGAAAAAATTATTACTCATGTTACGAGGGGTATAGAAATCGCACAGAAGGCCAAGCTTCCCGGAATAATAATTGATTTCATCAGAACACATCATGGTACTACAACAGTACTGTATTTTTACCGTTCTTTTTTGAAGGAATATCCCGGGGCAGAAGTTGATATTCAGAAGTTTACCTATCCGGGTCCATGTCCGTTTTCCAAGGAAACGGCTATACTGATGATGGCCGACTCCATCGAAGCCGCCTCCCGTAGTCTTAAAAAGATTGATCTTGAAACCATTGATATTTTGATTGAAGGTATTATTACGCGCCAGTTCAGTGATCATCAATTCGATAATGTTGATTTGACTTTCAGGGATATCGAACAGATTAAAGCGGTTTTTAAGAGCAAGCTGGTTAATATCTACCACCCTAGAATAGAATATCCCGAGTAAATATTTATTTTGGGTAAATTATCGAAGGCTGTGAAGTGAAATCTAAAGCCTGATTTGTAAAATACCGATCGGTTTTTTGAATCTAATTCGCTATTCTTACATCTCAACTTCCAATACATCCGGATACAGGCTAGCATTCCAGGAGAAGGTGCTTTCCGGAATTTTCAGGTCTTTGATAATTTCACGGGAGTAGATAGTATAATGAACCCCGTTTTTTTGCTGCATGGAAAAGGAATAGAAGACACCATTTTTCTTGTTTACAAGTATCCTCATTATCGAGTAACTCGTATTCAGATCTTTGGGATACAATTCAATCTGAGTATATGATATCCCGTTCATATTCACATCTTCTTTCAAACGATACTTGTAATAGGTTTTGAAGTCTTTAATCAGTCGAAATGGAGAAAGAAGCATGTCATCCATATTTTCTCCTGACGGAATACTGCTATAAACTTCTTTTGCTGCAATATTATAAACCCATAAAGTCTTCCCGTTAAAGTACATTTCACCATCATCTGTTTTGAGTTTATATTTATTTCCCTTGATAATAATGGACCCATAGTCAGAAACTTTAGAAGGGGGTTCAGCACTTTCAACTTCATATTTAAATTCAATCTGTAAGGCTTTGTCCGCATCAAAAAGCTTGGAAATTTGCTCTAGAAAGGGTTCTGCAGCCGGATCCTGTACAAGGGCATCCTTATTTGTCTGAGCTAGGGCAGAAGAGAAAAATAATAGAAAGAATACTATATAATGGATTTTCATATCAAATCAGTTTTATTCCAGACTCTTCAAAATGTGTTCCAAACTCACCTCATCCTGTATTAAAACGTCTCTTGCCTTACTTCCTTCGAAGGGTCCCAGGATACCCGCAGCTTCCAATTGATCCACTATACGACCGGCCCTGTTATATCCTAGCGATAATTTTCTTTGTATCAGAGAGGTGGATCCCTGCTGATACTGTACCACGAGACGTGCTGCTGTTTCAAATTCAGCATCTCTCTTTTTCAGATCGACATCCAGTTTTCCTGAGCTGACATCTTCAACCTCAGGCAGAATGTGGGCGGAAGGATAAGCCCTCTGGCTGCCGATAAATTCCGTCAATGAGTCAATTTCGGGTGTATCTATAAAGGCGCATTGTATGCGGACGGGGTCACTTCCTGCTGAAATTAGCATGTCACCACGACCAATCAGCTGATTTGCTCCCGACATGTCAAGAATGGTTCTCGAATCCACCACCGACAATACTCTGAAGGCTACTCTGGCAGGGAAGTTTGCTTTAATCACACCGGTAATAATATTGGTGGTGGGTCGCTGTGTGGCGATAATAAGGTGTATTCCGATAGCCCTTGCCAGCTGAGCAAGCCTTGCAATCGGGTTCTCAACTTCCCTGCCGGCTGTCATAATAAGATCCGCAAACTCGTCTATGACCAGAACTATGTATGGTAAAAAGCGATGGCCTTTTTCCGGGTTAAGCTTTCTTTTGATGAACTTTTCGTTATACTCCTTGATGTTTCTGACGTGTGCATTTTTCAACAAGTTATACCTGTCGTCCATTTCCTTGGTGAGAGAGTTCAGCGTAGTAATTACCTTCTGAGTATCGGTAATAATCGCTTCTTCTGTATCCGGTAATTTGGCCAGAAAATGCCGTTCAATTTTAGCATAAAGGGTCAGCTCTACCTTTTTAGGATCAACCAGTACAAATTTTAGCTGCGAAGGATGCTTTTTGTAGAGCAGGGATGTTATAATGGCATTGAGACCGACCGATTTTCCCTGGCCTGTTGCACCGGCCACAAGAAGGTGTGGCATACGGGTTAAATCGAAAACATAGGTTTCATTACTGATGGTTTTTCCAAGAGCAACCGGCAATTCGTAGTCTTCCTCCTGAAATTTCTTAGAGGATAAAACCGACTTCATAGAAACGGTTTTAGGCTTCTGGTTGGGAACTTCAATTCCAATGGTGCCTCTTCCCGGAATAGGAGCTATTATACGAATCCCAAGTGCAGCAAGACTTAATGCTATATCGTCTTCAAGGCTCTTTATTTTTGAAATTCTGATACCGGGTGCGGGAACAATCTCGTAAAGGGTCACTGTTGGGCCAATGGTAGCTTTAATTTTGTCGATCGTGATCTTATAATTAGCCAGGGTCTCAACGATTTTATTCTTATTTGAGATCAGTTCTTCATTGCTAACAGATACTGTTCCGCTTTCGTAGTCATTTAAAAGTGAAAGGGGAGGATACTTATAGGAGGAAAGGTCGAGAGTAGGATCATAATCTTTTTCGATGGCATCCGGATTCTCAATTTCATCATTGGCGTCGGGTTTCTCAACAGTGAGCACAATCTCACCTTCCTCCTGGGGTAATAATATCTCTTCCTCCTCAGGTTCATCAGGTAAAATTTCCTCATCCGGAATTTCTTCTTTCTCAGGAATATGCACCTCCTTTTCTTCAGTTTTTTCTTCTGCTTCAGCTGCTTTTTCGGCATCTAAGGACTTTTCTTTCCTTGTAAATAACTTCTTCAGAAAGGGAAGGGTTTTGGCATAGGAGAAAATAAAAAACGCAAGACTAAGGAGCAGAAGCAAAAAACCGGTTCCTGGCTTTCCAAGACTGGCATTAAGCCACTGACTTACATAAAAGCCATGTCCGCCCCCAGGTCCGCTGCCAAGGTATTCATTATGCATCCCAAAAACATACCCCAATATAATTGACAGAAGAATCAGACCTGCAAGGCTTATTCTGAGAGTTCTCCATGTTTTAAAAACATGTATTTTGAAGAAGCTAATCCCTGTAACAAAAAGCATGAATGGGAAAATAAATGAAGCAATTCCAAACCAGTGATTGAAAAATATGGCGGATATCCAGGCTCCGAGTTTTCCGGCATTATTATCAACCGAAATTTCAGGACCGGAAAACAGCTTCTCCCAGAAAAAATCCTGATCCGCCCTCCACGTAAACAGGTAGGAAATAAAGGCAATCGCAATATATAGGGAAAGCAAAATAAAGAAGCTCCCAATAACTACCTTAACCCGCTCATCTCGAAAGAATTGTATTATTGCTTTAAAAAATTTTACCATTTACTTTTCCGGAATCGTTAAAATTTTACAGATATTCATCACTACGATAGAACTATCGAATGGCTTACTTAAAAAGTTCCCTGAATTTTCTTTCCATGAATTCTTTTGATCGCTCCTGATAATCGTCAGAAACTTTAAAGCTTTCCCATGAAATCATTTTCTCTTCAATTGAGCTTGCTGTAAGATTCATGTCAAGAAGACTCAACTGTGTATTAAATTCAAGAAGTACTTCACCCAGATCCTTGTAAGGAGTTGTAACATTTGGGTTTTTAATTTTTATTTCTGAGGTGCTCCAGGCTTTAAATTCAGGAATACTATCAGAACTGATAAGCCATTCATTGGATGAATATCCTAAAATATCTTTTTTTGCATCAGTTTCTGTTATGGAAAGATTTGTAGTTTCCTTAAAACCGCATGGAAGCTCACCTTTCTTTCCATAATAAACATATTTTTTGTCAAATATTCTTAGTAATGTAATAACCGATTCGTTTTTTAAATTTCCAATGTAGATAAGTGAAAATTGCCCAAAAAAACCTTCAATCCTGTTCATGGCAAAGTTGCCGGCAAAAATCACAATCATCTTGCGGGGCAACATTTTAGTTGGAATACTACCTGCCTGCTCGTTAAGATAGGTGACCTTATACTCAATTATCTTTGCTGAAACCTCACCTGATGGTATGGAATTGCTGTTACAACCTGAAAGAATAATTATGGGTATCAAAAGATACCATATGTTCAAGTTTTTCAAAGTATGCTCAGTATATCAGTTAATAGGGGTAAAGGTATTAAATAATTCGAAACTAATTTAAACGATTTTTTAACATCCGTAAAATGTATGGACCAGTTTTAAAGTGATGATAAAATCAGACTTTGGTTATACTATGAGTATTGTAATTAATTAAAATACGGAATTCACTTATGGGGAAATCAAATAATGTCATTTTCTGTTCATTTTAACATAGTTATTATTGTTTTATAACAAACCCCCATTTGCATTTTGTATAATTTGATTGCTTAGTTTTGTTCTTCCTTAATCCGGAATTTTATGAATAAACTTGCAGTTGTTGCTTTAGGGGGAAATGCACTGCTACGCGGAAACCAGCTGGGTACCATTGACGAACAGGAACAGAACACCACCGATACTCTCGAAAACCTTGTTTTTCTGCTAAGGGAAGGATACGACCTGGTTATAAGCCATGGTAATGGTCCTCAGGTTGGTAATATACTCATGAGAAATGACGCGGGTGAAACAATGTATGGTATTCCCCAGATGCCGCTGGATATATGTGTTGCTGATTCTCAGGGAGGTATAGGATACATGATTGAAAGAATGCTTAGAAATGTGTTGAAAAAACATAATATCCAAAAAGAGGTAGTTACCCTTGTAACACAGGTATTGGTTGATATTAATGACCCTGCATTTCAAAATCCGACCAAAAGGATCGGGAAGATTTATAACAGGGAACAATCATTAAAAATTAATTCCGAAAAGGGATGGGAATTTAAGGAAGAAATAAAGGTTAAGGATGGATGGCGCAGAGTGGTTCCATCACCTAAACCTATTGGAATTATGAATGAAAAGGTGGTTGAATCTCTTACCCGCCAGGGAACTATTGTAATAGCTGCCGGAGGTGGAGGAGTGCCTGTATACATTGATGAAAATAATAATATAAGACCAGCAGAAGCAGTTATCGACAAGGATCTTGCATCTTCTCTGCTTGCTGCCCGCATTAAAGCCGATGAATTTTACATTCTTACTGATGTTTCCTTTGTTTATATCAACTACAACAAACCAAATCAGGAGGTTCGTGAATTTTTGAATTATAAGGATACTCTTAAGTTGCTGGAGGAGGGACAGTTTTCTGAAGGAAGTATGGCTCCCAAAATAAGAGCATGTCTTCAGTTTATTGAGCAGGGAGGAAGCAAAAGCGTGATTACCGAGGCCTTTAAGCTGGAAGACAAATCTTACGGCACAAAAATAACCATGGAATACGATTAATTTCCTCAAAATATATACTTTTACAGGAGCTTAAAAAGAGGGGGAGCCTATTTTTATTTCACCTTGTTTTTTGCTGAAAGAAGCCTAAAGGGGACAATGTTTTCATTGTTTTCAGAATAATATATTATCCGAAACCCGAATAAAAATTTAACTCATGGCATTTAATCTTAAGAACCGCAGTTTTTTAAAACTACTTGATTTTACTCCACAGGAAATTCGTTTTTTGATTGACCTGGCAATTGACTTAAAAAAAGCCAAGTACAGCGGTACGGAGCAAGCCAATCTGAAAGGAAAGAATATTGCCCTGATTTTTGAAAAGACATCCACACGTACCCGCTGTGCTTTTGAAGTGGCAGCTCTGGATCAGGGTGCTCATGTGACCTATCTTGGGCCTTCAGGATCGCAGATAGGGGTGAAGGAATCCATGAAAGATACAGCCAGGGTACTGGGAAGAATGTATGACGGAATTGAATATCGCGGATTCGGACAATCAATTGTTGAAGAGCTTGCTGAATATTCCGGAGTGCCTGTTTGGAACGGTCTTACCGATGAGTTTCACCCAACCCAGATTCTTGCTGATCTAATGACTATGATAGAGCACTCCGATAAACCCTTGCATGAAATCAGCTTTTGTTATTTAGGTGATGCCCGCAACAATATGGGGAATTCTCTTATGGTTGGAGCTGCCAAAATGGGTATGGACTTCAGGGCTGCTGCTCCAAAAAGTGTTCAGCCTGCAGATGAACTGGTTAAAACCTGCAGAGAAATAGCAAGTCACACAGGTGCCAGAATCACCATTACCGATGATGTTGATAAAGCCGTTAAGGGCGTTGACTTTTTGTACACCGATGTATGGGTGTCGATGGGTGAACCCGATGAAGTCTGGGAACAAAGAATTAAGCTGCTTAAGCCATATCAGATAAACAAAGAGCTGGTTGCCAAAACCGGAAATCCAAAGGTTAAATTCATGCACTGTCTGCCCGCTTACCATAACCTCGATACAAAAATTGGCAGGGACATTCATAAGAAATTTGGCATGAACGGAATTGAAGTAACAGAGGATGTTTTTGAGGCTCCTTATTCCATTGTTTTTGATGAGGCGGAAAACAGGGTGCACACCATCAAAGCAGTCATGGTTGCTACCTTAGGAAAGTAGTAAAACTAATTTCCTTCGAATTACTTAACACCGGCACATAATAGAAGGCCAGATCCTTATCTGGCCAGCTCGCGGAAGAAATAGTATGTCATCAGGAAAGTAGCAGAAAGTTTAAGGCCTACGCCTAAAATAAATCCTATAAAACTGCCGAATCCTGCCCTAAGGGATGATTTCTCATCTCTTCCGCTTATCAATTCGGCTAAAAAGGCTCCTAAAAAAGGTCCTAAAATAATTCCAAGAGGTCCGAAAAATATCATTCCAATTACTACACCGGCAGCAGCTCCCCATGTTCCTGCCCTTGTGCCTCCAAATTGTTTGGTGCCCCATACGGGTACAACATAATCCAGAACTGTAACAATTATAGTAACTAATGCGAAAATCCAGAGCAGATTCTTATAGTTGGTGAGATATTCTGGACTTACATACCTGGTGAAAACCAACATAAGCATTCCAAAAAATGCAATGGGAGGGCCCGGGATCAAAGGTAAAATACATCCGATGATGCCGATAAGCAGCAGCAGAATCCCCAGAGCTGTAAGTAAAACATCCATCATGAAAAATTAAAAAAAGCCGGATATACTTTTATTGGGCTGCTTCTTCAGCTTTCGGATCTTCCTGGTGAACGGCATAGCCGGTTACCTTATATCCCTTGTCATTAATGGCCTGGGATATTTTAGAAATGTCGGCCTGTGTTGAGTCAAATTTTACAACAGCTTTACCGGTTTCAAAAGATGAGTTGATTTCTACAACACCATTTACATTCGCAACACTCGAATTTATAGTGTTTTCACAACCTGTGCAGGTCATTCCTTCAATGGAGACATCCATTTGAACAAGTGCATCAGGGTTAACAACAAGATTGGTACTGGAGGGATTTTCTGTTTTTTCTGTTTCAGATGTTTTTGCTTTACAACCAAAAATTAGCAGAGCCAGAATTGTGACGAATAGAAGATTTTTTTTCATGAGGTTTATATTAATTTGAAACACCAATTATATCATCAAAGGCAACATAAACAGCGAGATAACTCAATGGAATTGTTACAAGTAATCCAATCCCAAAGGCTAAAATGCCTGCAATGTTCAGGAGTATAAGAACAATTAAAAAAGCGAATATACCAAACCATTCTCTGTGAACAAGTTTTCGGCTCGATTCCATTGCTTCCCAGAAATCCATTTTTCCGAAAACTATATAAAAAGGAGTAAAAATGTATCCTACCAGAAAATAAACTCCTGGTAATATCAGAACAATAAAGCCAATAATTATAATAATGCCGGAAAAAAGTGAAAATAAGAGAAGTCCAGCAAAATGTTTAAATCCCTCGAAAAAGTGATCGAAAATAATGGTCTCTCCCTTTGAAAGCTTAAAGGCGACAATGAAAAAGCCGGCAGCAAGGGTTTGCATGAGCAATACATCAACTATGGGAACTGAAATAGCAATTGCTAATAACAGGGTGAAAAGAACAAAATAATCTATTCGTTGTCTGAATATATCCCAGGCCTTACTAATATACATTTCAATCTTTACAGGATAACCGTTTCGTACCCTGTCTTCTGTTTTTGAACCGAATTCATGTATTACTTCCATAACAGTAAATTTGAACTGAAAATTACGGCTTTTTTGTTGATTTCTCCAAATCCAATTCAAAATGAAAATGAAAGTATTCTCAAAATAGGCTATCAGTAAAATTGATTATCTCGACTTGAAATCCTACATTTCGAAAAAAAATATGATTTCAATTATTAATAGATGCAGGGCGAACAGCCTGTCGGTTGGTATTATGTTTTTACTCGTTCTTGTTGTTACTGCCTCCTGTCAAAAGAAAACTGAAGTAATCAGGATAACACTGCAAACTGAACTTGGTGATATAAAGGCAGAATTGTATACAGCGAAAGCGCCGGTAACCTGCAGGAATTTTCTCAATTATATCGATAGTGTGGGAGAAAAGGGAGGTGAGTTTTACCGGACCGTTACACTCACCAATCAACCCGATAATGATGTAAAGATTCAGGTTATACAGGGAGGTTTTAACCTGGCGGATATGGATTCTTCACAAATTATACCCATCCCTTTGGAGAGGACAAACCTGACAGGTATATTGCATAAAAACGGGACGCTTTCCATGGCACGGGATGACCCCGATTCCGGCAGCACTGAATTCTTTATATGTATTGGGGACCAGCCATCATTGGATTTTGGAGGAAAACGTAATCCCGATGGACAAGGATTTGCTGCTTTTGGAAGGGTTACCAAAGGCATGGATATTGTTCGAAGCATCCAAAACTCTGATTCTGAAAATCAGAAACTTATCCCGCCGGTAAAAATCATTAGAATTTATCGCGACTAGAATTCCGGTTATTTCTCTTTGCTACATAATATCCGGTTTTAGGGCTTGCAACCGCACGATCCTGCTGAGCAGGAGGATGTGGCTTTGGTTTTTTTTGCCGGAATTACAAATCGTCCCAATTGATAAAAACCGTAAAGAACAGCGAGAGCGAAGATGCTTAATGCAATAATTTCCTGTATCATTTTTTACTTTAGAATTAAATTGGTTAAGTGATAAACTGCAAAACTCAAAACCCAGGCAAGACCGCTGGTATAAATTACCAGAAAAAGCGAATATAGGGCAGAGCCCGATTCTCTCGCCACAGAAACTACCACGGCTACGCAAGGGAAATAAATCAATATAAACATAAGGAAGGATAAGGCAGCTGCAGGAGTGTAAACAATTTCTCCATTACTGTATCTCTGAAGCTTTAATTTTTCTCCCAGGCTCAGACTTTGGTCGACATTGCCTCCCTGTCCGTATATTACTCCCATGGTGCTTACAACTATTTCTTTAGCAGCAACTCCTGCTAAAAGACTAACACCCATTTTCCAGTCAAAACCCAAAGGTTTGATAACGGGTTCGATAAATTTACCTATCATTTCAAGATAACTTGAATGAACAACAGGATTCAATTGTGTTTGGGGATTAAGACCAAGCTCTGAAACAGACAGAACCTGTTTTTGCTTTACGTCGCCCGAGAGCAGGGAACTGTTTTTTGGATAATAGCCTAATCCCCATATTATAACCGATGCAATCAGAATGACACTGCCTATCTTATGAAGATACTGGTAGGATTTATTCCACATATGCCTGATGGTGTTTCTTCCTGTAGGTATTCTGTAGGGAGGGAGTTCCATAACAAAGGGAAGGTCTTCCTTGCGAAAATGAAACCTCCTTAGCAGAAGTGCCGTCGAAGCTGCCAAAATTATTCCCGTTAAATATAAACCAAATAGGATGCTTCCCTGATGAAATGGAAAAAACGTACCGATAATCAGAATATAAACCGGTAATCGGGCGGAGCATGACATAAAGGGAAGAATAAGCATGGTGATAATCCTGTTGTTCCGGCTTTCAATAATCCGGGTCGAGAGTATGGCCGGAACGTTGCAGCCGAATCCCATTACCATGGGAATGAATGATTTTCCATGAAGCCCGATACCATGCATAAATTTATCCATCAGGAAGGCTGAACGTGCCATATATCCTGTGTCTTCCAGTATAGATATAAAGAAAAACAGGATTAAAATATTGGGAAGAAAAACAATAACGCCGCCGATGCCTCCTATAACTCCCTGTATAAGTAAATCCTTCAAATCTCCCGCAGGAAGGCTAGATTCAGCGAATGCTGAAATCCAGGAAACACCGGTTTCAATCCACCTGACCGGAAATTGGCCCAGCCTGAAGGTTGCCTCAAACATCAGCCACAGCAATATAAAAAATACCGGCAACCCAAGGTATTTATGGGTAAGTATTTTATCGATATTCTCGCTTCTCTGCTTTTTTTGCCTGTGATTTTTTTCAAAAGTCTCTCTGAGCGCCCCGGCAATAAAGCCGTATTTAGCATCGCTTATCATAGTGCCCGTATCTTCGCCCGACAGCGATTCAAGTTTCTTTATTTCCCGCTTAACTCTGTCTACTGTTGTTTCTAATTCCTTTTCACCTGATATTTTAGTAATAATGTCAGCATCCTTTTCAAGAAGCTTAATAGCTAAAAACCTTGGAGGTATTGAACTGCTTTCGTCAGTAATGCCGGCATTATTTAAATCTTTAATGATTTTATCAATAGATTCTTCAAAGTCAGTCCCGTAATTAATATTGACTGTTCTTCTTTCTTCCTCTTTCTCATTATGCTTGGCAATGATTGCTTCAAAAAGTTGTGCGAGTCCTTTTCCCCGGGAGCCGACCGTGGGGACAATTCTGGCCCCAATCATTTTTCCAAATTTTTGATAATCAAAGCGATCGTCTTTTTGTTTCAGCTCATCATACATGTTAAGCGCAATTACCAGGTTTACGTTTAAATCCAGCAACTGGGTTGTCAGGTACAAATTTCGCTCAAGGTTCGTGCTGTCAACAACATTTACAATAATATCAGGAGAAGAATTAAAAATAAAATCTCTGACGTAAACCTCTTCCGGAGAATAGTGCGAAAGCGAATAAGTACCGGGAAGGTCAATAATATTCAGAGTGTAGCCTCCATATTGAAGTTGACCTAGTTTTGAGTCGACGGTCACACCTCCATAATTTCCAACATGCTCATGTCCCTGGCAGGCATAATTGAAAATACTGGTTTTACCTGAATTTGGGTTGCCTACCAGTCCTACTGTAATGATCTTTTCCTTATTTATCCTTGAACTCTTACCACCCTGCAGACTGAATGTTCCATTGAAAGCCTGTGGAGGAGGGAAGGGATGATCCTCAGGTGACACATCTATCAGTGCAGCTTCTGCCCGGCGAAGAGAAACATTATATCCCATAATGTAATACTCAACGGGATCTTTAAAAGGAGCATTTTTGATTACAGTAACCTTTTGCCCCTTAATGAACCCCATTTCAGTAATTCTTTTTCGGAAAGCGCCTTCTCCACGTACCCTCAAAATTATTCCGCTTTCCTTGCTTTGCAGCTCTTCTAATATCATTTTTGGGATATTTTATACAAAAGTACCCTTAAGTACCTGTTTCTGTATACCTATTTATAGTGATTCTTTAGCAGTTGTGACCCTATAAACAGGTTTGTTCCTAAGAATAAATTCCTTGCAATTGTCAGATTTCCGACGCTTTGCCCTAAAGAGATTTTTTTTTTAGTTACCTTGAACTAAAATAGTAATGCGATGTTGATAAATGTGACAGATTATATTCTCTTTTAATTGTGAATTGTACATTCTCTAAAGTTCAGATTGAAGAATAACATTAAAAATTCAAAACGCTGTAATATGAAGAAGTTTTACTTTTCCTTGATGGTCTTTTGCATGTTTAGCCTGAATTCAGTGCTATTTTCGCAAGTTCCGGATTGGAACAGGGTACTGGAAGTGTATGCATATGACTTTCAGTCTGCTAATGCTTTAACCTCAATGAATGGTTCGGTTTATATGGCAGGAAGTGTCAACGGACCAGTCACCTTTGCAGGTGTTAGTTTTACAAGTGTTGGTATAAAAGATATGATTCTTTCGAAAATCACCAGCACCGGGACTCCTGTCTGGACAAAACAAATACCTGCCGAACCGGAAAAATATATTAATCCGCTGGCAATTAGCATTGCACCCAATGGAGATTTATATGTAATTGCGAGTTTTACCGGCAGTGTCACTCTCGGCAGCAGCACCGTAATTTCGGATCCGCTGATAAATACTTTTTATGCAAAATTTGATACCCTTGGGGTTGCAAAATGGGCGGTCGCCTTCGCTGCAACCGGCAATGCAAAATCAAAAATTGCCTTTGACGGATCAGGGAATTCCTATGTCATAAGCAGAGGCAGTAAATTAGTTAAGGTCAGTTCTGGCGGGAATATTTTATGGGAACAAACCTTCCCTGACAGGACCTTACAAGCTGTTGCAGTGAAAGGTACCAGCCTTTTTATTGGAGGAACCCTTCAAACATCAACAAATTTTGGCTCACTCTTGCTCAATATGGTAGGTGGTTATAATACCGGATTTCTTGTTAAATCCGACCTGAATGGAATTTTCAGCGATTCTGTGATAGTAGGAGGCTCGCCAACCGGCGACGGATCATCAGTAAGTGATATAATGTTTGATGCTTCCGGAAGTCTTTTAATCACAGGTGTTTATACCTCCAGCCTGAATCTTAGGTCTCTGAACCTGGCAAATAGTCCCGGTTTATATTACACATATATTGCAAAATGTGATAGTAATTTTCTTTTCGAATGGGCAAAAAGCAGTGATCCATTAGAAAATCCTTTGAGAGACATGACCAGTTTCCGGTTGTTTAAAGATAATTCCAATAATTTGTACCAGTATGGAGCAATCGGCAACCCTTTTAATTTTGGTGCAGTGTCTGTACTTCCAAATTTCGGACAATATTATATTCAATTTGACCCGAATGGAAATTCCTTGCTTGCCTTCGAATTGCAGAACACATCATCAAATGGAATTTACATAACTCCGGATGTTAAAATTTTGGCTGCAGGATCCTTTAATTATAATGGAGCGCCTAACTACGGAAATTTATTCCTCCGACAGTATCAAAGTAATATGAATTTAGACTGGGAACTGGTTTCCAATGGAACTCAAACCGGAAGTGTTAGTTTAAATTATGTGAAGTATGATTCAAAAGGGAATATGTATGTACAGGCGACCATGAAAGGTTTTGTGAATTACATGGGTAATATCGTAGACAAAAATATTTCTCAAACCGTACTTGCAAAACATGATGTCTCCGGCAATGTTAGCTGGATTGCCCAAATTGAGGATTTAGACGGCGGACACTCATCCAGTTATCACAATTTTACAGTGGATAAGGATAACAATGTAATTACTGCAGGTCTGATTTCGGACTCTGCAAATATTGGAGGAACAAAGTACACCAATCTTAATCCGGTGATGGATAGTTATCTTGCCAAATACACGGCAAATGGTGTTAAATCCTGGGCTTACCAGTTTAATAGCGATGATGTTTTTGAAATTCATGGAATTACAACCGACCTGCAGGCAAATATTATCGTATCCGGAAAATTCCGGTCTCAGATCAATATTCAGGGAACCATCCTGGACGCAGGATTGGTGGATGGTGCCTTCGTACTTAAATTTAGTCCTGCCGGAGCCCTTATATGGGCCCGGGCATACCCGGTTGGGGATGTAGTATATCTGAATTTCCCAAATACTGATGGAAACAACAATATTTACCTCACGGCAGATATTGCGGCAGCCACTGGTGGCATTTTGACTTTTGGTTCAGCAACAACTCCACAGACCGAGTCAGAATCATCTGTTTTGGTTAAACTTTCTCCCACAGGAAGCCCTCTCTGGGTAAGATCATTTGGTGGTGTGGTCGGGGATGTAAATTCCTACAGCTGGCCTACTGCATCAAAAACCGATCCTTCCGGAAACACCTATATCTGGGGATGGTGTCAGAATGATGCATCCATTGGAACTTTTAAGCTTACAAACCCGATTGGCACAAGCTATTCTTACTACCTTACAAAAATCAGCACTGCAGGGGATGTTGTCTGGGCGAATGCCGTATATGAAAAAAAATACGCCTTCAACTACGGGGATATGCTTGATCTGGATAAATCCGGGAATATATATGCAGGGGGACATTTCAAAGACATCATTAGTTTGGATGGAAATATCACAGCTCCCTCAGGAACCAACGACTTTTTTGTAGCCAAGTTTTCCAATTCAGGTGCCTATCAGTGGATTAAAGCCATCCCGGCTAATGCTAATATCATTAATGCTTTAAGTGTAATCAATAAGGATGTTTTAACCATAGCCGGAAATGCCGGTGTAAATCCAACCATCGGACCTTTTGCTGTTACGAAGAAAAGTATAAATACCGGAATACTGGCTACCCTTGGGATTTCCGTTAAAACAGATTTCTCATATGTTATAGATACGGCAATGCTCCAGGTCAGCTTTACCGACCTGTCTTCTGCCAATACCGCTTCATGGTACTGGACCATGGGTGATGGAAAAATTGTAAAAGCAAAGAACCCGGTTTATACTTATTCCAAACCTGGTGTTTACAAAGTTTGCCTTACTGCAGCAGATAATCTCAGCGCTTCTGCCAGCACTGCTTGTAAGGAAATACGAGTGGGAATAACCCCCTGTAATGTAGTTGCCAAATTCAGTTATGTTTCTGGAGAATCCGACCTGAAAACAAGCTTCATAAATGCTTCTTCCGGCGCTGTGACTGATTATTTCTGGACATTTGGCGATGGACGAACATCCACCATGCCAAATCCGGTATATACATACGCAAAACCAGGATATTATTTGGTTACTCTGAGTGTAAGGAATAATGCCAATAATTGCGTAGACAGCTATTCTCAGTTTATCCTGGCAGGCAATGTTGATTGCCGTTCGGATTTTGTTTACAATGTTGATCCCGACACCAGAAAGGTTTCTTTCAAGGACGATTCCAGGGGAGTTGTAGAATATTATTACTGGGATTTTGGAGATGGATCGTTTTCTGTAGATCAGAATGCTGAAAATACATATAAAAATCCCGGCATTTATAAAGTTGGACATACAGTAATCGATAATAAAAATAACTGTATAGATAAAACGGTTAAGCTAATACAGGTAGGAGAGATAGGCTGCGGTGCAGACTTTGTAACTTACATTGATTCAAGCTCCTACAAGGCATACTTCACAAACAGGATTCTCGGTGCATCAACAGCCCTGCTCTGGTCATTTGGGGATGGAAAATTCTCAACTGTACAGAATCCTGTGCATACATTTCCCGGTGAGGGTATTTATAGTGCAGGTCTCAATACATACGATTTTAATACCGGCTGTATGGACTATTTCCAGGAAAATCTGCTTATTGGTAGTATTGGTATGGACTGTGAATCGGATTTCATCTACCGTGTAGATCCGGTTAGTCGTGAAGTTCAGTTTAAGAATACTTCCGTGGGAGATATTGTAAGTTCAGTCTGGAACTTTGGAGATGAATCAGTTAATTCGGTTGATTCCGATCCATATCATCAATTTGATAAGACGGGATATTATTATGTATGTCTGTCGGTTACAAATTCCGCCGGAATAAGCAACATGAGTTGTCAGTGGGTTCTTGTTGAGCCTGATGCTTCAACCTCCTGTCTGGCAAACTTTATGTTTACCATCGATTCAACCCAAAGAAAAGTAAAATTCGTTGATAATTCATTCGGAGATATAGATAAGTATAGCTGGGATTTTGGCGACAGCAGACCGGATTCGGTTTCCTTTGATCAAAACCCGGTTCATACCTACGATACCAAAGGATATTATCTCGTGAAGCTTAAAGCGGAAAATACAGTAACAGGATGTGAAAGTAATGCTTATAAGCTTTTGAATGTCGCTGACCTTCAGGTACTAAAAGCCTCATTTGGAGCAGAAGCCTATGAGCCAAACAAGAAAGTTGCTGGATATCCTGTCGATCTTGTCAGCGCAAGTTCAGGCGACGGAGCAACGGTTGAATGGGACTTCGGCGATAAGGAGATTAAGAAAGCTTCATTTACGGTTATGGATTCCACTACAAAAATCGTAACTCATTATTATCAGCTTCCCGGAAAATATCGGGTTTGTCTGAGGATTTCTGACCCGATTAGCGGACAATCGGATGAGTTCTGCGATTTTGTATCTACCAAATCCGGAGTGTCAGTTCAGATGAGTACTGCCTCAGATACCTATCTGGATGTATATCCAAATCCGCTGGTTAATGATGCCACGATTAAATACATTCTTTCAAAAAGCCAGGATGTACAAATTGAGGTATATAATCAGCTGGGAAGTAAAATTGAAACTCTTAGAAAAGGAAAAGATGAATTTGGCAGTCATCAGTTTATCTGGGAAACCAACGGACTTCCCTCAGGTGTTTACTACCTTATGATGAAAACTGATGATACAGTTCTGACGCGACAATTGATTATCTCGCGATAGCACCCGTCAATACTGAAAAAGGAGATGTTTTTGCATCTCCTTTTTTTTTCCTCAAATAAAAAATATTATGTCAATTGGATATTTGAAACCTGTGCATTATATTGTATATTAAAGTTTTAAAATTTCTGTCATAATTCACGGATGGAAGATCATGAAAATATCTTTGATAAGATCAAGGAACTGCTGGGTTCCCTTCCAGGCCGTATGAACATTATGGAAGAGATGATCGATTTAGACTTGCAGCTTGAATATTTCGAAGATTCCAAAAGACTTAGGTCTACATCCGATATTAGCGAAATACCTGCCGATACGGATAAGCTTTTTGAGGATGAAATTTCTGATGATGAAAAAAAACTTCTTTTGCTCAAAATTGCTTCTGTTGAAAAGGCTGAATCCTACAGGATTATTGAGAAATTCTTAAAGAATGATCCTGGTGAATTAAGAGACTGGGGAAGACTTGCCCTGCAGGAAAACAGGATGCTTCTGGAATCAAAATTACTGGACGAAAATCATGTATTCATTTCAACCGGTTTAGGGGGAAAAGGAGATAGACTGCGTTATTTTATTGTCATATTCGGAAAGCAAATTAGTTCATTCTCAGATCTTCACAAGAAAATCATCCGAAATGAATTTGAAATATCTTCCAAAAAGTTTAATGCTGAAATAGAAGATTTAAAATTTTCTGAATCAATAGCAGCAATGTATGCCATGGTACCATTAAATGTTACCATTAAACAGATTTTCACTGAAGCTATCAGTGAATGTAATTTATATGGCGACTTTCTGATCCCCGAATTTATTATTACCAATGTTAAAGCCTTGAGCTTTGATGAAATAAGGGAATATATAAAGTCAAAAAGAAAATATAATCCAGGAAGAGATTTTTTAAACAAATGAATTCAAGCTATAAGATAAACGCAGCCATTCAGGTTCTTCCTGAAGGTAAAAAGGACTTCAGTTATCCGGTTATTGACCATTGTATTTCTTTAATCACCTGCTCAGGTCTGAAGTACAGAGTTTGTCCCTTTGAAACGGTGGTTGAAGGGTATTGGGATGAAATTATTCCCCTGCTTGAAGAAATCAGAAATGTTTGCTATGCTGATGGAGCTGCAAATTTTTTAATGAATGTGAAGTTCCAGATGAGTAATAATGAAGATGTTTTAATTGAGACCAAAATTGCCAAATACGAGAAATAAAATTTCTCAGTTTACTCTTTGAAAGGTCGGATTTTAAAGAAAAATTGCCTGAGATCAGGCTTTGGTTTCCCCAAGATCTTCAAATTGAACATCCGTAAAGTTCTCAGCCATTACTGCTTCTGACTCATCCCCAAGTGGACCTTCAATAATCTGGGGATTAGCTGCAACAATAAAATCAACAGCCTCTTTCAATCCTTCAGCGAATTTTTCAAAATCTTCCTTGTAAAGAAATACTTTGTGTTTTTCGTAAAAGGATTTCCCATCCCTGTTAAAACGTTTTTTGCTTTCTGTAATTGTCAGGTAGTAGTCGTTGCGCCTTGTAGCCTTAACATCAAAAAAATAAGTCCTTTTTCCGGCTCTCACCGCCTTGGAAAAAATTTCTTCCCGGCTTTGTTCAGAAAATTCCCCCGTTTTCCCATTATCTTCATCCATACTGTTGTAGCAATTTAGTTTTAAATAGAGTATTTCAATTTCAAAAATAGAAAAATATTTTAGAATTCCTTTTAATTGGGTTTTTTTATCATGTAATTTAGAGCTATTCAGGATAAGAAGGGAAGGTAGAAGTTAGAAGGTAGAAGTTAGAAGGTAGAAGGAATGCCTCATTACCTCTTTAACTTATTAACTCATTCACTCATTCACCCCTGCCTACCTGCCAGGCACCCCGTAACCCCGTAACTCCGTAACTTCGTTACCTCGTTACTCCCTAATAATTTTCCCCCTCAAACCAAAATAATTATTAAAGTATTGTAAAAAAGTGTAATTTTGGCCTTTCAGAATTTAAATATCAGACATGTTCTTTAACAAATGATCAGTAGACGATTATTAAGAATTAAGGCTTTACAGGTTTTGTATGCATATTATGCAACAGAGCAGAAGGACCTGAGCGTTTCAGAAAAGGAATTGCATTTTAGTATCAATAAATCCTATGAGCTTTATAATTACCTCCTCCTGCTTATTCAGGATATAATTCAATATGCTGAATCAAGGATTGAAATTGCCGCTAATAAGAGAATTCCCAGTTTCGAAGATTTACACCCCAACAAGCGATTTGTTTCTAATAAACTGGCTGCCCAGCTGGCTGAAAATATTCAGCTTTCAAAATATATTTCCAATCACCATATTTCATGGGTGAAATATCCCGAGCTTATCAAGGAACTCTACCTGGAAATTACTGAATTTGAAGATTATAAGCAGTATATGGAGCAGGAAGAATCCTCTTATGCGGAGGATAAGAAGTTACTCGCAAAAATATATTCTGATATTATCCTCACAAGCGAATCCTTTAACCAGGTCCTGGAAGAACAGAGCATATACTGGAACGATGATCTCGAGTACGTGATTGCAATGGTTTTGAAGACCATTAAAAAATTTAACGAAGAGGACGGACCTGATAAAAAGCTTCTGGATCTATATAAAAACAAGGAAGACCATGACTTTGTGATTGATTTGTTTCGTAAATCAATAGCTAAGCGAAAAGATTGTCTGGAATTGATTGAATCAACGGCAAGTAACTGGGATCTTGAGCGGATTGCTTTTATGGATATTCTGATTATGCAGCTGGCAATAACCGAACTTCTGGAATTCCCGAGTATTCCAACAAAGGTGAGTCTGAATGAATATCTGGAAATAGCCAAATACTATAGTACTGAAAAAAGTAATAATTTCATTAATGGGGTTCTTGATAAAATAATGGCTCTTCTGAAAGAGAAAAAAATGATCAATAAATCCGGACGTGGACTGATTGGAGAGTTGTAGGATGTCATTATTCCTGTATTATTTTAAAAATAAAGCATATTATCCTCTAATTGATTATAAACTTGAACGATCAGATGAACATAAATACCCGGCGTTTTCCGAAATCCGGACAAATACGCTTGTTTTTTATACTTTTATCCGGCCTTTTGACCTTCGCATGTCAAAATGTCGGTAGCTCTGGAAAGGTCAGGGATATTGATTCAAGTGATTATGATACAGTTACATACAGTGGTCCGCGTATTGAATTCGAAAGCTTAAACTACGATTTCGGCAGGGTTTATGAAGGTGAGAAAGTCGGTTGGTATTTTAAGTATAAAAATTCGGGGGATAAAAATCTTCTGCTCTTAAATGCTACCGCGAGCTGCGGATGTACCTTGCCGGATTATAATCTTGAGCCTCTGGCTCCCGGCGACAGTGCTTATATTAAGCTTGTCTTTGATACAAGCGGGAGGGAAGGACGACAGTTCAAGACAGTTAAAGTGGAATCAAACGGAAAACCATCAATAGTTGAATTAAGTATTACAGCAGATATAGTTAAAAAATAAGTTTAATTTAAATCCATATCAAAAATGAATCAATTATTAGTTTTATTACAGGCTCCGGCCGGTGCTTCAAATCCCTTAACATCCTTACTACCATTGGTACTTATCATTGTTGTTTTTTATTTTTTCATGATAAGACCTCAGGTTAAGCGTCAGAAGGAATTGAAGAATTACAGGGCTTCTCTGCAAAAAGGTGATAAAATAATTACCACCGGCGGAATGTACGGAAAGATTACTGATGTGAAAGAAACCACGGTTACTATTGAAATAGCTGAAAACGTCAGAATCAGGGTTGATAAGGCAGCCGTTCTTAAAGATCCTTCAGATCTGGAAACAGTTCAAAAGTAATTTCTGCTTATAATTTAACAGAGTTCAATGAATAAGCTTATTCTTTGAACTCTTTTTTTTACTTTTACTCAAAAGATATATCCTTGTGGATTCAAACTTCCTACATAGATTTTCTGCCTTCACTGAAACCGAAAAAATTGCACTGCGGAAGAAAATAATTATTTTTCTGTTCTTTCTTGTCGTTTCAGTTATACTGTGGCTTTTTATCGCATTGAGTAAACCTTACGATGATCAGATAAACTACCCGGTAAACTATAAGAATTTTCCTGAATCAAAAGTGCTGATAGGAGATTTGCCCGATCACCTTATCCTCTCGGTAAGAGCAAACGGCTTTACTCTGCTAAGATTCAGACTTAGCTCAAAATATATGCCTATTTCTTTCTCGGTTAATTCTTTCAAGATGAACAGGCTTCCGGGTGCCGATTCCTCTTATTTTTATATTGCAACAAGGTATGCCCGTGATTACGTTTCCACTCAATTAAGCCCCGATTTTACTATTAATAAGATAAGTCCTGATACTCTGGTTTTCAGATTTGGTAAGGTGAGTTCAAAAAAAGTACCTGTTTTGCCGGATATTGTTTATGAACTTGATAAACAGCTGATCTTAAAAGCCGCACTCATTCTGGATCCTGATTCAGTATTGGTTTCCGGCCCCGACTTTATTGTAGATACATTGCGGGCAGTATATACACAGAAAAAAGATCTGGGTAAAATCAAAAAAACTCTGAAAAGAGATGTGGATCTTGAGAAAATTAAATACGTGTATTTTAAGGAATCAGAAGTGCAAATAGGCTTTCCCATTGAGCAATTTACTGAGAAAACCATTCAGGTTCCTATTGAAATTATTAACAGACCCGAAAATGTTCACCTCCAGGCTTTCCCTCGTACCATTCAGCTTACCTGTCAGGTTGGCTTAAGTAATTACGAAAAGCTTGATGCTTCCATGTTCAGAGCCCAGGTTAATTATCTCGATGCTGTTAGTACTGAAACAAACAAACTGGTGGTTAGTATCACACGACAGCCGGTTTTTATTCAGGCATTGAGATATACTCCGCTCACCGTTGACTATATTATAGAAAAGTGATGCTGAAAGTTGGTCTCACAGGTGGAATAGGAAGCGGTAAAACTACGGTTGCGAGGATTCTTTCATCCATTGGAATTCCGGTTTTTTACGCGGATGAACAGGCACGCAATCTCATGGAATCTTCTCCCGGACTTATTCAGGAAATTAAAAATACTTTTGGAGCTGAGGTGTATGCCGACAATAAACTTAACAGGGAAGTACTGGCAAAAATTGTTTTTAATAATCCTGACAGGTTAAGTAAATTGAATCATATTGTGCACCCTGCCGTGCACAAGCATTTTTTGGAATGGAGTCTGGCTCAGAAAGATGTGCCATACCTCCTGGAAGAGGCGGCTCTTTTATTTGAAACCGGAATCTGGAAAACATTTGACTATAATATTCTGGTTGTCGCTCCTGAGGAAAAAAGAATAGAAAGAGTGATGCAAAGGGATAATGTCAGCAGGGAAGAAGTAATTAAAAGGATGAATGCCCAGATGCGGGATGATGAAAAAATACCACAGGCTGATTTCTTAATATTTAATGACGACCTTAGTTTAGTAAGCGTCCAGGTATTGGCATTTCATAAAAAATTAATTTCTTTGAAAAAATAAAATTTAAGCCATGTCGAAATATAGCAGGTGGATTGCAGGTGGACTTGGATGGGCTTTCTTCGGACCCATTGGGGGCATACTTGGGTTTGTTATTGGGAGCGTTGTTGATGGTGCGCAATCCGAAAATGTTCAGCAAAGGGCAGGAAGCACTACAACCGGCGATTTTGCCGTCAGCCTGCTGGTCCTTATTGCAGCTGTTATGAAAGCTGACGGGAAAGTATTAAAATCGGAACTTGATTATGTAAAACAATATTTTGTTCAGTCGTTTGGTGAAGGAAGGGCAGGAGAGGCAATTATGATGCTGAGAGATATTCTGAATCAGGATATTGATGTGAGGGAGGTTTCCCTGCAAATAAAAACCAGAATGGATTATTCATCGCGCCTGCAGCTTATGCATCTGCTTTTCGGAGTATCAAATGCCGATGGACGTGTGCACCCGTCAGAACTGGAAATTCTTTCGAAAATAGCCGGGTTTTTAGGGATAAACACAAAGGATTTTGATTCCATTAAGTCAATGGTGGTGCCAAATACCGATGCTGCCTATACAATTCTTGAGGTAGACCGGACAGCCAGTGATGAAGAAGTAAAAAAGGCTTATCGCAAAATGGCCATTAAATATCACCCTGATAAAGTTTCATATCTGGGTGAGGAATTCAGGAAAACAGCCAATGAAAAGTTCCAGAAAGTAAATGAGGCTTACGAAAAAATAAAAAAAGAAAGAGGAATTGTTTAATAAATAATGTAAAATTGCATATGAATTTAAAAGATATTTTAGCCATTTCCGGTTACCCGGGCTTGTTCAGGTACATCTCCCAGGCAAAAAACGGGATTATTGTTGAGTCCCTCATCGATAAAAAGCGCATGCCCGCCTATGCTTCCGCTAAGGTCAGTGCTCTTGAAGATATTGCAATTTTTACAGAAAGTGCAGAAGTGCCACTTGGCGATATTTTCAGTAAAATATTTGAAAAGGAATCAGGAGGACCCGCGCCAGCAGCCAAATCCTCTCCTGAGGTTTTAATGAAGTACTTTATGGAAATCCTGCCTGATTTCGACAAAAGCAGGGTATATGCTTCCGATATTAAGAAAGTATTCTCATGGTACAATATTCTCCATGGACTAGATTTGTTAAACCTGCCGGAAGAAGAAAAGAAGGAAGAGGAAAATAAAGAAACCACTGAAAAACCTGCTGAAAAAGCAGAAACTGCCAAAAAGGAAAAAGCAAAACCTGCAAAGAAACCTGCTGCCGGGACTAAGAAATAAAGATTCGTTATGAAGCTTTGTCGTCGTATTGCTTCGATTTTTCCCAGATGACATTCATTTCCTCCAGGCTCATTTCCCTGAGGCTTTTACCCTTGTGAAGTGTTTCCTGTTCAAGATATTTAAAGCGCTTCATAAATTTTTTATTGGTTCGCTCTAATGCTGTTTCCGGGTCAACCTGGTAAAGACGGGCTGCATTAATAACCGAGAAAAACAAATCTCCGAATTCATCTTCAATTTTGTCCTGCACCCCTTCCTCAATTACCTCCTTTACCTCCGACAATTCCTCATGAACCTTATCCCAGATCTGCTCCCTCTTATCCCAATCGAACCCTACCGCCCTTACCTTATCCTGAATCCGGTTTGCCTTTATCATGGCAGGCAGGGATTTTGGAACCCCTCCCAATACTGTTTTATTTCCTTCCTTGAGTTTTAAATCTTCCCAGTTTTCCAGAACGTTCGTAGCGTCACTTACACTGGCATCACCAAAAACATGAGGATGTCTGAATATCAGCTTTTCACTTAAGGAATCGCAGACATCAGCTATATCAAAAGTCTCAGTTTCAGATCCAAGTTTAGAATAAAAAACAATATGCAGCAAAAGGTCTCCCACCTCCTTTTGTATATTATTCATGTCCTTTTCGAGAATGGCATCTGCCAGCTCATAGGTTTCTTCAATGGTCAGATTTCTGAGGCTATCGAAGGTTTGCTCCTTGTCCCACGGACATTTGGCTCGCAATTCATCCATTATATCAAGCAAACGCCCAAAAGCTTCCAGTTTTTTATTTTTTGAATTCATTATTATCCTTATTGTTATTTTTTACGCTCACTAAACTCTATTCTAACTGTTGAATTTGTATCCAGGTTTAGTAATCGCGCTGCATTGCCATTATTAATGGCGATTTCAAGTAAGCCTATTGAATTAAATAATGCCAGCAGTTCTCCAACCGGAACCTCGTTATAAAGCTTTGAAATATTACTGATCCGGTAATGCTTACTTTGAACATAAATTTCAAAACTCCTGTTTTGAATCAGTTTCTCAAACAACTCTCTTGAAATATTGGTGATGGCATTCTGATAGGAGTCTATATAAATAACACTCCCTGTAAGTGTAGAGTCTTCGATGGTCGGACGCAAAGGCTTTCTGACGTTTATTTCTTTAATTACTTTTCCAATATTTTCAATGGAAATTCCTGAAGCAAGTTTGCAGGCTGCCTCACAAAAAATATCCAGGCTGCTCTGTGATGATGAATTGTCACTTCCAAGAAGGACGACCTTTTCAGGTTCCTCACCACCAGCGAGACTAAATATACCATTGTCGGTGCCAATGAAAAAATGACCATTCGATTGAACCGCAAGCATCGGCTTGTCGTCCGATGGTTCTGTATTCACAAGAATAAGATGTATGCTTCCCTTTGGAAAACTGGGATAGGAATTTCTCAGAACAAAAGCTGCCTGCGCAGTGTTAAAAGCCTGTATATTATGACTTATATCAACGATGTTCACTTCATGGCACTGACTCAGTATTTTACCTTTTATTGCCCCTACATAAAAGTCGGCTGAATTCCAGTCGGATGTGAGAGTTATAATAGACATTTTGAGGACAGGAAGTAAAGTTTATTATATGGAAAAGTTAAAAAAAACTCCTTATTTTGTGTTGACCAAAAGTAATGAATATAATTCTATTTCATGATTGAGAAGGTAATATATTTAGAGGGAGTTGAGCCTGTTGATATACTGGGTGTTAATAATAGTCGCTTTGAAAGGATTCGCACACTTTTCCCCCGACTGAAAATTCTTTCGAGGGGTGATGAGTTAAAAGTCAGCGGGGAGGAATCTGATATAGAAGAATTTGAAAATAAAATTGATCTGCTGGTTTCATATCTGCACCGCTATAACAAGATAAGTTCGGAAGATATGGATGAGCTTTTCCTGTCTGAAGAAGAAAACCCGAATAAACTTAAGCCAGAGGATAAAGATGTCCTGCTGTATGGTGAAAGTGGCCGACCTGTAAGGGCTCAGACCACCAACCAGAAATTACTGGTGGAGGAATCGGCTAAAAGCGATCTGCTTTTTGCCATTGGGCCTGCCGGTACCGGTAAAACTTATACCGCAATAGCTCTGGCTGTGCGATCTCTGAAGCGACAGGAAGTTAAACGAATTATTCTTACCCGGCCTGCTGTTGAGGCAGGCGAAAGATTGGGTTTTCTCCCCGGTGATTTTAAAGAAAAGCTTGATCCCTACCTTCAGCCACTCTATGATGCACTTAATGATATGATACCCTCCAGAAAGCTTAAGACATTTATGGAAGAGGGGACCATTCAGATTGCACCACTGGCATATATGAGAGGCCGGACACTCGATAATGCTTTTGTAATCCTCGATGAAGCCCAAAACGCAACACATAATCAGCTCAAAATGTTCCTGACCCGGATGGGCAGGAATGCCAGATTTATTGTGACAGGCGATATCACTCAGATTGATCTTCCTAAAAATCAGGATTCCGGACTTATCATGGCAGAAAAGATACTGGAAGGAATTCGTGGAATTTCCGTTATCCATTTTGATCAGCGTGATATTGTACGACACCGGCTGGTAAAATCAATAGTAGATGCATATAACAAGGAAGATAAAAAAGTTAAAAAATAATTTATACAAATAACTATGGCACAAGCAATTGTAAAAACAAATTACGAGTTTCCGGGACTTAAAAATCTGTATGTAGGCAAGGTTCGTGATGTATATAATATTGATGATAAGCTCCTCGTTATGGTGGTCTCCGACAGAATATCGGCATTCGATGTAGTTCTGCCCCGTGGAATACCTTATAAAGGTCAGGTCCTGAACCAGATTGCAACAAAATTTCTGGATGCAACCAAGGATATAATCCCTAACTGGAAAATCGCTTCTCCCGATCCTATGGTAACGGCAGGCAGGCTTGCTGAACCCTTCAAGGTGGAAATGGTTATTCGGGCCTACCTTACAGGTCATGCCTGGAGAGAGTATAATTCGGGTAAGCGCACACTTTGTGGCGAGAAATTGCCAGATGGTTTGCGCGAGCACGATAAACTTCCTGCTCCAATTATTACGCCTACAACCAAAGCAGCATTTGGCCACGATGAAGATATTTCCAGAGAAGAGATAATTTCTTCAGGACTCGTTTCAGAAGCCGATTATAGAAAGCTGGAGGATTATACATACCGGCTATTTGAGAGAGGTACGGAAATGGCTGCTGAAAGAGGATTGATCCTTGTTGACACAAAATACGAATTTGGGAAATCCGATGGGGAAATAATTCTGATTGATGAAATTCATACTCCCGATTCATCCCGTTACTTTTATGCCCAGGGATATGAAGAGAGACAAAACAAGGGAGAGCAACAGAAGCAATTGTCAAAAGAATTTGTCCGCCAGTGGCTTATTGAGAGAAACTTCCAGGGAAAAGAGGGACAGACTGTTCCTGAGATGCCAGACGATTTCGTAATGATGGTCTCGGAGAGATATATTGAACTTTTTGAAAATATTACCGGAGAAAAATTTCAAAGGGCGAAAACAGAAGGAATAGAATCAAGAATCTTTAATAATATAAGTTCCTTTCTCCAAAATCGATAGAAAGAATCTTTATTAATTTCTCTGCTTATTTTTGCGGCATGGATTTTGAATTTTATCATTTGATAATCCTCAGCCGTGAAAAATAAGCTTTTATCTTATCTTTACGGGATATTTCATGTCTGTTTGGAGAAAAAATTTAACAGAAATACTTTAAAATGCAGCCTTATAATAATTTCAGACTTTTTATTCTTACCGGCATTTTCCTTGTTTCCTATATCATTGGCTCTGCACAGGTTACCATTACAAAGTCGGAAAACAAAGTTGTTATTGAAGGACAGGTTTATTTTCTGCATGTTGTGAAGGCAGGCCAGACACTATATTCTATTAGCAAAGCTTATAATGTGTCGGAGAATCAGATTGTAAAGGATAACCCCGGAGCAGATAAGGGTTTGCAGATTGGACAAATGTTAAAGATTTCTGCCAAACCTGGCCCTGAACCTGTTAAATTAATTGTTGCGCAGCCACAGGATACTACATATCTTCAACATGTAGTAAAACAGGGTGAAACCATGTATTCCATTGCAAGGGCTTATAATATGACAGTGAGCGACCTGCAGGACCTCAATCCTCAGGTTGTTAACAATGAACTGTCAATCGGACAGGTAATTCTTATCCCCCGGAACACACAGACCGAAATTAATGAAGAATTCACGAATCATAAGGTAAAAAGAAAAGAAACTGTTTACGGGATATCCAGGATGTATGGAATTTCAGAGGATATGCTGAAACAATATAATCCGGAACTTTTAGAGAGGTCACCAAAAACAGGTCAGATTCTTAAAATTCCGAGTCAAAAGATGATTCAGGCACTTGATTCAAGAATTGAAACGGTAGGTAAAGATACTTTGCAATTTTTCGATATGCAAAGCTACGACACTGTTCAAATTGCCAGTAATTATGCATTTTATCTTGATAGTCTGCCCAGAATCCAGGGCCGAACCTTCAATGTAGCTTACCTGATACCCTTCAATTACCATCCACCTGAGCAGGTAATGCCTGCTGATGTTGAAAACGTTTTAAATGACGATGTTTCAAGTACAAGCCAGGGTTATAATCCTGATGATCAGATGCTTGATTCCCGCAATTTCCTTGAGTTTATGGAAGGAAGCATGCTTGCAATCGATAGTCTGAAAAATGAGGGCATTTCAGTTAATGTATTTTTCTTCGATACAAAGAAAAGCCCGACCCGGGTAAGACAGATCCTTTCCTCAAGGGATTTTAATAAAATGGATCTCATCATTGGACCTTTTTATTCTTTTAATATTGAGATCGTATCTGAATTTTCACTTGAACATCGGATTCCAATGATTTCTCCTTTATCTGGGGAAATGAACTCACTGGAAAAAAATCCCTATCTCTTTCAGCTTAACCCGGGATACAGGACAGAATATGATTGCATCGCTGATTATTCAGCTGGTATGAAGGGAAGCAACATAGTGGTAATAAGGGCCCTGGATAGCCTGAATCTTTATAAGTACAATTACCTTAAAGAAAAGCTGGTGCGACGCTTAAACATGCTGAATCCGTCAGATAGTACAACTTTCAGTGAAATAGTTTATGACTATGCTTCTAAGATGAACCTTCTTGGAAATCTTCAGAATACACTGTCATCCACCCGCCCAAACCTTGTTATTGTGCCGGAAACCGATGAGGCCTTTGTAACAACTGTTGTAACACAATTGTATTTTCAGCTTAAGAATTATAATATTTCAGTTATTGGAATGCCGCATTGGAGTACATTCCAAAACATTGACTTTCTTTACTTTCACAAGCTTGGATTAAGTTATTTTACGCCCTATTATTTTAGTTACGACTCCTCCGATGTTAAGCATTTTCTGAGAGATTACAGAAATACGTTTTATGCCGAACCTGTCACAATGAGTAAAAAGGGAGGTTCATATGCTTTTCTGGGTTATGATCTCAGCTATTATTTTCTTAAATCAATTGATACCTACGGGAAAAGGTTCATCCTCCACCTAAATGAATCTTTCGGACTGGAGTTAATGAACGATTTTCGTTTTGAACCGGTTGGAGGTGCAGGCGGCTTTGAAAATCATTCTTTAATGTTGGTTAAATATTTGCCAAATCTTGAAATCAAGGCAAACCCATATATCATTAAAATACCCTTGCCTGTGTTGGAAAGTCAGCCTGACTCGTTAGAAATAGTACCAACTGATCTGGAGAACAATTTACTTCTTCAGGATGATGCTGATGTACAGTAAAAATTCTACTCGTACCTCAGCGACTTAACGGGATTTGAATTTGCCGTCTTAAGTGTTTGTAAATTTACCACCAGTAATGAAAGAAAGGTGGTGATCAGGGTAGCCAGAGCAAATGCCCATAGCGGCATAGGTGTCCGGTAGGAAAATTTCTCCAGCCAGAAATGCATTACAGAATAGGATGCGGGCCAGGCAACTATGCCTGCCAGTAAAATCATTTTCAGATATTCCAGGGAAAGTTTATAGCTTATTGATAAAGAAGAAGCACCCATTACCTTCCGGATTCCTATTTCTTTTGTTCGCTGCTCTGAAGTGAAGGATGCGAGACCAAGAAGGCCTATGGATGCAATAAAGATGGCGAATAGTGTCAGGTAAATCAGGATCTTCCCTATACGTTTCTCAGAATAATACAGATTATCAAATAAATCGTCAAGAGAATCGAAATCAAAAGGATGGTCGGGATTAAGGCTCGACCAGGCTTGCCCGATGAGAGAAATGGTTTCAGATTCATTTTGAGGATTCAGACGGATTAGCAGCAACTGGGGAGTTTCGTTTATCAGCTGGATAATAATTGGGTCAACATTTTCATGTAACGACTGAAAATGAAAATCTCCAACCACTCCAATAATATGATATTCCGATTTATTCGTGGTTCCCTCGGGATAAGAGGGGATTATTTTTTTCCCGATAGGATCGTTCCATCCAAGCTTTTTTAGAAGTGTTTCATTTATGAGAATGGCAGTACTGTCACTTCCAAAATCTTTTCTGAAATCTCTTCCCTGTAAAATTTTCATTTTGAGGGTGTTTTGCGCAAAATCTTCATCTGCACTGAAACTGTATATTAACCATGGATCCTTCTCATCCATCCCTTCAGGGATATACGGACTTCCCCTCAATCCTCTTCCCGGGTATGAGCCCGACAGACTTGCCGATTCAACACCGGATATTTTTAAAACCTCCTGCTTGAGTGTATTTGCTTTTTCGCGGATTTCAGGATTTCTCATCTCTATGGAGATCAGACCTTTTTTCTCAAAACCCAGTTCTTTTGTTTTAATAAAGTTTAATTGGAGGTATATTATTATTGTACAGATAATCAGACCTGTGGAAATGGTGAACTGAATAAACACCAGGAGATTCCGGAGTTTCAGATTTCCGGATCTTCCAAACTTCATTCGGTTTTGTAATACTTCAATAGCCTTGAAGGAAGAGAGATAAAATGCAGGATAACTGCCAGCCAGAAAACCGGTGAAAACAGCAATCCCAAAAAAGAGCAGGAGATTCCAGTTCGACAAATAATTGATACTCATCGTTTTCCCGCTGATATCATTAAAAACAGGCATCGATAATTCAATTATTGCCAGAGAAAGGATAAAGGAAATCAGACTTATAATAACCGATTCGCTGATAAATTGTCCAATCAGCATCGATTTTTGTGATCCCAGAATTTTGCGTATCCCAACTTCCTTGGAACGGCTCACCGATTTTGCTGTGGAAAGGTTCATGAAGTTAATGGAAGCTATTAAAATGATTCCCGTCGCAATTGCAAGAAGAACAAAAATATAGGAGTAATCACCGTTTTCCTTTATTTCTCCCAGCAGGTTTGAATGCAGATGGATCTCAGTAATCTTTTGCGGTAAAATCCTCAGGTCCTGGTTTATCCCTTCCTCCCCTTTGAGAATGTTCCTGAATAAAAGGGTGTCGAGTTTTTCCTGGAAAAGGCTCATATTCGCATTTTCGTGCATCCTGACATAGGTGTAGGATGAAAGATCCTCCCAGTTATCCATAAGTCTGCCTTCAGATTCACTAATCCTGGTTGCCATGGATATCAGGAAATTAAATCCAATGTGCGATTCCTGGGGAAGATTTTTAAATACACCTGTAATAGTATAATCCTTTTGTTCATTAATCCTTATCAGATTACCTCTGGGATCAGAATTACCGTAAAACTTTCTGGCAAAACTCTCAGAAATAATTATGGAGTACGGTTCGGATAGTGAATATGATGGATCTCCATATAAAAGCGGGAAGTTGAAAATATTCAGGAAAGAGGTGTCTGCATATAAGAAATCTGATTCGTAAATTTTATCTTCCCCTATTCTCAATAAATAACTTGATGATTCAATATCAAATACTGTTGATGCTTCAACATCGGGTACTTCCTTTAGAATTTCACCTGAGAGAGCCTTCGGAGTCACAGCTGCCTGAAGGTTCATCTCCCCAAGGTTTCCCTTTATTACGAGTCGATATATGCGATCGGAATTATAATGAAATCTGTCATAGCTAAGTTCATCAAATACATAAAAGAGAATCAGGAAACTAATGGAAAGGCCAATGGTCAGACCAAGGATATTTATAATGGTAAATCCTTTTTGTCGGATCAGGTTTCGGAAGGCGGTGAATATATAGTTTCGGATCATGATCTGATTTGTCCTATCAGTAATTATGCCAGCGGAGACAAGTTACAAGGATTCAGGATATTAAAGTTTTATTAAAAAATAAATGTATGTAAAAAGCTGTTCGATTTTGGATTTCTGCGTCCGTTTACGGACGAATTTCAGCCTGATTTATGAGTCTTTAAGCCATTTCTCCATGTACCTTTCAACATTGAATTTTCGTTTACAGCCCTGGTAATTCATATATCTTATTTTTCCAAAAACAGGCCTGTTTGCCCATGCCCTGTCGTGAACTCCTCCAACCGACCAGGCACACCCAACGTATCCATTTGGATCCCGGCCGTCGAGTTGGTAGCGGTCATTTAACCGGATAGAGAAATCAAGTGCCTCTTCGGGTGATTTAGTCCATTCAAGGATCTTTTTGGCCCAGTACATTCTCATATATCCGTGCATCTTTCCCGTCCTTACCACCTCCTGCTGGGCAGCATTCCATAATCGGTCATGTGTCTGTGCATTCTCAAATTCAGCAAAACTATATGTATATTCCCTTTCGTCGTTCCGGTGTTCATTCAGCGTTTTTCTTGCCCACTCAGGGAATCCTTCAAACGAATCATAATAGGGATTGTAAAAGCAATAATTGTCCGATAATTCCCTGCGCACAATCAATTCTTCCAGGAATGCTTCTGCTGACTCTGAATGAGAATGTTTTACCAGAATTTCAAGAGTTATCCTCTGTGCAGAAATTTGTCCGAAATGAAGATAAGGGGAAAGATTTGATGTTACATCCTCTGTGGGATCATTTCTTTTTTGCGAGTATGCATCGAATTTCTTTTCCAGAAAAGCGGAAAGCATCGCTCCGGCTGCTGCCTGGCCGGGTTTTATCCAATCAACTATGTTCACAGCACTATCGGCCGAAACAAACTTATAGGCCTCGTCCCAGTTAATTTCCTGAAAGGAAAAGGGGGCTGTCTGCTTTTGTATCTTTCCTGTCGGAAATTCATCCAGAAATGTCTCCAGGTTTCTTTTGATTTTAGGTCTGAGGGTATAAGCCCCGAACTCACATTTCTGACTTACAAATCTGCAGGGAACAATATTATGAGCGTCAACCTCATACAGACCAGCCTGTGCAAGCTGCATGAATTCATCCTTCCATTTTTTTTTAATGCGCAGAGGATCAAAATCAGTTACAACCTCAGAAACTCCCATGGATTCAGAAAATTTCGCAAGCTCCGATGCTGGTTCACCCCGAAGAAGATAAAACGGGATTTGCATCTTCTCAAGATCTTTGGCGCATTCCTGCAGACCCTTTAGCATAAAATTATATTGTCTTAAAGTTGCCGACTGAAATCCTGGACTGAGACAGAAGACTACAGCCATTGACTGATTCAAAGAGGCTGATAATTCCCGGGCAAACTGAAGTGCCCAGTTATCATGGGCTCTTTGGTCACGACTCATCCAGTAAATTACCGGACCGTTTTTCAGATTTGATTTCTTTAATTGCTGAACCCTTTCTTTTCTTACCATTATGCACATTAAAAGTTTAATATACGTTTTTTAGTCTTCAATCTGAAATTCCTTCCATTAATTTTTATCAGCTGAAAATCAATTACTAAGCCTCTGTTATTTAGTATGAAAAACATTGTTTAAATTGACAGGAAACAAGTATTTTTGCGCCTCAGAACATATAACAAACATTGGACTATGGCGTTCATTACAAAAGAGAAATTATTTTCTCCACAGTGGTTTAAGAATTACCTGCTGATAATTCTCGGTTCCTTCATTATGGCTGCAGGTTTTGTCTATTTCATTACTCCCTATAAGATAGTTCCCGGCGGAGTCTTTGGTATTAGTATCGTAATCCACTATCTGACGCAGGGAATGTTTTCCTGGGCTCCTGAAGGATTACCGGTGGGAGCCGTCGGATTAATAATGAATATTCCCCTTACCATTATTGGAATTAAGGTTCTTGGACCCAAATTTGGCGTCAAAACTGTCATGGGCTTTATTCTCCTGTCCATATTTATTGATCTTCAAACCTACTTCTGGGGAGACCGCCCGCTGGTTGAAAACGATCCTCTGCTCTCTACCATTTTTGGAGGGGTACTGGTAGGATTTGGACTGGGACTTGTATTTAAGTCGAAGGCTACTTCCGGGGGATCGGATATTATTGCCATGATTATTGCTAAATATACCCGCCAGTCGCTCGGACAATTATTAATATATGTCGATTCAGTTATTGTACTTGTGGGACTGGTCGCTTTTGGTGACTGGAGAATTCCTCTGTACAGCTGGATAACCATATTTATCAGCGGAAAAGTTATTGATGCCACCATGCAGGGGGTAAGTTATAATAAGGCTTTATTTATTATTTCTGATAAATATGAAGAGATTCGCCTCAAAATTCTGAAGGACCTTAGCCGGGGAGCAACAGCAATCCCGGTTAAAGGCATGTATGAAGGTAAAGAGCGGAATATGATTTTTGTTAACCTGAACCGCAGGGAGATGGCAATCCTGCAGCAATTTATCTGGGAGGTGGATAAGGATGCTTTCCTTACAGTTTTCGATGCATACGATGTATTCGGTGAGGGATTTAAGCCCCTGCAGGAGGAGTAATTCCATTTTCAGAAGAAATCTAATCCTGAGTCTCTGGTCCCATTATGTTCAGTGAATATCAGTTACCTTGACAACGCATCTTCCGAGATCAAGAAAGGCATTGATCAGGTGAACCTCTTTGAAAGTTCTGATATCCGCTTCCTTTATATTAAGTGTTTTAATTATTCCCTCGGAAAGGTACTTTTCCCGTTTTGTCCCGGGAAGAAGTGGTGAGTCAGGAGTAAAAAAGTCTTTTCCGTCTGAAAATACCAGATTTGAATAGGATGAATCACTTACACATCCGTTTTTAATAATAATTATATCGTCGCAATTTCCTCTTTTACCGTGGAGCAGGTTAATCCGGTTCCGGTCTGCATCTTTGAATCTATAGTCAATAGCATCATCATGAATAATTTTCAATGATGCTACAGCTTTGAAACTGTAATCCGAGAACTCAGCCAGGCCGGGTTCCCTGTCATAACTCAACCGGCATTTTACTTCTCCGGCCTTAAATGTATCAGGAATGGTTATAATATTCTGAATTTCCAAAGGCTGCTTAATTCCAAAATGAATTAAGCGGGTTTTATTGAATCGACGGTTATGCCACTCAATATTCTGCCATTGCCCGTTAATTATTTGTATGGTTTCAAGAAATTGGGACATATACTTTATCAATCAGTTCATTGTATTCTTCTTCCGGTTTACTGAGGGAGGTGATTCCTCCACCACTCTTGTAGATCAGATTCCCGGATTGATTTTCGATATATCTTATCATGACCCCGCTATCCAGAGTTTCCCCGTCATAAATCCCGAATACACCCGTATAATACCCCCGGGAATAGGGCTCAGCTTCCGAAATTATTTTAAGGGTTGAATTCTTTGGAGCACCGCAAATTGACCCTGCCGGAAGAAGGCTTAATATTATATCTCCAATATGGTCGTTATAACCAGGACTGAGCTTACCGGAAATTACTGAACTTGCCTGAATCAGTGTTTTTTCCGATGTTACAATCTTCTCAAGATAACGGTACTTTTCAACTACAACATTTTCTGCTACCCGGCTTAAATCATTTCGCAAAAGATCAACTATAGTTGCGTGCTCCGCCGTTTCTTTCTCATTCTGTAAAAGTAACTGTTCTGCATTTTCAATGGAAGCATCCATGGTTCCCTTCATCGGATAGGTTTTGATTTTCCCATGAGCAATTTTAATAAAACACTCGGGTGAGAATACCAGAAAGTCATTCTTATATAATAATTTGTAAGCTGCCGAAGCTGAGTGGAATATTTCTTCAAGTCCCGATGGCGACTCTATTTTGCTGGGGAAAGTCAGGTTGACGAGATAAGAATTTCCCTTATGGATATTTGTCTGAACAATGGTAAATGCTTTGAGATATTCTTCAAAACCGGGTGGTGTTTTCTTTATTACTATTTCTGAAGATAAGGATTTGGATTTGGAATAATTGGAACGGCCTGGTACTGAAAAATAAATCTTCTGCTGAATACACTCATCAAGAGGGATGAGAAGGGGAGTCCTGATTTCATAGTCAATAATAAAAAGGAAGGGAACATGTTTTCCCGCAAGTGAATTCATCCTTCTCCTGAATTCCGCAATTAAATCTGTCATACCTGATTCAAAGGTGATTTATTTAAATCCGTTTAAGTCCGGTTTAAGATTGATTGATAAATTTTAGCTAAATTCCTTAATCCTGTCGTTTTCAAGGGAGAGCCCCTCCAAAATATTTTTTCCGCCTGTAATCTTCTCAGAGAATAATTTCTGATAATACTGCATGCCATTCTTCAGGTTAGAAATAAACTCATCAAAATATTGAGTTTGTTTCAGACTGTAAGGTTTTGGAGCCTCCGCCATCTTCTGTCGGAGATAGTCAATGTATAGTCCCAGTTCCTTAATGAACATGTGAGGACGATCCTTTCTGCTGATAAGATTCGTTCTTCCGTAAATATGGTCTGTCATTCTCTGCAGACTTACAACTTCAGAAAAATATGCCAGGTTTGGACCAGGACATACCGCAACGGCTTTCCCTTCAATTTTTGTGTCCATATGATTCATAAGTAAAACCGATGTACCCAGACCATTGCATATGCATGATTTTTGAGTTATGGCGTCAAATTCATGCTTATATTCTGTGGGGTCCTGAATTTTTTCATCCAGTTCCTTGATTTTCTTCCTTTGATAAATCCGGGAGGCCAGACAAATGGCCTTATTACCGAACTCTTTACTTAGGGAAGCATATTTCTTTACACACTGAGCGCCGGGTTTTTCAAGTGATATAAGTCTTTCCTTTTCAATATCGAGAGTGTTATTCCTTATGCTGTTAAAAGGGACTCCCAACGGAGAAATGTTGCTCATATACAGGTCTTCTTCATGCGCATTTGCCAAGAGGTTGAGGGTTTCTTCATCAGTATTGCATATTTCAGGAACCAGCATAAATGGAGTTCCCCAGCCGATGGAATCAAGATTATACTCTTTCAAAAGAAAGTTGTGTTCTTCATTTGTACCAACTCCGCCTTGAGCTGTAAGTTTTACCACAGGTGAGGTTTCTGGGATAACCTTGCCCTTTTCCTTCAATGCATCCACATATATTTCGAAAAGAGTCTGACGCAAAAAATCACGATTGTCGCGAAACTCAGCCAGAATGGGCCCTAAAAGAAATCCCTGAGTTGCAAATGCATGTCCGCCACAATTCAAACCCGATTCTATACGGTATTCAGAAATCCATAAGCCTTTTTTGGCCAGAAATTTCCCTTGTATAAGGGCAGACCTGTAATCACTGACCTTAAGAATGATTTTCTTTTTCAATTCCCCGTTTTTATCGGGATAGAAGTCGCTGAAATTTTCAAAGTAACTGTATAGTCTTGGATTCATGCCGGCCGACAACACAATACCAGACTCCAGCTGACTTTGTGCAAAGCCTCTGAGGGCAGCATGAGCATCATTATATTCAACCGGGAGAAGTTCATCATTCCGGTAATTTTCTTTATCGAGTTTGGTCATTATATTCACATCGATACTGCCCAGATTGAGATTCTTATTAAGCCAGGATTTCATATCCTTTAGCTTTTCATTTTTTATTTGTTCAAAACGGCCTTTTATTTCAGATGAATCGGGAAGCATGTTAAAATATTTCTCAAGTTCTTCCCCTTTCTGAGAAATTGAATTTTTTAATTCTTCAAACTTTTGCCTGACCAGTTTATCCACAAGATCCAGGTAGGCTGTTATTCTTTTGGCCCTGAAGTCATCAATCTTATCTGTTATCGACTGAAACGGAAGATCGAATTTCCGGCTGTAAAATTCTCTCATTCGTTCGATCAGCATATCATCTACTAATGATATTACCGAAGAAATTCCATACTGTGCTACCTTGAGAGGAGTATCGATTGTATAACCTATTCCCATTACAGGAACGTGAAAGCTATGTGACTGAATTTTATTCATTCCGGTTTGGTATTAAATCTATCTTAAACCACCTTACATTATTATCTTCTTTCAAACTTACTGCCTGACTTCTTTTTGCCTTTGTTCTTTTTGGGTCTGTCCCAGTCATCCTTCTTTTTTACATCGGGTTTTGAGAGTTCGACCTGCAAGGGAATATCGTTGAATTGTGCATTTTTAAAGGATTTAATAACATCCTTTTCAAATTCAACATCTACTTCGAAAAATGAGAAACTCTTAAGTATATCAATCTTGCCTATTTCAATATTTCTTTTTCGTGTCTGTTCATTTATCAGGGTAATCATTTTTCCCGGATTTAAATTATCGCGTGAACCTACATTAATAAAGAAGCGGGAGAATCCGCCCTTTATTTTTCGTGTATCCTCCTGGAAATCTTCATGAAACCTGCTTTTTCTTACTTCCTGGTAGCTGTCGGACGATCTTCCTCTCCTTCCTTCCCGTGATTCGCGTCCAAAACTTCGACCACCTCTTCCTTCGGAATCCCTGTCGGAATGCTGTACATTCAGGTCAGGAGCGTTTTTGTAATATTCAAGAAACCTGTTAAATTCGAGGGAAACAAGTCTTTTAATGAGGTTATCCCGGTCGAGCCATTCGAGTTTCTTATAGATCAGGGGAAGATATTGTTCAATCCTTTTCTCATCTACTTCCACATTCTCGAATTTGTCAATAAGATTAAAAAGTTGTTTTTCACAAATATCAGTTCCCACCGGCACAGGCTTTTTCGTAAATTTCTTACCAATAAGTCTTTCCAGATCCTGTATTTTGCGGTTTTCCCGGGTGTGTACAATGGCAATGGATGTTCCGTTTTTACTGGCTCTTCCTGTTCTTCCGCTTCTATGAATATAAACTTCGAGTTCGTCCGGCAGGTTGTAATTGATAATATGACTCAGGTCATTGACGTCCAGTCCACGGGCAGCAACATCGGTTGCAACGAGCAGCTGAAGCTGGCGGAGTCTGAAGCGGTTCATGACGTGGTCACGCTGTGCCTGCGACAGATCTCCGTGAAGAGAATCTGCGGGATAGCCATCGGCAATAAGTTTTTCTGCAATTTCCTTAGTCTCCATACGTGTACGGCAAAATACAATGCCATATACATTTGGGTTGAAGTCAACAATTCGCTTTAGTGCAGCATACCTGTCTTTCGCATGCACCATATAATATTCGTGTTCTACATTCTCAGCACCTGAATTCTTCTTTCCTACGGATATCTCCTGAGGCGAGTTCATATACTTCTTGGCCATAAATGCTATTTCTCTGGGCATTGTAGCAGAAAAAAGCAGTGTTTGCTTTTCTGTGGATGTTTCCGCCATAATTGTTTCAAGATCTTCCTTAAAACCCATATTCAGCATTTCATCGGCTTCATCCAGAACCAGCCATTTAATATCATTGATTTTCAGAGCTTTTCTCTTAATAAGATCAATAGCGCGTCCGGGTGTTGCTACCACAATCTGGCAACCGTCCTTTAGAGCTCTGATTTGTTTTGATATGTCAGCACCCCCATACACAGCAGTGCAGCGGAATCCTTTTAAATATTTTGAGTAATTATCCAGGTCTTTCGTAATTTGTATACACAGCTCGCGGGTAGGGCAAAGTACAAGTGCCTCAACTTTTTTCGATTCGATATTTGCAAGATGTATAAGCGGCAGGCCAAAAGCAGCCGTTTTGCCGGTACCTGTCTGGGCGAGGGCAATAATATCTCCGCCATTATTTAATAGGGCAGGGATTGTTTTTTCCTGTATGGGTGTGGGTTGATCGAAACCTAATTCTTCAACAGCTTTCAGCAATTCCTCGCGGATACCGGTTTCTTTAAATGTAAGCATTATAGATTTTGTTTTTGACCCGGGCTTGATTTTAGATTTATAAAGGCAGGTCTCTGAGTAAATATTTTCTTACCGGGAGGAGGATCTTGTTAAAAAGGCATTGCTATTCTGTGAAATACGCTTCCAGGTATGTTGGCTACAAAGGTAGTCTATTTTAATTGATTTACAATAAAGCAGGCCTTGGCCTGTATCTATTGAATTTAAAGGCTCGCAGACTTGTCTGATAGTCATTAAAGCCCTGCTTCCTTCAGTATTGACACTACTGACAAAAAAAAGGCCCCGAATAAACGGGGCCTAGAATTAAAATCTCAACGATAAGTACTTAAACTATGACAGTTTAACGTTTACTGCGTTTAATCCTTTTTTACCTTCTTGTAGATCAAAAGTAACTCGGTCGTTTTCTCTGATTTCGTCTACAACTCCAGAAACGTGTACGAAATATTCTTCTTCAGTTTCTGTGTCTTTAATGAATCCATAACCTTTGGAGTCATTGAAAAATTTTACAATTCCTTCTTTCATTATAATATAATTTTAAAAAATAATAGTGCAAATCTAATCTAAATAAGTGAGTAAAACTAATGTTTTGAAATATTTAAGGCTTTGCACCCCTGATAATGCTTATTCATTCTAAATAATTATAATTATGTAAGTATCATTAAATCAATGGTATAACTTGGATAAACAAAATTTGAAAAATTGTTTAAATCCTGGCCCCGACAATTACTAAATTATTGCTATTAAATTCTTTCAAATGTGAAATGAATAATATAAAAAACAATATATCAATGAGTTATAATTTTTATTAACGCTTATTATTCTGGAACGGAATTAGGTTTAACTGGCGAAAATGTGACTTAATTTGATGAAAGAATACTTTTCCATGCCAAGTAATTAAAATTTTAAAACAAAACTCTCTTATAATGTATTTTGTAAAATCGTACTGTTTTTTTGAAATACGTGCAGATTGGAAGTATTTAGTAACATGCATCAATAAGCTTCATCGTTTCAACAATATTACTCCATTTGGAATAGTCATTTTGTTGGGACTTTTCCATGGTGAGGTATTCATAACAGCCTTTCAGCAATGGTTCAATCTGGTCTTTGAATGAGCTTTTGTAAACAATTGTTTGTTCTCCTGTTTTTTTATTTTGTATAATCCATTCTTCGTTCATGATTGCGCCCTGGCTTGCTGCAGATTCCCTGCCTGCAATTGCCAGCTGTAATGCGCCCAGATTATTTTTGAGCGATTCACTATCACTTTTTTCCATGGCCTCGTCATAGCTGGTATATCCGGACAGAGCTACCAAACCGTCTCTTACTTTATACAGATCTTCAGTACTGGATACACGTATTATACTGTCGATATTGGAATCATAGTTGTTTTTCTTCTGGTCAGCCTGCATAATTGCTGTTGCGGCAGCAGTTGTCCCAGCCTGCGTCACGGTTTTAGCCATATTAGTGGCAAATTCATTTACAGTTGTAGGAGTAGGATTCCTGAACAGACTGAAGGTATTTCCGTCAAAATCCTGCTCAACATATACTCCCTTAAATGCTATATATTTTAGTTCATTTCCTTTAGAATCCGTTACATAAAAAGCTTGTATCGCAGAAGGATCATACTCTGTAATGGCTCCGTTATTTCCTTTAAATGTAAACTTTGAATAGCTCATCCCTCCAGGATTAGCCCCAAAAAGGCCTATTTCCCCGGAAAGCTCCCCGGAACTTCCGACAATCTTACCGGGAAACATTTTGCCAGCCTCCCTTGCCAGTTCCTGCTGCTGAAATTCATCATCGCTGAGATTATAACCATAATGAGTAACTTCTGAAACATCATACTTTTCTTTTCCCCCTTCGGATTTAATTTCAAATCCATCAAGTTCGTCCTCTTTCCTTTTTAATTTAAGTTCTCCATCATGTCTGGATCCGTCGGTGAGTATAACGTATCCGTTTCTGGGTGTGGTACTATATATGTTCTTATTCATTACCACACCCACAAATTTCCAATCGTACATTTCTTCAGGACTGTCATTGGTAAGGCCCGTTAAAACAGCAACGGGTCCTGAAGCGGATGAGCTTTGCGTCTGGATGACAATTCCAGTTAAGCCATATGACTGAAGGGCAGCAGGAGGGAAGCTAATATCTTTTCCATCACCGGTAAACTCAATTTCTGTTATGGCTGACTCACTCCCTTTAAGCCTTATCTCTCCATCAAGGCGCTTACCTGACTTAAGAACAACATAACCTGCATGTGTTTCTGTTTTGCTTCCCTTCCATTTATAATATGAAGATGGTGTATCAGAAACCTGAGAAAAACTGTTTTGCACGAAAAGCAACAGGCACAATAAAAGGACAGATTTTAATTTTTTCATAGTTGAAACTATTCAGTAATTATTAAATTGTCTGTTTATTTTATATGAACAAGTCTGGATATTAATTGTGCAAATGCATTTTATTTTTTTTCAATAGTTTGACGGGTCTCCCAATAATTAAGGTTAAACGCTAATAATTCTTAGACCAGCAAATATTGAATCTTAAAAAATCAGAACCTTTAAATGGAAATCTCAAAAACTCTCTATGTTATTGACAGAATAGCCTGGAGGAAATGGCTGGAAGTAAATCATTCCGTTGAGCCGGATATATGGCTGATTTATTATTCCAAATCAAGCGGAAAACCAAGTATTCCATATAACGATGCTGTAGAAGAGGCTTTATGCTTTGGGTGGATTGATACAACTACCAAGAAAACAGAACCTGAAAGCAGTCTGCAGCGTTTCTGTCCGCGAAGAAAAAAGTCAGAATTGTCAGAGTTGAATAAAGAAAGGGTCAAAATTATGCTGAGCCAGGGAAAAATGACCGAATCAGGAATTGAAAGCATCAGGCATCATATTGTTACTTATAACAGTAGAGATGGATATATTCAGTTTGCTGATTTTATTTTCCCTGAAGATATTTTAGAGGAACTTAAAAAGGACGCACAGGTCTGGAAAAACTATTCAGAATTCCCGGAATATTACCGCAGAATAAGGATCGCCAGCATAGAAAATGCAAGAAACAGGCCGGACATTTTCAAAAAAAGACTGGATTATTTTCTTAAAATGACCGCCGCAAATAAAAGATTTGGAATGATGCCCTGATTCCCGCCAAAATGTTAGTTTGCTGTAAACGGCTGAGTCATAATGGAAATAAGAGAATCCACCTGCGTTTGAGTTTTCAAATTCAGACTTTCTGTCCAGTTTCCGTAAATCGAATTTGGCAGTACTATGAGCCTTCTTCCAAATTCACCTTTATGCATTTTTACAGTTTTATCTCGCAGCACAAAATTGGAAGTGTCTTCGTATAAATCAGCAATATTATCACCCACCAGCATAACAATTTCATAAGTTTCTCTTACTTTATTTCTTCTCGATTCCTTCGAATTATCAGCTGTCCTCATAAGAAGGTGAGAGCTGTCGGCCTGCGGAAAACCTGCATTTTGAATGTTTGTGAGTGTCCCTCCAAGAACATGCTTTTCCTTTCGGTTGGTAATATAGAAAATATGGTAACCCATACTGTCGGCAAGTTTCAAAAATTCTACTGATCCCGGGATTGGGCGGGCCTGACTCATATTGCACCAGGTATTCCAAAGGCTGTCATAAGATGTGTTCAATTCAAACAATCTTGCCTGATATGGGCTATTATCCAATATTGTTTCGTCGATATCCAAAACTATTGCCAGATCAGTTCTGTGGGGATTCTTTAATTTCACAAGCTCTATATGATCAGAAGCTGCATTAAAAGCCTGATATGCAAGAGCTTTATATTCTGCAGAAAAATAATTGTACAGTATGGCATTTACAAAATATGCATTAGGAATGGCAGGATCATTTTTTCCCTCTTTATTTTTACCTGAATCGGAAATATTTGTACAGGCCCCGGAAATCAGTATAGACAGTATAAACAAGTATGTTTTTCTCATAAAACTTAAGTTTTTACTCATTTGTAAACCAGGAAACAAGTTTAGCATACTGATCTTCTGAAAGCCTTGCTTCAGGATGCATTAACAGGTAAGGCTTAATTGGCATTTCTTTCTTTTCGATCATTTCTTTGCATGCATCATTTTTATGGCCTCTTCTGCCTGCAGGGTAATTACCCCACTCTGAAAAATTCACATGCTGCCTTCCTTCTTTAACATGCGATTTGATAATCCAGGAAACAGGAGCAAGATTGCTATACCAGGGATATACAGTTTGGTTGGAATGGCAATCATAACAGGAATTCTTTATCAGGGTTTCAATCTCCTGAGGAGCCTGAACAATGCTAAAATAATCCAGACCCGGGTCTGCAATTGGATTCGTTTTATCAATTCTTATAAACTGGATTAACAATAAAACCAATACAATAGCAATTATAATGTTTTTGAGTTTGAAAGCTTTTTTCATGATGCGAGTTTTAAACTATAAAAATAGGTATTTCTCCTGAAACAAGATTGAATTATTTTGCGGAGAAATGTGATTTTATAAAATATAGTTTTATATTCGGACAAGCTGCAGGCTCAGATTCAATTGATATTGGGAAATGCCTGATTATTTCTGTTAGTAATAATTCCCTGGATTTAAACAGAAAGAAGCTTGTAAATAATATAAATTCTGGAAATAGTCCTTATTATAGGCGAACTTATCTTAATTTTGCAGAAAAAATTATGATAGGATACGTTTCTGTATTTATGATTTTTGCCGGACTGGCCTTGCTGATTTTGTTTTCAAGTCAGACACTGCGGGCCAGGTTTGGTTTTGACAGATCTGTTTTAAATATTCACATAGGAGGGGATTCGGTTTTTTCGCGCTTCCTGTTGGAATTTCTTATCGCACTGGTTCTTATTGTCTTCTCAGTTGCTCTTTACATTCAGGTTAAATGGGGATTAATGGCAGCTTTGCTTAGTCTATTGGGATTAATCTATATTTCTCTGAAAAGATGGAACTGGAGTTTTGCTGAAAATGCGCCCCACGCTTCTGTTTACCCTCCCATACTTGGATTTATTGGTGGGAGCATATCGATTATTATGCTTATTATACAATACAGATAATCACAAATACACCGATTAAATCTGCATATTAATACAGGAAGCTCTTCTTATTATCCTTTAGCACAAATAATCCCTTCCCTTTATAAAAGGATTTTTTATGCTATTGTCAGAACTTTTTAATTTAATTTTTGTTATATCATCTGTCAGCATAAGTCCTGTCCTTTTTAATTGAATTTTTAAGTTATAAATAATGCCTAGCCAGACAATTAAGTTTCCAAGAAGCAGCCCGGATGATTTTATTTCAGCCTTACGAAAAAGGGTATCTGATTATTTCGAGAAGCAAAAAATATCCAGAACAGCTAATTTTAGCATGGTATTGAAGAGTATCAGTATCCTGTCCTTATACCTGATACCTTATTTTATTGTCATCCTTTCAGGCATAAGTAATCCATTTACGGTATTTGGTCTTTGGATTATTATGGGTATTGGTAGTGCCGGAATTGGTTTATCCATAATGCATGATGCAAATCATGGATCTTACTCAAAAAATCAAAACTTTAATAAATTTCTGGGTTACCTTCTAAATTTTATCGGAGGATCTGCCGTAAACTGGAAACTTCAGCATAATTATCTTCATCATGGCTACACCAATGTCGACGGAATGGACGAGGATATTAATACCGGAGTTGTTTTAAGGCTTTCGCCGAACCAGAAGCGACTTAAGGTTCATCGCTGGCAACATATATATGGCTGGTTTCTGTATGGACTTATGACGATTTCCTGGGTAACCTCGAAAGATTATGCTCAGCTGAAGAGATACAGGGATATGGGACTTTTGAAAAAACAAAATCGATCTTACCGCTGGTTGCTTAATGAGCTCATTTTATCTAAACTGTTCTTCTATAGTTACTTACTGGTAATCCCCCTTATTTTCTCGGGAGTTGCCTGGTGGCAGACAATTCTGTTTTTTGTAATCATGCATTTTCTACAGGGTTTTATTTTAACAATTGTTTTCCAGCCTGCTCATGTCATGCCGGAATCCAGTTACCCCTTACCCGATGAAAATGGTAATCTCGAAAATAACTGGGCAATTCACCAGATGTTAACTACTAATAATTTTTCGCCGAAAAGCAGGATATTTTCATGGTATGTGGGAGGATTAAACTATCAGATTGAGCACCATCTTTTCCCGAATATCTGTCATATTCACTATAAAAAGATATCCGGACTGGTAAGGGACACGGCAAAAGAATACGGAATTCCATATAATGTTCAAAAGAACTTTATTCTGGCTCTTATTAATCACGGAAAGATGCTGAAAATGCTGGGAACCCGGGACACTCCTGCTTAAATAGTTCTTCCTGCTTTTTCAAAATTTTTTCTGGCTACCTTTATTTCCCTCATTAAAAACCATACATTCAGATCTTCCTTGGGATCGTACCAGTGGTGGTAAATCTCGAAGCCAACATACTGGTATAATTTCAGATTTCTTTCAACTGTGGTCTCAATAAGGATAGGCAAATTATTTTTAATGGATTGTTCATCAAGATGGTTTCTGATTTCAGCAAGTCCTTTCAGACCCTTAATTTCAGGATTGTTCCCTAAAAGCCATACATAGATGTAATCAATGCCCTGAGGCCGTAAACTTTCAAGATATTCCTCCCTTTTCTGGATACTGGGAGCTTTGGTGGGTTTAATACAGAGCAAAAACATACGGATGTATCGCCATGTATCCAACAGGTTTTTTTTATGTTTGCTTTTTATATAATAAAGCATAGCAGTGCTGTTATCGGATGACAGAAATACCCCATTATGTTTATATACAAGGTCATATGCATATTCGGTCATAATTCTCAGCTTCTTCTCCGTATTTCCTTTTTTCACCGTTCTTAAAACTCTTGGATTGTCGAGAAATGCTTTGGATAACATATCAACTACCAACTTTCTTTGGTCTGTCATTTTATTGCAATTTGTTTATAGGGTGAAAGTTTCATAAATATATTCATTTTGATCTAAAATATTTTCACTTTGTCGATATAATTGCAGAAGCTTTTTAAAATGAACTTATTTTGAAAAATCACGTATAATCTGCAATTAATATATATTTTTGGACATCCTTACATTACTAAGTATATTACAATTGAAAACACGTATCTATATTTTCTTATTTATCCTCTTAACCGTTTCATTTTCTGGTTTTTCGAGAAATGTGAATGCTCAGGTAAACTTTGGTTTTAATTCTGGCTATAAATACCTTAAAGGAAGTGAAGCCAGCACGCTTCCTTCGAATTGGTATCTCCCTGGTTTTGACGACAGAGCATGGAGTTCAGGAACGGCTCCGTTTCGTTATGGCGACGGATCAGGCGGAACTCTGCTGGACGATATGATGAACAGTTATTCAACAGTGTACATGAGGAGCACCTTTAATGCAAGCTATGTTTCAAAGTTAAGTGTACTAAATGTTTCTCTGGATTTTGATGATGGTTTTAATTTATTTATAAATGGAAATAAAGTAATCAGCGAAAATGCTCCCGATAATCCGGAATATAATTCCTTTTCCACAGCCCTTCGTGAATCTGGCGTTATTAATAATTACAGCTTGCAAAACGTATCTTCAATCATACATGAGGGGGTCAATACCATTGCTGTTCAGGGATTTAATACCAGTCTTGAAAGCTCGGATTTTTATTTTGATATGAGTATTGCTGCTGTGGCTGAGGTTGATCGTATTTCTGCAGAACCGGTTTATAGTATGGCCGCTGGATTTTATAGTACTCCTTTTACGCTTACTATTTCGTCGCCTGATCCTGCATACTCAGTTTTTTATACACTCGATGGAAGTAATCCCCAGGATTCACCAAGCCGCATTGCAGGTGGAAATTCTGTGAATGTACTTATTGACCCTCAATCCGTCAGCCATCGACCTCTCACCCCGGCCGTGGTAGTCAGGTCATGCCTTAGTTCCGCAGATTTTCTTCCGTCATTTCCTAAAGGGAGCACTTATATTTTCACAACTGAGGTTCCTCAGCAGAATAATCCCGGGGGTGGCTGGCCGGCTACTAAAAATGTAAATGGTCAGGTAATTGATTTGGCTGTAGACTCTAAAGTTGTAAATGACAGCAGGTATAAGAACCAGATTGATTACAGTCTGAAGTCAATTCCTTCTATTTCAATTACAACTGATATAAAAAATCTTTTTGATCCGACTACCGGGATCTATGTAAATGCCGAAGGACATGGTGAAGAGTGGGAGAGAGAGTGTTCTGTTGAATTGCTTAATCCTGACGGAAGTCCTGGCTTCAACGTTAATGCGGGTCTCAGGATCAGGGGAGGATGGAGCAGACATGATGATTTTCCAAAACATTCACTGCGTCTTTTTTTCAATTCTCAGTATGGCAATTCAAAACTTGAATTTCCATTGTTTGATGATGAAGGCGCATCAAAATATGATAAGATTGATTTGCGTACTGCCCAGAATTACGGATGGAGTAATAATCAGGGAGAGCATAATACTATGTGCAGGGAAGTTTTTTCCCGGGATACCCAGAGAGATATGGGTCAGCCATATTCCCGAAGCCGTTATTACCATCTCTATCTTAATGGGATGTATTGGGGTCTCTATCAGACGCAGGAGAGAACAGAAGCTAATTTTGCTTCCACATATCTGGGAGGACAGGATACAGATTATGATGTTGCGAAGGTAAATACAGAAGGCTATTCTTATGTTATCGAAGCAACCGATGGTACTCTGGATAGCTGGCGTAATATCTGGAATCTGACCACAGCAGGTTATAGCTCAAATGCAGCTTTTTTCAGGCTTGAGGGAAAAGATAGTTTTGGGGAAAAAGTAGATGGTAATCCGGTTCTTGTGGATATTGATAACCTGATTGACTATATGCTGGTAATATTTTATACAGGAAATTTTGATTCTCCCACCTCTTCTTTTGGAGGTAATAAGGGCTGCAATAATTTCTTTGCCATTTATAATAAAACAACAAAGGACCAGGGTTTTACTTTTTATGCGCATGACTCCGAGCATTCCCTTATGTCGGATGTTATTCCACCGGGAACCGGACTTACAGAAGATCGTGTAAACCTTGCCAGGAGAACTGATGGTTCGAACATGGATGTGAACCGTTTTGAAGTTTTTCATCCGCAGTGGCTTCATGAAAAACTGACAGTAAATGAAGAATATCGTCTTCGGTTTGCCGACAGGGCCTATAACTATTTGAGACCGGGAAACGTTCTTTCACCTGAAGCCTGCACGGAGCGTTTTAATACAAGGGCAGCTCAGATTGAGGATGCAATCATTGCTGAATCGGCCAGATGGGGGGATGCAAAAACAGGTTCCTGGGCATATACCAAAGATGATAACTGGTTGCCGGAAATTAACAAAGTGAGAACAGCATTTTTTCCTTATAGATCAAATATTTTAGTTGGTCAGCTGGAGCTTGCCGGAATTTTGCCGTCTGTTGATCCTCCTGATATCATTTCCAATGGCACTACTGTTTATGCTGAAAACACTTCTTTTACCAGCTCAGCTCTTGTCAGTTTTCAAAATCCAAATGGGAAAGGAGCTGTCTACTATACCCTTGATAATACCGACCCGAGGCTTGTTGGCGGAGGTATAAGTCCTTCAGCCATCCTCTGGCAAGCAGGAAATAATGTTAACATGAATTATTCGGCAAGAGTCAATTGTCGTATATACTCCAATGGAGAATGGAGTGCAATGAATTTCACAACCTTTCTGAAGACCGATGAGGATTATTCAGCTCTAAAAGTAACAGAGCTTGCTTATCATCCCGAGGACGTAATTAATGGAACCGATACTGTTTTTGGAACTTCTCTTGAGTATATTGAGTTTAAAAACACGGGGGATAAACCATTGAATATATCAGGTATGATGCTCGATTCAGCTGTGCATTGTACTTTTCCTGCAAATACAGTTTTGGGCCCGCAGCAATATTATGTAGCCGCTTCCAAACCCGGAGCTTTCACTGAATTTTTTGGATATCCGCCTTCGGCAAATTTTTCTGGGAATTTCTCAAATTCAGGTGAATATGTATTACTGACTGATCCCTTTGGAAATCCGGTTATCTCATTTACCTACAGTGATAAAAGTCCCTGGCCGGTTGAAGCAGATGGCTCAGGATATACCTTGAATTCAACCCTGAACAACCCAGTTGGTGATCCGAATATTTATACCTATTGGAGAGCATCGCATTATAAACGCGGAACACCTTTTTCCTATGATGAATATCCAAATTCTATAGAAAATAAATTGAATGATGAATTTGAACTCTCACTATATCCAAATCCTGCTTCAGAATTTGTAAGTATTGATATTAAGTCTGAAAATCAGGAGGAAGAATTCAGAATTAAGATATATAGTTATGCCGGAGTTCTTTTATATGATAAGGTTTTTGAAAATGAAACGACTATCAACCTTAGAGAAAATGGAATTGTTCCCGGTATGTATCTCCTGAAAATTGAAAACAGCAGGCATACTGAAACCAGAAAGTTGATTGTAAATTAATTCTCAGGGATAGTATATAAGTATTGTTTTTTCAAGAAGAGACTGAATTATTAATACTGTATTTGGCTTCAAGAGATTTGGGATTTCTTTATTAGTTTTTAGTGAATGGTGAAGCTTTAAACAGTTTGCTATTATCTCAATTCCATTTCTACTTTAATAACGGTATTAAAGTATCATTTTGTGAAAAGATGTAATGCCTTCTTTCCTGACATCTGGGTTGCAATACCCTCATTTACCTAAAAGTAACTTAAAATGCAAAAACGCCCGAAGTAATAGCGGGTGTGTTAGTTCCAACGAATGTTTGGATTTCAGCTTTATCTTGCAAATAGCAATAAAAATACTTTGGCAACAGTGAGTGAAAAAAGTAGCGGATGAGCTAACAAGCTGAATGTTGAAAGTTCTCCGATTTTTAAAAGGCTTTACGGAGGTATTGAATAATCCCTTACTAACAATATTGAATGGATCAGAATCTTTCAGGGGACAAGTCTGATGCTCTTATTCTCAATCATTTCCTGAAGCTGGTTCAGCAAAGCCTGTTCATGAGCATCGATATGGGAGTCTCTGGACGCCTCTGCAAGGATTTCTTCATATTCTGCTCTTGTAAGCTTATGATCATCAATTGCTGCATCAATAAGTTTTCTTAATCTTGCAGCTCTTTCACTTATTCCCATTGTTATTTACATTTAATTTTAGCCTTATAAATTTAACAAAATATAGATAATTTGGTTTTGTTACTTTCACAATTTATTAAAAAAAAAAGCGCCCCGAAAGGCGCTTTTAAAATTGAGTTATGGATTAAGTTACCTTGTGATTACCATCTGTCTGGTAATGGTTCCTTCATCTGATATCAGCTTCAGATGATAAACACCTGTTGATAAAATACCTGAATCCCAGTTGATTTCATAACGTCCCGAATCCTTAAAGGATTTCTCCAGTGTCTGAACTCTTCTTCCCAGCTGGTCGAATATAGCCATTTCAATATACTGGGGTTTATCTAAGGAATAGGTAATGTTTGTATAATCAACAAATGGATTAGGGAATACATTAAGCTCAATACTGCTTGGTATGCCTGGCTTAACCGAGACTCCAAATTTGGTTGAAACAAAGTCACAGAATTCATCAGATTGTCCGCTAACAGGATCTGTAACCTTCAAACAAACCCTGTATTTACCTGCGATCTGATAATAATGTGTAACGATTTTAGTAGTCGAATCCATTATGGTGAAGGATTCTTTCTTAATCTGTTTGTCACCAAAATCCCATTCTACGGTAGCGCCATCACCTGAACTGGCACTTACAAGGTCAACAGGATACCCGGCAATTTTCTTATTTCCATCATATGCTTCGTATCCAAATGCTGCTTTAAGTACCATATTGTCGGCAACGTTTAGCAACTTGTAATCATTGCTTTCACAACCTGTGGCAGAATTTACAGCCTTAAGTTTCACGAGGTAGTAACCTTTTGAATCATAGGTGTGGGTAGGATTCGTTTCAAAAGAAACTGAATCAGGTCTGCTATCACCAAAGTCCCAATAATAGTTATCAATATTTCCAAAGGACTGGTTAACAAATGTTGCCTTCTTCAGAGTAGTGTCGATTGTAAACATGAAGTTAGCATGACAATCAAATGCAGCATTCGCCTGAACCACAACCCATTTGCAACCCATGTTTTTAATACCTGCTTCATTTACCACGGTCAGACAGACATAATAATATCCGGCTTTAGCATATGTATGAACAGGATTAAATTCTGTTGAATTTTCAGATTCATCTCCAAAATTCCAGATCACTTCACGAATATCTCCCATTGATTTATTGCTGAATAAAACCTCAGAGCTAATGGGGTCAACTCGGTAAATAAAGTCAGCACTGCAGTCAATGCCCAGTGAACTGATGAGAAGATTCTCCTGATAATAATCCATACATCCTGTATTAACATCGTAGGTGTTCAAACCCGTGCTGTAAATACCAGCACTTGGAAATTCATGTTCAGGGTTTTGATCTGTAGAGTAGCTTCCATCACCAAAGCTCCAGAGCATGGCGGTTGATTCGCCCAGTACCTGGTTTGTGAAATATGCTGTAAGCTCCGTAGAGTCAATATAGTATGCAAAGTTAGCAGAACAATTAATCTCGCCAACCTGAATAGCATGTCTGGTTTCATCAGTGCATATTCCTGCTCCGCTGACCACAGTTTGTGAAACCATATAAAGTCCGCCTTTTTTGTAGCTATGAGCCGGATTAGGATCAACGCTGAAGCTTCCGTCACCAAAATCCCAATAGTAATAATCGATTAATCCCTGAGATTCATCTTTGAAATTAACCGTATTGTTATCGGAATTTATATTGGTGGAAAAGCCAGCAGCGCAGTCTGCATCCCCAACCAATACCATTGCTGAGTATGTATCCTGACAATTGCTTTCATCATTTCTCACTGAGAGTGTTACTTTATAATAACCTGCCTTATCAAAAATGATACTCGGATTTTCCCTGGCAGATGATTTTCCATTTCCAAAAGTCCAGAAATAAGAATTGACAGCTCCCTGCGATTGATTCAGGAATTTCACCTCCTTGGTAGAAGGATCAACAAAATAAGTAAACATTGAACCTAAATTGCAGGGAGGAGTTCCGACTACCACATTTTTACACACGGAGTTCGCAACTGATGTCAGATTATCTGAAACTGTAAGACATACTTTGTAGGCACCCGGTTTTGAATAGGTATATACTGGATCCTTAACTTTCAGAACTTTACCGTCGCCCATTGTCCAGTAATAATTTGTCACATTTGTCGACGATAATCCGCTGAAACTAACCTTGAAATTGTCGGGGTTCACAATATATGAGAAGTCTGCCTGAACAAAGCTTCCATCAGCAGGTATGAAAACAACCTTTTTGCAAATTGATGACTGACATGCATTGGTTGAATTCCAAATTCTCAGACAAACGTTATAAATACCTGTTTTTAAATAAGTATGAACAGGGTTTGCTGCAGTGCTGAATTTTCCATCTCCAAAATCCCAGTAGTAAAATTCTGCACCGGTGGATGTTGAGAAGAAATTAGTGGTTCCGCTTCCTGTATTTATTGAGAAATTAAAATCAGACTGGCAGGGAACAAAGCCATAGGTAACCTTCTTCGCAATAGATGACTGGCAGTTATTCTGATCGTTAAAAATAGTCAGAACTACGGTATATATACCATCCCGCGCATATACGTGGTACGGATACTGATCAGTTGAATATTCGCCATCTCCAAAATCCCAGTACCATCTGGTAGGTGTTCCGGCAGACTGGTCTGAGAAATAAATACCGCCATCTTCACCATAATCAAACTGAGCATCACAAAGCTTCAGTTTGTTCTGAACGGTGTAAATCTCAGATTGTGTGGTAGAACCACAGGCATTGGTAACTGTAATACTTACCTTATAATCCCTGGCAACCTGATAAACATGTGTCGGATTCTTTAGCGTTGAAGTTGTTCCGTCGCCAAAATTCCATAAGTAAGTATTGTTTTCTATTGCCCGGTAATTATTGTCCTCAAAAGTAAAATGAACGGAATCACCGGTCATCATATTGTAATTACTTGGATACCAATAAAATTGTGTTTGCTTTTTAGGAACAATAGTGGCTTTTGTTGTAAGGACGTCTACCCGGCCACATCCGTTGGTTGCGTTAACTGTTACATTGTAGACACCCGGATTGGTGTAGATATGTACGGGATTTGATAAGGTACTAGTATTGCCATCTCCAAAGTTCCAAACGTAAGACTTGCCTCCAACAACATTAAATTGCACTTTATCACCGGGGCAAACAGCAAGATAATCACCGGGATTGGAAACGACTCTTGTGAATGTACCTGTAAGGAAGTTACTCCGATCGGTGCAAAGATCAGTGCCTACCGGAACAAATTGCAAGGTATTGGCATCTGGTCGTACTATACGGTATTTACCCATATCACCGCAACCATTGTAATTATTCATTTCAATGGTGTCTATATTTCTATAATAGTAACCACTGATAAAGTTGTTATATTTTGAATAGTAAACAGGGTCATCGGCATATGCCAGATCAAAACTGTTTCCTTCACCTGCATACATGCTAACTCTGGCATATACTCCCGGCTCTACGAGTTTGTACCATTCGCCCTCAGGTCTGGATGAATTACAAACTCCATCCCAGTAGGAATAGGGATCTATAATCGCTTCAATTCCCTGAGATGATAAATCTGTAACTCCGGAAGGTATAATTGGTATGCTATAAAGATCAGATCCTGATTGCTGCATAGAGCCATAAGCATCAGGTTGCAGATTATAATCAGCTGTACCACTGCAATAATAGGTCGCTGCTATACCAACTGTCAATGCCTCCAATGGATTCACAGGAATATAGGCTTTCACCTGTTTTGCCACTGTCAGATCGGCTGAAGTGAAATTGACAACTCCGGATGGATACATGGGATCTCCATTATAAAATCCATAAAAATCTCCATAATAGAAGAACAGCTGGAATTTAGTTCCGTATGTTGCTTTCCAGCCTGGCCAGGAAACAGGAATAGTTATTTCATAATCGCTGGCATCATGGCGTACTGACCAGTCTTCAGGAGTTTTATAGGATTGATCTTCTGTAGAATTCTCAATATAGTAGAATGGTTTTCTCGCTGAATTATTATCAACTGTAATAACGCCATTGTTGGTAACTGTAGCACCACATGCTGAAGTGGCTGTAAAGATATAGGAATATACTCCGGTAGTTGCATAAGTATGGCTCTTAAGTATTTGCAGGTTCAGATCTTCATTGGTTTTTAGATTAGAAACTGATTGTCCGTCACCAAAGTTTATAGAGTAGGAGTAATTATTTCTTGCATCGAAGTTTTCATCCCAAAAATATACCTTGTCTCCTGCACAGATTGTTGTGGGAAGTAAATTCAGGGATGTATTAGGTTTGGTTGTGCTGCTTACAACAATGTATTTTTGTGATGAGTTTGTCATTCCACACAGATCTTTTGCATATAAGCTAACAGTGTACAGACCAGGAGTATTGTAGGTATGTGATGAGTTTAGTCCGTAAAATGTTCCTCCGTCACCGAAATCCCATATATAACTGATATTGGGACCTCCATAGGTTTGATTTATGAAGTTTACTGTGGTTGCAGGGCATATGTGAAGAGTGTCACTGTAGTCAGGATTTACTTCAAAATCGAAGTATGGGTAGGGAACATAGGATTCCTGACCATAGACGCCAACTTGTCGGCTAAACGAATTTGAAAGCAAACATCCGTTTTTAACTGTGAGAGTAACGGTATAATCTCCTGAACTGCGGAACAGGTGAACCGGATTCCTCAGGGTGGAAGTTGAACCATCCCCAAAATCCCAGAAATAGGTACCACTGCCAAATGCTGTGAATGTAACGGGAGCTCCCGGACAATTTCCAGATCCGTCTGAATTGCTGTAATCGAAGCTCGCATCAGGAAGGGCGCTTAAACCCAGATTTACAGGGAAATTGACAGTTGTTGAACCTCCGCATGAGTTTGTTACTGTGACCTTTGCAGCATATGAAGTAAGGGTGTTACTTTTGTAGGTGTAGTTTGGACTTTTAAGATTTGATGTCTTACCATCACCAAAATCCCAAAGGTAGGATGCATAATCCCCATTTATACTAAAACTCACAGGATCGTTAACACATCCTGCATTAACCATAACGTCTGTTGCCGTAACCTGTGGCTTGGCTCCGGCTCCGACAGTGATCACCTTTACAATTGTATCTGTTCCACAATCGTTGGTGGCAATAAGTTTAAGATTATAGGTTCCTGCTTTATCGTAGGTAAAGCTGGCGTTCTGATAATCGGAATAACGGGATGTAAAATAGCTTGTGTAACCAAAATCCCAGCTGTTATACCATACATTTTGCACTGAAACAGCAACTTCCTGACCCACACATATCTGGGTACCAGTAGATAAATTGAAGTTGTTTGTTCTGCCTCCAATTTCAACGGTATAAAGGCTCGAACCCATTAAACTGGCGTCATTGGAATCATAAACCTCCAGAATAAGTGTGTGAACTCCACGCATTAAGGGGAAAGTTGCAACGGGGTAGTCAACAGTGGAAACCTGAACTCCATCTATTTTCCATTTGTACTGAGCAGTGCCCACAGGCGCAACAGATGAATAGTTGTAGAAGGTAAGGTTTGCAGGTTCGCAATATGAGTCAGTACCAAATCCAAAGTCGACATAATTCTGACCAAATGCGGCGATACTGCTGAAAACGACAGCGAATACCAGGAAAAGACGTGTAAATGCTTTTTTCATATGATAGGTATTAAATTTCAATTTATAAATCCCCTTAGGGAATAGATTTTTCATTTTGTCGATACGGCAAAATTATCAGACAAGTTACAATGATCTGCACTTAAAATAAAGACAAGGAGGTATTTTTTGACGGACGGCTTAAATCTTTAATCCGATGACCAGAATATCATCGATCTGTTCAATATTTCCCATCCATTTTTCGAGGGCAGAGTTGAGTATTTTTCCCTGTTCCTGCAGAGGCTTCCCGGAAATAGCCAAAATCAGCTCTTTAAATCGCTTTGCCATGAATTTTTTACTCTTATCTCCACCAAACTGATCCACAAATCCATCAGAGAAAATATAGAGTTCATCATCCTTCTTAACATCAAATTCCTTAAGAGAGAAGTCAGTAGCGCCTTTTAAATGAATTCCGATTGGCATCCTGTCTGCATCGTATTCCTGTAAATCATTTTTTCGCACCAGGTAAAGCGGGTTATAGGCTCCCGCAAATTCGGCCTTCATTGTTTTGTGGTCGATGCAAACTACGGCCATATCCATTCCATCCTGAGCTTCTCCTTCCTTACCGGTCTGATGAAGGGAGTCGACAACATTCCTTCGGAGCTCATTAAGAATCTCATTTGGTTTCGTATGACCCTGCTTATTGACAATTTCATTCAGGAAGGACACACCGAGCATACTCATAAAGGCTCCGGGGACTCCGTGTCCGGTGCAGTCTGCGGCAATAACAATGGTTTTGGTTCCGGTTTCCGTCATCCAGTAATAGTCGCCACTAACAATGTCTCTTGGTCTGTAAAGGATAAAGTGATCGGACAGATTCTTTTCCAAAATCCGGCTTGGGGGTATTATGGCTGTCTGTATTCTCTTGGCATAATGGATACTGTCTGTTATTTCCTGTTTTTGCAGGAAAATCTGATCCCTTTGATGTTTTATCTCAATATTTTGTTCTTCAAGAAGAATATTTGCTCTTTTCTTTTCACGGAATTGCCTGTAAAGTATTATTGAGAATACGAAAACCGTTAGCAAGCCAAGGATAAAGCTATAAATCAAAAGACGCTGTCTGCGGTTTTCCGCATCCTTCTTTTCAAGTTCAGCCTGGCTTTGTGCGGCTTCAGCTTTTTGTTTATCCAGTTCTGATTTTTGAATAATTAATTCCTTGTCCTTTTTATCGGTCTCATATTTGGCGTTTAGTTCAGAAATCTGGTTGAGATAGCTTTCTGAAATGGTACTGTCCTTTAGATCGCTGTAATTTTTAAAGTTCTGCAGTGCAATTTTATAAATACCCTGTTTCTCATATACTTCAGAAATATTTTTATAGAGCTCATAGACTTCTTTCTTATGGCCCAGATCCTTATTTATCTTCAGGCTCATGTCAAAGTACTGCAGTGCTTCGCTGTATTTTCCCCACTTAAAATAAATTCTGCCAAGATCTCTGTAATTGGATCCAACCTCTTTTGTATTTCCGGTTTCCTGATTTATTTGGAGTGCATTTTTGCAATACTGCAAAGCTTCACTGAAATTACCTCCCTCGAGATAAACATTACCTGCATTATTTTGGGCACTTGCAACCCCAGGTTTAAAGTTTTGCTCTCTAAACAGTCGTTCTGCTTTTTTAAATTTTGTGAGGGCCTCTCCATAGTCCTTCTTTTCTTTATAAACCAATCCCATACTGTTTAATTGCTGGGCAACCAGGATATACTGCTTTTTGGCACTAAAGAAATTCTCTGCTTTTGCGTAATTTTCAAGGGCTTTGTCAAGGTCATAGCCAACGTAAAAATATATGTTACCAATGTTTGCATAAGCCATTCCCATTTGAATGGTGTCTCCAATACTTTCCTGTAGATTAAGGTTTTGCTGGTAATATTCAATGGCTTTCTGGTATTCGCCCCAGTTTTTGTAGATAACACCCATGGTATTATACACAACTCCCAGATCAGCTTTGTTATTCGTTTCGAGGAAAACTGTCACAGCTTTTTCACAGGCTTTCATGGAGCTAACATAATTGCTCTGAGCGTAATAAATTGCACCCAATGCCATATTGGCTTTCCCGATAAGATTTTTATCTTCAATTTTTGTGGCGTAATCAAGAGCGGATTCTGCATATTTGATCGCATCAGCAGGCCTGACAGCCCTTAAAAAATCACTGGCTGAAAGGGAAGATGAAATAATTCTGGCTGTATCCTTTAACTCCCGATATACTTCAACGGTTTTTATATAATAATCCAGAGCCGTTTGCTTATCCTTCGAATTATATAATTTTCCAAGCAGGGTATAGGCTTTTGCCACTTCCTCCTTTTGGTCATATTTAAGAGCAATTTCAAGTGCTTTTTCCGCACTTGCAATGGAATTTTCCAGATCTTTTAAGGCAACGTATTGCATTACCATATCCAGATAAAGCGGTGCCAGCTTATTTTCAGAACTCTTTGAGATGATATTATTCAGGCTGTCAATCCCCCGGCTTTGGGAATAGGAACTCAGGCCTGTTGTAATCAGGAAAAATAATATATAAAACTTCTTCAAAAATTGCATTTAGTTTCCTTCAATTATCCAATAAATGTAGCGTATTATATGCTAAATGCCAATTAAAAATTTTTTCAGCATTAAACTATAACGCATAGTAAATAATAAAGTTTCAGTGAGCGCTGGATTTATCCCATGAAAATTATCAACAGGATTCCCTAAAAATTTACTATCACTTTCTGCAATTATGAATTAGCCGCCCGTTCAAGAACTTTCAAAATTGAAAAGATGAACAAAGCTGAGAGCAAACACAGTACCACAAGGAGTGCAAAAAACTGCCATAGTTCCCACTTATCCCAGAATGGGCCTATTAAACCGGCTGCAAGATTACCAATAGCGGTGGCTCCAAACCATCCCCCTTGCGCAAGTCCTTTATATTGGGGAGGAGAAACTTTGGATATAAAAGAAATCCCTATTGGACTCAGAAATAATTCTGCAACTGTCAGAGTAAGATATGTTCCAATAAGCCAGTAAGGTGATACAAGTTCTTCAGAAACGCTGCCATTCAAATCCGACGGACTCAGCATTCCTCTGGATGCAAGCATCATGATACCAAAACCTATTGCAGTTAAAATCATACCAATTCCAATTTTCTTGGGACTTGATGGCTCCATTCCCTTTTTTCTGAGCCAGGCAAAATACCCGACTATTACAGGAGTCAGAAAAACAATGAAAATTGGATTGAATTGCTGAAATATTTCAGGGGAAATTGGATTGCCTTCGGGCTGATACTGGCTTATTACATAATAACCAACTGCTGAACCGGCAACAATAAGTGCTAAAGCCGAAAGCTTAACATTTCTTGAATTTTCCCTGCCGAAAAGTAATACGACACCAATAATAACTCCCAACACAGGCAGGAGGGAGGAGAGGTTAAAGATTACCGCAGTAGCTTTATTTACAGAGGCTACCGTATAATCCCTTGCAAATATAGTCAGAGTAAAGCCATTCTGATGAAAAGCCATCCAGAAGAATATCACCACAAGGAATACTAATCCCATTGCCAAGAGTCTGTCTTTTACCTGTTTGGGACTTAATTCAACGAGTCCGTCGATCTTAGCTTTTTTCTGCTGCTTGTGTGTTACATCGGCATCCTTATAATACTTTCGAAATCCCAGGAAAATGGCGAGGCTTATCAGCATACTTATCGAAGCTATTGCAAAACCTGCGTTATAAGCCTGTCCGAGACCATCGATATATTTATGACTGAAATCGGTAAGGTTTGTAAAAGCATCTCCCATTTGTGTTCTTGCCAGAGATTCAAATTCAGCAACCTTTGTTCCTAAGGAACCGTCGATAAATTTATGGGACATGTCAGCAATGGATTTATCGTAAACCAATCCTTCGCGGTGCATCAGAAAATTCCGGATTGCTTTAGCAGCATTGGGTGCAAAGAAAGCCCCGACATTTATACCCATATAAAAAATGTTAAATGCAGAATCCCTGAATGCACCGTATTTTGGAGAATCATACATATTTCCGACAAGGGCCTGAAGGTTGCCCTTGAACAATCCTGTACCTAAGGAAATTGTTGCAAGTGCAACATAGATAAAATATTCTCCTGTCCCCGGAACTGCCAGTAAGGCATAACCAAAAAACATTATAATTGTACCCAGTGTAATGGTTTTTCCGTAGCCCAAAATATTATCAGCAATATATCCGCCAAGGAGTGGTAAGAAATAAATTCCGAAAAGGAAAGCGCCATAAACTCTGCCAGATTCAGTGGCAGACCATCCGAATTTTGCCTGCAGATAAAGAATAAATATTGCCAGCATGGTATAGTAACCAAAGCGTTCGCCCATATTTGCGAAAAACGCTACAAATAAACCTTTGGGATGTCCTTTAAACATATTGCGTAGATTTTTGGTTTTTGAAATTCAAATATAGAAATCTTATTTAAATAGCCAAGCTCTAATCCTTCATGTTATGGAAATGAATTTTCAGACTTAATTTTCAAATATGCATTTAAAAAGCTCTTCTTTTTTTAATCGGCTTTTTCCTCTAACTTTGACATGAAACTTCCCGATTATGAAGATATTGACAAGCAGACAGATGCAGCAGCTTGACAGGCTTACCATTGAAAATGAACCTATAAGCTCCATTAAGTTAATGGAACGTGCATCGCTGAGATTTTGCGAGTGGTTTCGTAAAAATTTTGATAATTCTCACAAAATAACCATAGTAGCTGGACCTGGAAATAATGGCGGTGATGCACTGGCTATTGCACGACTGCTAATCGAAAGAAACTATCCTGTTAAGGTCTTCATGGTCAGTAAAATTTCCTCTCTTTCTGCGGATTGCTCAATTATGTATGATAGGCTTAAAGATTATAACATTCCTGAAGTTATTACAGACGGCTGTGAAAATTTTAAACCTGAAGCCGGGGATATTGTTATTGACGGAATTTTCGGATCCGGATTAAACCGGCCTGTCGAAGGGGAGACCGCAAAGATAATAGGCAGAATTAATGAGCATCCTGGAAGGGTTATTTCCATTGATATTCCTTCAGGTTTATTTGGAGAGGATAACTCAGGGAATATACCTGAAAATATTATTAAAGCTGACTTTACAATTAGTTTCGAATTTCCTTTCCTTTCCTTCTTCATGACTGAAAATGAAGAGTATACCGGGGAAGTACATGTTATTCCCATTGGTCTCGATAAAAAAAGTGCAGATACTATTAAAAGCAGCTATCAGACAATCGATCTGGCCGCTGTTCACCAGCTGATTCGTACACGGAAGAAAAACAGTCATAAGGGAAGCTATGGAAATGCCCTGATTATTGCCGGAAAGTATGGGATGATGGGAGCTGCCGTACTTGCTGTAAAAGCATGTGTTCGTGGAGGGGCAGGACTTACAACTGCATGTATACCACGAAAGGGATATGATATCATGCAGATTTCGTTACCGGAAGCCCTTATAAAAATGGGGCAGTCGGATGAATTTATTGATATCCTCCCTGAACTGGAATCCTTCCAGGCTGTTGCCTGCGGACCTGCCATCGGAAAGGCTGCAGTAACAGAAAAAGTTTTGGCTGAGTTGTTAAAGCACTGCAAAGTTCCGCTGGTATTGGATGCTGATGCGTTAAATCTGCTTGCTGAACACCCTGAATGGCTTGAAATATTGCCGGTAAATACCATACTGACACCACATCCGAAAGAGTTTGACCGCCTGGCTGGTCCATCGGATAACTCTTATAACCGTCATCTGAAGCAGATAGATTTTGCCAGAAAATACCATTCTATTGTAATTCTGAAAACAGCCAATACTATTATCACTTTTCCCGATGGAAAATCCTACATCAATACAAGTGGAAATGCAGGAATGGCAACAGGTGGAAGCGGAGATGTTCTGACAGGATTGCTGGTATCATTACTGGCTCAGGGATACAGTCGGTTTGAAGCATGCCTCCTGTCAGTATATCTGCATGGACTTTCTGCTGATATTGCCCTGGAATCTTCATCAATGGAATCCGTAATCCCAACTGACTTAATTGAAAACTTAGGAAAGGCTTTTCGCCGAATTCATGAGAATGAATAAATTTTGGTACTTTTGACATATTAGCATAGTTGTCTAAAAATGCAAACTGAAAATGTGGAACCCACATGTTTTGAAAAGCATATCAGGTTGCAAGCCTGCAGCAGGCAAACACAATTAAATGGAAGTAATTAAAACAAGAGGTTTTGCATGAGGTGAGACCTTAGCGGCTCAATTAACCTTTGAAAATAATATAGATAAATATGAAAAGGATACTATTCTTAATCTTTATAATTTACAGCCTGAGTGCATGCTCAGGTCTGAATAAATTTGTTGTCACTCCTCTTGGCCAGGAGCCCCAGAGCTACAAACAACGAATGGTTTACAGTATTCCCAGGACTGTTTTTGAAGTTAATGTAAATTACAGAAAGACTATTTATCTACCCGGGCCTTACCGGAAATTTTCAGAGAAGTATCTGGGGATATCCAATTATATTAATGATGAAAAGACTTTGTGGGAAATTTCAGGAATTGAAGTTTCAGAATTTAAAGAATATGATCCTGAAAACTTATTAAGCCTGAATCTTATCCGGGGGAAATTTACAGCGGGTTCTTATTTTAAGCTTTCTGAGCAGGGATTGGTTTTAGATCCGACAGGAATGGTTTCCGAAGCTTCCGTAATTCCAATTCAGACGGCAGAAGCTTTTCCGGTTAATATTGATTTGAGCCTGAAAAAAAATCATAAGGAGAAGACTGATACGCTTTATAAAACCATCATTACCGATAGTAGTTTTGTAAAGATTCCGGTACTCAGAAAACAGAAAGAAGCAAAAACCATTGAGCAAAAAGCAGAGGAAGCTGCCAATCTCATTATTAAAATCAGGAAAAGAAGGTTGAAGCTGGTGGATGGAGAATATGACATTTTCCCGGAAGGTGAAGCCCTTGAGATTGCAATCGCTGAGCTTAACCGAACTGAGAAGGAGTATCTCTCACTTTTTATCGGCAAAATTTACACTGAAGAATATAGCCGGAGCATACTGGTTGTACCCTCAGGACAATCAGAAAATACCGAATTATTCCGGTTTTCCGAGTCAAGGGGCTGGCTGGCGGAAGGCAGCAACGATGGACAAAAAATCAGTCTAAGCATAAATCCACCTCCCAGTATGTTAAAAGAGGATGTGATTCCTGAAAAAATGCCTTTGAATACCTTGTTTTACAGGATTCCTGTAAGTTGCACTGTTCAGATAAAACAAGCTGAAAAGCTGATTTTTGATGGGAGAATGAGTATATACCAATCGGGTATTGGGGTGGGTCTGCCCGTATTAAAATAGTAAGGCTTCGACGTAATTTCGCTGTTTGATTCTAAAATTAATAGCTTAAGTTCAGTCAAACAATTTGGGGAATAAAGATAAGTTTCAGGACAGTTTTATGAAATAGATATTTCCCTTTACATTCTGGCTTAAATGCTTTTATCCGGAAATCAGAGTTTACCTTTAAAATCTGCCTGAAAGGCTGTAAAATCCGGCGTGGTTTTATATGCTTCTTCAGCAATAAAATGAAGCCAGGCTTCAAGGAGTTTTGGATTTTTGTATCCGAAATCGACACCCATATATTCCATTTTTTCAGAAATGAAAGCAATTGCAGGGTAAGCCATTCTTCCATTCAGCAGCGTTAATACCAGCTCGTGGTAAGCAGGTGAATTAGCGGAGGGATTTGCATTGACATATTTATAGGTTCTGTCTCCAAGCTTTATATCCCTTGTTATTGAAGCATTTAATTTTACAGGGTAATAATTCTCATTTATATAATTAATAATTTCCTGTTCGCTAAAACTTATACTGCTCATTTTTTTACACCACCCGCAATTGTCGGAATAGATATAAACCAAAAGTTTCCTGGGCTGTACAGCTGATTTGTTCACAGCCTCTTCAATGCTTATCCAGTGTATTTCATCTTTACCTGCATTCTGAGCTCTGACAGGATAGAAGATAGCTATCAGCAAAAGAAAAATAAAGCTTGTTATTAATGCCTTATATGTGGGTTTTGAGAAAGTGATTTGCATCTCCAAATAATTTATTTTCCTTCAAAATAATCAACGTTTAAATGGATGGATTATTTTTTACATTTCCAGAAATCTTCGGGCTTAAGATCACATTCCCTTATCATCTCGAGTCCATATTCAAGGTAACCAAGATTCGCGTCGGTGTTGTTGGTACCCAAAGTGAATTTCACACCGGCAGCTTTGGCCAGTTTAATAAACTTTGCAGAGGGTATTTTGTATCTGGAGTTAATTTCCATAGCTATATTGTTGTTTTTGAGCGCTGTAACCACTCTTTGCATTCTTTCGTTTGTCCAGAGTTCGTTGTATTTTGACTGAAGGGTATCCGGAAGGAAGCTCGAATTAACATAGATATCAATTTTTTCAGTTGATAATATGGTCTCAATTTGTGTAACCAGATACTCCATAAAATCCTCAGGATCATCAATAAAAACCTCATCCTTCATCCAAAGCCGATTTCTTCTTCCTTCTTTATCAAAAAAGGTCATAGCGTCGGTAAAAACATAATCGAACAGTGCAACTGAATCCGCAGAAAAGAGAGTCGACCATTCCCTGCCTTCAGCCTGCATTCCCTGATAAACCGGATAATCTTTCATGCTGCGGTAATAAGCGCTTAAGGCAGAGTCGTTTTGAACGGGAAAACCCACACCGCAATTTACGGCTACTCCATAGCGAATCCCGGAGGTTCGTGAATGCTCCAGAAGCTCTTCAATGGTGAGACCTCCTTTTAGATGAGCATGATAATCAGTTATATCATAGCCGGCTTTATTGAGTGAATCAATTCTTTGTATCAGAATTTCCTCAGGATTAACTGTTTTGGAAGGATTATTACAGGAAGAAAAAAGAGTGAAAACCAGAATGGAAAATATACTCAGATATTTCATGTTAAAAGCTTTATTTATAAACATTTGATTGCAAATTAATTGTTACAAGGTAATGATTTAGAAAGAATAATTTTCTCTTTCAATGGATAAAGAAAAGAGTTACCCCGGCAACTGAAATCATGGCTCCAATTATTTCAATGACACTTACTTTTTGTTTAAACAGGAAAATGGCAGGGGGGATAATTAAAACCGGGACGATCGACATAATGGTGGATGCGATACCGGTTTGCGTATATTGAACAGCCAGCAATGAAAATGAAACTCCTAGGAAAGGCCCAAAGAAGGATCCAATCCCGGCACTTACCATTCCTTTCCTGTTTTTAAATCCTTCGAACACATTCTTCCATCTTCCCAGTATTGAAATTAAAATTCCGAATCCCACAAATCCGGCAATTATTCTGATCTGTGTTGCTGCAAAAGGATCATATCCCTGCATCCCGAATTTGCTGATAACCAGACCCAGGGCCTGTCCTATGGCCCCAAAAAATGCAAAAAGAAGACCTTTTAAGGAGAATTTCAGGCTGAAACCTTTTTTTCCGGTATTCCGGTTAAAAATAGCAAGCGAAATTCCTAGGATGGTAAGGGTCATTCCGAGGTAATTCATTCGACTCAGCTTCTCTCCCAGAATTATCCAGCCTGTCAGGGCGGTAATTGGGGGCACCAGCGTCATGATGAGCATTGCAAAACGTGATCCGATAATTGTATAGGACTGAAAAAGAAAGAGATCTCCGAAAAGAAAACCTACCAGTCCGGACAGAAGCAGCCAGAACCAATTCTGGGAAGAGGCATCCAGCGGAAGTAATGCTCCCCGGTAAAACAGATTGAATATGCTGAGAAAAATGAAGCCTATTCCCAGTCGGATTATATTGAGAGAAAGGGAGCCAATTTTCAGACTCGCTTTTTCAAATGCAAGAGCAGTAATGGTCCAGAATACAGCTGTACATAAGGCAGCAATTTCTCCAATATAATGATTCATTTGGCTCTTGTTGATTAAATTAAATAATGCCAAAATAAGTCATATATGGCTTACAATGGCATTATTGGAAAAGATTTCTATAAACGCCTGATATTATCCCGCTCTTAGTTTTCTATACCGAGTAAATTCACGTCGAAAATCAATACAGAATAAGGTTTGATGGTTGGACCGGCAGCTCTGGCTCCATATGCGAGTCCTGAAGGAATATAAAACCTGAATTTTGATCCAACCGGCATTAGTTGTAAACCTTCTGTCCAACCGGGAATTACCTGATTCAATGTGAAAACCACGGGTTCTCCTCTCTCAACCGATGAGTCAAATTCGGTACCATCGATCAGTGTACCTGTATAATGAACCTTAACACGATCTGTTGCAACAGGTTTAACACCATTTCCCAGTTCCAATATTTCATATTGGAGACCCGACTGGGTTGTGACTACTCCCGCTTTATTTTTATTTTCAGCAAGAAATGCTTCCCCGGCTGATTTGGCTTCATTTGACTGCTGCTCCATGATATCAGACATGCACAATCCCAGAAAGTCATTGGCATCCTGAGGCTGCAGAAGAGAGGTGTCTTTGCTGGCATCCATCATGGCACGGGTGAGAATTTCCATATTAATTTTTAAACCGTAGCTTTCAATAAGCTCATTCTTAAGCGATTGATAGTTCAATACTCCAACGGCGTAAGCCAGACTATCGTCTCTTGTTTGCAAACTAAATACCACAGGTTCGACCTTTGCCGACTTTTTCTTATTTTTTTGGGAATAAGCTGTAAGAATGGTAGAAAGGAGTAAGAAAAGAATAAATATTTTTTTCATTGTATTGGGGTGAAAATTAGTGGATTAAAAATTTTAAATAATGGCAATACCATATTAAGGGACTTAATTTCCTTTAATTCGACTGCTAAAATAACGTTTTCCTGTCAATAATAGTGCTTTATCCCATGAATTTAAAGGGGGCTTTTTCTTTAGAATCAGGGGATTGAAAAGTAAAAGATCTACAATATTTACAATGAATTGCTTAAAATACTATATTTGATACCTGTGTAAACTCATATCCTATCAACTAAAATTGCAACATCAATGAGTGTAGTAATTAAAGAAGTTTCCAGTTCCCGGGATCTTAAGAAATTTATTTTTCTTCCTGCTAAAATACACAAGGATCATAAAAACTGGGTGCCTCCGGTTTACATGGACGACAGGGTTTTCTTCAATCCAAAGAAAAACGATTCTTTTTCACATTCTGATACCATTCTGCTTCTGGCATGGAATGGTGATGAGCCTGTTGGGAGGATTATGGGTATTGTAAATCATCATTATAATGAGAGAACCGGAGAAAACGATGCTCGTTTTTGTTTTCTGGAATGCTATGAAGATTATGAGGTAGCACATCTGTTATTAAAGAGTATTGAAGAGTGGGCCAGGAAAAAAGGGCGTGATAATCTTGTTGGGCCGCTTGGTTTTTCTGATAAGGATCCTCAGGGATTGCTTGTTGAGGGGTATGACAAACCGGTGGTGATTGCCTCCAACTGTAATTTCCCGTTTCAGGTAGATTTTGTAGAAAAAATGGGGTACCAGAAAAAAACCGATCTGGTTGTTTATCAGCTCTCTGTTCCTGAGCAGATTCCTGAATTCTATCTTAAGATCTACGAACGTGCCTTGCGTAACAACCCCAATCTTAAGACGGTGGAACCCAGATCAAAAGCAGAATTAAAAAAGATGGTACGACCTGTTTTTCATCTGGTGAATGAGACCTTCAGGGATATTTACGGATTTTCAGAAATGACTGTGAAAGAGATGGACGAATTTGCCAGTCGTTACCTGATGATATTGGATCCCCGTTTTATAAAACTTATTAAGAATGAGGATAATGAAATTATAGCCTTTGTTCTGGCCATGCCTGATATAAGCGACGGAATAAGGAAAAGCAGGGGATTCGTGTTTCCATTCGGGTTTATTCCCATTTTATTATCGCAAAAGAAAACAAGCCAGTTAAATTTATTACTCGGGGCCATTAGCCCGAAATACAGAAACTCCGGTCTTGATACTATTCTTGGGGTTCTGATGCTGAGGGAAGCCTCAAAAGCCGGATTTAAAACAATTGATTCGCACCTGGAGCTGGAAACCAACACAAAAGTAAGAGCTGAAATGGAGAAGATGGGGGGAAAGGTTTACAAGAAGTTCAGGATTTATACCAAAGCCTTATAAAACGGGTCTTATTTTAAATACAAAAGGCTGTCGGATGACAGCCTTTTTATTTTATAACTCAACAATATCAATCATTGCGGCAATTAAATATTATCTAATGCAAGCTTTAGAAAAAGGGAGCAATATTTATTAATATACATACAAATGAATGACTTACCAAGTGAGCCAGCCAAATTAAAAGCTTTTCGGCAAAATGAGCCTCAGGAGTTTTTTAGTAGCTGGATCTGTAGTCGCCGTTTCCACCACCGCTTCTGCGATCGTTTCCACCACCTCTGTTATAACCACCTTTATTATAACCACCGCCGCCACCTCTGTTGCCACCGCCGAAACCGCCTCTTCTTTCGCCTTCTTTTCTCTCTTCAGCTTTGTTAACAACAATTGTGCGTCCTTCAATTTCAGCACCATTCAATTCTTCAATAGCTTTATTGGCTTTCTCGTCATCAGGCATTTCAACAAAGCCAAAACCTTTGCTTCTTCCGGAGAATTTATCAGTGATAATTTTCACAGATGATACTTCGCCATACTCTTCAAAATACTCTTTTAAATCAGTTTCCTTTAAGCTAAAAGGAAGACTTCCACAAAAAATGTTCATAATTAACCGTTTAATTTGATTGATAATAATTTTTTCAAAAGTAGTCTTATTTTAATTCAAAAGCCACTATTCGATTAATTATTGAAAATAAATTCACTCTGAAAGGCTGTTACTTTTTTGAAATAAGTCGTCAAGCAGGCAAATATTAAGCGAAAGCGATTTATTTGTCCCTCCATTCGAGGTAATCGTCGTAATCCATTTTTTTATCAATGATTCCCTTGGGTGTAAATTCGATTACCCTGTTACAGATGGTTTGAATGAATTCATGGTCATGCGACGACATAAGAACATTTCCTTTGAAACCAAGAAGCGAGTTGTTAAATGCCTGAATGGATTCAAGATCCAGGTGATTGGTAGGGGTATCCAGAATTAAAAGGTTTGCATTTTTGAGCATCATACGTGAAATCATGCATCTGACTTTTTCTCCCCCTGATAACACAGTACATTTCTTAAATACTTCTTCTCCGGAAAACAGCATTTTACCGAGATATCCCCTCAGGTAAATTTCGCTTGAATCGCTTGAATACTGTGCAAGCCACTCCAGAAGAGTCAGGTTTTTCTTAAAGAATTCAGTGTTATCAACGGGCAGGTATGCTGTTGAAATGGTCTGACCCCATTCAAAACTACCGCTGTCAGGTTTGATATTGCCAGCCAGTATTTCAAAGAGATTCGTCATGGCCCGTGGATCGTGCGAAAGGAAAACAATTTTATCGTCTTTATCGACAACAAAATTCAAATCCTTAAAAAGCACTTCACCATCAACGCTTGTACTTAGGTTTTTTACTTCAAGGATTACATTGCCAGGTTCCCGTTCAGGAGTGAAAATAATTCCGGGATATTTGCGGGTTGAAGGCTTAATTTCTTCAATATTAAGCTTTTCAATCATTTTCTTACGACTCGTTGTCTGTTTCGATTTAGCTACATTGGCGCTAAAGCGGGCAATAAATTCGAGTAATTCCTTCTTTTTCTCTTCGGCTTTTTTGTTCTGGGCAGCCTGTTGCCGGAGGGCCAGCTGGCTCGACTGATACCAGAAACTGTAGTTTCCGGCAAACAACTGAACCTTATTAAAATCGATATCAACAGTGTGAGTACAGATGGAGTCAAGAAAGTGCCTGTCGTGAGAGACAACCAGTACCGTATTGTCGTAGTTTGAAAGATATCGCTCCAGCCAGGTAACTGTATCGAGGTCAAGATCGTTGGTCGGTTCATCAAGCAAAAGATTATCGGGTTTCCCGAACAATGCCTGAGCCAGCAGCACCTTTACTTTTTCCTTATTACTGATTTCTTTCATCAGTTTATAATGGAGATCTTCTGAAATACCTAATCCACTTAAAAGACTGGCTGCATTATTCTCAGCATTCCATCCATCCATTTCTGCGAATCTTTCTTCGAGCTGAGATGCCTTAATCCCATCTTCATCATTAAAATCGGGTTTGGCATAGAGAGCATCCTTTTCGTGCAGGACCTTCCAGAATTCCTCATGCCCCATAAGAACGGTGTTAAGAACTGTAAATTCATCGAAAGCAAAGCGGTCCTGTTTCAAAACGGATAATCTTTCTCCGCTTCCAATAGTTACTGATCCTCTTAAAGGATCCTGGTCGCCGCTTAATATTTTTAAAAGAGTTGATTTTCCTGAGCCATTGGCTCCAATTATACCGTAACAATTACCGGGAGTAAATTTTAGATTGACATCCTGAAATAATACCCTTTTCCCAAACTGAACCGCAACATTCGAAACTGTAATCATGTATGTGAGCTTTATTTTTTAACAGCCCGCAAAGGTAATCAAATAACATTAATATATGAAGAATGCCTTCAGCTAGTAAAGGGATAAATGAAGAATGCTCACTCAGGAAGGGATATACTATCCCCCCGACCTTATCTGAAATAATTTCCTGTTAAATAATAATCGATTAATCCCTGGCTTCCAGCTCAATTTTTGCAACCAGATCCATATCCTTTTCATAATGACGTGATCCGAGGTAAAATAAAATGCCTGAGATAATCAGTGCAATAGGTAAAAAGGAGAAGGCAGTTTGTATATTTGTCAGGTCAGAAATTTTTCCCATAACTATGGGACCCAGAGACGCTCCAATCAGGTTTTGAACCACAACTGCAATGGCGTATGAAACAGCTCTCAGACCCGGGTGAACCAGATCCTGGGTAACTGCGCCTGCTGCTGAAATAAAGGCAGTGATACAAATTCCCAGACTAAGCAGCAAAGCATATTGAATTTGGTTCTGAAAAACAGTGAATGCAAGGAATAAAATCAGACCGGAAAGCAATGTTGTAATGGTTGGAAATAATAAGCGGGCATTTACTCTTGTTTTTCTCCATCGATCGGAAAGGTAACCTCCCAGGGGAGCTCCTATTATGGCAAGCAACATCACCGCACTTGATTTAAGACCGGCTGTACTCTCCGGTATCCCCTGCACTCTGTGAAAGTAGCTTGGCAACCAGGTTAACAATGAAGAAGTAGTAAAAACAACTCCTGCCATGGCGAAATAGGTATATATTAATGATGGCTTCCTGATGAATTCCTTAATAACCGGTTTTTGGAAAAACGCTTTTATTTTACTTGCCGGTTCTCCGGAGGATTCTGTTTTGCTGAGTTTTAGCTCTTCAGGAACTGCAGGTTTTTCAATTTTAACAGTTTTGTAATCCTTAACAAACAGGAAAAGAATACCAATTATCAGACCTGGGATCGCAACGATACCCAGGGCATGTCTCCAGCCCCAATGAGTGGCTATTATACCTCCGATTGCAATACCAATGGCACTGCCGAGAGGGATGGAGGCGTTCCATAATCCCATCATCCAGGCTCTTTTATGCAGTGGGTACATTCCGGATATCATAGCGGAACCTCCGGGAGCATAACCGGCTTCACCAACTCCAATGGCTGTGCGCGTTGCGAAAAGATGAGAAAATGATCTGGTGAAGGCACCTGCTGCAGTTGCTATACTCCAGATTATTGCCATAACGCCAATTGTTTTTCTGCGGCTCCAGCGATCGACAAGGATGGAAATGGGAAATGTAAAAAGTACAATTGACCAATAAACAGCAGAAACCATCATCCCGCACTGAGTGTCGGTTAGTAGCCACTCCGCCTTCAGAAACGGAAAAAGGGAAGTTATTATCATACGATCGACATAATCAAACATATATAATAAGAAAAGCAGGATGAAGACATAATTGGTATATCTTCTTGAGAATAGATATCCTTCAGGATTAGCTTTGTTTTTCATTAGCTTGGTATTAGTGTTTTAGTAGCTTTTTTTATTAATCCAATTTCCAATTAATTACGACCGGATACGGTATTAAAAATTTAATGTAAAGGTGAATGCTAAAAAGAAAAAACCAGTGTTTTTTAAGACTGGAAATGTAAAAATATAATTTAAGTTGTTGTAAATAAGGTGGTTTGTCTTCATGATTCTGGTTCAGAGGGTAGCAAATTCAGGACCAATTTAGAAATAAAATGGAATTATTCAAGCAATGGCTTTTAATTTAAAAAATATGGAGGTAATTAATAAACCATTTAAACTACCATAAAATTCGATTTTATATCGTCTGAATTGAAAAAGGAAAAACTTGTTAATTATATGAGCGTTTTGTACTTTTCACATTCACCTTTAATGTAATATACTATGAAAAAGCTCATTAGCTCATTCCTGCTGAGTATTCTTTCAATTATAATGATTTTTGTTGGTCGGGAATGTTATGGCCAGGAAGGTGAATTGAAGAAAGACAGGTTGGAATTCATGCTGAGTCTGGGTCCCGGATTAAGCCTTGCTGCAGCCGGACCTAATACATCACTGGGCGGTGGGTTTGCCGGTGTCAGCGAAATAACTCTTGTGAAAAACAGATGCCAGGCTTCGGTTTATGCCAATGCTATTACAGGAGGGGGAAGTGATTATACAGGCCTGCTTACAAACCACATGCACGATAATTATGCGGAATTCGGAATCAAAATTGGGTTAGTACAAAGCGACAAGGAGAATTCAAGATATTATTTTAATACCGGGATATGCTTATTGAAGAGCAGGCAGGTTTACCCGGACCCGGGGGGGTGGTTTGGAAATGGCAGCTATACTGATCTTCCAGATTCCTGGGGGATTCCTCTGGAATTTGGATGGCTGAGGCATAAAAAGCATTTCGGATACGGTTTTTCCTTCTTTTCAAATTTAAACACTGAGGCTATATTTGGCGGACTTGCCTTAAAAGCTTCTTTCGGAAGGTTTAATTATCATGTGGTTGAGAAGTGAAATCCATTTCAAATTGAATATTTGAGAATTTCATTTTCTAATCTAATACCACAGTTTTTTTGTACAATAACTTTTACACAGAGTTCTAATTCGATATGTCGGATTTATTTATATCCATATTTAGCCACTCCTCCAGTTTACTTACAAACTGATCTTTTTGAGCAGGGCTCATATTCCTTATCCTGGCGCTGGCATGATTTGCTCCATTTAGCATGAACCATACAGAGTTGGTTTTGGAAGAAGGTGGGACAGAGGTAGCCGACCATGTATCTCCGGCACCATAGATATAAAGTATATTATTTCCTGATGTTTGGGTCCAATCGTATACTTTTCTTGAAATGCTGCTGTTATAAGGAACCTTCACTTTATTGGGTGGGAAAATAGCAGAAGGGTAGGGTTTCATTGGTAATGCTTTCAAAAGTCCCTTGAAGTCATCTGTCCGGTAGGAATAATATCCGACATCCGCAGCCGCCTGGTAATAATGAGATTCAAATTTCTTCATGGTTTCATCTGAAAAGAAATCAATATCTGAAACACTCAGTAAGTGTGTTACTGCCTCTTCGAGGGATGATTTTGCGGAAGGGATCTCACTGCATGAGTGTCCCCATTGCCAGAAGGAAAATTCGTATTCAAGTACTGTATATTCAAATGCCTGTTCAAAGCTCAGATAGGTAAATTCCAGACCCTTACCTTTGCTGTACCATTTCAAAAGCTGCAGCACTTCATCCCTGTTTTTCAAAATTCTGATCTGGAAATCACGGATCATATCTCTGCATTCCTTTGTATTTACTGTGTCAAAAAACTTATAGATTCTTTCATCACCCAGTGAGAGATTTATGGGCGCAACATAAGGAACTGTAACATCAACATCCTCAGGAAAAAAATATCGATAGTAGATACTGTTCTGTCCACCCTTGCTGATGCCGGTACTTACCCATTTGCCTTTGTATATTTCTTTAAAAATCTGGTTGATGTGGTGCAGATCTCCGGCTTCCTGCTCAACATTGAGATAGGAATAATCAGGGTTGTCAGGTATACTTTTCCCGAAATAACGGTGCTCAACCTCAAGCTGATTGGAATTCAAAAGGCTGCTTAATTCATTCTTGTAAATCCTGGGTTGCTCATAACCTTCGGTAACAAATACAACAGGTCTGTCATAACCCCTGTGGGAAAGAAAAGCCCTCTGGTAAAAATACCCTTTTTCCGGATTATTATGATCGATGGGCTGCCTGATCATTAATTCATATGCTTCTTCATACCCTTTCGGAGTATCTACCTGGAAAAAAATAACATCCGGGAGTTCAAATAATTTTTTCTCGAGTGGGCTGAATTGAGAAAATGAAACAAAGCATATGGAAAGAATCAGGAAGAGGGTAATTATCTTTTTCATGAAGTTTATTATTTGGAGGATTAAAAATACATATTTTTTCCTCAATTGAGGATTTTAAGCCAGGCTGATATTTCCCTTTCCAGGGAAAGATTTGTATAATAAAACTGTCAATGCCTTATTCCACCTGTATTTTTCGGTTTTTGACAATTATGCTAATTTAAACCTTATGTTCTAAAACTTATTATAACGGAATTGATTTAAAAATAAGCAGGTTTTATTTTAATTTCTGTTCAAACTTAACTTAATTACAAGCAATCTGACAGAAGATAAATTACTAAATGCCAGTACATTATTTTTAATCAGTTTTATCCTTTTTAGCGAATACTGATTTGTGCAGAATTTTTCAGCTTACAATGGTTTTAACTTCTTTTAAGATTACTGAGACTAAATCTATACCTCATTAGAATTTCAACTAAATAAAAGTTTATTACATTTATGCACGTAAAAAAACTAATCCTACTTTTATGTCACAGCAGAAAAAATTTGTCCCTTTCGTATCGGCCGAAACTAATCTGGCCGAATTTACTGTCAGAGCTTTAATAATAGGTCTGGTCCTTGCCGTTGTTCTCGGAGCGGCCAATGCATATCTGGGTTTGAAAGCTGGTATGACCATTGCTGCCACCTATCCAGCAGCTGTAATTGGAATGGCCCTTATAAAAGCCATGAAGGGCAGTATACTGGAAGAAAATTTTGCACGTACGGTTGGATCCATTGGAGAATCCGTAGCTGCAGGAGCCATTTTCACCATACCTGCATTTTATATAGTATATCTTCAGAAGCAACAGCAAGGTGTTGAGGTAGAAAATTACTTTACTTATGGCGTTACAACCGCTATCCTCATTGCCGGTGGAATTCTTGGAATTATGTTTGTCGCCCTGCTTCGAAAAGTAATGGTTGATGATGCTGAACTTCCTTTTCCGGAGTCAGTGGCTGCAGCGGAAATTCATAAATCAGGCAGTCAGTCGGGTAGCGGTTCAAAATACCTTTTTGGCTCAATGATCATTGGTGCCATCGTTACCATGCTTGCCAAATTCAGTGTTTTTGCAGATTACTGGGAACGTTTTATTGTTTTCGGGAAGCAGGGAATTACCGGCATGGGAAGCTTTTTTGGAGAAAAACTGGGCGTTTTTGGAAAAGGAGGCGCGCTTGCAGGTACTCCGGCTATTTCACCTGCATATCTTGGTGTAGGTTATATAATCGGGCCCAGGCTGGCTTCACTCAACTTCAGTGGTAGTGTTCTGGCATGGGGACTTATGACTCCCATTATTTTGTATTTTCTGGGTCCTCATATTGACATTGACGGAATAGCGGCTGCCATGGCACAGAGTGATGGAATATCCCAGAGTGCTGCTTTACAAAAAGTATGGATTGATAAAGCATACAGTGTCTGGAGGTTTGTGGTTCGCCCCATGGCAATTGGCGGAATGCTTGTGTCAGCGGTTTATACACTCTATCGTATGCGCAAGAGCTTATTTGCCGGCGTCAGCCGTTCCATTGATGATGTTAAAAAAGCAGCCTCAGGAATTGATACAGGTGTACCCCGGAATGAAAAAGACATTTCTTTCAACTGGATTATGCTGGGTATATTAGCTGTGGCACTTGCCACCTTTGCCATAACTTTCTTTGTATTCAGCACCAGTCTTCTGGTAGCTGTTGTAGCTGCTACAGTTATGATTATACTTGCTTTCTTTTTCGCGGCGGTTTCAGGCTACCTTGTTGGTATAATGGGATCCAGTAATAACCCGATTTCGGGACTTACCCTTACTGCACTTGTTGTTACTGCTCTTATTATGGTTGTGCTGGGTGTAAAAGGAAATGAAGGAGTTGCAGCAACACTGGGTGTGGCGGCAATTGTATGTGTTTCGGCTGCTGTTGCCGGCGAGATGTTACAGGATTTGAAAGCCGGTCATATACTGGGCGGAACTCCATGGAGGATGCAGCTTGGCGATATTATTGGTGTTGTTGCTGCAGGTGCAGTAATGTTCTTCGTGCTTTCCTATCTTAACCAGGGGGATATCAACACCGGTTTGAAAGAGGGGTATATAGGCGGATTTGGCTCAAAAGAATTATCAGCTCCACAGGCTAACCTGATGGCTTTATTGTCGCAGGGTATCGTGGGAGGTGAAATGGCATGGCCGCTGGTAATTACCGGAATGTTGCTTGGTATAGGCTTCATTATCATGAGAGTCCAGAGTCCTATGCTGGTTTTTGTAGGAATGTACCTTCCCTTACAGACAACCTTTGCTATATTCATCGGCGGATTGATAAAAGGAGGACTTACAATGTTGTCAGAAAAAAGAAAACATAATGATGCTCAAAAAATCCGGAGTGAAAATATCGGAGTGCTTCTGGCTTCGGGACTTATTGCCGGGGAGGCTCTGATGGGGCTTGTCTTTGCAATTTTCGCAGCTTTTGGGAAATTCCCGACAGGTTTGTTCGAGCACCCTTCCTATTTGATAGGACTGGCAATTCTTTCGCTTATTGCATGGGGTATGGTCAGCCTGCCTCTGCGCAATGCAGGAAGTCCTGATGAACCAGCACCTCCATCAGCAATGTAAAGTCTCAGGTTTGAAATTTTAAAATACATTTTACAGATTAGTATAAGCGATTTATGGCATGAATTTTTTCCAGAGAAGAAAAATCCTGAGGAGTACCAGCGTCGATGATCTTGTTCCGGTCAGGGTACACGGCCATACCCTTGTTGATGGAAGAGTAGTGATTTTGTCTCCAAAATTCAAAAGCAAATGGATGCATAATTTATTCCCTTCTACAGCGGCCATGTTCTACAGGATAAAACTCGACGAACTGGGAAGTATAAGCTGGGAATGTATTTCAGGCGAAAAGACCGTAAATGAGATCAGTCTTGAGGTTCAGAATGTTATGAAAGAAAGAGGCATTGATACTGCGGATGCTGAAAAAAGAGTGTCCAAATTCATGTCATTGCTTTACGACTGGAGATACATTACTTTCAGACAGATTCTTGCTTCCGGGAACTGAGTTTTTATGGGGAAAGTATATTCAGGAAAGATTGATTAACTTACAGTATTATAAGAATCATTTAATAACGTGGAATTGTATCCACCTAAAAAATAAATAAATGAGTACAATAAAATCCTTAAAACCCGAACTGGTCTGGAATAATTTTTATGAACTTACACAAATTCCCAGGCCTTCAAAAAAGGAAGAAAAGGCAATTGCATTTGCCAAATCATTTGGAGAGAAGCTTGGACTTGAGACAATAGTCGACGAGGTTGGAAATGTTATTATCCGCAAACCGGCAACTCCCGGAATGGAAAAGAGAATGGCCGTGGTACTGCAGGGACATCTCGATATGGTACCTCAGAAAAATGCCGACAAGAAGCATGATTTTGAAAAAGATCCCATTGAGACAATTATCGATGGTGAATGGGTCACTGCCAACGGAACTACTCTCGGAGCCGATAATGGCATCGGAGCTGCAGCCGCTATGGCAATACTGCAGGATAAATCAATAAAACATGGTCCCGTTGAAGTTCTTCTTACCATAGATGAAGAAACAGGAATGACCGGTGCCTTTGAGCTGAAGCCTGGGGTGCTGAAAGGCGATATTTTACTGAATCTTGACTCTGAGGATGAAGGAGAGCTTTATATCGGATGTGCCGGAGGGATGAATTCCACCGGAACCATGAAATATAAAGTAGAAGCGGTTCCGGCCAACAGCATAGCGTTTAAGCTTTCTGTTACCGGATTAAAAGGCGGACATTCTGGTTTGGATATTAACCTGGGAAGGGGAAATGCAAACAAGCTAATGAACCGTTTCCTCTGGGCAGCATCCGAACTCGGATTAAGATTATCATCCATGGAAGGTGGAAGCCTGAGAAATGCAATACCCCGGGAAGCATTTGCTGTTGTGGTTGTTCCTTCTGAAAATAAGGACAAGTTACTAAAGCTGGCAAAAGAGTATCACGGAATTTTTAGTCAGGAATATGCAAGCGCTGATGGCGGACTGAAATTTGAGGCTCTTCCTGCTGAATTGCCTTCTGGAGTAATGGATAAGGATTCACAGGCAAAACTTATTAAAGTAGTCTATGGAACTCCTAACGGTGTGCTGAGAATGAGTGCCGATCTGGAAGGAATAGTTGAAACATCAACAAACCTGGCAATTGTAAATGTAAACAACGGAGAAGCAAAAGTAATGTGCCTTCTGCGTTCATCAGTCGATTCAGCCAAGATAAGCCTTGGTAACATGACGCAATCGGTAATGGAGCTGGGCGGAATGAAGGTTGTCCATGACGGAACCTACCCCGGATGGAAGCCGAATGTGAACTCGGTAATACTGAAAACCATGAAGGAGGTTTATCAGAAAAAATATGGGAAAATTCCTGAAGTTAAGGTAATTCATGCCGGCCTTGAGTGTGGAATTATTGGAGCCACTTACCCGGGAATGGAACTGATATCTTTCGGGCCAACCATTCGTTTTCCCCACAGTCCTGATGAAAAAGTAAATATAGCCACCGTAGGCAAATTTTATGAATATCTGGTGGAAACTCTGGCTGCCATCCCGGAAAAGAAATAACCTTATACCGGTTGGTTCAGGAAAATAAATATGCCTTTTAAAAATTTTATCAATCATGAAGAATCAGAATAGTAAATGGTCCAGAAGACAATTTATTGGCGCTACAGCTGCTGGAATGGCAGGGATTATGGTTATTCCAGGCCTGACAGCTTGTGTTGCTCCTAAAAAATCAGGCGATATCCGGCTTGGATTTATTGGAATGGGGCAACAGTCTATGTTCCTGTTAAATGGTTTTATTAATATTCCAGGTGTTCAGGTATTAGCCGGATGCGACGTTTATGGAATAAAGCGCCAGCGTTTTGAGAAAAGAGTGAAGGATTTTTATAAGAAGGCCGGAAAGGAGGTTAAGGTTGAGACCTACGAACATTATCAGGATTTGCTGAACAGGACTGATATTGATGCCGTTGTTATTGCGACTCCGGATCATGCCCATGCTATTATTGCCATTGCAGCCTGTAAAGCCGGCAAGGATGTTTACCTCGAAAAGCCTATGACTTTCACTATTAAGGAAGGACAGGAACTCCGCAAGGCAGTACGCGAAAATCATATTGTACTGGCTATAGGGAGTCAGCAACGTTCCGACCCAAATTTCCAGCATGCTGTTAAACTTGTGCAAAGCGGAGCATTGGGAAAAATCAACCTGGTTAATGCCTATGTCGGAGCACCTCCCACTCCCTATGATTTGCCCGAAGAGCCTGTTCCTGCTGATTTAAACTGGGATTTGTGGCTGGGCCCTCTTCCGAATTACATCCATTTTAACCATGAACTTGATCCTCCTATTTCACTTGATCCGGAGGAAGATGAAAAAATCTGGGGAGCCTGGAGATGGTATAAGGAAATGGGTGGAGGATTTACAACCGACTGGGGTGCTCATATGTTCGATATTGCTCAATGGGGATTAGGGATGGACAGAAATGGTCCGGTGGAGATCTCACCCATTGGTGATGGTACAAAATATATGACATTTAAATATGCCAGCGGGACAGTCATGACATCCGAACCTTTTGATGAAAAATTAACCAAGGGTGTTAAGTTCTGGGGAGAAAAAGGATGGATTGAAGTTGCCAGGGGATATTTCAATGCTTCCGATCCTGAATTTAATCCTCCTCCGGCAGCAGAATCGGCTGTTCCATATGAAACAAAAGCCTCACACCATCTTAATTTTATTGAATCAGTAAGATCCAGAAGGGATCCTGTTGTGCCGGTTGAAATTGGTCATAGCAGTTGTACGGTATGTAACCTCGGAAACATTGCCTGCGAGCTGAAAAGAACCATTAAATGGGATCCTGCTACTGAAAGCTTTGTGGACGATGTTGACAGAGCAGCTACAAAAATGCTGCAATATCAATACCGGGAGGGCTATAAACTGGTTTAAAAGACCTTTGAAGCAATCTTCCGGATGTTATCGGAAATTCCAATGGTATAATAATGAAGGGCAGGGACACCTGCCTTTTTTAATTCCAGAGATTGCTGAACAGCCCATTCAACGCCCACTTCTTTGGCTTCAGCGTTATTTTTGCACTTCTGTACTTCCTTAACCAGTTCCTTGGGTATGTCGATATGAAAGACTCTTGGAAGAACTTCCACATCCTTCAGGGTAGTTATGGGTTTCAGACCGGGAATAATAGGAACTGTAATTCCGGCTTTTCTGCACAAATCAACAAATTCAAAGAATTTTGAAGTATTGTAAAACAACTGGGTTACGACATATTCTGCACCGGCTTCAACTTTTTCCTTAAGAAATTTGATGTCTTCATCCATATTGGGAGCCTCGAAATGCTTTTCTGGATAACCGGCAACTCCAATCGAAAATTCAGTTGGAGTAGCATTTTCCACTGAAGGATCAAGGTAGATGCCCTTATTCAGGTTCATGATTTGTTTTACCAGTCCAATTGTATGTTCATGACCGTTTTTCTCCGGGATAAAATCGCGATATCCCTTTTGTGCATCCCCTCTTAAAACCAGCAGGTTCTGCATCCCAAGGAAATGTAAGTCGATGAGCACATCCTCAGTTTCCTCCTTTGAAAAGCCGCCACATATCATGTGAGGCACTACGGTAAGATTGTACTTATATTGAATGGCAGCACTGATGGCAACAGTTCCGGGCCGTTTTCTTACAATGGTTCTTTCCATTAATCCGTTTCCGGCAGGTCTGTATATTGATTCCTGCTGGTGATAGGTGATATTGACATTCAGGGGTTTGAACTCAATAAGTGGATCAATGGCATGGTAAAGATCATCGAGTCTCCTGCCTTTAAGCGGGGGGAGGAGTTCAAAGGAAAAGAGGGTTTCTTTTGTATTATTGAGTTGGTCAGCTACTTTCATTTTCTTTTTTTACTGTAGTGCAATTTTAATATTTTTTTGAGCGATTACAAATTCCTTCTTCGATCAGCTGTAATTCAGGTTGGAAGCCAGCCAGCTTTCGGCAGTCTGCTGATCAATTCCTTTTCGTTTCGCGTAATCCAGGAGCTGGTCCTTACCGATTTTCCCAACGAAGAAATATTTTGATTCAGGATGAGCAAATAAAAGACCGCTTACCGATGCTGCAGGATACATACTGAAGCTCTCCGTTAACTGAATCCCGGTTGATTCTTCTGCCTTGAGCAGGTCGAATAATTGCTGCTTTTCAGAATGATCCGGACAGGCAGGATAGCCATGAGCTGGACGGATACCCTTATATTTTTCGAGAAGAAGCTCATCCATGCTAAGATTTTCATTTGGATCGTAAGCCCAGAATTCCTTTCTTATCCTAAGGTGCAGTAACTCGGTAAAAGCCTCTGCCAGCCTGTCGGCCAATGCCTTCAGCATAATGCTGTTGTAATCGTCATGATCCTTAATAAAAGCTTCGATTTTCGATTCAATACCGAGTCCTGCCGTTACTGCAAATGCCCCGATATAGTCGATCATGCCAGATTCCTTAGGTGCAATAAAATCCGAAAGACAATAGTTTGGCGAGCCATCAGTTTTTTTCACCTGATTACGCAGGTTTACAAAGCGGGCAATAATCTTTCCTCTTTTCTCATCGGAATAGACTTCGATGTCGTCACCAACAGAATTTGCCGGCCAGAATCCAACTGCGGCTTTTGCCTGCAGCCAGTTTTCGCTGATAATGTCATCGAGCATCTGGTTGGCATCCTTAAAAAGTTTGCTTGCTTCTTCGCCCATTTCTGGATCGTTCAGGAGATCAGGAAATTTTCCTCTTAGCTGCCATACAACGAAAAAGAAAACCCATGAAATATATTCCCGTATTTCAGCAAGGCTGTAATCATCAAATACCTTTATCCCCAGAAATTTTGGTTTCACGGGAGGGAATTTCTTCCAGTCAATTCGAAAAGCATTTTTACGGGCTTCATCAATACTTATATAGTCAAGCTGAGCAGTTGAATTTGCATATGATTTTCTCAACTCTTCATATTCAGAATGAATTTGTTTTTCAAAATCTGCACGCAATTCCTTATTCATTAGACTTCCGGCAACAGCAACAGAGCGGGAAGCGTCTTTAACATGGATTACAGGAGCGCTGTAGTTGTGTTCGATTTTTACTGCAGTATGAATTTTTGAAGTAGTGGCACCGCCAATAAGCAGTGGAATGCTGAATTTCTGTCTTTGCATTTCCCTGGCTACATTAACCATTTCCTCAAGAGAAGGAGTTATTAATCCGCTAAGACCAATAATATCAGCGTTAATTTCTCTGGCTTTCTTCAGAATCTGTTCGGTAGGGACCATGACACCCATATCAACTATTTCGTAGTTATTGCATCCCAGCACAACGCCTACAATATTTTTTCCAATATCGTGGACATCCCCTTTAACAGTAGCAAGCAAAATCTTACCTGTTGAGCTTGATTCGCCCGATTCCAGTTTTTCAGCTTCAATAAAAGGCAAAAGGCTGGCTACGGCTTTTTTCATGACTCTTGCGCTCTTCACAACCTGGGGAAGGAACATTTTACCAGATCCGAATAAATCACCAACAACGTTCATCCCATCCATAAGCGGGCCTTCAATTACCTTAAGAGCGAAATCGTATTTTTCACGTGCCTCGAGCACATCAGTTTCAATGAATTCAGTTATTCCCTTAACCAGTGAGTGCTTCAGTCTTTCTTCCACGCTGGAACTTCTCCAGGCATCGAGCGTTTTTTCATCGGGCTTTTCCCCTTTAACCGTTTCGGCAAAATGGAGAAGCTTCTCTGTTGCATCTTTGGTTCGATTAAGAACCACATCCTCCACCAGCTGGAGAAGATCTTTTGGAATTTCATCATAAACCTGAAGCATGGCAGGGTTTACAATGGCCATATCCATTCCGGCTTTAATTGCATGATAGAGGAAGACAGAATGTATGGCTTCGCGCACAGTATCATTTCCCCTGAAAGAAAATGACAGGTTACTGATTCCTCCGCTTACTTTTGCATATGGAAGATTTTCCTTGATCCAGCCAATTGTCTTTATGAAATCAACCGCATAATTATTGTGTTCCTCTATTCCTGTGGCAATAGGAAGGACATTTGGGTCGAAAATAATATCTTCGGGAGCAAAACCTATTTCTTGGGTAAGGATACGGTATGCTCTCCCGCAAACGGATATTCTCTTTTCATAACTGTCGGCCTGGCCTTTCTCATCAAATGCCATAACAACAACGGCAGCTCCGTAATTCTTGATCTTTTCGGCCTGTTCCCGAAAAACCTTTTCACCTTCCTTAAGACTTATGGAATTTACAATGGCTTTTCCCTGCACACATCTAAGACCGGTTTCCAGAACCTTCCATTTGGAGGAGTCAATCATTATGGGCAATCTGGCGATATCAGGCTCTGCCATAAGAAGATTTAAGAAGGTATGCATTTCCTTTTCTGCATCAAGCATGGCATCGTCCATACAGACGTCCAGAACCTGGGCTCCTCCCTGTACCTGGTCAAGTGCAACTCCCAGAGCTTCCTCATATTTCTTTTCGCGAATGAGTCTTGCGAATTTTTTTGATCCGCTTACATTGGCTCTTTCTCCAATGTTTATGAAATTACTTCCCTGGTAGATGGTTAGTGGCTCAAGACCGCTAAGTCTGAGTTTGTGTTCCCTGGGTGGGGGCACCCTATGACCCGCTTTTTCAGCATATTTTGCAAACTCACGGATATGGGCGGGTGAAGTGCCGCAACAACCGCCAATAATATTGACAAATCCTGAATCGAGAAAATCATGAATGTGTACTCCCATAATTTCAGGAGACTGATCGTACTCCCCAAACTGATTAGGCAGTCCGGCATTCGGATGGGCACTTACATATACATTGGATTTTTTTGACAATTCCGCAATGTAGGGTCTCATTTCTTCTGCCCCAAGTGAACAGTTTAGTCCTAACGAAAGCAATTCGACATGAGATACAGAATTGATAAAGGCTTCCAGGGTCTGACCGGAAAGGGTTCGGCCGCTGGCATCCGTAATGGTTCCGCTGACCATGAGCGGATATTTTTCACCAAGCTCTTTAAATAATCTTTCTATTCCGAATATTGCAGCTTTGGCATTGAGAGTATCAAAGACCGTCTCTACAAGCAAAATATCCACACCTCCCTGAATAAGAGCTTTTGCCTGCTCATAATAAACTTCCTGGAGGAAATTGAAATCCACAGCCCTGTACCCCGGGTTGTTAACATCGGGAGACAAAGAAGCGGTTTTGTTGGTAGGCCCGATGGAACCAGCAACAAAGCGGGGTTTTGCAGGGTTTTTTATAGTAAACTCATCGGCGAGCTTTCGGGCAATACCGGCCGATTCGGTATTTAGCTCGGAGACGATGGATTCAAGATGGTAATCCGACTGTGAGATCCGGTTGGCATTAAAAGTATTCGTGCTGATGATATCGGCACCGGCTTCTAAAAAATCACGGTGAATTTTTTCAATAACTGATGGTTGTGTCAGAGAAAGCAGCTCATTATTACCTTTTATGTCGTGTGGAAAATCTGCAAACCGTTTTCCCCGGTAATCTTCTTCGCTGAACTTGTAGGTCTGTATCATGGTACCCATGGCACCATCAAGAACCAGTACCCTTGTTTCTAACTCCTTATATAGTAATATTTTCCGATCCATTAATCCTTATTTATAATTTCTCTGACTTTCTTTTTTTACCGGGAAGCCTGATTTCCCTGTCAATCATTCTTATTTTCAGAAAATTTTCAATTATCCTGTCAGGGAATAAACTGAATTTTTGCTTTGATTGTTCCTTTTTTAAAAAAAAAGGTCCCGCAATCATCTACACAAGAATCAAACCTCCTGAAGTCAAAGAAATTGGAGAACAAATTTAAGATATTAAAGGGAATTGACAAACAGAATGGCCCGGTGTCAGATTCTGAATCCTATTATAAGGACATCATCCACCTGTTGAAGCTTTCCTTTCCAGTTTTCGAAACTTGTCAGAAGCATTTCCTTTTGTTTATTCATAGGTTGTTTATGAATTTTTAAGAGGAGGTTTTTAAAGGGTCTTGACAGGAATTTTTTCTGGAATTCCCCACCAAACTGGTCGATAAATCCATCTGAAAATATGTAAAAGCAATCCCCTTTCTGAATGGAAAAGACATTATTTGTGAAATGAGCGTTACGCTCATATAGACCAATAGGCATTTTATCTCCCTTGATTTCAGTAAGTTCAGCATCACGTATCATGTAAAGAGGATTGTAAGCCCCGGCGAATTGTATCTGCATTTTCTTCTGATCTATGATACAGAGTGCGATATCCATGCCATCGCGGGCCTGATCGGACCCACCGGATTGGGAAAGAGTGTCTTTTACATGATTTCTGAGAAGATCAAGAACTTTTCCTGCATTTTCCAGTTTATCGGCACTTACAATTTCATTCAGGAAAGAGACTCCCAGCATACTCATAAATGCACCCGGAACTCCATGACCAGTGCAGTCTGCGGCAAGTATGACAATCTTCTCACCTTTTATAGTTGACCAGTAAAAATCGCCACTTACAATATCTCTGGGGAGGAATAAAACAAAATGTTCAGCGAGTACCGAGCTGAGCATTGCGGGGGAGGGTAAAACGGCCGACTGAATTCTGCGGGCATAATAAATACTGTCGGTTATTTCCTTTTTCTGCTCCGATATTTCATTCTTCTGCAATTCAATTTCAGCAGTTCTTTCAACTACTTTTTGTTCGAGTATTAGTTTGGCATTGATCAGACTTTTTTCCCGAATTCTCAGGACCAGAGTGAATACACCAAAAATAAAAATTAGAAACAGGATGTAGAAAATTGTTGTTCTCCAGAATGGCGGTTTTATTATGATACTAATACTGCTTACTTCACTTTCTTCACCAAAAATGTTTCTGGCTTTTGCTTCAATTTTATACTCCCCGGGAGGAAGAAGGGGATAGTCAATACTGGAAACATTTGACCATTCGCTCCATTCATTATTTAATCCGTCAATTCTGAAAGAAAATTCAGTTTTATCCGGAGCAATATAATAGGGGGCTGAGAATTCGATTCGTAATGAACTTTTTTTATAGGAGATTTTTGGACTGATCAGAGGAAACAACTGGTTGTCCTTCCCTTTTAAACCACTGAAATATACCGAAAATCCGTCGGAATCAAGCCTTCCGGCATCTTTCATGACTTTGAAAATTTCATGGTTGTTGGCAATAATCCACAAATTTCCACCACTTCCGAGATAAATATCCTGAACAGACTTGAAAATGTTCAGGTATTCTTCCGGCAGAATAAGAGCAGCGGTGCTGTCGGCAATAAAATTCCATTTACCATCAGAGCGATACCATACTACATTATCATTGGAAAAATAGTAGGATGGAAGTGATGAGAAATCATCGAAAGTTTTAAGCGGCAATATTTCATTATTCTTAAGCTGGTATATTCCGGAAGCCAGGAAAAAATGCAGGCTTTTGTTAATGTTCTTAAGGATTACCTTATCTGAGAATTTGGTAATTATGGGATATTTAGTGTCGCTGTCTACATAAAAATCGGAATCAACAATAAGTTTATGGGCGGAGTTATCGCTACCCAGCCACAGCTCTGTATCAGAAGGCATACAGGCAGAATAAACGGCATAGCCAAGAGCATCCAGTTCTCTTATTACCTCCCAGTTATCATTTCTAAGTTCAAGAATAAACATCGTCTTGGAACTTCCTGCAAATAAGATATTGTCGCCCGGCCCGGCACTCATGAAATTTATATACTGATTTGGAAGTAAATTTTTTACCTTTTGGTTTTTTAGTTCATACAATCCATTGTTGGTGGAAACAAGTAAACTGTTGTTTATTGTAATGATTTCGGTACACTTTCCGCTAATCCCGGAAATCTTTTCAAAATTGTGAGAAATCGACTGAAGGGAATATACTTTCTTCTTGATTGTATTGTATTCTGCACTACTCTCATTCCTCTGCCTTGAATTATCAGAACTTTCAAAAACAGACATTATTTTATCCAGGATTCCCTCTTCCTGCTGGGGCTGTGGTTCTGAGGCAGGGATGTCGGTGGAGGATGTTTTTTTAAGTTTCCTCTGTTCTCTTTTGGAGAGTTTTGTAAGAGGTTCTGCAGGACTTTCTTTTTGATTTGTAACAAGCGGTTTTGTTTCCGTATTAGTAACAGCAGGTTTTGCTATCTGAACGGGTTTTGTATAAATGGTTTTTTCTGAATATTCCCGTTTCTCGTTGAGAGAATAAAGTCCCTCACTGGTTCCAATATAAAGTTTGGAGTTAAAATATGCTGAATTTGTAAGATTGCCCTCTAATCCCGGATACCAGGTCAGGTTCGTCACACTCAGGTGGTTGTCGATTCTGGAAACTCCGAAGGAATGACAAATCCAGAGTCCATGATTTGCATCGGTTCCCAGACAGTAAATCTCATCATCCGGCAAGCCGGTTTTATAATTAACGATCGAAGATGTTTGTCCTGTTTTAAAATCGCAAATTACTACACCTCCCATCAGGGTTGCAATAGCGATATTATCATTTCCAAGATAGATTCCGTCGGTTATAATCCCTGTTTTAACATATTCGGCGTCTTCAATATTCTGAAGCTGAAAATTTTTACCATCAAAAAGGTATATCTCATTTTCGCTTGTTCCTACTAAGATCTCCTTTGGATTGATTTCAGTGGAAAATACAAATCCGACTGAATTTGTAAAACGGTCACTTAATACAAGGCTAAAACTATCCTGAACTGCCTTATATAGACCTTTGTTAAATACCATGAAATAAAAGTCACCTCCCAGAACAAAACTTCCGGTAATTCTGTCCTGGTAGGGAAATTCCCAGAAATTTAAACCTTCACTGCCTTCCGACATGTAATAAATCCGGTTGCGGCTTATAAAATATTGTCGTGATGAATCAACCGAAATAGCGGTAATTTCTCCCGTAAAAACAGTATCGCTGAGTAGTTTATAAAAATATTTACCTGTAACATCCTGCTCAAGAATTCCAAAACCATTTCTGCATCCTGCATAAATGGAACCATCGAAAGTGGATTTTGCCAGGACGGTTGGAGAATAGGGAAGGGGGATAAGGTCCCATTTTCTGGAATCAAAACTCAGGATACCCTTACGGTTCGCAATCAGGATATTAAAATTTTCATCCTGGATTATATCGAAATTATCATTCTCAATGGTCTCATCAAAAGTGAAGGGGGTAATAAGCGGATAGCCTTTTTGAGCGCTAATTTCCGGCGAAACAGAAAAAAGCACTAAAACCAGGAATAAATTTCTAATTGTCCACAGCTTAAGTTTCATCGAGCTAAATTAGTGAAAAACATAATTGCCGGCAGTGTTTCAGGATATATTTATTTTTCTCCAATTAAGTAATGAAAACAATATTCAGGTTTCCGGGATCATGAAAATAATTTCGTGATGGACTCCATGTTTTTGTTGTTGTCGATTATCTTAGCCTCGGGGGTGTAAAGAAAATCCATTAGTTTGGCATAAACCTCCATAATTTTGGGACGAACCATTTTCATGGTAGAATTCATCATACGATTTTCTTCTGTAAAACCTTCGGACAGAATTCCTATGGCAGGTGGCAACCAGCGTTGCGGGAACATATCCCCGTATTTCCCCTGGGTTCTGTATTCATTGATTTCGGCTTCAATGAATTTCAAAGCATCCCGTTTCCCTTCTTCGCTTAGCGGGTCAATACCCTGATCCTTTAAGGCCCGCCTGAGATTTTCCCGGGAAGGATACACAAGTACCACAGTATAAGGCTTCTGGTTATTATACAACATAACCTGCTCTATTAAACGGGATGATTCAAAGGCTTCCTCAATACCTTCAGGACTGTATTTTTCTCCGTCATCAGAAATTAAGAGACTCTTGAAGCGACCAAGAACATAAAGGAAGCCATCCTTATCCAGATACCCCATATCGCCAGTATGCAGCCATCCGTCTTTTAATGCTTCCTTGGTGGCGCTCTCATTTTTCCAGTATCCCAGCATCACGTTTTCACCCTTAACTACTATTTCACCTTTTTCTCCCTGAGGCAGAATAAGTCCATCGTCGTCGCATATCTTGATCTCCAGAAATTTAGCAATTGCCCCGGATGAACCGAGTTTATGCTTATGGGCCGCATTGGAACTGATAATTGGGGCAGCCTCCGAGAGCCCATATCCCTGGTACATCGGTATTCCAATGGCATAGAAGAAACGCTGAAGCTCAATATCAAGGAGAGCACCTCCACCTACAAAGAATTCAAGATTTCCTCCAAATCCTTCACGTACTTTTGAAAATAATATTTTGTCAAAAAGCCGGTAATATGGTTTCAAAATAAATCTCCATCCCTTGCCCTTATCATAGCCCAGCTGATTATAAGCATAGGCAACCTTAAGGGCGTGTTTAAAAACTGCGTTAAGTACGGCTCCTTTATCGCGGATACCCTTTTCAATGTTCTTGCGGAAGTTTTTGGCCAGTGCAGGAACACTTAAAAGAAAATGAGGTTTTACCTCCTTTATATTTAAAGGGATGTTTTTAAGAGTTTCCATCGGATTAGAACCGATCTGCACCGATGCCATGCTTGCACCCGAAGCAATTATAGCATAAACCCCTGCAGTGTGTGCAAAAGAATGATCCCAGGGAAGAATTAACAGGGAACAGAAGTAGGTAGGGATGTTCATCAGGGTGAGTCCCTGCTCCACATTGGCGGTATAATTTCGGTGGCTTAACATGATGCCTTTGGGATCGGCTGTTGTTCCTGATGTATAGCAAATATTGGCTACATCATCTTTTTGTACCGATTGCCATATTTTGTCGAATTCCTTCCTTTTTGTCTCAAGAAATTTCTTTCCTTCTTTAAGAACAGCATCGAAGAAAATATCTTTAGGACCATAGCTTGCCAAGGGATCCAGATATATAAATTTTTCAACTGTATCAAGCTCATCCTTTACACTTTCCAGCTTACGACTTTGGCTGCCCGATACGATAATCATCTTTGATCCTGAATGTGAAATCCTGAACTTAAGGTCTGTTCCTTCCATCAGTTTAACAGACAGAGGTACATTTATGGCTCCTGCGTATAGAATTCCCAATTCTGCAATTGCCCATGCGTTACGTCCTTCTGAAATCAAGGAAACACGATCACCTTTTTTGAGCCCCAGGCTTATAAGACCGGCAGCAAACTCTTGCACTTTTTCCCTTATTTCGGAGTAAGTTGATGTTTGCCAGTTTGTGCCGATTTTCTCTTTCATCATCGGATTGCCGGCATATTTTTCAGCGTAGTGTTCAAAGAAACGGTTAATAGTCTCCATAGTTTGGTTTGATAGTTAATACACGAATATATGAAATAATTTAGAATATGGAGATAGTCTGATATTCCACTGAATTTTGAAAATAAATTTCCCTTATCCTTTTATTCACCCGTGCGTTCTTGGCATCATTGCAAAAATTTGAGAACAACGGGCGATATTCTAAATAAATTTCTACTTTTAGCTGTTCAAAAAACAAGCGATATGACTGAAATGAAAAAACTTATGAGCGATTCCATCGTGGTTCGCTGGTCGGTTCTTATACTGGTTAGTATTACCATGTATGCCAATTATTATTTCTATGATGCTTTTTCACCCCTTAAAAGTATAATGCAGGAAAAACTTCTGTGGACATCGGGTGATTATGGTTTTTTCCAGTCGGCCTACAGTATTTCAAATGTATTTCTCTTCATGGCTGTAATCGGAGGAGTTATACTTGATAAACTGGGCATTCGCATAACAGGCTTTATGTTTACTGTTTTTATGGTTATTGGATCGGCCCTTACAGCTTATGGTTCAACCGACATGTTTTTAAGCGGAGGTCCGGGTTATCACCTTATGTCATCCTTTATGACCAGTTATTCACCTTCCTTAAAAATGATGTCACTGGGCTTTCTGTTTTTCGGGCTGGGTGCTGAAACCAGTGTGGTTGTTTTTACCAAGGCCATTGTGAAATGGTTTAAGGGTAAGGAGCTGGCACTGGCACTTGGCATTAATCTTTCTATTGGCCGACTGGGAACATTCTCTGCACTGAATATATCTCCCTGGCTGGTTAATCTTAAAGGAGACATGTCGGTGGCAGTCTGGTTCGGAACACTGCTTTTGCTGGTTGGATTGCTGACATTCATCGCATACATGTTCTTTGACCTGAAGCTGGATAAGCAGGCTAAAATTGATGTTATGGACGAAACGGATGAATTTCATATCTCTGACCTTGGAAAAATTATCACAAACCGATCCTTTCTGTATATAGCCCTTTTATGCGTGACCTTTTACAGTGCTGTGTTTCCATTTATAAAATATGCTCCTGATCTGCTTTCCAATAAATTCGGAATGAATGTAAGCACTGCGGGCTGGATCGTTTCCATGGTGCCTATGGGAACGATTATTATGACTCCCTTATTTGGAGCTTTCACCGACAGGATCGGTAAATCTGCCAGTCTGATGATATACGGTTCACTTTTGCTGGTAACTGTTCATCTGATGTTCGCTTTAACCCGGATAAATCCCTATATACCAATGGTTTTGCTGGGGGTTGCTTTCTCACTTATTCCTGCCGCTATGTGGCCTTCGGTTACCAAGATTGTTGAGGAGAAAAGACTCGGTTCGGCATACGGACTGATGTTTTCCATTCAAAACGTGGGACTCTGGGCTTTTCCGATGCTGATCGGAAAAGTACTCGATATTTCCAATCCTCTGGTTACACCCGAAGCTATTAAAGATGGAAGTATGGTTTATGATTATACCAATCCGATTTTAATGCTTGCATTTATGGGCGTTCTGGGGGTTGTGTTCGCCCTTTTGCTGAAAAGAGACGATAAGGTTTCAGGATTTGGACTGGAGTTGCCAAACATGAAAAAATAATATCTGTCGTTTTCTTTCGGTATACTGTTTCTTGCTAAAATAAATTTATACTGAGGTTTGCGAACAGTTTTAATTTCATATTGCATAATTCTTCTGTGAATCAAAAGAACTATATTCCCCAGTTAACATTTCCAAGGTTTCTGGCTGCTGCCCTGGTTGTAATTTATCACTATGGTTCAGATACCTATCCATTTAACACCGGATATATAAAGGAAATTGTTTCACAGGGTTCAGTTGCTGTCAGCTTTTTCTTTTTTCTCTCGGGTCTGGTGCTGAGTCTGAACTATTTTAAGGATGAGACATTAAGATTTTCGACCTTTCTTAAGAAGCGAATAGCAAGGATTTACCCTGTTTATATTTTCGCATTTGTTCTCAGTCTTCTTTTAGCTATGTGGCTTCGAAACGCTTTTCCTAAAGGGCTAAGTGTAATTCTTCAATTCGCCGCATTACATGCATGGGTACCGGGTATTTGTCTGGAGATAAACTATCCCGGCTGGTCCATCTCAGTGGAAATGTTTTTTTACCTGGTATTTCCTTTTTTCATTTTTCTTTTCAGGAAAATGAGCATTCTCAGGCTTAGCTTAGTGGTTGTTATAATCTGGACGATCAGTGTTTTTCAGAATCTATATTTCGAAACTCACTTTTATAATCCTGATAAAATTGCTTTCGGTGAGTTGATTTTATATTTCCCCCTTTGGCACCTGAATACTTTTTTGTTTGGCATGCTTGGAGGAATCGTAATCCGGAACAAAAAAAATAATGACAACTTTTCAATCTGGCCCGGCCTTATTTTTTTATGCGGCTTCCTGATTTTTATTTTAATACTGGGAACGCCGAATTCCATAAGACCCCACATTCATAATGGACTTTTATCTCCATTGTATTTTATGATGTGTTACGGACTGGCAATGGACAGGACGATTATTTCAGCTTTTTCCGGCAGAAAGGAGTTGGTTTATCTGGGAGATATTTCCTACGGTATTTATATACTGCAATTTCCGGTTTACCTGCTTTTTACAAAATTGGTAAGCATCGAAAAGACCCAGGGAATTTACTTTTATGTGTACTTTTTGGTTCTTATAATGGTATCTGCAGCATCCTACAGCTTCGCTGAGCAAAAAATAAGGAAGATGATAATCCAAAAATGGATTGTCAGGGACAAAAAATGAGGATATTAAGTTTATTTCAGAATTTTGACCACGATTTTCTTTACCGGAGCATTATCACCAATTTTTAAACCGGGTCTATGCGCATCCACAGGAAAGAATAAGAAAAAGCGATTTGGTGTCGCCAGCAATTCCTTTCCATTAGGTATGGTCATGAATTCGATATCTTTCGCATCATCGTAAGGACTTACAATCGAATCTTTTGAACTCACAGGTGCCAGGTCAATTAGTTCGCTTCCACTTACAACATATTGCAAATCGATGTATTTCCGGTGTGCTTCATAATTGGCATCTTCCGGATTTTTAGTATTATAATCGCTCACCATAACAAAAAGGCTGTCGCCCTCAAGATCGTAACGCTTGGCTTCTAGCTGAGTCAGATCGTTATCCCGCAAAAATATAAAGGCTTTATTCCATCGCTCTGTATGACTGTAATAGGATTTTGCGAATTCTGTTTTGTTTATGGAGCTGTCGGGTTTGACATCCCATCCCTGTAACCACTCGCGACCGGAAAACCACTGGTCGGTTTTTTTTGCGCTCCATTTTGAAGGATCATTTTTTGAGGAGCATGCGAACAAGCCTAGAAAGCTGGTGACTATCATAAAATAAAAGATTTTTCTGCTCATACTTATTTTACTTTAATAATTTGTTCCCTGTCGGGCCCAACCGAAACATAGCTTACAGGAACCTCTAATTCTTTTTCGAGGAATGCGATATACTTTTTCAATGCATCCGGAAATTCTTCCTTTGTTCTGACAGCTGTAAGGTCAGTTTTCCAGCCGGGCATATCGGTATAAACAGCCTTTGTATTCTCATCGATTTCATAAGGAAAATCCTTTATTGTTTTTCCTTTTGAAATATAGGCTGTAGCCAGACGGATAGTGTCAAAAGTATCAAGGACATCAGCTTTTGTCATAATAAGCTGGGTGACTCCGTTGAGCATTATGCTGTATTTCAGTGCCACAAGGTCAATCCAACCGCAGCGACGCGGTCTTCCTGTGGTAGCTCCAAATTCGTGTCCTATACTACGCAATTCCTCACCGGTAGCATCAAACAGCTCGGTTGGGAATGGGCCGCTTCCTACACGTGTACAATAAGCTTTAAATATTCCCATAACTTCTCCGATATTCGAGGGTGCAGCTCCAAGACCTGTGCACACACCGGCGCAGATTGTATTGGATGAAGTTACAAAGGGGTAGGATCCGAAGTCGATATCCAGCATTGTTCCCTGAGCACCTTCTGCCAGGATTCGCTTTCCATCACTGAGGTACTGATGAATGAGATGCTCGCTGTCGATAAACTTAAATTTTTTGAGTGTTTCAATCCCTTCAAAAAAGTCGGCTTCTAATTCCTCAATATTATATTCGTAGTCATATATTTTTAGAAGATTGCGGTGCTTTTCAACCAGAGTATCATATTTAGCCCTGAAGTCCGATTCAATATCTCCAACTCGCAAACCATTTCTCCCGGTTTTGTCCATATAAGTAGGGCCAATTCCTTTTAGGGTAGATCCGATTTTACCCTTTCCTTTTGCCTGCTCAGATGCGGCATCGAGTATGCGATGGGAAGGGAGTATAAGATGAGCCTTTCTGGAAATCACAAGGTTGTGTGTAATGTCAACTCCCATCTGAGCCAGCTTATCGACTTCTTTTTTAAAAATTACAGGATCAAGGACTACTCCATTTCCAATTATATTCAGAGTATTCTTACGGAAGATTCCGGAAGGAATGTTATGAAGAACATGCTTGATATTATTAAACTCAAGAGTGTGTCCTGCATTGGGACCGCCCTGAAATCGTGCAATGACATCGTAAGCCGGTGAAAGCACGTCAACAATTTTACCTTTTCCTTCATCTCCCCATTGGAGTCCAAGAATAACATCTATTTTCAAGTTGCTGAATTTTAATTAAATACAAAAATTATAGTGTCGAAATGACAAAGAATAAAGGTAAAAAAAAATCCCTCAGGAAAGAGGGATTTATAGTAAAGTTTCAGAAAAAAGCTTCAATCTATTTTTGAACATCTTTGTTTTCCCGGCTCCTGCCGTAGATATAAAGGGAATGATGCGATGGTTCGAAATTATTCAGCTCACTGGCTGTACGAATTATTTCATCAATCCTGGGATCACAGAACTCGATAACTTTTCCCGTGTCGAGGTCAATAAGATGGTCATGCTGCATGCAGCGGTATGCCTTCTCAAACTGCGCAATGTTTTTACCGAACTGATGCTTGATTACAAGATTACAATCCAGTAAAAGCTCAATGGTATTATACAGAGTAGCCCGGCTCACCCTGTAATTTTTATTCTTCATAAAAATGTAAAGCGATTCAATATCAAAATGCCCGTCTCTCGAATATATTTCATCGAGGATGGCATATCTCTCAGGAGTTTTCCTGTGCCCTTTCTTTTCAAGGTATTCGGTAAATATTTTCTTTACGGTTTCCTTGGTTTCTTCACTTACCATAACTTAGACTAAGTAAAAATTAGACCCAAAAATAAATAAAAATTTGGTAATTAGGGATGTATATAATATTAATTTTAATCAACAAAGTTAATTATCACTGATACAGTGACTTAGTATTTGCAATGCTTGTGAAATACTTGATAAATCCCTGTTTAATATTGGAAAAAGGAAATGTTTTCGGCAACCCGTTAGGTACTGATTTTTATTCTTTGCTTTCTACACGGTGGACGCTTTCCACTCCCTTAATCTTCATAAGGTTCATGACCAGGTTATTAAGGTCGAGAGTATTATGCACATAAAGTTCGATGGTTCCCTCAAAGATACCATCGTGACCATGAAGGTTAATGGTTCTGATGTTCACGCTCAGTTCTTTTGAAATTACAGTGGTAATGTTATTGTATACCCCGAAGCGGTCGTAGCCATTGAGGGCTATAGTAACCAGATAAGCCAGAATTTTATGTTTCGTCCATTTAACGGGAATAACGCGGTTTCCCTGCTGTGATGCCAGTCTGACTGCCTCATTGCAACGGGCCTGGTGAATGGTAACGGTATCAAATTCGTCTTTATAGCCGATAACTTCATCGCCCGGAATCGGATTGCAGCACTTTGCAAGTGTATAGTTTTTCTCATCGTCGTCGAGTTCTTCACGCACCACAAAAGTGCCTTTGGGAGCCGGTTCAGGATCCTCTTTCCCTTTTGAAAAGGCTGATCCAAGTGAGAGATCCCAATATTTGATCCACTTACTCTTGGTATTCTTCTTCAGTATTTTCTTCAGATCATCAAGGGTAACAAGACCGCTCCCTATCTTTGAGTACAGCTCATCTTTTGAGCCGGCTTCGTAGGCGGGAAGTAATTTTTTAAAGATTCTGGAACTTGGCTGAAGTTTATACTCCTGAAGTTTTTCTTCAAGCAGCTTCTTACCAACTTCGATCCGGTTCTTGGTTTCAGCTTTAAGTGCAGCCTTAATGGCACTTTTCGCTTTTACCGTAATCACATAATCCAGAAGTTCCCTTTTTACTTTTTGATTTTCAGAAGTAATAATTTCCACCTGGTCGCCGCTCTGCAGCTGATGGCTAAGGGCTGTGAGATGATGGTTGATTTTTGCTCCAATAGCAGTATTCCCGATTTTTGTATGAATTTCATATGCGAAATCAAGGGCGGTTGCTCCTGCGGGCAGGGTTTTTATTTGTCCTTTTGGTGTAAAAACAAAAATTTCCGAAGCAAACAAATTCATCTTAAATTCATCGAGGAACTCAAGTGCATCAGAGCTTGGATTTTCAAGTAATTCCCGGATTTTTTTAAGCCATTTATCCAATTCCTTATCATCGGCTCCGGGCTCTTTATATTTCCAGTGGGCTGCAAATCCTCTTTCTGCTATTTCATCCATTCGATGAGAGCGGATCTGAACTTCTATCCACTTACCATAAGGACCCATAACGGTTACGTGGAGAGCTTCGTATCCATTAGCCTTGGGAGTAGATACCCAGTCCCGTATACGGTCGGGCCGGGGAGGATAAATATCGGTTATCAGGGAATAAATGTTCCAGCACTGGGTTTTCTCCGGAATACCGGCTATGGGTGTAAATACGATTCGTATGGCAAGCAGGTCAAATATCTCCTCAAATTCCACATTCTTTTGCTGCATCTTATTCCAGACAGAATAGATGGACTTTGGCCGTCCGCTTAACTGAAATTGAATACCGTTCTTAACCAGCTTATCAATAATAGGCATGGAGAACTTATTGATCAGGTTGACTCTCTTTTCTTCATTATCCCTGATCTTGGCAACTATCTCATCATAAATCTTTGGATAACGGTATTTAAGAGAAAGGTCTTCGAGCTCAGTTTTTATGGCATATAAACCCAGACGGTGAGCAAGGGGAGCAAAGAGGTAAATGGTTTCACCTGCAATTTTTATTTGCTTGTGTCTGGGCAGTGAATCCAGAGTTCGCATGTTGTGCAGTCTGTCGGCAAGCTTAATGATAATTACCCTGACATCATTTGAAAGGGTTAAAAGCATTTTCCTGAAATTCTCAGCCTGCAGAGATGATTTATTATCAAAGACCCCGGAAATTTTTGTTAATCCGTCAATAAGAAGAGTGATCTTCGGACCAAAATTACTTTCAATATCTTCAAGGGTGTAGTCGGTATCTTCTACTACATCATGCAGAAGTGCTGCAATAATTGATTTTACTCCAAGTCCGATTTCCAGATTTACTATTTTGGCAACGGCAATGGGATGGACAATATAAGGCTCTCCAGACTTTCTTCTCATTCCCCGATGAGCTTCGGAGGCAAAGTTGAACGCCTTGGTAATCAATTCCTTATCAGCTTCCGAATTGCACATTGTGCAATTATTCAGAAGGTCTTCGAACTGACTCTGTATTAATTCCTGTTCTGTCTTCTCAATTACTGTCATTTACAGAGTATAAAAAGTTTCCGGAAATTATTGAATCGTAAAACTGATGTAAATATAGTGAATTCAGCGGGAAAATATTCCGGCATAAAAATTTGATATTCGTATTATTTCACTGAGTAGGAAAGGAAAAGGTGTTAATAGTATTTTAATAATTCTCTGAATGGTTTGGAAAATTTCTGCTGGCTATTCCTATCTTGGATAAAAAACAGTTACAGGCCCTGTTTTGTTTACCTTTTGACCGTTAAAGGATGAATATTGGATATGATAAATATAAACACCTTCCGGAGCCTGACTGCTTCCGTTAATTTTGCCATCCCAGCCTGTATATGGGTCTTTCGTGGAAAATACAGAAGTTCCAAACCGGTCGTAGATTATCATCAGGTAATTCTCAGGAATAAAATTTAGCCTTGGGATAAACAGGTCATTCAGGCCGTCGGCATTGGGAGTAAATGCAGTAGGAAGCCATACATCTGATTTTACTTTTAGATCCAGCTGGTTTGAAAAAGAAGAGTTATTGCCTCCATTCTCAACTGCCCGGATTTTGTAGGAAAGAGTTCCCGGGTAATTCTGACCAAAAATTACAGAAAGATCATCGGAGTATGTAAACTGGTTTGTAAGGCTGGCAATCAGTACCGTGTTTCCGCTAGTATCGATGCGATAAACCTCGTAGCTTCCGGTACCTCCCTCAAAGTTTCGATAGGCATTCCACTCCAGGGAATTAATGCCTTCATTGTTTTTTCCCAGTAAGAGGATATTACTTCCCAGGTTAGAGGTATCGATTACACTCCCGCAGGTATTCAGGGCAGCTATTTTATAAAGGTAGCGGTTTACTGAAGTAAATATTGAATCGTGAATAATTTGCGGGGAGGACAGGATGGAGTTGTAGGATCGTATTATTTCGAACTCTGATAAGGCGTCACTGGAACGAAGCAGGGCAAAACTTTTTATGGATGAAGTGTCGGTAAAGCTGTACTGAATCTCCACATCCTGAGGTCCGTTTACCGAAAGATAATCCAGTGAAAGCTGTTCAGGCGGGCCGGGCATATAGGTGTACTTTGAGCAGATATTCGATGATGAAACCAGGGGAGGGTCATTTCTTAGTCCTTCAACAAAAAAAGAATAATTTGTATTTTCAGGTATATCATATAAAACATAGCTAGAGTCGCTTTCATTTAATCCTGCTATTTTTTTAAAAGAAGAGCCATCTTTTTTTTCATAAACATAATATCCACTTACGTTATTTTGCCATCCCAGGTATTTATTCCATTTTACTGTAAGTGTATGATTACAAGAGTCATAACTCACTGTACTGTAAATGGTGCTATGAGCAGATGATCGCGTACTGTTTTTGTAACCTGCACTGGTATCTACTGCACTAACAGAATACCTGACAGGTTTATTTCCCGCCAATCCCGAGTTTAAATGGACATAACTGTTCTGCGAAGCAGGCACCGAATCAAACTTCACCCCTTCGTATCCATTTACGGTTAAAGTTTCATAATATAATATGTACCTTGCCACCTTGGGAGAAGCACTTTTATTCCAGAAAATTTTAACACTGTTGTTTGCTGTATCTACGCTAACATATCTTATTTCAGGAGGATCAGGCAAATTCATTCCTTGTCCGCACAGATACTCTCCGGCGAATAAGCTCAACAAAAAGATGCATGTTGCTGAAAAAATCCCTTTCATGAAAAATTAAACGCTAAATTCTTATCTAAAGTATGGTACAATTTGAGCCTAAATTAATTAATTTCAGCGATTATTTTAAATATAGAAATTAACACAGTAGATTGTAAAAAAGGAATTATTTGATATGGTGTGGCTTAGACCGGTATTTGAGAGGATTCATAAGCTCAGGTTAAAATATATTCAGCAAAGGCAGTTTATTCTTATCCTTAGTGCGGTGGTCGGCCTTGTTGTAGGATTTTCTGCTGTAATAATCAAGAACCTTGTACATTTTATACAGGAATTATTAAAATCCGGTTTAAACGGATCCTTGCATTACGCCCTTCTTTTTATACTTCCCATCGCTGGTATTTTTATCACGGTACTATTTATTCGTTACATTAATAAAAAGCCTGTTGGTGATGGAGTTCCCAGCGTTCTTTATGCGGTTTCAAAAAAGAGCGGTATAATGGAGTCTCATAATATGTATTCATCCGTTATCAGCAGCGCTCTAACTGTTGGTTTCGGGGGATCTGTAGGACTTGAAGGGCCTACCGTTGCGACCGGAGCTGCACTGGGATCGAATATCGGAAGAGTTCTCAAACTCAGTTATAAGGAAATTACACTTTTACTTGCCTGTGCATCGGCAGGAGCCATGTCGGCCATTTTTAAAGCTCCCATTGCCGGTACGGTTTTCGCTCTTGAAGTTATAATGACAGATCTTACCATGGCTGGTTTGATTCCCTTGCTGATTTCTTCGGTGACAGCTGCATTGACCTCCTATTTCTTTCTGGGCCAGAATGTATTATATGCTTTTTCGGTACATGAACCTTTCCACCTGAACCGACTGGTATTTTACCTGATCATAGGTATAGTGACAGGTCTGGTTTCCGTATACTTTTTCCAGGTTTACAATAAGCTTTCGCAGTGGTTTTCAGGTATTGAAAAATGGCATCACCGGCTTTTGATTGGTGGAGGAGTGCTGGGTATTCTTATTTTTATTTTTCCGGCTTTATACGGCGAAGGATACCAGCAGATCAATAATATGCTCGCGGGAAATTATGGTTATCTCTTTGAAAATACATTTTATTCCTCAATGGCAGGAAACATATGGATAGTGCTGGGTTTACTGAGCCTGCTGATTCTTTTTAAATCGGTAGCCTTAAACCTGACCTTCGGAGCAGGTGGGATAGGAGGGATTTTTGCTCCAACCTTATTTACCGGAGCCGCTACGGGTTTGTTCTTTGGATTATTAATGAACAAACTTGGATTTCCCATTAATCCAAGCAATTTTGCCCTGATCGGGATGGCCGGATTAATTGCCGGGGTGATTCATGCCCCGCTTACTGCTATATTTCTTATTGCTGAGCTGACCGGGGGATATGAATTGCTCATGCCTATTATGATCAGCGCAACCATAAGCTATGCTACAGTCAGAATGTTCGAGAAAAACTCAGTTTATACCGTGCAGCTTGCCAGGCGCGGGGCGCTCTTTACGCACGACAAAGATAAGAATGTTTTATTAATGATGAGCGTGAATGATCTGATTGAAACAAATTTCAATAAAATTCATCCTGAGGATAAACTCGGTTACCTGGTGAAAGTTATTACTTCCAGCCACAGAAATATTTTCCCGGTGGTAGATGCCGAGGATAATTTTATGGGAATTGTTAAACTGGATGACATCAGGCAGATAATATTCAAAACCAAATTGTACAATAAAACCCTGGTAAAAGAATTGATGTTTACTCCCCAGTTTACCATAAGTCCTGATGAACCTATGGAAGAAGTGGTGCATAAGTTCACCGTCAGCGGGCGTTTCAATATCGCCGTTATTAAAGATGGCAAATACCTGGGCTTTGTGTCCCGTGCAAAGGTCTTCTCTGCCTACCGTGATTTGGTGCATGAAATCTCAGAGGAATAAATACAGGCTTTATTTTTTCTAAAAAAATCATTCTTATGGTTGAAGAATAACTCTTCAATGTTACCTTTGCGCTGTGAAAAAATCGATTTTTTATAGAAGGGTTGTAACCTTTAGGGACAAGCATCTTGGCCCACGCAGGTTTATCATTGCCCTTAGCTTTGTGATTGGTATTTTTGGAGGACTTGTGGCGGTACTTCTTAAAAACCTCGTTGCTTTTGTTGAGGAGTTTTTATTAACTGCCTTTAAGGCTGACCAGATTAATTTCTTTTATTTTGCTCTTCCTCTGGCAGGTATATTTCTGACCGTGCTTTTTGTAAAATTCTTTGTTAAGGATAACATTTCTCACGGAGTAACCAGGATCCTTTATGCCATGTCGAGAAATAATGCCATCCTCAAGGCTCATAACATGTATTCCTCCATGATTGCCAGTACCCTTACCGTGGGATTTGGAGGTTCCGTAGGACTTGAAGCGCCAATTGTGCTAACCGGATCCGCTTTCGGATCAAGAATTTCAAAATTTTTTCATATGAACTATCGCACCACCATGCTTATGCTTGGATGCGGTGCTTCAGCTGCCATTGCCGGTATTTTTAAGGCTCCTATTGCTGCCCTGATATTCGCCCTTGAAGTTCTTATGCTTGACCTTACCATGTGGTCTCTTATTCCCCTTATGATTTCTGCAGTTACCGGTGCCACGGTTGCATATTTTCTGCTGGGAAAAAGTGTGATTTTCTTTTTCACTCTTCAGGATCCCTTTGTTCTGAATAACCTGCCCTTTTATATAATTCTTGGTATTGTATGCGGACTTGTGTCACTATACTTTACCCGGGGTGTCAAATATATTGAACGGCGCTCATCGAAGCTCAAAAACCCCTATGAAAAACTGGTTATAGGAGGAATGGTACTGGGACTATTAATTTTCCTGTTTCCTCCCCTTTATGGTGAGGGTTACTTTACCCTTAAGGCCTTATTAACCGGTCATGCTGTGGATCTCACCAATAACAGCTTTTTCTATCAGTTAAGCGACAATTCCTGGATGCTGTTGCTGTACCTCTGTCTTGTTCTGTTCTTTAAGGTCATTGCCATGTCAGTTACCACCGCCAGCGGCGGAGTAGGGGGGATTTTTGCACCAGCGCTGTTTATGGGTGGAATTGTTGGATTCATAGTATCAAGGACCACCAATCTGACCAGTTTTGTGACGGTTTCAGAAAAGAATTTTACTCTTGTGGGAATGGCCGGATTAATGGCGGGAGTAATGCATGCACCCCTTACAGCAATATTCTTAATTGCAGAAATTACCGGAGGGTATGGATTATTCATTCCCCTGATTGTGACTTCTGCTATTTCCTACATGACGATCATTTATTTTGAGCCCCATTCCATTTATACCGAACGTCTTGCCAGGAAAGGGGACCTTATTACCCATCATAAGGACAAGGCAGTTCTGACACTTTTAAATCTTAAATCGGTTATTGAGAAGGATCTCAAAATTGTGAAGCCTGATGCTACTCTTGGCGATCTGGTAAAGATTATCTCAAAATCTAAGCGAAATATTTTCCCTGTAGTAGGTGAGGAGGGAATTCTGGAAGGTATTATTCTTCTAGATGACGTCAGAAGTATCATATTCAACCACGAGTTATACGATACAACTCTGGTTGCCGACCTCATGATTACCCCGCCTGCAACGGTTTCTTCCACAGAAGGAATGGAATCAGTCATGAAGAAATTTGAGGAATCGGGAGCATGGAACCTGCCGGTTACTGATGACAGGGTTTATGTTGGCTTTATTTCCAAAGCCAGAATTTTTAATATGTACCGGAAATTGTTAGTTCAATTCAGCGATGAATAGGAACTTATTCATTGGATTTTTTTATTTTTAAGTCAGAATATTTTCCCAGTAGTGAAAATATTCATTCGCTTATTATTGAAACATACAAACAAGCCAAATAAAACCAGCTATGAAAAGAGATCTGCAACTATTCGACATTATCCAGCGTGAACAGAACCGCCAGAAAAGAGGTATTGAACTGATTGCCTCCGAAAACTTTGTAAGCCTTCAGGTTATGGAGGCCATGGGTTCTGTACTTACCAATAAATATGCTGAAGGTTATCCCGGAAATCGCTATTATGGTGGCTGTGAGGTGGTTGATGAGGCAGAGCAACTTGCCATCGACCGGTTGAAGGAAATTTACAATGCTGAATATGCCAATGTGCAGCCCCATTCCGGCGCTCAGGCGAACATGTCGGTTTTTCTTACCTGCCTGAAGCCCGGTGATACTTTTCTGGGACTTGACTTAAGTCACGGAGGGCACCTCTCGCACGGTTCACCGGTAAACAGTTCAGGTTTACTGTATAATGCCATTTCCTATGGTCTTAACCGGGAAACCGAAATGGTCGATTATGATGCGATGGAGAAAATAGCCCACGAGAAGAAACCAAAACTGATTATTGCAGGGGCATCAGCTTATTCGCGCGACTGGGACTATGCAAGGATGAGAAAGCTGGCTGATTCCATTGGCGCAATATTTATGGTGGATATGGCCCATCCGGCAGGACTCATTGCGGCCGGACTTTTGAAGAATCCGCTTGAACATGCACATATCGTTACCTCCACAACTCATAAAACCCTTCGCGGGCCGAGAGGTGGAATTATTTTAATGGGAAAGGATTTCGAAAATCCCTGGAAGATTTCAACCAAAAAAGGCGAAGTAAGGATGATGTCATCCCTTCTTAATTCTGCAGTTTTTCCGGGAATACAGGGCGGTCCACTGGAACATATAATCGCGGCTAAAGCCGTAGCCTTTGGAGAAGCTCTGCAGCCGGAATATAAGGATTACCAGAAGCAGGTAGTGAAAAATGCGAAAGTTATGGCTGACAGTTTTATGAAACTTGGATACAAAGTGGTCTCCGGGGGTACAGATAACCACTCCATGCTGATCGATCTTCGAACCAAAGTGGCCGATGTTACAGGCAAGGAAGTTGAGAAAGCCCTTGTTTTGGCTGATATCACCGTAAATAAAAATATGGTTCCCTTTGATAGCCGTTCTCCATTCCTTACATCAGGAATAAGGGTAGGCACTCCGGCAATTACCACAAGAGGGGTTAAAGAGGACTTAATTCCCAGCATCGTAGCTCTCATGGATGAGGTAATCACTCAGGTAAATGATCCTCTGGTTATCGATAAGGTACGCGCAAAGGTCAATACTATGATGAAAGATTTCCAGATGTTTGCCTGAGATTCATTATGCATGAAAAAAGCAGCTCTTATATTCGTAGTTGATGATGATGTGCTGATACAGAAAATTATCTCAGCCGAGTTGAAAAAACTAAAGGCTGAGGTGATGGTTTTTTCCTATGGTGAAGACTGTTTAAAGGAGTTACATCTTAAGCCCGACCTGCTTATTCTGGATTATATTTTTGCCGATGCCGGTCGTCCGAGACTCTCCGGTCTTGAAATTTTAAAGGAAATACGTAAGGAACATCCGGATTTACCTGTCATAATTCTTTCCGGCCAGGAAAGTGGAAATACAGTTCTTGAACTTATGAAACTTGATATTGAAGAATACATTATCAAGGAAAAGGAGTTTTCCCGGAAGGTAAGAGAAGCGGCTGCGGGTATTATTAACAGGGATAAATCATAGCTGCTATGGAATGGTACCAGGTTGCCTTACTCATTTCAGCAGGAATTGTCGCTGGTTTTATTAATACGATTGCAGGTAGCGGCTCACTTTTAACTCTGCCACTTTTTATGGCATTCGGGTTGTCAGCTCCCGTAGCGAATGGAACCAACAGAATAGGAATACTTCTGCAGACCATTGTGGGTGCGGCCAGTTTTAAGAAACAGAAAATACTCGACTTCAGATCGGCTGCAATTATTGGAATCCCTTCGGTTGCAGGCTCCCTCCTCGGAGCGCTCATAGCGGTAGATATAGATGAAAAGGCAATGAAAACCGCCATTGGGTTTTTACTGATTATCATGTTTTTTCTGATACTCTGGAAACCTTCGCGTTGGATCAAAAGCAGAGAAGGCAATCCCCCTCTGCCACTCTGGGCCCAGATAATCATTTTCTTCTTCGTTGGTGTTTACGGAGGATTTATTCAGGCCGGAGTGGGGTTTTTCCTGCTTGCGGCGCTGGTACTGGGATCGGGATTTGACTTAATTAAAGCCAATGCACTGAAAGTATTTCTGGTTCTCTTGTATACTCCCTTTTCCCTGGTGGTATTTATCCTGAATAACCAGGTAGATTACAAGCTGGGATTGATAGTTGCAGCAGGCAGCATGATCGGTGCCTGGCTGGGGGCAAAATTTTCGGTTAAATGGGGTCCCGGGGTTGTAAGAATATTTCTGTTGCTAACTCTGCTGGTAGCATCGGCTAAGTTGCTTGGGCTTTTTTAGTTTAGCGGGGTTCAATGATGTATCGTATCCATCCCTGCTGACGAAAAGCAGCTTTTTGATCAACTGTAAACTTAGCAGATGCAGCAGCTTTTAATACCGCTTCATAAATACAGTCGTCCTGAAAATTAGATTCGAGAATGGAAGGATCACCTGCTACGTTTCCTTCAGGATCAACATTTATTCTTACCTTAATTATTACCCTAGATGTAACAGTGCAACCTCCAACAGCGGGAAGAGGAAGTGATCCTCTTGCACCCCTCGTGCCCAATCCAAATGAGATACCATTCCCCAATCCCCCGCCATCACCATAATTACTGGCATCAGGAGTGCCATCAGGATTTCCCTGGTTTCCGGTTCCCTCAGTAACTCCCTGTCCGCCGGTGGTAGTACCCACACCTTTATTGGCAAAGGCATTTTTTGCCCTGTTATTCGCTTCATCAGTTATTTTTTTCTGACGTGCAGCCTCGGCTTCCTGAAGCCTTTTTTCTTCGGCTTGTTTTTTCTCAAGTTCAATTTTTCGTAACTCTTCGGCTGTAGGTTTATTTTCTTTTACCTTCGTCTCTTCAATGTTCTGAACAGTTTTTGTGTCTACCTTTTCCTGCTTCACCTGTTTTACTGGAACAACAGCAGTTTCATTTACTTTTTCCTCAACAGGCGGTTGCGGTTCATCTTCACTGGCCTGAACTTCCTCTCCTTTGGGTTCAAATTTGCCCAGTCCTGTTTCACTGTTACCAAAATTTACCAGCACACCCTGCTCCTCAGGGGGAGGATCAGGAAAGCTGAAACCGAAAAACAAGAGCAGGAATAATAACAGTAAGTGAAATAATATGGTACCTGCTAATCCTCTGGTGTTATATTGCATGGCTTTAGTCTTTAAAGAGACCTTGTTCCCAGAATAACCTTAAACCTGTTTTGCTTGGCTATTTCGAGAAGCTTATAAATTTCATCCATATTCACATTCTCATCAGCATTGATACGAATGGTAGGCGGTTCTTTGGGACTGCCCAGTTTTTCTTTTATCAGGGGTTCTACCTGATCGAAGGTACATGATGTCCCATCTACCATAAATTCCATTTTATTGGTAATTGAAATGGTTAAAAGGGGAGTGGCAACTGTCTGGTTATTGCTCTGCGGCAACATTATGTTCGACGCCACAGGAGCAGTAAGTGTGGAAACCAGCATAAAGAACAGGAGCAACAGAAAAACTATATCTGTCATGCCGGAAAGGGCAAAATTTATACTGGATTTATTTTTTGAAGCGATTGCCATTTATTGCTTTATTAAAACAACTTTATAATTGTTTTTCACTGCTACATTCATCACACCGACGGTTTCCTTAACGGTAACATCGTTTGCGGTAATCAGTTTGAAAGTAGGATCATTCTGCCCGTTGAGTTTTCGGGTAAGAATGGCGGATAATTCATCTATGCTGACCTTTTTACCATCAATGCTAATATTTCCGCTTCCCTGTAGCTCCACCTCCGGAACTTCATCCTGAGAAAGGCTGCTTGTCTGTCCCTGTTGCGGAAGCAGCAATTTCAGAGCATTCGGAGCAATCATGGTAGATGTAATCATAAAAAACAGGAGCAGCAGGAAGACGATATCCGTCATTCCGGAAGTACTGAATGCAACTGTAATTTTATTTCTCGTTTTGATTCTCATCCTATTATTTTACAGGCTCATTTAAAAGATCCATAAATTCAGTAGTACTTGCTTCCAGTGTGTTTACAACCTTCTCTACTTTTGCAACCAGTGCATTATAGGCAAAGTAGGCAAATATCCCTACAATAAGACCGGCAACTGTGGTTACAAGTGCTGTGTAAATACCTGTTGACAGCAGGGAAACATTTATATTATTTCCTGCGGCCGACATTTCCATAAATGATTGTATCATTCCAATAACCGTTCCAAAAAACCCGATCATGGGTGCTCCACCTGCACAGGATGCCAGAGTAGGCAGACCCTGCTCGAGCTTGTATATTTCGAGGCGGCCAACATTCTCAATGGCAGCATTAACATCATTCAGTGGCCTCCCAATCCTGCTGATTCCTTTGTGGATCATGTGTGCAACAGGATTATTGGTGGTTTCGCAAAGATTTTTTGCAGCATCAATTTTTCCGTCCATAATATAATCGCGGATACGGTTCATGAAATTGATATCAATTTTCTGTGCTTTTTTGATGGCAAAATACCTTTCTATAAAGATGTAAACTGCGATAATTGAAAGTGCAAGAATAGGGATCATTACCCAGCCCCCTTTCATGGCTACTGAAAGAAAAGTCTCTTCCCGTGTACCACCTGTCTGAATGCTGGATGTTTCCGTTGTAATGACCTGAAGGATTGTCAGAATATTCATGGTAAAATATTTTTTTTTGCGAAGTTATTAAAAAAAACGCTTGATATAGGCTTTGTATTATGTGGGATTGTTAATATATGTGGGGAATTATTAACAATGGGGAGGCGATAGGGACGTAACGGAGGTGACGGAAGTAACGGAAGTAACGGACGTAAAGGAAGTAACGGAGCAGGGGCAGGAGCAGGGATGTCTTTTCAAAGCAGACAGTCCATTCCTCTTGCCCTTCCCCCTTGCACTTATCTTTCTAAACATGCATCACCAGCGATTCCACATAATAATATGCACCACCGGCAAGGTAGCCTAATAATGCCAGAAGGGATATTTTTTTCAGGTACCAGATGAAATCTATTTTTTCAAGTCCCATAGCGGCCACACCTGCGGCAGAGCCAATAATCAAAATGCTGCCTCCTGTACCGGCTGTATAGGCAAGGAATTCCCAGAATACGCCATCTTTAACAAAATTATGCGCATACTGCATGGCTGCAGGGTCGGCAATGGCATGCAGATGCGCCGGGTCAACAATAGGGTACATACCCATAGCTCCGGCCACCAGAGGCACATTGTCGACAATAGAAGATAGAATACCAATGGCCATATCGATCAGAAATACATTTCCTAAACTGCTGTCGAGCGATTTGGCCAATAAAGCCAGGTGACCGGCCGACTGCAAAGCGGCAACTGCACTTAATATGCCAAGGAAGAAGAACACTGTAGGAAGTTCAACACGCTTCAGAATATTGGTAATTTTAAGTTTTGATTTTACTTCAACATCTTTTCCTCTGTGCATTATCTCAGTTACCAGCCATATCAAGGAAAGACTCAGCAACATCCCCATGTAAGGCGGAAGGTGGGTAACGGTTTTAAAGACAGGAACAAACAATAATCCGCTTACGCCTAAAATCAGCATCAGTTTTCTTTCATATAAAGTTACCAGACCAGCATTATCTGATTTAACTGCAGGTCTTGAAATATTTCCTTTCATTATAAAACTAAGGACTATTAGTGGAACAATAATATTTATCAAACTCGGAATAATAACCCTGGTAATGATGGAAACAGTTGAAACCTGTCCGCCAATCCATAACATAATGGTGGTAACATCACCTATTGGCGACCATGCACCCCCTGCATTGGCAGCAAGAACGACCATACTGGCAAAAAACCAGCGGTCCTGTTTTTCGGAAATCAGTTTTCTCAACAGTGCCACCATAACAATTGTGGTCGTGAGGTTATCCAGCACAGCTGACATAAAAAAAGTAAGGAAACAGATTATCCAGAGTAGTTTTACCTTATGGGTAGTCCTTATTCTGTCGGTGATTACCTTAAACCCTTCATGCTGATCAATAACTTCAACAATGGTCATGGCTCCAAGTAGGAAGAAAAGAATCTCTGCAATTTCGCCCAGGTGTTCAATTATCTGAACTTCAACAATCCATTCGCGCATGTGATCCAGCCATTCGGCTCTGGCTGCAGCATCAAGGCTGAATAAACCGGTAAGAAATGACTTTGTGGCACCTTCATCAGCTAATCCTTCCTTTACAGCTACAAATTTTGAAAACGCCGGACTTAAACCACCGGCCAGAATATCGAAGGCACCGAAGATATAGGCCACCCAGCAAAGAGTTCCGATTGCAAGGGCTGAAACTGCCTTATCAACTTTCAGAGGATGTTCCAGAGCAATGGCAATATATCCCAGAACAAAGATTACTATCATCAATATAAACATAGCTGTAATTTTAGGATTGATTTACAAAGCCTAAATATATAAATGATATTTTATTTACCTTAAACCTGAATGGATTATTTTGACAACAGGGGATTTAATGAAGCTGAACAAGTTCCGCAGGATTACTGTTCTTCCTGGGGAACCGTTTCATCGGGCTTTTTTGCAGAGAATAAATTCACAAATGGTTTTTTAAACTTTTCACCAAGGTCTGCGCCTGTATTGAAGTATTCGCGGTAGAAAAATCCTACACCCTGGGTATAAGGTGATGTCTGGAAAAGCAGGTTATCATTGGCCCGGTTGAATGCTTTCACATGTAACTTATCTGTTATTTTGAAATTTATATCAAAATCACCCACAATATTATTGGTATTGGTAGTGGTTGTGGTGGTTGCATTTCCTCCAACATCCAGGTTACCACTTATGGAGATACGGTCATTTAAAATCTGTGTACTGAGGGCTACCTGTAATTCTTCAGATGTTATCTGATCCCCCGGTCTGTAGTTAATACCGATATCAAAATCATTACTTATCTGCGACAGCCATGATGAAAGCTGGTTGGAGAGTAACTCGCTGGTGGTTACTCCGGCCACGTTAGAGCTGGTTCCCCCGGTACCCCCCTGAACAATTCCCTGTTGCGAATAGAAGTTATTCATTACCAGAAGGGAAACAAATTGTTTCATCATTTCTTCATCTGTATTTATGCTGTTTTTAACAATATTCTGGGTTTGCACATCCGAGCCGGGAAGGCTGATTCCCGGCTTAATAGTTGGATTCATCAGTTTCCCGCTCAGATCGATGGTGCAATCAACGGGTATTCGCTTTCGTGATGCCTGCTGCGTGGGATCAGGGTCAAGGGCGGAAATAGTGGTCTTTAGTCCGTAAACAGCTTTCATATCAATATTGGCATCCTCAGGATCTCCATTCCAGGTTATCCTTCCTCCCTTTTCAACCACAAACTTTTTGTTAATCACATTCTGAAGAGTGAAAAGGTAATCACCTTCATCAATTAAAATGGAACCATAAATTTCGAATTTCCCGAGCGTATTAATCAGAACCTTCAGGGTACCGGTACCCCGGCCTTTTATAATGTCGCCTATCTTGGGATCAAATATCAGCTGTACTTCTGCATTGGGGTTAACATCCAGGTTGAAATTCATCTGTAATCCCTTTAATTTAACCTCATAGCGCGTCTCTGAAAAGCTGGTTTCTGTATTAATATCAGCGGGATTGACCCAATCGATAAAATTCTGATCCTGAACCTCTTCCGTTCCATACAATGGTATGTAAAAAATTGAGTTCTTTTCGGCGTGAGCATCTACATCAATTAACAGGTTATCGGAAGGTCCGCTAACATGAACAACTCCCCCGCCGAAAATTCTTCCATAAAAAAGCTGGTTATCTTTCTCAGTGGTATTTAGAAATTCAAAGTTATCTGTAGTTACCCGTACATCCAGATTAAATTCTCTCCAGTATTTGGTACTTACAGTACCCTGGGCAACCGCTTTATTCCCTTTTTCATCAAAGGCTTCAAAATCCTTGACAATTATGTTATTATGGACAATGCGTAAATCGTTGCTGAAATTGTAGCGGGTTTGAAGATAATCAACCAGTAAGGAGCTTTTCATTACCCGCACTGTTCCATTCAGATCAGGCTTGGGACCCGTGCCGGTAAGTTTAAGGGTTCCGGTGGCGATTCCCTTTACCTGGGAGACCAGAAAATCCATATAAGGATGAAACATGGCAACTCTCAGTTTATCGAGCGTAAGATCGAAATCGAGTGCTTTGGTTCTGGGGTAAAAATCACCTTCCATTCTGAGTCCGGGCACATCTTCATTACCGAGGTATGATTGTATGTGAACTTTTTTGTCAATATTATTCCAGTTGGCTAAAACAGCCCCTGTGCCTACCGTTTCTCCATTTACAATTAAGTCGTTCATCTTCAAATCAGAAAGAAACAACAGGTTATGCAATGGATCGGTTATACTTGCTTTACCTGATAGCCTTCCTGCAAGCTCAAATTTATATTTCAGGCTTAATGGATTCAGGGCGGTGAGATCCATATCTTTAAAACTAAAATATAAACCATCCTCAGGATTTTCAGATATTTTTCCATAAACCAGGAAGTTCTGATTGTGATTTCGAATGGTAAACGAATCCAGGTTTACGGAGCTGGTATCGACCACTACCTTTCCTGAAGAAACATGCCATAGGGTATCGTTGAAAATAATATCTGTGGGATCGAAATGCAGGCCAATAACAGGCTTATCGGTCAGATCGTTACGGCTCAGGTTTGCCAGGGCAGTGATTTCTCCCTTGAAAAGTGGTTTTGAATCCGAATCCCATTTAATCTTAAGATCTGCTGCATCCTTGCTGATTTCAGTATTCAGGTGCAGATTTCCAACTGACATTTTATTTTTAAATACCAGCTGATCAGAACTTGCATCAAGCATTACCGTTGTCTTATCACTTTTCGAATGAATATCAAGATTTGTCCAGGTATTTCCTTTATACATGAAGAGACTGCTGCTTGCATTTACCACCACGTCTTTGCTTGCAGGAAAATAATGGCCGCTCAGTAAGGAATTATTTCCAATGTCAAAATCCGGAAGGAAGAAACTGACAAGAGGATGGATGTTTTTGAGTTTTATATTGAAAACGAAACTGTTGCCATCGCTTTCTTCAGATGCCTTTTTTTCTTCACTTTCGAGGGAAGGAAGGTAATATGCTGCCAGACTTTTAAATGAATCCGGAAGTTTACTGAACTGGTACTTTCCTTTAATTTCAGCATCAATAACATCGGAATTGATAAGAACATAATTGCTGTCAGGTGAATTGGCAGCCTGCAGACTAAAATTATACATTTGCACCTGATGTTCCTGCTTCTGGAAGAGTGAATTAATGATCTTTATTTCTCCGTTCAGTTCATTTATGGATTTTCCGGTAAAATTTGTTTTTAGCAGAAATGAAGCAAAATAACTTGGATCACTATTATCGAGATGTAAATAATAGGGTCTTGCTCTGGAAACATCGGCTGTAAAAGCAAATTCGGGGCTCTCAGAAGAAAAATTCACCTTTCCCAGAAAATCCATTTTTATATTCGGATCTGTTATATTAAAGGATCCGTCAAATACTTTGTCAGTAAGGGTACCCGCAATATTTATATTCTTGTAATTGTACTGATTGAATTCAAGGCTGTCAATTACTCCATCCATTTTTGCAAACAATCCTTTTGCCGATGTATAGCCGTTAATATCTGCTTTCATGGTGATGTGCCCGATCTTCGATTCACTGTTGGTTAGTTTGCCGAGGTGAAACTGACGGGTTTTTAGACGACCCTGAAAAAACAGGGTATTGGCAGAATCGGGTTTCAGGAGAAGATCGGAGGAGAACTCTCCCAGACTAGTGGAGAATTTACCATACGCGACAAAATCATCAATATATCCGGTAAATTTACCGGTGTATTTTATTTCACCCAATTGTGCAATTGCTTTGGGTATGGATAAATGTATATTACCGTTTTTTCCGGGGATGGTAATTTCTTGTATATCTGTAGAATTTGTTTCAAGGCTTGTGATATCGTAGTGCATAAAGGCAGTTTTCACATCAGGAAGTCCGATTATCGTGAAATTTGCCATAATATGACTATGGTTATTGTAGGTAAGAAGCAAATCATCTCCTCTCAGGTTGCTTATCTGTCCCCGCAGCAAACCTGAAAATTTAAATTCCTCATTATAATCCTTTAGAGTAGGTGCAAAAAAGGCAATATCCCTGAAGGAGATACCGGAAGAAATAAAATTGAAATTAACTCCAACAAGATTTACAAAGTCGGAAAAGTCGGAATAATCTACAAAACTCAGGTTCAGGCTCCGTGCGAAGATTTGTGAAAAGGGCGTCTTTAAATTAACATGCTCGAAGTTCATATGTCGACCCGACAAGCTCATATCGGTATTAAATTCAGTGACCTCGAAGCCGCTTTTTTCTTTCAGACTCATATCTCTGACAGAGAATGATATAGTATCGTTTTGAATGTTGAAATCCCTGAGTTTCGCATTGAGATTCCCCATATCCATGTTGGCATAATTGATACCGGTTGTTGTAATATCCCTTCCTTCTTTTGTATAATGAAACCTGGAGTTTTTAAGTTCTACATTATTGATTTTGAGGGCGAAATTTGTCGAGTCCTTTTCTTTGTTTCCTTTCAGATCATCAATAATAAATTTTACGTTCAGCAGCCCTGTGGTATCACTGATAAAGTTTACATACGCGTCTTCCAGTCTGAGATTGGAAATTTCCATTGATTTTTTACTCCTGCTGTAATTCTTTATGGTAACTCTGATTTTTTCGGCATACAACAAAGTATCACCCTGCTGATCTTCAACATATATATCTTTGAGCTGGATACGGTTAATAAAGGTAACCGCCAGCTCTCCGATATGAATTTTTGCATGAATATTATTTGAAATTATGGCAGTGATTTTTGTTGCCAGATAGGTCTGAATCTGGTGATTTTGAAGGAATAGCATAGCTATGGCAGGGATGGATACCGTCGCCAGAAAAACTATCAGTAATATCTTAAATAATTTTTTGATATTTTTGAGCCTTATATTGTATTGTAAAAAAACGAAAAATACTTCATATTATTGACTTATAAGATTAAAAATGAGCATAACCATACTTGGAATAGAATCTTCATGTGACGATACGGCAGCTGCGGTGATAAGGGATGGTAAATTACTTTCCAGTGTGATTGCAAATCAGGATGTACATATTCAATACGGAGGAGTGGTCCCAGAGCTGGCTTCACGTGCTCATCAGCAAAATATTGTTCCTGTTGTGGATGCTGCTCTTAAGAAGGCATCGGTACGTGCTGAAGATATCAGTGCCGTTGCCTTTACACGTGGCCCGGGATTATTGGGTTCGTTGCTGGTTGGAACTTCTTTTGCCAAAGGATTTGCACTTGTCCGTAATATCCCCCTGGTGGAGGTTCACCATCTGCAGGCTCATATACATGTTCATTTTATAGAGGAAGAAGGAAAAGTTCATGAAAAGCCGGAGTTTCCGTTTTTGTGTCTTCTGGTCTCCGGTGGGCACACACAAATTGTTTTGATCCGTGACTATCTCGATATGGAGATAATTGGTAAAACCATTGATGATGCAGCGGGAGAGGCATTTGATAAGAGTGCCAAACTTATGGGATTGCCTTATCCCGGAGGTCCTTATATTGATAAGTTTGCCAAGCTTGGGGATCCTGATAAGTTTAGTTTCAGTAAGCCCAGAATTGATGGCCTTGATTATAGTTTCAGCGGACTGAAGACATCGATTCTTTATTTCCTCAGAGATCAGCAAAAGATAAACCCTGAGTTTATCGAAGAAAATAAAAATGATTTATGTGCCGGAATACAAAAAACCATTGTGGATATTTTGCTTCTGAAGCTGTTAAAGGCTTCAGAGGAAACCGGGATTAAGAATATTGCACTGGCTGGAGGTGTTTCTGCTAATTCAGGTTTACGCGACCGTATTATTCTTGAGGGGACAAACAGGAATTGGAAGGTATATATTCCGGAATTTCGTTTTACCACAGACAATGCTGCCATGATAGCTATTACCGGTTATCATAAATTCGGAAAGGGGATTTTTGCTCCCTCCGATGTTTCTCCTTTGGCCAGAATGGATTTTTAGAGTTCTTCCTTTAATTTATCCAGGCCTTCATCGAGGACTTGTGAGAAATATGTCTCAAGTTCCTGATTGACCCCTGCACAGCCATTCACCACCTGCTCGGCCCATTCAAGATAGGAGAGTTTCCGCTCAGTACTCCAGTCCAAAGGATACGAAACTATATCAATGATATTACAAATCTTATCTGCAATTTTCAATTTTTTTGCGGAAACACTTAATCCCGGTGCATGTTTGATTTGCAGTTCTTTCCTTATAGAATAGGGAAGCTCCTTATCATCGGTAACCTCAAGTATAATGTTGCAAATATTCTGACCAAACAGATTTACAATTTCTTCAGCTGTAGCATCGGTATCTTCAATAACATCATGTAAAATGGCTGCAATTAGTAAATCCTCTTCCGATTCCCCATATTCACTCAGTAATTCCGCAACTTTCAGGGGGTGATTTATATAAGGTACCTGATTAAATCCTTTCCTTCTCTGGTATTTATGCATTTCTGCCGAATACACTGCCGCCTTCAATAATTTCTTCGACTCCATTCTATATATTAATTTGGCGCAAAAGTAGGAAATGTTTGGACAAATTTAAATTTGTACGGGTATAATTAGTCCCTTTTAGTTATTTGCAGGATAATTTCGGCAATACATCTTCTTTTTCTTTGCCAAGCCAAAGGAGGAATAATTATTAATTCCATTAATTATTTTGTGAGCTAATAAAAACTCCTTAATTTAGGTTCTAAATAAAACAGATTTGCTCGAAGCAATATACATAGAAGGTACGCGAAAGACTCCCTCCATATCCCTTGATCCAAAGGGTATTATAAAAATCGAAGGGCGCTCTATTCCTGAGGATGCTGAATTATTTTTCAGCGATCTCATTAACTGGTTGCATTCCTACCTTGGTTCAGGAAATCCGTCAACCCGTGTTGACTTATCTTTTGAATACCTCAATTCAGGTACTTCAAAGGTTGTCCTGCAAATGCTTAAAGCTTTGAAAGACCTGTGCAATGAGGGACACCAGCTCACTGTAAACTGGTATTATGAGGAAGGGGATGATGATATTCTGGAAAGAGGGGAGTATTATGCCTCCATAATAGACCTGAAAATAAATTTTTTAGAGGTTGAGTAATTCTGCTTCTGAAATTTGTATTCAAGACTTGTGACACCCGAATATTCCTGACTATCTTTAGATCAAAATAATTCCTGTGCGAAAACAATAAAATTCATATTATGACCCGGAATCCAAAATTTACATTCAGATCAGCAGCTATTTATTCATTAGTAAGCATTATCATGATCTCTGTAGTTTCATGTACCTCTGTATCAACCGAAAATAAGGGTGTTGTTCATCCCAAATGGCTTGATGATGCCAGTTTATATGAAGTAAATATCAGGCAGTTCACTCCGGAAGGAACCTTTAATGCCTTTTCTGAGCACCTTCAACGAATCAAAGATCTTGGCATTGACATAATCTGGATAATGCCGGTTAATCCTATTGGTGAGCAGGGGAGAAAAGGAAGTCTGGGGAGCTATTATTCCGTTAAGGATTACTATGCTGTAAATCCTGAGTTTGGAAGCATGGATGATTTTAAGGCTATGGTTAAAAAAGCACACGCTATTGGACTGAAAGTCATCATTGACTGGGTTCCTAACCATTCCTCCCTCGATAATAAACTTGCTGTTGAGCATCCTGAGTATTATCTGAAAGATTCCCTGGGAAACTTCAAATCTCCTTTCGACTGGACGGATGTTATCCAGTTTGATTATGATCAGCCCGGACTGCGACAGTACATGATTGATGCTCTGAAATTCTGGCTTAAGGAAACCGATATCGATGGATTCAGGTTCGATGTTGCACATATGATACCTGTTAGCTTCTGGAATACCGTAAGACCTGCACTAAATGAGGTTAAGGAGGTATTTATGCTTGCCGAATCAGACCAGCCTGTGTTAAACAAGGAGGCTTTTGATGCTACCTACGACTGGAGATTGCATCACATTATGAATGAAGTGGCTCAGGGAAAAATGAATGCCATTGATATTGAAAATCATTTCGCATATGTGGATAGTGTTTATCCCCCGAATTCCATTTTAATGGAGTTTACTTCAAACCACGACGAGAATTCTTGGAATGGTACCGAGTATGAAAGACTGGGAGATGCGGTAAAGACTTTTGCCGTATTTACCTATACTATTCCTGGCATGCCTTTGATTTACAACGGTCAGGAAGCCTGCCTTAATAAAAGACTTCTCTTTTTTGAAAAGGATACTATTAATTGGATTGATTGCGACATGAAGGACTTTTATACCAAATTAAATGCTCTTAAGGCTGAAAATCCGGCTCTCTTTGCAGGAACTATTGGAGGGAATTTCAAAAGAATCCATGGAAACCGCAATAAACGAGTATTTGCTTATACACGTCATAAGGATAGTAATAAGCTGGCAATTGTTCTGAATCTCTCAGCTGATACACTGGAATTTACTCCAACAGACCAGATTATAAAAGGCAAGTTTAAAGAATACTTTACAGGAGAAGAACTAAAGCTGAAATCGGGAGATGCTATTGCCCTTAAGCCCTGGGACTTTAAGGTTTATATTGAGGAATAGCAGCTGGAGTCAGAGCCAGACCTCACATAATACTGCCACGGGGAAGAAGATTTCGTCACACCCTTCACGGCCGTAACGTCCTTCACGCCGTAACGCCCGTAACGTCCGTAACGCCCGTAACGTCCGTAACGGTTCCCTCCCTATTTTGCATCATTCAGAATTCCGGCAAACCAATGCCACAAAGCCAGATTAAACTCATATCCATTTTCTTTCTCAATCCTGGTTCTCAGTGATTCCGGGGGTTCAGAGGCTTTGAATAGATAAGAATTATCATAATTATAAATATCTGGAACTTCAGGATGAAACTGAAAGGCAAAAACGTTTGGGTACAGCCTATGATGCATGGCTTCAACAATATTTCCATCCATTGAACGGGCATCGACCTCAAGGTTTTTCCCAAGCTTTTTAACAGCCTGATGATGAGAGCTTAGCACTCCGGGATTTTGACCGGCTGAAACCAGCTTGTCTGAAATCATCCAGCTATCTTTATTTATTCTGATAGGATGAATCGATCCCCTGAAAAAATCAAGCGAATCAGCTATATTGGTTTCATAGTTCCGATGAAGATTTTCATCGGGCTGATTCAGGATATCCTCCACCTTATACAGATGATAAACTTCCGAGGGGATATCCTGCACAAGTGTTCCGCCGGTGGCCACGTTCATGGTTTGCAAACCAAGGCAGATGGCAACAATAAGATAGTCAGGATTTTTATCCATCAATGGAATAAATGTTGTATCCTGCGATCCTCCGAGTAAATGAAAAAGAAAAGAAGCTTCAAAATAATGACGGTAAGGATCTTCAATAACGGTAAGGGTACTGGTTTTGTCCCCATAAATCACTGGGGGAAGATCAGGTCCACCGTTAAATAATACTCCGCTGCTTTCATTGAATAATTTTTTGAAGCTTTCAGTACAAGGGTTAATACCAAAAAGAGTTGATGGTTTAAGAATTCCCTTGATTTCCTCCAGTTTGAAATCCAGTTTATTTTTAGCAATAAATTTCCGTGATTCGCTGTAGTTATAATTTTCTTCCGAAAAGTACACTCCATGGAACTCAACATTTTTGACAGGAAAGATTCCCTCATTGACCAGAGTTGATATTGTTTGAATATTACCAACAGTGGGATGCATTATCAGAAAAATCTTTTTCCCCGTTTTCTGGGCGTTTAACTGAAATGTTAACAGAACAGAAAGGGCAAGCGAAAATGCAATCCTAAAAACGTCCTTTGTTTTCATGGAATTATTTACTTTCAGTTAATCTATTGCAAATATGGGATTTTGGAGCGAATCATAAGTAAATACTTCACTATCCGGTGAAAAGAATTTTTTTATTTTCTGTGGTTCTTTACCCATTCTCTTGCATTTACGAAAGCCTCAACCCATGGAGTTATCTCATCATCTTTTCTTACGGATGGATAATAGGCGCACTGCCAGGGCATAAATGACCGTTCGAGGTGCGGCATCATGGCAAAATGTCGACCATCAGCGGAGCATATTCCTGCTGTTCCAAAGTCGGAGCCATTCGGGTTACCCGGATATTCCGCCTGAGTGTATTTAATGGCAATAGAATATTTGTCTTCGCTGTAAGGAAATTGAAAACGACCCTCACCATGAGCAACCCAGACCCCTAGTCTCATTCCTGAGAGGGAATGCATCATCACTGAACTGTTTTTTGCAATTTCAACACTTATGAAATTGGATTCGAATTTGTGGGATGCATTAAAGTGCATCTCAGCTTTCTTTTCGTGTTCAGGATAAATGAGTCCAAGTTCTATCATGAGCTGACAGCCGTTGCATACTCCAAGGCTCAAAGTGTCTTTTCTTTTATAGAAATTTTCCAGAGCTGTCCTGGCTTTATCATTGTATTTGAATGCCCCGGCCCATCCTTTAGCGGAACCCAGTACATCAGAATTAGAAAAACCTCCCACGAAAACGATCATATTCAGGTCCTCCAGGTTTTCCCTCCCGCTTATAAGGTCTGTCATGTGAACGTCTTTAACATCTAAACCTGCGAGGTACATCATATATGCCATCTCACGATCGCCATTTACCCCTTTTTCGCGAATGATGGCCGCCTTTATTCCTGAAGGTTTTCTGTCGGGGCTAATCCCGTACCTGCTCAGCTTTCCGGTGAAATCTTTAGTGTTGAATGATAAAGCCTGATTCCCGTAATTCTGAAACCTCTTTTTTGCATGTTCCTCTCCCGATTGCCTGCGGTCGAGCTGCCAGGAGGTTTTGAACCAAAGATCCCTCAGGGAATCAATATCAAATTCGAGTGTTCCTTCTGATGTCCGGATATTCAGACTTCTTCCTTTATGAGGTGCCCCAAGAATCCTGTAATTAACTCCCGCTGAATCAAATATTGCTGCAACCTGAGCCTTGTTTTTAACCTGAATTACAAGACCCGGATTTTCAGCAAACAGAACTTTTGCTGTATCTTTTTCTGAAAAACCGCTAATATCAATACCGGCTCCATAGGAACTGTTCGCAAAATTCATTTCAAGCAGGGTGGTCAGAAGTCCCCCGGCAGAAATATCATGACCAGCCAGAATAATTCCGTTGTGGATTAATTTTTGTACCGCTTCAAAACAGGCGACAAAATTCTTTGAGTCCTTCACCACCGGAGCTTCTTTACCAACAAAATTCAGAACCTGCGCCAGGCTGCTTCCTCCCAGTTTGAAATCATCACCTGAAAGATCAATGTAAATCAGGGATGTATCCGTATCCTTTACCAGAACCGGCTCAACAATTTTTCTGATATCACTGACCTCCGCTGCTGCCGAAATAATAACGGTTCCGGGGGAGTAAACCACTTCATCATTGTATTTCTGAGTCATGGAAAGAGAATCCTTTCCGGTCGGGATGTTAAGCCCGGTTTCAATGGCAAACCGGCTGGCAGCTTCAACGGCATCATATAGTCTGGCGTCTTCTCCGGGATTTCTGCAGGGCCACATCCAGTTTGCTGAAAGGGAAATGCTTTTCAATCCATCCGCTAAGGGAGCCCATATGATATTGCTTAGGGCTTCGGCAATGGCCAGAACAGATCCGGCGGCCGGATCAACAAGTCCTGCGGCAGGAGCATGACCAATGGAGGTTGCAATACCTGCCTTACCCCGATAATCGAGAGCAACCGCTCCAAGATTATTTAATGGCAGCTGAAGTTCACCGGCACACTGCTGTTTGGCTACCTTACCGGTTACTGAGCGGTCCACCTTGTTGGTAAGCCAGTCTTTGCAGGCAACACTTTCCAGCTGAAGCACCTTTTCTATGTATTCAGTGATTTTAGAAACAGAGTACTGAACTTCTCCGAAACCGGAGGGCAGTTTTTTATCAGTCATCACAGTTTTGGGCGGATTTCCAAAGAAATCTGTCAGGTCCAGATCAATAGGGTTAACATTTTCAGCAGGATTTATAAACCGAAAACGGTGGTCTCCGGTGATTTTTCCAATCTTATAAAATGGTGCCCGTTCTCTTTCAGATATGCGTTTCAGTTCATCAACATCAGAATTTTTGATCACCAGACCCATTCTTTCCTGGGATTCATTTCCGGCAATTTCTCTGGCCGACAGGGTGGGGTCGCCCACAGGAAGCTTGCTGATATCGATTTCACCACCGGTAGCTTCCACAAGTTCAGAAAGGCAGTTAAGGTGTCCGCCAGCCCCATGATCGTGAACAGTAATAATGCTGTTTTTATCTGATTCAGCGATAGCTCTGATGGCATTATACACTCTTTTTTGCATCTCCGGGTTGGCACGCTGAACGGCGTTAAGCTCAATTTTATTTCCATATTCACCGGTGGCAACCGATGAAACAGCTCCGCCCCCCATTCCGATTCTGTAGTTATCGCCTCCCAGCAGGATAACAGCATCGTCCTTTGCGGGAACGTCCTTTTTGCTGTCTTTTAGCTTGCCGTATCCAACACCGCCGGCCAGCATAATAACCTTATCGAAACCAAATTTTTTATAATTTTCAAAATGCTCGAACGTAAGTAAACTTCCACATATGAGAGGCTGGCCAAATTTATTTCCGAAGTCGCTGGCCCCATTGGAAGCTTTTATTAAAATATCCCCGGGCGACTGGTATAACCATTTTCGTTCGGGGATATTCTTTTCCCAGTCCCGCCCGCCCTCGGGCCTTGGGTAAGAAGTCATGTAAACGGCAGTGCCTGCCAGAGGAAGGGCTCCCTTCCCTCCACCTATCCTGTCCCTTATTTCTCCACCGGTTCCCGTGGCTGCACCGTTAAAAGGTTCAACAGTGGTGGGAAAGTTGTGGGTTTCCGCTTTTAAGGAGAGGACAGTTTTAATATCCTTTACTTCAAAATAGTCTGCTTTGTCCTGACTGGCAGGAGCAAACTGCTCCACTATGGGACCCTCGTTGAAGGAGCAATTATCCTGATAGGCTGATACAATTTTATTGGGGTTCATTTTGCTCGTCAGACGTATCAGGTTAAAGAGGCTCGACTTTTTTTCTTCCCCGTCAATAATAAACGTCCCGTTAAAGATCTTGTGCCGACAATGTTCTGAATTGACCTGTGAGAAACCAAAGACTTCGCTGTCGGTAAGCTGTCGCTTCAATCTTCTGCTTAAATTTTCGAGATATTCAATTTCTTCAGCGCTTAATGCAAGCCCTTCCTTTTCATTATATGCCGCTATATCATTAATGAATAAAACAGGTTCAGGCTTTTTATCAACAAAAAAGACGGACTGGCTGAGTCCGTCGTAGTAGGCTTGCAGCATCGGGTCATAGTGGAATTCAGGACCTGAAACCGGGAAATATTCTTCAATTCTCTGCAGACCCTGAATCCCCATGTTCTGGCTTATCTCAACTGCATTGGTACTCCAGGGCGTGACCATTTCCTTGCGGGGTCCGACATAGCTCCCTGCAATCCTGTCTTCCGTCATCAATTCTGCATTTCCAAACAACCATTTCAACTTGCCGATATCTCCCGGGCCAGGTTTCTTTTCTGACTGCACGGCGATTATCACTAAGTCTTTGGTCCGGAAAAATAGTATCATGGATTTGAATTTAATTTATAAAACACAGAATTACAATAAATTAGAATGAAATACATCCTTTTCATTCCCGCATACAAAGATAGTAATTATGAAATTGACGCAGTTCTTTTTACGATTACAAAGGATTAACATTTTTCATTCAAATGTTAATAAAGGAGGCAAAGGGAATTATTATTTATTTTCTGGAGGATTTTAGTTGGATTAAATTCCAAGGGAGTAATCAATCTATCTACGCTAAATTCTTTGCTCAATCCTCGAGTTTATTAAGAAGAAACATTTAATTTAGCGGAAATTTCAGCCTCATTAGCTCAGTGGTAGAGCAGCTCATTCGTAATGAGCAGGTCGTGGGTTCGACTCCCATGTGAGGCTCCTGACAATGAATGACTACTGTTTCTAAAATTTACAGACAAAACCCGGAAGAATGAATGAAACCCTAAGCTTTAAAGCAGTAATTTTTGATTTAGACGGTGTAATTACAAAGACTGCACTGGTTCACTCTTCTGCCTGGTCGAGAATGTTCAATGACTATCTTGCCTACAGGAATAAGGTTTACGGTGAAAATCAGGCCCGGTTTGAGCATGAAAAGGATTACCTGCCATATGTAGACGGAAAACCCAGGTATAAGGGTGTTTCTGATTTTCTTGTATCCCGGTCCATTCACATTGAATTCGGAGATCCTGCCGATAGTCCTGAAAAGGAAACAGTCTGCGGACTGGGTAACCGTAAGAACGAATATTTTAATAATATCCTGGAAACAGATGGGGTAGAGGTCTATGATTCAACCCTAAAATTGTTGCACGAATTAATTTCTTCGGGCATAAAGGTTGGTGTTGCTTCATCGAGTGCTAATTGCAGAAAAGTGCTGGAGAGGGCGGGTATTATACAGCTTTTTGAAACCCGTGTTGATGGTGAAGTTTCTGCCAGGCTTGGACTAAAGGGGAAGCCGGAACCTGATATTTTTACCACTGCATCAGACAATCTTGGAGTGAACTATAAGGATGCCATTGTTGTGGAAGACGCTGTAAGTGGAGTGCAGGCGGGTAAAAAGGGAAATTTTGGACTGGTACTTGGTATTGCCAGAGAGGGAAATGCTTCTGAACTGCTTAAAAACGGCGCTGATATTGCAGTTAGTGATATTGCAGAGATAGGTGGAATTAATGGACTGGAAAGAGAATTCCGTAGAAATTTCTAATCCGGGTTCAGAATGTTTATAAAAATATTTTCAAATTGCCTTTTATTCAAATATGGATTATAATTTTGACCTAACCGATTAAATTATTAAGCATGCTTGGAGATGTATTGCAAATTCGTGATAATCATATAAAGGCGGCCGAAGCGCTTGCCAAAAAGATAATTGAGCAAAAATCCCATAAGCCAAAAGACTATAAATATATTGTTGGAATTTCCGGAGAATCGGGCTCGGGTAAATCAGAAATTGCATATTCCCTGGCAAAAAGAATGAAAAAAGAGCATCTCAGAGTAAAAGTATTGCATACGGATAATTACTTCAAGGTAGCACCTCTTTTACAGTCGGAATGGCGGAAAGCCAAGGGGATAGAAAGTGTTGGAACCGGAGAATACGACTGGAATCTCATCCACAGGAATATTCAGGATTTTAAAGAGGAAAGAGAATCCATGATGCCTTGCATAGATATTATACCCCAGCAGGTTGATAAGCTTATTACAGACTTTAAAAAGATTGATTTGCTGATTATCGAGGGATTATATGCAATAAAATCGGATGGAATAGATCTCAGAGTGTTTATTGAGCTTACCAATGCCGAATCCGAACTTCTGGGAAATCAGAACCCTGCCGGTGAACAATCAGAGTTTACAAAATCAGTTCTTGAAAAGGAACATCAAAATGTACTTTCCTTAAAACCGATGTCGGATATAATTATAAACAGGGGATTTGAAGTTCTGGATTCAAAAACTCAGATTCCTGTATAACAGCTTTATTGATATTTAAGTCTAACGTCGAGCAGTCCTCCTTTTACAATCCAGCAGTTTCCGTCGCAGGCATCTGCAATAAACCTGGTTACCATGCGGTCTCCGTCAACAGCAATAATGGTCTTATCGTTTTTACGGTAGTAGGCTTTTACAGAATAATCTTTATTTACCGGTACCAGATGGTAAAATAACTCAGTAAATACTTCTCCTTCCCAGCTTAATTTTCCTGACTCAACATTTCCCTGATAGATCTGAAGGTAAACGGAATCATAAACTCCTTCCAGAATACTCAGGTCAATTGACAATTCAAAGCTGTCGGGTTCGGAACTCATACATTCGGCACAATTCACTTCAATAGTGGAGTTCCCTTTCTGACATGAAAATGCAATGATCAGACCAAGGATTAAAAACGTCAGTAACAGACTTCTCTTCATTTCTTTTTATTTTTCCGGTAATTATATGTTCAGATTAGTATTAAAATGTCAATATAAGGGTGAATGTTATTCAAGCCAGGATATCTTTTTCTCGGTAAGTTTCTTTTTGGCGAGGCTAAGATTAACACTGACTCCAAGGTTGATACGCCCGGGTTTCACCTCAGGAGTATTGTAATTTACATACTTATAGGCCAGCCAGCTTGAAACATAGCTGCCGGAGTAATATAATCCAACAACAGGTACTGTAAGGAAAGTTGCAGGGGGATTCTTATCACTCCCCAGAAATCCACCGAAAGTATAAAATTCATCTATACCTACATAGAGACCTTTGGCAGAAGAACTGTTCCGGGTAAAATTAAACCTCTTTTCCAGACCTGCATAAAAGTAGTATCTCCTTTCCCAGTATTGATATGTAACACTGTCATTTTCAGGATAAAGAACCCTGTTTGAAAGAGGCCTGAAGCCAAATCCACCATTAATCCCAATGCCGTATTTAGCATCCTTAATACTAATATTCAAACCGTTCATGTAGTCGGAAAAGTTAAAATCCAGGTAAGGACCTATACAAAGGGTATTAAAATGAGGATTCGGGTTAGGCTTTGCTTCGTTAGATTCCAGCAGTTCAGCAATTACATCCTCCTTTTTTAATTTTGCCAGTTCAAGAATTGTGTAGCCGGATTCAGTTTTTGTATTTACATCTGAACCCAGATTTATGAGAGTTTCTGTTAATTCAGCATCCCCATTTATGACAGCAAAGGTAAGGGCGGAATAGCCACCGCTGTTTACAAGCCCGATATTTGCTCCTTTGTCTATTAAAAGATAAACAATTTCTGAGTTTCCTCTCTGAACGGCTGTCATCAATGCTGTAAAACCATAAATATCAGTTGTGTCAATGGCGACTCCATGTTCAATAAGTAATCCGGCGGCTTCCAGCGAATTATTGTAAGCAGCAGAAATCAAGGGGGTATTCCCCTTGCTGTCAGCAATTTCCGGATTTGCTCCATAAAAAATAAGCATGTCCATTACATCGTAATTGTTGAGGGCAGCGGCATGATTCACTGCAGTTGCTCCATCACTGTCCCTGATATCAAGATTTGCTTTTTTGGAAGCGAAATACTCAGCTATTTCATAGTGGTTTCTTTCAGCGGCTGAAATAAGGGCAGTGGGTCCGGTAAAGGGTTTCTTATTTATGTCAGCTCCTTTTTCGACGAGTAACTTAACTATTTCAAAAAAACCACTTTCAGTTGCATACATGAGAGGTGTTACGCCTTCGATGGTTGAAGAATTAGGATCGGCTCCCCTGTCAAGTAAAAAACTAACAGCTGCAATATCTCCTTTATCAACGGCAAGGAGCAAATTGTAATCATCGTCCCAGCTGACAAAGTAGCTGGTATCTGCAGGTGGATTAATCTGGGCATGCAGGGATAAATTCCAAAGTCCCACAAAAATGAAAAGTGATGTTTTAATAAACAGTTTTTTATTATGAAGCATGCGAAATATTATTTTGTTATAAAAGTATAATAATACTGCGAATATATTGCGGCTTTTGGCTTTAGACTGCCTTAATTCCGGCTTTCAATGCTCAAACACAATGAAAGAATATAAGTTAGTTTTTTCTGTCAATATAAATCATTTGTTTGTCAAAAATAATTGATTTTTAGGAACAATAATGCAGATTAAGGCAACCAAAATACTGTGTTTAAAGTCACAGTAGTATATCAAAACCGAATTTAATCTTCTAAAGACATTTTTTTGAAGACGTTTTATATACATTCATGTAAAACATCGCGATTCATTATGTCTTTTGAATAAATGATGCTTGTTGCAGGTATTGATTTTGTACTTTTATAAAGAATTTAGCCAGTATTTATTTCCTATCCTATGCCTCAGAAATATTTCCATAAAAAGTTTATAAACCTCCTTTTTATATTTATCACTGCCAGTGCTTCTTTATTCGCTCAGAGCAATTCTGATGACTATTGGCTGAACCACGGATTTACAACAGGCCAGACAGTTATTACAAATACAGGGAAATTTTATGACGATGGTGGATTTGATAAATACCATGCAGGCCAGAACTGGACGGTAAAGTTTTGTTCGGAAAATGGAAATCCGATTACTCTTGATTTTAGCGGATTCAGGACGAATTACCAGGGAACACATATAGCCGGTGATTGGGTGAACTGGGACTACATGACTATTAATTATCCGGGAAACAGTTATGTTGCCTACCATAATGATACTCCACAGTTCAGTTTTACTTCGCCATCAGGATGCATAACCTTTGGTCTTATTACAAAACCCACTAGTCCGCTCGATTCAGGATGGATAGCAGAAATAAGTGCAAATCCTCCTCCATCAAATAACGATCCCTGCACAGCTGCCTCACTGATTGTCGGGAACTCCTGCTCCCCTCAGTTTTTTTCCAATAAGGGAGCGTATAATACTACTACTCTGGGGAGCCCCCCCTGTCACACATACTTTGGCGGCGATGTCTGGTTTAAAGCTACCGTACCTGCTTCCGGTCAGTTGAAAATCCAGAGTCTTCCGGGTACTATGACATATGCCATTATGGATATATTTCAAAGTACTTCATGTGCAGGGCTGACGCGTATTACATGCGTTGATAATCTGAATTCCATGCCATCCATTGTTCTTACCGGAAGAACACCCGGTGAGGTAATTTACATTCGAATATTTGGCGATCAGGCAAAGAGCGGAACCTTTGGAATGTGCGCGACCGATCCCCTGGCACCTGTAAACGGTTATACAGGACCCGGTGGAGTAGGAGACAGCATAACCAATGTCGTCTGGCTTCGTGCTGATGCAGGAATACTGAATGCTTCAGATCTCCCTGCTGTAAATGGTGAAGCGGTAAAGACCTGGAAAGATAATAGCGGAAATTTGAATAACCTGGTTCAGAATACAGCTACTGACAGGCCACTTTTAAATACTACAGGACTTAATTCCATGCCTGAACTGGTTTTTGATGGCGCCGGAGACAGGTTTTTCAGGGAAATTGGATCAATATCTGCTCCTTTGATGGTTTATACAATTGCCAGCTTTTCTTCAAATGCAAACCAGAGCCTTCTCTCTGTTGGAGATGCTAATATTACCAATACATTTAGTATAAGCAGGGACGCAAGTCAGAATTACTATAGCTTTACGGGGGCCGCCAGAACCGGACCGGCATTAAGTATAAGTACTCCTTATCTTATCAGGGCTTACCATGCCAGCAGTGCTCCTTTTCACAGACTGAAACTTGGAATTACTTCTCAGACTGTCACAGATTACAGTGCTCCGGCATTAAGTACAGATGGTAGTTTTAACATGGGAGCCAACCGTTTAGGCGCAGAAACATTTAACGGAAAGGTTTCAGAAGTGATTCTTTACAATAAAGCTCTGAACACTGCTCAGGAAAGAATTGTAAATAATTATTTATCATCAAAGTACGGAATTGATATCAGTACAAGTGATGTTTACCCCTATGAACCGGGCTATAAAAATGATGTTGCTGGTATTGGAAGGATTGATGCTTCCAATACGCATACCAAGGCACAGTCGGCCGGAATTCTTTCAATAGGTGGTCCAAATGATCTCGGTGACGGAGAATTTCTTATGTTCGGTCACGATGGAGGCAGTATTTCTACCTGGGTCTCTGCTAATATTCCTTCATCAGATCCAAATATCCTTCGTCTTTCCAGGACCTGGAGAGTTAAGCAAAGCGGGGGAAATGGAAGTGTTGGTCAGGTAAGTGTAGGAATTTCTAGTAAACTGTTACCTGCCAATACCAGCGGATTCCTCTCCTATAATATATTTGTGGATGCAGACGGAGATTTCACCAGTGGAGCTACAGCCTATGGTACTATCTATTCAGGGACGGAATATGTTGCCAATAACGTTACCCTGCCCGACGGATGTTACATAATGATTGGTATAGTTAAACCCTATGTCAGCTTCAATCTTGCCTCCTCGTCCGGTTTTGAAAATATTGCTAATCCATCTATCTCACTTTCACTGAATTATGCCATTTCAAGTCCTTTTACCGTAAACTACAGCGTTCCAGGAGGTACTGCTACAGGTGGAGGAGTCGATTATACTTTAAGTCCGAATGTGGTTAGTTTCATTCCCGGCCAAAAAACCGCAGTAATCCAACCCTCCATAGTTGATGATAAAATAGTGGAAATACCTGATGAATATTTTGATATCAGCCTGGCAACGCCAACAGCAGGAGTGCTGCTCGGTTCCCAATCCACTCACAGGTATACCATTAAAAATAATGATGTCGGTATTGTGATCACCTCAAGCACAACAACAATAGGAACATGTGCATCATCCACCGCAAGTTTAACAGCTACAGCCACAGGATCAGGACCTTTTACCTATTCATGGGCCCCGGCTACCGGGCTTTCATCCCCCGGAACTGCTACTACATCAGCTAAGCCTGCTTCAACTCAAAAATATAAAGTAACCATTACGGACACCAATGGCTTCAGCAATGTTGACTCTGTAACCATTACAGTTGTGCCGGCACTTGCAAAACCAGTAATAACTGTAACAGGTTCTCTTACATTTTGCAGTGGAGACAGTATCAAGCTTACTTCATCAGCTGCCAGCTCCTGGCTCTGGTCGAATGCAAAAACCACACAGGCTATTTATGTTACGAATTCAGGAACCTTTAATGTTATTGCCTATGACAGCTATGGATGTCCTTCTCCGGTTTCTGATAATGTTGTCACCGTTGCTCAGACCCTGGGAACACCTGTATTCACTTTGGGTGCGACCTCCACACGTTGCCAGGGTGTGGGTTCAGTTACCTATACTGCTACAGCCACTAATACCACAGGAATTACCTATAGCCTTGATGCAAGCTCACTCGGAGCGGGTAACACGATTGTGGCAGCAACAGGCGCTGTTTCATATGTTGCAGGATGGACCGGAACCTCTGTAATCACAGCCAGCGCAGCAGGTTGTTTCGGACCTAAAACTGCTGTTCATACCGTAACTATTACTCCTACAGTCAGCACCCCGGTATTTACACTTGGTGCCACCTCCACCCGTTGCCAGGGAGCCGGATCGCTTATGTATACTGCTACAGCTTCCAATTCAACCGGCATGACCTATAGCCTGGACGGAACCTCAACCGGAGCCGGCAACAGCATAAATGCTTCCAACGGAACTGTAAGTTATGTGGCCGGATGGAGCGGAACCTCTGTGGTTACTGCAAGTGCTGCCGGATGCAACGGACCTGTAACTTCCATCCACACAATTACTACAACTCCAACCGTAAGTGCTCCCGTATTTACGGATGGGATGACCTCCACCCGTTGTCAGGGAGCAGGATCAGTTACTTATTCTGCAACAGCTACAAATTCAACCGGGATAACCTACAGTCTGGACGGAACCTCAACCGGAGCAGGCAACAGCATAAATGCTTCCAACGGAACCGTTAGCTATGTGGCCGGATGGAGCGGAACATCAGTGGTAACAGCAAGTGCTGCCGGATGCAACGGACCTGTAACTTCCACGCATACCATAACTACAACACCAACTGTCAGCACCCCGGTATTTACACTTGGAGCAACGTCCACCCGTTGCCAGGGAGCCGGATCGCTTATGTATACTGCAACAGCTTCCAATACAACCGGGATTACCTACAGCCTGGACGGAACTTCAACCGGAGCCGGCAACAGCATAAATGCCACCGACGGAACCGTCAGTTATGTGGCCGGATGGAGCGGAACTTCTGTGGTTACGGCAAGTGCCGCAGGATGTAACGGACCTGTAACTTCCACGCATACCATAACTACAACACCAACTGTCAGCACCCCGGTATTTACACTTGGAGCAACGTCCACCCGTTGCCAGGGAGCCGGATCGGTTACATATACTGCTACAGCTTTCAATTCAACCGGCATGACCTATAGCCTGGACGGAACTTCAACCGGAGCCGGCAACAGCATAAATGCCACCGACGGAACCGTCAGTTATGTGGCCGGATGGAGCGGAACTTCTGTGGTTACGGCAAGTGCCGCAGGATGTAACGGACCTGTAACATCCACTCACACCATAACTTCAACTCCAACTGTCAGCACTCCGGTATTTACACTTGGAGCTACCTCCACCCGCTGCCAGGGCGCCGGATCAGTTACTTATACTGCAACCGCTACAAATTCAACCGGCATCACCTACAGTCTGGATGGAACCTCCACCGGAGCAGGAAACAGCATAAATGCCACCGACGGAACTGTCAGCTATGTGGCCGGATGGAGCGGAACTTCGGTAGTTACTGCCAGTGCCGCAGGCTGCAACGGACCTGTAACTTCCACTCATACCATAACAACAACTCCAACTGTCAGTGTTCCGGTATTTACGCTTGGAGCCACCTCTACCCGCTGCCAGGGATCCGGATCGCTTATGTATACTGCGACAGCTGCTAATTCAACAGGGATTACCTACAGCCTGGACGGAACATCAACCGGAGCCGGCAACAGCATAAATGCTTCCAACGGAACCGTCAGCTATGTGGCCGGCTGGAGCGGAACCTCTGTGGTTACTGCAAGTGCCGCAGGATGCAACGGACCTGTAACTTCCACGCATACCATAACAACAACTCCAACTGTCAGTGTTCCGGTATTTACGCTTGGAGCCACCTCCACCCGTTGTCAGGGAGCCGGATCAGTTACTTATACTGCAACAGCTTCCAATTCAACCGGGATTACCTACAGTCTGGACGGAAGCTCCACCGGAGCCGGAAACAGCATAAATGCTTCCAACGGAACCGTCAGCTATGTGGCCGGATGGAGCGGAACATCAGTTGTTACGGCAAGTGCTGCCGGCTGCAACGGACCTGTAACTTCCACGCATACAATTACCATTACTCCTTCGGTTGGAACACCTGTTTTTGCTTTGGGTTCCGGGTCAAGCCGTTGCCAGGGAACAGGTTCAGTCATTTATACAGCTACCGCAAGCAATTCCACTGGTTTAAGTTACTCGCTTGATGCTGTCTCCTCAGGAGCAGGAAACAGCATAAATGCCAGTGACGGGACGGTAAGTTATATGGCAGGATGGAGTGGAAATTCTACAATTACAGCAACCGCCACAGGCTGCAATGGCCCTGTAAGCGCCTCACATCTTGTTACTACAAACCCACTGCCGGCTGCAGTATCAGGTGCCGACAGATCTATCTGCCTGAATGAAAGTACAAGCCTTGGATCAACTGCTGTTTCAGGCAATACTTATAGCTGGAGTTCAACTCCGGCAGGTTTTACTTCAGCACTTTCTGATCCTCTGGTAACGCCTGCATCTTCCACCACCTATACACTGCTTGAAACGGTCACTGCCACCGGATGTTCAAAATCCAATTCGGTTACAGTAACAGTTCTGGCACTTCCCATAAAGCCTGTAGTTACAGCTTCCGGAGCAACAACCTTCTGTGAAGGGCAAAATGTTGACCTTGAAACCGGAGTTGCATCTTCCTACCTCTGGTCGAATGGTGAGACAACTCAAAAGATTACTGTCGATGCTGCCGGTAGTTATTCAGTTCAGGTAAGTGACGGCACATGCCTGAGTCCATCTTCTGATCCTGTAGCAATTACTGTTAATGCTATTCCTTCAAAACCAACGGTTCTTGCAAATGGACCTGTAAGTTTCTGCGAAGGGGGCAGTGTAATCCTTGAAGCCCCGGTAGCTGCATCCTATTTATGGTCAGGAGGAGAGATCTCGCAGAGCATTACCGTTTCTGCATCCGGAGATTACAGTGTTCAGGTAAGCGATGGAAACTGCAGCAGTCCTGTTTCTGATCCAGTAACGGTTACTGTTAATCTGAATCCGGCAAAGCCAGTTATTACTGTAGCTGGCAGCACAAGCATATGTGAAGGAGAAACTGTTGAATTGTCTTCATCACCGGCATCGTCCTATTTATGGTCAAATGGTGAAACTACGCAATCCATTAGTCCGGGTACTGCAGGAAGCTATTCAGTTATTATTACTGATGCTAATAGCTGTTCAAGTCCGGTTTCCGATCCGGTGAATCTTACCGTTAACTCACTGCCGGCGACTCCTGTTGTTTCAGTGGGTGGAAGCCTTGATTTTTGTCCCGGAGGAAGTGTGGTTTTAACTGCTCCATTATCTGACGGTTACCTTTGGTCAAGCGGTGAAACCAGTCAGTCTGTTACAGTTTCGCAAAGCGGATCATACAGCCTGCAGGTTTCAGATGCAAATTCCTGTCTGAGTCTTTCGTCATTGCCGGTTAATGTTAATGTTTATCCTGCACCGGAAAAGCCGGTTATAACTCCATCCGGCATTGTTACTATTATTACCGGGGATAATATCACATTAAGCAGCTCGTCGGCAAATTCTTATCTCTGGACTCCGGGCGGAGAAATCACTAGAGATATTGTGGTAAACTCTGCCGGCTTTTATTCTGTGGTAGTTACCGACCTGAATAATTGCAGCAGTGTAAGTTCTGATGCAGTTGAAGTTGTTGTTAAAACCAAGCTTGATAAACCTATGGTCAGCCTTTCAGCTGATCCCGATCTTTGTGAAGGTGAAAGTCTCACCCTTACTTCGGAACCGGCCGCATCTTACCTCTGGTCGACCGGTGCTACCAGCCAGAATATTATTGTAACTACAGCCGGGACATATAATCTGGTAGTTTTTAATTCAAACGGAATTTCCAGCGAAAATTCTGATGATGTTATTGTTACTATTAACCCAAATCCCCAAATAAGCATTGAAACTACCGATGCCTTATGCTTTGGATCTTCCGATGGTACGGCTTCTGCAGTGCTGATTTCAGGAACTCCGAACATGACTTATTTGTGGTCAAATTCGACTACTGGCCAGGTAGCTGGAGGGCTTAAAGCGGGTATATACAGTCTCACGGCTACTGACATGAACGGTTGCAAGGCAAGCATTTCAACTGAGATCAAACAACCTGAGAAACTTGATATTTCATTTAATATGCAGCTACCGGTATGTCCCGATGCTGCAGATGGACAGATAGAGATTATGGTTACAGGAGGAACAGGATCCTACGCCTATTCATGGGATAAAGTTAGTGCAAGCACTGCCATCATAAATGATCTTTCGCCCGACACCTATACTGTGAGTGTAACTGACGAAAATAGCTGTACTCTTGCAAAAGCTATTCAGCTTGGATTCCAGAACGAGACATGCATAAAGGTACCCGGAATTATTACCCCCAACAACGATGGATATAATGATACATGGGTAATTGAGGGACTGGATTTATATGAGGGTAACTCTGTAGAAATCTACAACCGCTATGGGAAGCTTATTTTTTACATGAGGTCATATGATAATAGCTGGGATGGTACCTATGAAGGTAAGGAATTACCAATGGAGTCCTATCATT
>JACJXF010000004.1 GCA_020636775.1 Bacteroidales bacterium
ACCACGTCAGTATTCTCAACGAAGGTAACCCCCATATTTGAGTTATTGTCCATCCTGTAAACAAGGTTGGAAAAATTTGTTTTGGTCGACATAAATCGAAAATCCTTCTCATAACCCAGATTTGTCTGCCGGATGTTCTCGCCCCAGAAGTTTTGCGGATTGTTGTATTTGTAAAATACAGGACTCAGCCCCAGTGAGCTGTGTGTTCGCCGGTACATATTATTGTAGGAAAGGTGAATCCCCCGAAACTCCATTTGCAGGCCCATCATATGTGAGGAGGAAGCAAGTGCTTCACGGTCGGGTTCGGTAAGACTGCCCTGATATTCTTTCCCGTAGTACTGATCTTTAAAATCCTTCAGATCCACGCCATTGCTCAGCAGGATTCCTTCGGTCAGATCCAGTGGATTATAATCGACTCCCCCAATAGTAAAAACCTTACCCTGTTTTTGATAAAAGCTAAGGGGATTAAAAACATCAGAATTTCTGGCACCGATATTCATATCGTTATATTCGGTCTTACTGCCATAAAAACTATACTGAAGGATGTTATTATTCTTCCCTCCTTTCCCACCTGTCATAAAGTTTATATAGTTATATCCTCCGGGACCCAGGGCGATATCCCCCCTTCCGAAAGTGCCTTTATCAGCCTCCCTGGTAACAATATTGATTACACCTGAAACCGCATCAGCGCCATAAATAGCCGATGCTGTTCCATAAATCACTTCAATTCTTTCCGCCTGACGGATAGGGAGCTGGCTGCCAAAAGGCATACCGGAAACTACGGAAGGTTTTACCGGAATCCCATTGATTAGAATCTTAACATAGTGATTACCGGTAAGACCGCGCATCTGGAAACTTTCGCCCAGTTCGCCTGATCCAGGCTGAGAAACCATTACTGCAGGAAGAGACCGCAGCACGTCGACCAGGGAAGCATACTGGTTAAGCAGAATTTCTTCGTGACTGATTACATAAACTGTAAGAGGGAGTTCTTCGATATTTCTTGAAATTCGGCCGGCGGCAATAATTTTATGAGAGGCAGAGTCGATATTAAACACCAGGTTTTGAGGCCCGAGAACATTTTTTTCAAAGCTGACCTGGGCAGTGTCAAGCTGTGAATAAACCGGCAGGATGGCCGAAAAGATAAAAAGAAGCAATAAATATATCTTTTCCCTGATCATGAATTGGTAGTGAGGTTTGTCTATGCCAATCAAAAATAGGGAAATGTTATTCAAACTGCAAGTCTTAGGGCAAGGCAGAAATGGAGACAGTATTAATGAGCATTCTGGGGGAGGGGATTATAAATTGGTGTAATGTAATCATACCAATACGCTCTTAAAATCTTTTTCCTTTTGTGAGTCCTTTATTATACTAAAATTGCAATTTATTAATTCATTTTGTCGCTGATGCCGCGACGGGCAAATACTTTTTGCTTGATCAAAAAGTATTCAAAACCGCGTGCCGCCATAGCTTCAGCGGTGGCGCAAAATCAAGACAAATCGAACCCTCGGCCGGGCGATTTGTCGGGCCCTCGCACTCTCCTTAAGATGATTATCCTGATTTGATGTAAATCTTATATCAAGCTTACTTTTTTTCAGCTTTATAGGGTTATAAAATTTGGCACCGTAATAATACTAATTGTTTGCATATTTAATTTATTATTCAACAAAGAATTGATTATAGAAAATTAAATAATGAATTGACGGATGTAAATAATCTTGACTTAATAAATCTATACCATTTTTTTGAATGAAAAGTTTACCCATAATAAGATTTGATCCAGCTTTATAATCATTAATGTTTAATTCCAATTTATTCCCTATGCTTTGGTATTCAGTTAAAGTCTCTGGTTTAACGAAATTTAAAAGGGTGTCCAAATCCCCAAGTATAAGTCTAAAAGAAATATTTTTTACAATTCCTATATTTAGCTCAATCTTTAATTTGTAATTTTCACCATATTTAATTGTGTCTCTAGATACTACCCGATAATAATTTGTAGATAAAGTATCGAGATGACCATTTAGTTTATAGGATACTGATCCGGCAGGTAAAAATTCCGACTTAGTTAATATGCTTTCAGGGTAATAATATGTAATTCCATATAGAGTATCTTTACCTATAATATTTCCAATATTACATTTGACAATAAGTTTGTCTTTAAGAAAGAACTCTTCAGTACTGACATAGGATTGGTTCTTATTATATTGGTACAATACTCCTTCTAAAGAACCATTTACGTACCTCCTAATTTCCTTTAATTTCCCATTATTATAAAATTCTTGTGATAATCCATTAATAGTATCATTCCTTATTGGAATTATCGCCTTTAATGAACCATCATCGTAATAAATTTTTTCGAAATCTTTATTCTTTGAATTCATATTGTTTTCACATGAATTCTTGCTTTCTAAATCTGCATTTTTAAAAATGCAAGAACTCATGAGAATAATTATCAAAATAAAGACTGATACTTTGGATATTTTCATACTATTTTGGATTAGAAATACTTGGTACAATAATGGAGTCATTTGAATTATCAGGAAATATCTTTAGCTGAATTGAATCATTTGAAAAACGTTCAATTATCCTCCATGCTTTGTCACCATCCTGATTTTTTATCCTTGCTGAGTCAATACTCTTAAGGTACGTCTGAACTATAGTTTGATTTTGAGGCTTTGACTGCGTTGAATTACCAGTTTTTTTATTAAAAATATCTTTATCAGAAGTTTCTTTTACCATCTTTTCTTTATTCGATTTATTTGAATCTTCCGGGTCAGGTGATTCTAAATCGGGCTTGGGATTAATGGTTAAGTTCAAAAGATTCAGAAAATTATTATCTATTTCAAACAGTATTTTTGCATCAGGATTCCCATGGTCTGCTGACTTTGATCCAGTAATACTTATTCCAGTTTCCTTGGGATAATTTCTTGGTGGATGATAATCTGGAGTTATATTGTTATTAATATTGCTGCGTTTTGCTGTAATTGTCAATTCCGGTATTTCTCCACCATTCATTTCAGCTTTACTATTTCTACTTTTTTTCGCATCATCCATTAATCCTTTAATCCAATCAAATATTCCTAAACCATGCGGGTCAATATATCTTATCGGATTGTCAAAACAGGTTGAATATGGACTCCATCTAAAATAGAATTCAGCTAATGGATCCATTGTATGCCATCTGCCGATTTGCGGATCATAAAACCTCGCCCCGTAATCATACTAACTTAGTGTAATTTAAGGTGTACTTGTATACCACCATTCTTCATTAAATTTAGTGTAATTCGATAACCACTTTATTTCCTCAAAATTTGCATGTTTATTAAAGAAGTATAAAACTGTACATTTTTTTAAATTAAAAAAAATCACTTCATGTTCTGAATTATAATTTATTGATATTAACCTATTTTCATCAAAATAAGTTATTAATGTGTCAATTACGCAAATATCAAATGGATATTGCCTATTCATAGTTTTTATTTCAAATATAGGCCTATCAATGGTATCTTTAACCGGAAGAAGTTCCCGGATAAAAATATTTCCCCCCCCTTTAGCCACAATATAAAAACGTAGGATTAGGCTATCAACATTATAATAGTCAAACTTGTATGTATTATGAGCTCTTAATGAAATATCCCAATATTTTAAATATTCAAGATTGAGGTTTTCAGTATTGTTTACAAAATCATTAATTAATTTATTCTTACACTCATGATTCTGTGTAAACGATATATTGGTAATAAAACAAAATAAAAGCAGGATTAATATTTTTTTTTGTTTTATATAACTATTTTCGTATATATTCATAACCAAGTTTTATTGATCGTTGATCATCCCTACTATCCGGTCTAAATCTATGTGATCCAGAAACAAAATTGTTAACATGGGCTCCAAATCGGGCTGTTGCTCGATTAAATCCTAAGCCTTTCATACTTGCGCCCCATAGGAAATTTCCATAGTTATATTCATTATGTGCAACTTTCCCTGATTTTGTATCAGTTATATACAACGTTTTATCGTTTAATGTTTTCCCATTTACTTTTGCAGTGGCTAAATGATCCATGCGAAGCTCGCTTTCAAAATTATCTGAGGTTAATTTATTGTATAATTGAGGATTACTTTCCTTGATTACATAAGCTATTTTACTTTCTTTATTTTCATCAAATCCTTCCATTGCATTATCAATACTATTTTCAATGTCTTCTTCAGGTACAGCCACTACATTATCAATATCTCCTTTCATAATGGCTTTAGGATCGTGCTTTGGATCAGAAAAAGAAAAAGTATATCCTTCTTCTCCCTGAACTAAGCCAACATCCTTTCCCTTACTTTTTATAACATCATTAGTGAACTTACCTTGCTCATTAAATAATAACGTATCTAAGCCTATAGGATCAATAAATCGAATAGGATTATTAAAGCAATAATGATATGAAGTATATTCAAAATGACTTTCTGCGATAGGATCAGGTACATGCCACCTGCCTAATTGCGGGTCATAAAACCGGGCACCGTAATCATACCAATACATTTTTCAATTCAAAGAACTTTAATAAAGATAAAATAATTAATTGATTCTTATAAAACAACTAGTTCAGGTGCCAGAAAACTTAAAAAAATCTATCCTTAAAGTGTTAAGCGCTCTGATCAGGGATTTTAACGCCAGGCAAGCTTATGTGGCTTAAATTACTCAAATCTAAACGGTTCCTTATTTAAAATAAAACGCATCTTATTTCTATCATGATCAAACCAAATTCCGATCTGCTTATAGCTAGTATCGGTAATTGGAATATATAGATCATAAAGCGTATTGAGTTTTTTGATTCTTATTGAATCTCCTTTAAAAATAGGCATTTTTTCCACTATTGCTACTCCTAATGCTTCATCTGTTGTTACACCGTCAAGTTTAAAATGAACACCTGCACATTCTATTTTAATAGTATCCTTACTAAACCCTCCTAAAAAGTACAGATAAACTGAATCAGAGGAAAAACTATATTCTGTTTTCTCAATTGGATTAGTCATTAAAACTTTATTCTTACAACCAAAAAGAAAAATTAAGAATAAAAATATGATTAGTTGCCTCATTATACTATAGATTTTGTTGCTCTTCTACAATAATCCTAGCTTTTTCTAACTGTTTATTTGTAATTTCCGTTCCCGGTTCACCTTCAAAATATTGGGATTGTCGCATAAGATTTTCTGGACTACTTGTTGTTGTTTCTACAGCATCAGGACTTCCTGTTGGGTCTCCGGTTGGATGAAGCAACCCTAGACTATGACCGTATTCATGAGCGCCGGTTCTGCCAGATTCTGTTTCTGTTTCCGTAGTTTCTTGATTTTCTATTGATTTAGCACCTAAACGAACCTGCATCGTATTGTTCTTTACATCTCCAATCTTATCTGTCCTGCCTGCTGTTTGCGTTGTGTATATTACATTTCCTTCCTTCTTTTTTACTTCAGACGTAAATGCCATTACGTAGTTCTTCTCATTCTTGTCAAATGTTACATTAGTACGATATTCAGTATTTGTATTCTTATCATAACCACTAAAAGATTTTTCAATTTGGCTTTTAACTGCTAAGGCATGTTTGTAAACCGTTGCATTATTTAAATAAGTCCTGTTTTCTACTCGCATTGTAACGTTATATGTTACTACTGTACGTCCAGTATTCTGGTCTTTGGTTGTACTAACTTTAACATCATTTCCATCAGGATCTAAAAACAGAATTGGATTGTTTAATGCATAAGTATAAGGACTCGTTGAAGGATATTTTTCTGCTTTATTATCAAGAACACTCCACCTCCCAATTTGTGGATCATAAAACCTCGCGCCGTAATCATACCAATGATTTTATGTTATTATTATTTTTGAGTAAAGGCGTTTCTTTTTTCTTTAAAATATAAACTATCCTGTGTTACAATATAACCCCACCCTTCTGGATATTTAACATTTGAACAACTTAGTGAAATAATTTCAAAGTGTTTAAAATTATCATTACTCAAAGCTTTTGGATCATACAATTTATAACCAGTACTTTTTATAAAATCATATATTACAACTGGATTATTATTAATAAGGGTTGTACCTTTGATTTCAATAGGATTTTCATCACTCCATTCCTCCTCACCTGGTATTGGAACTTTTCCCGGTTTTCCTAAGTAGGCTGAGATCAAGAATCCAATATTGGATTCTTGATGTGTAAAATAAATTTCATAGTATGGTTTTGCGTTGCAATTGTTTGGGATTTTATTAAATTCATTCATATATTGGTTTATAATTTTTAAAAATTCCGGATCAACTATTACTTGTTTTTCATAAGGAGTCGAAACACATTTTACACTCAAGATTATAATGAATATACTAAGAATATTATTCATGATTTAACTTTTTAAATTAATACTTACGAGCAGATCCAATTAGCACCGGTTTTTTGTAATATAGGTGATAATAATTTCCTGATATAGGAAAATATACTTGTGTTGGAAAAGGTTCAATCCCATTGTTTTCATGAGAAAAATTATATACACGATCCTTATCACTTAAACTAGTTCCAGAACCGCCAAATCCTGTCGTAGAATATCCCATTGAACTGATTTCTGCGGAAGGTGGATCATCAGAATGTGAATGCCAATCAGTAATCACATTAGAATTCGAAATGCCATAATAACTAAATTCACGTGTTACAGCATTCATATGACTGGTCCCAATAGTAATATTTTGGCTACCTTTTTCATTGTAATACCTTGTATAGGACCACTCTTTTAAGCTATTATCGGCAGAGTATTTGAAGGTTTTCAGCATGTCATTTATGCTAGATAGACCTGTTGTAGCTTGATTTACATCCTTTGCATCAGGTAGATTTGATAACGATGATAATATTGCACAATCGTTAATTCTTAAACCATTTTTTCCTTGTTGAAAATTAGTATTGCTATATTCTTTGTTTCCTTTTAAATATTCATCTTTTCTATATAGGACGTCAAATTGATTCTTACCATTTTGATCAACACCAGTATTATCAACTTTCTCAATACGTCCATCATTATCAATGGTATATCCATAATCATTCATCCCATTAGGATCAATCCTATTAATTGGATTATTCCTAACGTATTGGTATGTGCTCCATGAATAATATGTTTCGGATGCAGGGTCCATTGTATGCCACCTCCCGATTTGCGGATCATAAAATCTTGCACCGTAATCATACCAACCAAATTTCAATGAACAGTCTAATTACGTATGCCTCTTCTCCAGTATTTTTGGATTTCTGCTCATATGGAGAACTGCAAATATTAAAACTTTCTTTTCGGATTCAATCCTGTAGTAAATAATATAAGGAAAGCGGTTAGTTATAACTTTTCTGATTCCTTTGTACTTATCTTCGAAAAGGTAAGGATTTTGTTCAATCAGGTGTATTTCATTTTCGACAGCAATTAAGAATTCATCACCTAGACCCACAAGGTTTTTTTCATACCAGGCAATTGCTTCAAGAATATCCTGTAAGGCTTCCTTCCTGAATAGTACTTCATAGATCATAAAACCTTTTTAGCGTTCTTTTTTACTTCTTCCCAACTTACAATATCATTGGGATTTTTTTTATGGGCTTCTAAACGTTCATTCAGAATTTTCTTATGATCAATGCTAATTTCTGCATTTTCTGTATCAACTGCAATACTGTCCCATATAGTCTGAACAAGATGTATTCTCTCGTTAACGCTAAGTTTTAATATTTTTTTTATTTCAGTCATGATACCTCTGATTTACATCTAAACAAAATTAACCATTAATTATCTCTGACACTTCAGAATTATTTTTTTTCTTTAAAGAATTCTATTACCCATATTAAAAGGAAACCAAATGATGTGTTTATGAATAATATATCCGGGCATCTTAATCATACAAAGCCATATTACGTTTAAATAACAACTGGTAAAATTATAGACTGATAAGTTTTTCAATGCTGTTCTTAATTTCCTTTGCTATTTCAATTTATTCCTTTGTTTCTGTTACACCAGGAACATAAAAATCATCCGGGTATCTGACTGAAACGCCAAAATCAGAAAGGCTTTTGAGATCAATTTCGAACGAATATTTATCAAATTTCTGACATTCCATAATTAGATAATCCAAATCATGAGTTTTTGGAAAATCAACATCGTGGAAAATCAAAAAAGCTTTCAGAAATTTTTCTACTGCCTGCTGAGAGTGGAAACAAATAGTACTTGTGTAGAATTCAATATTTATATTGGAAAGGCTTTCGATAACCGCAATATCTTCATTTGCACGGAATAACCAATTTCTTATATATTCTGACTTATCCGCGATCATAACAGAATTGCTTCTTTAAGAATATTCCTGATAATATGGCCTGGAAGTGTCTTCTTTATTGCTATTTCCCTTTTACTTTGAATCAAAATATCAGACCTTATTCCGGATTTAAGTAATTCTTTTCTGATGGATGATTTTAGAGGAAATTTGTCTTTTGGAGACAATAGTTTTTCAGTAATGATTAAAATATCATAATCACTGTCAATACCGGAATCAGCTCTTGCCCTGGATCCAAATAATCTGGCTTCAGAACCGGGAATATGTTTCTGAACAATATTCTTAATATATTCCAATATTTGCGCTTTATCGTCCATATTACAATGTTACAAACAAATATAGCGAAATTAAAAAGATTGTCCTAAGGATTACAGGATCTCGCCCCGTAATCATACTAATCAATATTTACAGTCATCCAAAAATTTACTGTTCTACTACATCAGCAGACTTATTATTACTGCACGTAAGCTATTTTAATAACTCAATCTGTTTTTCCAGAGAGGCAATCTTAGCCTCAGCATCCGCCTTTTTTGCTAATTCAAGCTCAAGCACATGCTTTGGTGCGTTCTGTACAAATTTCTGGTTTTCCAGCTTTTTAAGCACCGAATTCAGAAATCCTCTGGAGTATTCGAGTTCCTTTTCCAGGCGGGCAATTTCCTCCCCGGTGTTGAGCAGGTTTCCAAGGGGCACGTAGAACTCAACGTTCCTGACCATAAAGGCAGCTGCGGTTTCATTCTTTTGACTTACGGAACGCACATCAGAAACATTGGCTATCTTTTTTATCACCTCATTGAAAAGTGGATTCAGGCTATCCTCCGAATCTATATAATCAAGCTCCAGAACTTCTTTCATGGCAATGCCTTTATCATTACGGATTGTACGAACGCCTGAAATAATTTCCTTAGTCAGCTCAAATTGTGCAATGATTTCTTTGTCATACTTCCCGGAAACGGGCATGGCAGAAATCATAATACTCTCCCCTGTCTTCCTTTCCTTTAAAAGCTGCCATATTTCTTCTGTAATAAATGGCATAAAAGGATGCAGCAGCAAGGCCAGTTTTTCAAAGAACTCAACCGTGCTATCAAGCGTGGCTTTGTCAATGGGTTTCTGGTAGGCTGGTTTTACCATCTCCAGGTACCATGAAGAAAACTCATCCCAGAACAATTTGTAAACTACCATGAGTGCTTCTGAAAGCCTGAAACGATCGTAATGTTCATCCAGTATTGAAATGGACTCATTCAGTTTTGAGTTGAACCAAGCAATGGCTGTTGAAGCCGATTCCGGTTGTTTCAGACTCTCATCCACCTCCCAGGATTTCACCAGCCGGAAGGCATTCCATATCTTATTGCCGAAGTTTCTGCCCTGTTCAGTGAGGCTTTCATCAAACAAAAGATCGTTGCCGGCGGGTGAACAGAACAGCATTCCCACACGTACTCCATCGGCCGTATATTTCTTCATCAGCTCGATGGGATCGGGTGAGTTACCGAGGGATTTGGACATTTTCCTGCGTTGTGCATCGCGAACAATACCTGTCAGGTATACATTCTTAAAGGGTTTGTCGCCCTGATATTCATATCCCGCAATAATCATTCTCGCCACCCAGAAAAACAAAATCTCAGGAGCCGTAACCAGATCGTTCGTAGGGTAATAATATTTTATATCAGCATTTCCCGGCTTGTTAATCCCGTCAAATACCGAAACAGGCCATAGCCATGAAGAAAACCAGGTGTCGAGTACATCCTCGTCCTGCCTGAGGTCATTTTGAGTGAGGGCTTTATTTCCGCTTGCTTCGTGGGCCAGTTTCAAAGCCTCATCAGCATCCATGGCAACCACATAATCATTCGGACCATCCCCATAAAAATAGGCAGGGATACGGTGTCCCCACCAGAGCTGACGTGAGATACACCAGTCTTTCACATTCTCCATCCAGTGACGGTAGGTATTTTTGAATTTCGCGGGATGGAGCTTTATCTCATCATTCAACACGTTTTCAAGAGCCGGCACTGCAAGATCTTTCATATCCAGAAACCACTGAAGGGATAATTTGGGTTCAATAACCGCATCGGTACGTTCAGAGAACCCGACCTTATTCATGTATTCTTCGGTTTTCAGCAGGAAACCTTTTTCTTCCAGTACCTTAACAATTTTCTTTCTAACCACGAAGCGATCCTCTCCAACAAAAAGCTGAGCTTTTTCACTCAGGGTTCCGTTGGGATTAAAGATATCTATCGATTCGAGATTGTGCTTCAGTCCGAGAGTATAGTCATTCACATCATGCGCCGGTGTAACTTTCAGCGCACCGGTACCAAACTCCATATCAACATACTCATCCTTGATTATGGGGACTGGCCGGTCGATCAGAGGAATAATGGCCTGTTTGCCATGAAACGCCCTGAACCGGTCATCATTGGGATTAACGCAAACGGCAGTATCTCCCAAAATGGTTTCCGGACGTGTAGTGGCTATTACAATAAAGGAATCTTCTCCCTGTATAGGATATTTTATGTAGAAAAGTTTTGAGTTCAGCTCCCTGTAAACCACCTCCTCATCAGAAACTGCGGTCAGAGCCTGGGGATCCCAGTTTACCATACGAACGCCCCTGTAGATGTATCCCTTTTTGTAAAGATCCACAAAAACACGAATTACACTTTCCGACAATTCCTTGTCCATGGTAAATTTTGTACGCCGCCAGTCGCAGGATGCTCCCAGTTTTTTCAACTGCTCCAGGATGATACCTCCATGTTTATGTGTCCAGTCCCAGGCATGAGCAAGAAATTCCTCGCGGCTCAGGCTTGACTTCTCGATTCCCTGCTCCTTCAGTTTGTTTACAACCCTGGCTTCCGTTGCAATGGAGGCGTGATCGGTTCCGGGAACCCAGAGGGCGTTCTTTCCCATCATGCGGGCGCGACGAACGAGTACATCCTGAATGGTATTATTGAGCATGTGGCCCATATGCAGCACACCGGTAACGTTTGGGGGAGGGATAACGATTGTATAAGGCTCGCGCTCATCGGGATCGGAATCAAAGAATTTGTGATCCATCCAGTATTTGTACCATTTATCCTCGGTAAGGGAGGCGTCGTATTTTGAAGGAATATCCATATGTATCTTAACTTGAAGCTAAATTTCCTGTTTTGGAATCTGCAAAAATAGTAATAAAGAAAGGAAAAAATAAACGCCATGAAATAATGGCTGATTTAATTCCTCATTTAATCAATTTATGAGCATTATAAGATGACTTGCCTGATATATCCGGAGGGGCTTTTCCGGATTGGTCCCGGTTAGTTATCCTTATTAAGCAATTTCAGAATCCTTATCTGGTCGAGCATACAGGTATTAATTTCACCATTCATATTCTCATTCCAGGGTTCAAAAACCAAAGAGAGATGGTTCAGGCCTTTTGATAAACTTACTGGCAGGGAATTACTTTCTCCCCAGACCGACCATTCATTCGTCCCTCTTTGCGGGAATACAATGGAACCAACCATTTCAGAATTCAGCTTCAAGGTCCGGATAGCACATTTATTCTCAGTATTTATTGGACCTGATCCATTTGAATACCTGAATTCAATGAGATATTCGCCGGCTTCAGGAATATCAGCAGTAAACGAATAAGTAGTATTTTTTTGCTTACTAAGTTCCACAAATCCTTTCCCTGAAAATCCCTTGTAAGGCAGATCTGATCCTGATGCAAATTTTTCAGCTTCAAGAACTGCAATTTCCGAAGTTGTTGTCTCTGCAGAAAGTGGCGGAAATGCAAGGAAGGTAATGGGCTGAAGATTTACTTTTCCGGTCAGTATTTCACTATTTTCCAATTCTATTTCTATCCTGTGGTCTCCCGAAAGATCTCCGGGAAGGAATGGAGTTTTGGATAATACACCATCAATCCTGAAGGCCTTTATTTCATTTCCATAGCCTTTTAGCCTGAGAGTCAGATTCATGCTGCGATACGAAAATCCCGCTAATTCCTTCTTTCCTTTAAATGATTCCGGAACAAAAGGATGAAAAATTATTCCTTCCGGTTGAAAGTCCATTCCGAAAAACACTTTATAAACCATTGCAATGTTGCCGGCTACGCTCCATAATTGTCTGTTTGAGTTAATAACAGTGCCTTTCTCATCACCTGTCTCAGCAACCATATTCTCCTTATTGGTTAAGAATAGTGCCGCCGGGCGGTAGATTGCTCCCAGGCCCCTCAGCACGGATGTCTCATTTTGTGCCTTGGCAGAGGCCATTGTCCAGAATGCCTCCACGAAAGGCCATACGGCGTTATTGTGATAAGGCTGAATTCCGGGAATCTGCGGATAAATGCAGGGGATTCCATATTCCGTTACCGGAGTATTTTCAATTATTTCTTTTTGCCTTGATGAATCGGGAATATTAAACAGCACGCAAAGGGCTTCACCAAGAGCTTCTGATCGTGGGGAAAGCTCCTGAATATACCTTCCGTACAGGTATTGTCCATAATATCCCTTTTCCTCCATCCAGAGGTAACTGTTTATTCCCTCTTTGATTTTCTCAGCTGTTTCTTCATAAGCTGTGTTTGGTTCATTCAGGATTACTGCCATGGCCGATAAAATTTTGTTTGCCTGATAGTGAACCGCATTGGTTCCGAGGTTTTTCGATTCGTAGATATCAACGGGCTGCATCCAGACAGGATAGCTTTGCTCACGCCAGTCAAGAAATGATGACTCGCCATACATCAGTCCGGTTTTTTCATCGAAAGCAACTTTTTTATCATCATCCAGAGAATTCTTAATGATTTCATAGGCTTGTTTCAGCCAATCCCTGTCAGCCGTAACCTTATAAATTTCCCAGGCCGCCAGAGCCCAGGTAAGGCGATCGGTTGAGATGGGCCATGAGCCTCCCGTACCGGTATCCTGTATGATCCTTTTATTCTTAACCTTTCTGAGAAGGCTGTTCTTCGACAATTCAGGAGCAATGGATGCCAGCGAAAGAGTTATTGAATAACTGATATCCCTCGTCCATACACCGTCCCATTTTTCTCCAGCCATAAACGTGCTGTCGCTTCGGATGTCTTTAATTAATTCTTCAAGAGACATATTGTACAGGGCGTCAACAATCTTCTGATCAGAATGATATTGAGGGAAGTGAGAGATGTCGGTCGATAATTCCCAACTGAATATTTTCCCCGAATCGAGGATGGGATAATCCGATGTAAGTGAACTGGCAGAGACGGTGATCGCCTTGTAAGGATTTTGTACAAGACTGTCACTATAGATTGTATATTTATCAGATGAAAATAAAGGAAGTTCCGTCTGATTTTTACATGATTCAAATAAAATCAAGAATGGGATTAAAAACATGAAGAAAGGTTTCATAGCAATAATTATTTAGGAAACGGAAGTGCATGAATCAGGCAACAATGCCAAAGATATATCAATATTTACGCGCATTCTGCAGATTTATGGTCTGGCATAATTTTTATCCAGAAATCGGTATCGGTCATCATCTGTGGCATTAATCACCTTCGGCACAACATCAATATTCATTACCGGAGGATTTTCATCTTCCGGTTTTACGGCCGGCCATACAACAAGTCCTTTTGAATTTGGATTACCGGTTTTAATAAAATTCGCAAAATAATTTTCCATAGTTTCAGAAACCTTAAAGTCATCGGCAGTCCATCCATAATCGTCCACCAGGTAAAGATTCCCCATGCAATATTCAATTTCCGAAGCATGCGGAGCTCCTATGGGTCCGGGAGTCTGACTCTTCTCATCTTTTTTTACAGTTCCTCCTGCGAGTCCTGAAGCAAGGCTGTTGTCGACAAGAGGTGGTCTGATACGGCAGAATAAATATCTGTAAACAGGTTGCTTACTATATTTTCGCTGCAGGTCAAACCATTTCCAGGTGCTAAAAGAAATAAATCTGTCGGATGCTAACGCAGTTGCAGACAATTCAATTTCACCCGGGGATGAATAGGGGTATAATTGCAAAACAAGATCATAATCGTCGGGGTAGGCTTCTTTCACTTTTTTTAGGTATTGTTCTTCGCTGTAAGGTCCTTGTGTAAATGCAAACCCCGGGATCTCCGCGGAATTCCATCCTACCAGCATGGGTACTTGTGCCTGCTGCCCGGCCATAAATGTTTCCGGAAGTGAATTAACAAAAAAGTAACCGTCGATAACCGATGGGAATCCAAACCGATTTGTTTTAGCATAAACATCAAGGAGTTCCTCTGCACTCAACGCTCTCAACTCTGCAATGGAGCTTTTGCCAACCTGTTTCACAAAATCAATCCCTTCCTGCTCTCCTTTCTTTAATGGCACTGGAGAAAGTGTAGGTTTTATGGCAGCCCCGCTTTCGCCAATGGCTGCTGAAAAGAGTCCTTTCGAAAGGGGGGAAGCCATCTGGGCACTAACCGAGATGGATCCGGCCGATTCGCCTGCAATAGTTACTCTTTGTGGATCTCCTCCAAAGGCAGCAATGTTATCATGTACCCATTTAAGTGCAGCGTTCTGATCGAGATAACCATAATTTCCGGATGCTTTATAACTGGCTTCAGCACTTAATTCGGGATGGGCAAAAAAACCAAAAATATTTAAACGGTAATTTACGGTGAGAACAACAATTCCTTTCTGTGCCATGCTGGCTCCATCGTACCTGTATTCAGAACCATCACCGGCAACAAAGCCTCCGCCATAGAAATAGACCAGAACCGGCAGTCCTTTTTTGTCCTTTTTAGTTGGAGACCAGACATTCAGATAGAGGCAATCCTCACTCATGGTATCGGAGCGGAATTTCATGTCTCCGAAAACCTCCGTTTGCATAGGTGTGGGACCGAATTTTTTAGTTTCTCTGACACCCTTCCAGTTATCACATGGCTGCGGAGCCTTCCATCTTAACTCTCCAACCGGTGGTTTGGCAAACGGAATTCCCAGAAAATATTGCAAACCTGTTTGAGAATCCTGCAATCCTTCAATAATGCCATTCTGTATTTTTAACTTAACCGTACCGGCATCATAACTTTGAGCCGTCAGGATGCAATTCATTAAAAATATTCCGTAAGCAAAAAGAATAAATTTTTTCATTTTATAAGATATTTAAGATGCATTTCATTTGTTTCTTCAATTTTTCAGCTTATTTAATATGCTCCGGATCAAATACAATGGCTGCTTTTCCTTCAGTTGCAATCATGGGATTATCACAACCGATAGAAACTTTTACAGGATAGGGTTCTATATTTGATTCGTTGCCGTTAATTAGGGCCGAAGCAATATTTTTCATACTTATTATGTATTCCTTATCCAGAGCTGATTTTGTATAGGGATAATGACCACAATAAATGCTGTCGATTCCATTATCCATAACTGCTATCATTTTATTACAGGAATTTACATAGGTCTGCATGGGCAGATTGGGTCTGAGCTGCAGCCAGACCTGTCCCGAACCAAATGCATCACCTGAGAAGCAGGATTTTGCCTGTCGGTCGAGAAGGACTATGGAGCCAGGTGTATGAGCCGGCGTGAATAGCACTTCAATTTTCTTTCCCCCGAGATCAAAAACATCACCTTCCTTAACAAAGTGAATCTTTCCTTTATAACTGCCATCCATCAGCACCGTATCGGCCGGGTGCATATATATATCCCTGAAAAAACGGATATTTCCGTCATGATCTCCATGTGCATGAGTGATAACAACGTATAAGGGCTTTTGAGTTATTCGCCTTACAACCTGATCGAGAGAGTCGCAATGAGTTCCGGTATCAATGAGTAAGGCTTTATCCTTCCCTTCAACAATGTACATGGTGGTCATGTCGCTGGTTTCCACAACCCAGCAATGATCATAAAGCGGGGTGATCTTAAGATCGGAATTTTTAAAAACCTGTGCTCTTAAATAACTGCTTCCGGAAAAAAGAAGCGCAATAAAAAATGCGATAGTTTTCAGTTTCATGGCAGTAATTTTGATCTTTTAATTGCGGATGCAAATTACTAAATCTATTTGTTGAAAATAAATCTAATGATGTTTGAATTCCCTGATAATAATCTTTGCTAATTTTCAGTTATCTTTATCCTGCTAAAATATATATGATGAAAGGTCTTTTTTCACTTGTTATTCTTTCCGCCATTCTGCTTGTAAGCTGCGGTGAATCGGGAAAATCTGATTCTAAAAAAGAAGCTTTATCCAAAATAGAATTTGCAAGTACCACCTACGACTATGGAGATATTGCCTACCAGAGTGATGGAACCTGTAGCTTTAAATTTACCAATACCTCTAATGTTCCCCTTGTTGTAAATGTGGTCAGAACCAGCTGCGGATGCACCAATCCTGAGTGGCCGAAGGATCCAATTGAAAAAGGTCAGAGCGGAGAAATCAAGGTGACCTACAACACAGAGATAATCGGAAAATTCAGGAAAAGCATCACTGTATTCTGCAATGCTGAGAATTCGCCGGTAAAACTTTCCATTACGGGTGATGTTATGCCCAATCCGGTAAATGCCTCATCTTCTAAACAATAGATTATGCCATCCATTTCAAAAAAAGGATTACAAATGCCTGCTTCCCCGATCAGGAAGCTTGTGCCTTTCGCTGAGGAGGCCAAAAGAAAGGGCCGGAAAGTGTACCACCTGAATATAGGTCAGCCGGATATACCAACCCCACCAGCGGCCCTGGAAGCAGTTAAGAATATCAGCACTCCTGTTATTGAATACAGCCATTCAGCTGGAAATGAAAGTTACCGGAAGAAGCTTGCTGCTTTTTACCAGAAAGCGGGATTTGATGTGGATCACACTGAGATACTTATTACCACAGGAGGTTCTGAGGCCATCAGCTTTGCTCTTCAGGCAACTGCCGATGTTGGAGATGAAATCATTGTTCCCGAGCCATTTTATGCAAATTATTATGGTTTCTCAATCGCAGCAGGAATAAATGTGGTGCCTGTTAAGTCGGATATTGATCATGGTTTTGCCCTTCCTCCGGTTGAAGAATTTGAAAAGCTTATCACTCCTAAAACGAGGGGAATTCTTATTTGCAGTCCGAATAACCCTACCGGATATTTATACTCGAAGGAAGAAATAGAACTTCTTGGAAAGCTTGTAAAGAAACACGATCTCTATCTATATACCGACGAAGCATACAGGGAATTCTGTTACGACGGGAATCAGCATTTTTCGCCCATGCAGATCAAGGGACTGGAGAGCAATGTTATTCTGATTGACTCGGTATCGAAGCGATACAGTTCATGTGGGGTTAGAATCGGGGCCCTGGTTACAAAAAACAAGGATGTGATTTCAGCTGCCCTGAAATTTGCGCAGGCAAGACTGAGTCCGCCTTCATTTGGACAGATCCTTGGGGAGGCTGCCATTGATACCCCTCCCGCCTATTTTGAAGAGGTTTACAGGGAATATATAGGTCGAAGGGATTTTCTGGTATCAGCCCTCAACAGGATGGAAGGCGTGAAATGTCCGCTTCCAAAAGGTGCATTTTATGCTATTGCCCAGCTGCCGGTTGATGATACGGATAAATTTGCACAATGGCTGCTTAGCGATTTTGAATATCAAAACCAGACGGTTATGGTTGCTCCGGCTTCCGGTTTTTACTCAAACCCTTCATTGGGCAAAAAGGAAGTAAGGATTGCCTATGTGCTGAAAACCGAAGATTTAAAGAAGGCTATGGAATGCCTTGAAAGGGCGCTAAAAGTATATCCGGGCAGGACAATTGCTTAAACTGGAAGGAAAAACCGCTTAAAATTTTTTATCTTAGCAGCTCTTTAGAATATAATTTTTAGCTAATTAAATTCAATGTTGTCTGCCTAAAATATGCAGGCGTTCACTAATCCTATTATTCATAAGCTTCATGAAGTGGAACTTAAATTTAACGCTTATTTATAATTGTCCTCTTGCATCGCCTTCGCATAGCTTCTGCGGAGCAAGGCCGGACTGGCAATTACTTTTTTTACTCACCTCGTGATTTATTTTATTGGTGTTCGTGAGCAAAAGGTTCTTGATAAAAAAAGTAATCAAAAAAATCAAGAAAAAATCATCCATCGCTTTCGCATAGCTTCAGCGGAGCAAAGCCGGCCTTTACCCACAGTCCCGATGTACATCGGGATCGCGGCCATGTTATTCGTCCCGGTAAACCGGTCCTCATGAGCTCACAGCCTTTGTTGTTCGGTTTTCAGGCCACCGCTCACAACTCTTTAATAATCGAGAGATTTCTCGTTTAAATTTTTAAAGACAATAACGAATCAAAATATAAAAATATGGTACGAAAAGCTTTCCTCCTTCTTGCAATTATTTATATCACTGTTTCCTGCTCAGAGCCAAAAGATATACGTGTTGCATGCATTGGCGACAGTATAACCGAGGGTGCAGGAATTCACTGGCAAAGTAAGTACAGTTTCCCGGTTCAGCTCGACAGCATTCTGGGTCCGGGTTACTCGGTTTTAAATTGCGGACGCAGTGGGGCAACCATGCTGAAGACCTCGAACCTGTCATACTGGATTTGCAATGAGTTTTCGAATGTATTTGCCTTCGAACCCGATATTATTGTCATTAAGCTTGGAACCAACGATTCAAAGCCTCAAAACTGGAACGAGGAAAGTTATTACAATGATTTTCACGGGATGATTGACACTCTTGAAACCATTCCCACCCATCCAAAAATATATCTCTGTCTTCCCGTACCAGCCTACAATCACAACTGGGGTATAAGCGATTCTGTAATTGTCAATTCGATCATTCCTTCCATAAAGAAACTCGCAACCGAGAAAAATCTGGGTGTAATCGATCTTTACAAACCCTTAAGCAATCATCCGGAGCTTTTCCCAGACGGTATTCATCCGAATGAAGCCGGGGCGAAGCTTATTGCGGAAGAGATTGCCGGGGCGATTGGGAGGAAGTGACGAAGTTACGGGGTAACGAAGTAACGAGGTAACGAAGTAACGAGGTAACGAAGTAACGGGGTAACGAAGTAACGGGGTAACGGAGTAAGGGCCTTTTGCGTTTAGTCCCCACCTGCCCCGAGGAGAATAAGATAATCTTGCTCCCTTCTGCCTTCTAACTTCTAACTTCAAAAACCTTGCACCTATTCTTACTCCCCTATCTTTACAAAAACACATCCGTGGGCCTGAACTTTGGCGGTAAATTCTGAATTGAATTTTCCGAGGTCTTTTCTGGTCCAGAGGTCACGGACATTTTCTTCAGCTGTGAGTCCGATTTCCTCCCATTTCACTGATATTTCCTTAGGAGGACCATCATTGAGATTGAAAAAAGCAATGTATTTGGCTTTTGTACCCGGCTTATCAGCGATCCAGATTACATTTCCATTTTCATTTCTAAGCTCATGGTTATTTTCAGAATGCTGGTTTACAGCAATCACTTCGGGGTTGGTAATAATATCAAATGTTACAGAATCGTTTTCAGGCAGATATCCTCCGATCATAAGCGGTGAGCGGAATATGGAATACAGTGTGAACAGGGTGTATTTCTCAGCATCGGTGAATCGCGAGTATTCATCAGTAACTTCAGGAATAGTAAGGCCCAGAAGTGAAGCAATCCATGCATCACCTCCTGTTTTGCGAAGCTTTCCGATCGGAAGCATATCGGCATCCGGCCAGTGACCCTGAATATGTATGGAATCCCATTTACTGCAGAGATTGAACTGACGCTTCAGATATATCCAGCCATCCCAGAAATCATCCGAGATTCGCCACATATGAGCATTTTTAGCTACATGATCCCACTCTGAAACCGGAGTTTCCCCAGGCGATAAACTTAATACCATGGGATATCCTGTTTTCATAATGGCATTGTGCACTCCTTCTATTTCTTTTTTATGATAGGGCCTGGACATATCGTCGACCTTTACAAAATCGACTCCCCAATCGGCATACATCTGATACACGGAATTATAATAATCCTGTGCACCAGGCTGATCCATGTTCACTCCTTTCATGATCAACGACCAGGCGCAGGTGTCCATAAGGTTAGCGATATCGGCAGCGTGAAAATCAGTTCCCATAATTGGTGTGTTTTCAGCGACAGCATTCCATGGAATTCCCCGCATCACATGTATTCCGAACTTAAGACCTTTACCATGTATGTAATCTGCAAGAGCAACAAATCCCTTTCCTCCGGAAGAAGATGGGTATTTAACAGTATCTGGGATGAGTCTCCCATAATTGTCCATATTTTGTGTTGGATGAAATCGCTGCCATTCGGCGGTTATAAGATCTTTGGGATGATACCAGCCGGCATCGATTACCACATATTCCCATCCGAATTGCTTCAGATTTTCCGCCATATAATCGGCTACAGCTTTGATTTGATCCTCAGTGGCGTCTAAACCGAGGCAGTCCCAGCTGTTCCAGCCCATTGGGGGAGTGAGCGCCAGGGAATCAAAACTTACATTAGGGTTTTCATTTTTTTCCGGGCCTTTAGATACACAAGCTGCAAGTGTAAGTATCAAAACAAATATGAATATTGATTTCATGGGATTTGATTATGGATGAGAAGGTTCATTATAAAATTAAAATTATTGAAAATTTTTTAATAAGCTGAGTATTCAGTGGCCTGAAAAGGCTTAAACGAATATTAAAATTTAAAATGGTAAAAAGCTGATAAATAAGCATTCCCTCCATCTCCATTTAAATATCCAGATCATACATAATTATATTAATCTATATCCTGATAAAGGTTTTATTAATGAATAGATATCTCATTAAAATGAAGAGAACCATAAATCCCCCGAAAAAAATCATTGGTAAATACCAGTCTCCGATATAGGGCTTTAATCCGTCGACAAAAACCTGCGCAACGCCAATAAAAGAAGGATTAAACAGGTGCCAGGCCACATATCCGAAAATAGCATTTGACCCCAGTATAATCATCCATCTGGTTCCTGTTTTGAGATTTTTAATATCGATGAGATAATAAAATAACGCCAGCAGTAAGACAGATATTCCCCCGGAAAACAATACAAAGCTGCTTGTCCATATCTTTTTAATAATCGGATGCCATGGGCTTAAAATAAGGGAAAGAATTATCAGTGAAGAACCCAGAAGTATAAAATATTTAAACTTCCTGATTTTTTCTGCGGTCGATTGCAGAAGGTAACCGCAGAAAACGCCCAACATAGTAGTGGCACCAAAATTAAGACTCGATATTATCCAGCTGTACTGCAGTTTGTCATCAAATCTTCCCAGAATCATATGATCAAAAACAAGCGGGACATTTGTATTCATTTCGAAAGCACCGGCAGTTGGCCCTCCCACCGGTATGAGTACGGCAATTCCCCAGTAAAGCGCCATCAGTCCGGCAGTGGCCAGTATCTGCCCCCTTACCGGCAGGTAAAGAATTAAAATAGTAGAAATGAGGTATCCACTTGCAATTGCCTGCAGTGTGTTAGAATATAATTGCAGTTTATCAGGTTCATAACTCAGGAGGTTTCCCTGTATCAGCATTCCCAAAATCCAGAGAATTATGAATCGCCTGATGGTGTGCCTCCACAGGGATTTATCACTTTCTCCCCGGCTAATCCGCTTTCGTGTGGAAAAAACCAGTGAAATGCCCACAAGAAAAAGAAAAAGAGGCATAATGATATCGTAGAAATGAAATCCAAGCCACTCAACATGATCCATCTGGGTCTTCAGGAAAGCGGAAATCCGGTTATGAAAAACATTATCAAGGCTTGTGAAGATCATGTCACCTCCCATAATCCAGAACATGTCAAATCCACGAAGTGCATCCACAGAAAGAACCCGATCTCCTGAAGGTATCGATTGATTCCTTACATGAAATTTGTTTAATCCGGAAAACAGACGGCTTATATTTCCCATAATTATTTGAGTGGTAAAAGGATTTTAGTTTGTTCTGAATAATTCTGTTTTTCTGGGGTAGCGGACAGTTATTCACATTTGAAGTGTCAGTTTGTCTTTTTATTCATATCATACCTTTAAAAAGATCTTCTTTTTGTAAAGGAAGTACAAAAGTATCCAACCCACGGCGACATATCCGGATGCTTCCAGAAAATGCGACCAGCTGGCAGGGAAAAGCTCCGTCAATCCCCCGAAAAGAAAATTGGATGTATGATGGAAATCGAAAATCGCCATTCCCAGATAAATTGTAATGGAATTCATGCCTATCACGATAAAGAATTTTGTCCAGAACCTGATGTGCCAGACATCTATCACCAGATAAAACAGTGAAAAAAGCAAGAGGCTTATCCCTCCCACGAAACAAACAAATGAACTGGTCCAGAGATTTTTATTTATCGGGAAGGTAAGTCCCCAAATCTTTCCAATAATTATGAGGGCAATCCCGGCAGCTATCATGTAGAGGACCTTCCGGATCAGATTATTCTTTAAATAGTCAGACTTAATATACTGACCTGTAAGCATTCCCAGAAGGGCTGTTCCAACGGCCGGAAGTGTGCTCAGAATACCCTCCGGATCATGAACACCCAGATAGAGTTTTCCTGGCATCAAAAGTCTGTCGATGTAGCCGGTTAAACTACCTTCCATGGAATAGGGGTCCACAGCGCCCAGGTCATGAGCCGGGAAAAACATGAGAAGAAGCCAGTACACGAGCAATATTCCGGCGAACCAGGCAATACGGAACCTGATGCCTGTATTAATAAAAATCAGAGCCGCAAACATCCATGCCAGCCCGATATGCCCGAGCACACTGCCATACCGCATATTTGCAAAGTCAAAGCGTATGGCATTATTATAAATGATTCCCAGCAAAACAAGGGTCAGTCCTCTTCTGATAATATGCCAGTACAAAGCTTTCCTGCGGGCTGGCCCGTTATAATTTTTTGCATAGGAAAAGGGAAACGATATTCCGGCAATAAACAAAAAGAGCGGAAATATCATATCATAAAAGGCAAAGCCATTCCATGCAACGTGATCGAGCTGTCCGGCCCACCAGGTAAGAACAGGCCATCCGGTTAAAGCAGCCAGGGCAATGAACATATGCTCACCTCCCATAATCCAGAACATATCGAAACCACGTAAAGCATCCAGAGACTGCAGACGTTTAGTGTCTGTCGGTTTTTGAGTTTTCATTTTGCTAAATTATTTGAAAGGCAAGGAAAAGTAATAGACTCATGCTTAATATATATTTTTGGAGTAATTCACCCCTGCAAAATCATAGCGCTCAAACTGTATTTGCAGACGTTTCAGAAAATCATCGTAATTTTTATTTTTCAGGGGAGTCCACAAATCTTCGGCCATGGCATCCAGTCGGGGGAAAAGCATATATTCGGAGTGTTCAGGCGTAGGAATAAATTCGGTCCACAGATTAGCCTGTCCGCCCAGAATATGTTTAATATTTTCAGCTTTTAACTCTGCTGGTACCGGGTTGAACTGGTACACTTTACTCAGTGGAAGGAAACCACCGATAGCGAGAGGTTCGCTTTCCTTTGGGCCCTGATAATAATCGAAATAGCAATAGGAAGTGGGCGACATCACTACATCATGTCCGGCTCCGGCAGCTTCTATTCCACCTTCAAAACCTCTCCACGACATAACGGTTGCCTGCGGGGCAAGCCCACCCTCAAGAATCTCATCCCATCCGATCAGGTTTTTCCCTTTTGAGTTAAGGAATTTTTCAATCCGGCTCATAAAATAGCTTTGCAGTTCCTGTTCATTTTTCAGACCTTCCTTTTTTATTCTGGCCTGACATTTGGGGCACTTTTTCCATTCTGTCTTGGTAGCTTCATCGCCTCCCACATGAATATATTTTGAAGGGAATAATCCGGCTACCTCGCTCAGCACATTCTCGAGGAAAGCAAATACGGAATCATTTCCGGCGCAGTAAATATCTGTAATGGGCCACACTCCTCCCGGAGGAACAGTAATTTTCTTTCCGGTGCAGGAAAGTTCCGGATAAGAAGCGAAAACACAAGAAACATGGGCCGGCATTTCAATCTCCGGAATGATTTCAATATTCAGTTTTGCTGCATATGCTACCACTTCCCGTATTTCATCCTGGGTATAGAATCCACCGTAAGTTGCCTCTTCACCGGCTTTCTGCGAAGGCCTTTCTCCCCATGGAAGATCCTCACGGTCAACACGCCAGGCCGACGTTTTGGTTAATTCAGGATATTTTAGAATTTCAATTCTCCAGCCCTGATCATCCACAAGATGCCAGTGAAAATGGTTCATCTTTAAGGCGGCTATCTGGTCAAGCAGATGTTTCACATGCGATACCGGAAAGAAATGTCTGACACAGTCAAGCATCATCCCCCTCCAGCGAAATGCCGGCTGATCATAAATTTCAACCAGTGGTACAGCCCATTGTATTTCAGGATGAGGTCCTGCACCCTCAATTTCCGGCGGAAATAACTGACGGAGTGTCTGTGCTCCGTATAGTAAACCCGCAGGAGAAATGGCTGTAATCCTGACTTTTTTAGAGGTGGATATTAAGCTATAGCCCTCCGGATCAGAAACAGAATCCTTTCCGGGTTCGACAAGGGAAAATATTATCGCATTCGATTTTTCTTTTTCTGAGATTTTCAGCTCAAGACCGGTACCTTTCTGAATAAAATCCCTGAGAAATTCAGCTGCAGGCATGCTTTCAGCACTGGCAACAATCCGTGTATTCTTATTCAGGCTGAAAGACCCGGGATTTTGTTTTAATGAAACCGGCAATGGAATAATGGCAGGCTCATTCACTGGTATTTCCTGTTGGCAGGATACCATGGAAACAATTAAGAGGAAACTGATGAAATGCTTCATTTAGTCGGGGTTTTTATTGTTAACTGTTTAAGTAATATATTTTCAGAAACTCATTCTTGTAAAAATTCAGAAACCCAAAAAAAATACTCCGTGACCCTCCGTTCTCTCCGTGTCTCCGTGGTCTAAACATTTATTAATTCATTTATAAATCAAATATTTCACTCTTATTTGCCTGAAGGCATCCAGTCCTGGTTTCCATCTTTCCCTTATTTCCTCAGCATTCTTCCCTTCCTGAATATCACTTCTGAGCTGATCTGTGCCGGCAAGTTTTTCAAAATAAGGTTTGAAAAAATGCTCCTTATCTTCATAGTCATTATAGGCTAAAATAAGCCATTCGAGATTTATCCTGTCCCAGTTCCCATCCTGTGGTTTATAATTTCTGAGGTCTGTCCCAGAACATTTCTGGTTTTCAAATTTTGGATGATTTGCGAAGCCTGGTATGGTTTGCGGGGTGAAAGTGAACTCGCCTGATTTGAATCCGGGATAGCCAAATACCTGGAAAGGAAAGTCAGTGCCCCGTCCCTCACTTACTATGGTGCCTTCAAAAAAGGCCAGGGACGGATATAAACGAATGGCCTGAAGGTTGGGGAGGTTGGGTGATGGAGGTACCGGGGGAGAGTAGGAATCAGTATGCAAATAATTTTTACAGGGAACCCAATACAATTTGCAGCTTACACCGTTCTTCAGCCAGCCTTCCCCGTTAATCATACGGGCCACTTCAGCTATGGTCATGCCATGGACAACCGGGATAGGATCCATCCCTATAAAAGATTCAAACTTTCTGTCCAGCACTGGGCCATCAATGAAGTTTCCGTTGGGATTGGGCCGGTCGAGCACTAATAATTCTTTGCCATTTTCAGCACAGGCTTCCATAAGCAAATGCAAAGTAGAGATGAAGGTATAAAATCGCAGCCCGACATCCTGTACATCAAAAATTATAATGTCGATATCTGCAAGTTGTTCCGGAGAAGGTTTTTTGTTTTTGCCGTAGAGGGATACGATGGGAAGTCCGGTGCGGTTATCTGTCTGATCATCTATCACAATGCCATCAGCCACATTTCCCCTGAAACCATGCTCGGCTGCAAATATCTTTTTAAGGTTTACCCCAAGAGACAAAAGAGTATCAACAAGGTATTTATCACTGATTCTGCTGGTTGGATTTGCCAGTATACCCACTCTTTTATTTTTTAGAAGCGGGAGGTAAAGCTCAGTTTGATCAGCTCCACACAAAAGTTTATTTTCAGCATTCATTCCCCCTGAGCAATTAGTCAGGGAAACAAAAATCAGGATCAGAAAAATACTCCTGTACATAAGGGAAAATTTGTATGACAATGTACAAAATAAAACTTTCAGTAGGGAGAAAAATCATGCTGCAGTGAAAGGAAATTTTTGAAATTGCAGATCATATCCCGCTTTCAAAAACAACTTTGATTTTAAGAAACTGCCTTGCTTTACCCGCGAATTTATTACTTTTGAGGACATCACAAAACCACGAGCATTGAATACCGAGTTATTTATTGCCAGACGATTAAACAGCAGAAAGGTAAACCGGAAGCGCTTTCCCGGCACCATTATGGGAATTGCTGTTTTCGGAATTGCTCTTGGACTTGCTGTAATGCTGGTTGCCATCTCAATTGTTACAGGTTTTAAGCTGGAAATCAGAAATAAAGTGATTGGATTTGGATCTCATATCCAGATACTGAATTATGATTCAAACGTATCTTTTGAAACCTCCCCCATTGACGCTACACCGGAATTTCTTCCAAGGATAAAAGAAATAAAAGGCATCAATCATATACATGTTTTTGGATTGAAAGCCGGAATTGTGAAGACACCAACCGACATACAGGGCCTGGTATTAAAGGGTGTGGGAAACGACTATGACTGGAGCTTTTTTGATAAGTCCATGATTGAAGGGAGTTCCTTCAGGATGCATGGCGACACCCTTTCCAACAGCATTGTTATTTCTTCTTTCCTGTCGAGAAAACTAAAACTAAAAGCCGGCGACAGTTTCCAGATGTGGTTTATCCAGGATACCCCGCGATTCAGAAAGTTCACTGTTTCCGGGATTTATGAAACCAGCCTGCAGGAGTTCGATGAGACCTTTGCCATTGTTGATATAAGGCATATTCAGCGATTATCTTCATGGGATGAAAACCAGGTGAGCGGTCTGGAGATGATGGTGGATGACTTTAATGAGTTGGACAGAATAACAGATGAAGTAAACGAAATTGTTTCCACATCATTCTTCGACGATGGCTCAAGGCTGAAAGTTCTGAATATTGTGGAAAAATATCCCCAGATTTTCGACTGGCTGAATCTGCAGGACATAAACGTTATGGTGATTATAATCCTGATGCTTATTGTGGCAGGTATTAATATGATTTCAGGTCTTTTGATAATAATTCTGGACCGGACCAATATGATTGGAATATTGAAAGCCCTGGGCTATGCAAATAAAAATATACGTCGGATTTTCCTGTACCAGTCGGCCTACCTGATATTTAAGGGCTTATTCTGGGGGAATATTCTGGGGATTGGACTTTGCCTGATTCAAAAGCAGTTTAATCTGGTTAAACTGGATCCTTCATCTTATTATCTTACGAGTGTGCCGGTGCATCTGGATTTAGGAGGGATTTTGATGCTCAACCTGGGAACCATGCTTGCGATCCTGATATTTCTTTTGCTGCCATCAATGCTTATAAGCCGGATCTCCCCGGCTGAGTCAATAAGGTTTAAGTAATAATTGAAAATTCGAGAGAAACAGAGTTTGTGAATATATTCCCTTTATGAATTTCGAAGTCATAATAAATGCTGTCAGAAAAGAGCTGAGTAAACCTTTGCCGGGCGAACACCAGCAATATCTCATGTCACCTGAATTTCGAGGGAGACTTCCTCATTCAAATGAAAAACGCAAAGCTGCTGTTATGATATGCCTGTTTCCCAAAGAGGATGAACTGCAGACCGTTTTTATTAAAAGACCTGATTACAATGGCCCACATGGCGGGCAGGTTAGTTTTCCAGGGGGAGTATATGAAGAAGTTGACAGGGATCTTATCGCTACAGCCATAAGGGAAACTGAGGAGGAAATAGGACTAAGGATATTCGCTGAGGATATTCTTGGCCTTCTTACACCCCTGAGCATTCCTGTAAGCAACATGATAGTGCAACCTGTTGTGGGTTATACCAGGAATTATCCGGAATTTAAAACAGATGAAAGGGAGGTGGAATACCTTATTCCCTCAGGGCTTCCGAACTTATTAAATCCGGAAGCCGTTGAAAGGGAAAAGTGGATTCTTCACGGGACAGAAACAGAGGTCCCTTTTTATCGCGTAAACGGAAATATTATCTGGGGAGCAACCGCGATGATTCTCAGCGAATTTTTAGCAGTTATTTCGAATTCAGGGCAATTTCCACACCATCCATATTCAGGTAGTGGTCGTAGCGGTAAATGATATCCTTAACATATTTCTGAGTTTCATTACCACGGCAATACCCGCTTCTTACCACCGGGTCTTTGTAGTAGGCAGGGTCTGATTTTTTCAGCAGATAGGTTTCCACGTTGTTATCCCATAATGAAGGATTTCCGCCATATTTTGAAGTCAGATTAATGGCATCTCTTACGTGTCCATAACCGATATTGTAGGCTGCAAGAACAAATTTCGCCCTTTCATGATCATCGGGTACCTCATCAATAAAACGATCATCGAGCCATTTGATCAGTTTAACTCCGGCAACAATCTGAGATTCGGGTGAAGATTTTTTGCTTACACCATATCTCTTTGCGGTACCGGGCATAAGCTGCATTATTCCAAAAGCTCCAGCCCATGAGGTTACATTCGGGTTAAATCTCGACTCCTGGTAAATCATAGAAGCCACAAGTCTCCAGTCCCATCCTATTTTAGCAGATTCCCTTTTAATAATTTCATCAAACCGGGATATCTTGCCAGTTTCAGGATAATAGTAATCACTTTTTACAATTAGGGCAGACCTTTCACTGTTGAAGTATTTATTGTAAATTACTGCATATTTAGCCGTTTTACTGAAATTCTCCATCCAGTCATTTATGGCTTTCTTAAGCTGAACAGATCCTTTTCTCACTGCCCAGGCCTGATTCTGAGGAAAAGAAACAGCTGTTTCGATATCGATATTCGGATAATAGGATTTATTAACGCTGGCAATATTCTGGTCGGAAATGGTGTACATGATCTCACCATTAGCCACCATTTTAATCAGCTGTTCTGTTTCAGCCGGAACCTCAATAATAACAATGTCCTCACCAATCTCTTCCTCAAGGTTTTGAAGTCTTGCAGAATAGGATGAATTCTGATGAACATAAATTGTCTTTCCGGCAAGATCGATAGGATTACGAACCATTGTCTGCAGGGCCGGGTTTTTGGGATCCAGACTTCTTTGCACCAAAACCTGAGATGTCTGGCTGTAGGGAGTGGTAAAATCGACCAGTTCCTTACGAGCGTTGGTAATGGTAAGGTTGGATGCAATAAGATCATAGTCGCCCGTTACCAGACTTTCAAAGTTCGCAGCGAGGTTGTTGCTTACCTTAAGATCAAGTTCAATATCAAGGTCTTTGGCCAGTTCATTGAGTAATTCATACTGAAAACCCATTGGTTGTCCTTTATAGATAAAATAATTGATCGAATTAAAGTCGGTAACTACGGATAATCTTCCTTTCTCCCTGATCTGTGGCAGGTCGATAGCCTGAGCTGCCATAATTTTCGGGTTGTTTTCCACTGTTTTACTGGAATACAGGGCCGGAAGAATTAAAATCAACAATAAAATAATAAAATGTCTTAAACGTCTCATATAATTACATTTAGCTTTGTTACTATGTCACATGGTAACTCGAGCATTAACAAGAAAATCTTCAATTTGTTTAAATGATTTTTTTAGTCATAGAATGTCCAGGTCAATCCGAATTTCAAAGATCCGGGGTTCATAGGATATCCGTAAGTAGTAAAGTAGTTGTATCCGGCAATACCGGCAAGTGAGTTGGTATATTTAAGAAAGAATCTCGTTCTTTTAATTTTCCAGTTAAAGAATCCATCTAAAAAGGGATATTCACCAATTCGTGCAATATCCTGTCGATAGAACATTCCGGTGGCTGGCATCCAGGCATCGGCAAAATAACCGGAGTTGACATAAAAATCAAATCCTATTTGAAATTTTAAAGCGCCTTTAAAAAAGGCGTTTTCGTAGTAGCTTGTGTTTCCATAAGCCAGGAGAGGGATTTGAAGCACTGCTTCATTGGTCGCTTTCTGAATAATTAATTTATGTATGTGGTTAAATCCTCCCCACTTAAATGTTTTTTCCAGCATGAAGGATGTTACAAGTATAGTATTATCTGCTTTCGCAGGTATTGCCATATTATCCAGGTAAATATAATTACCCAGTAAGGTCAGCCCCCCCTCTGCATAAACTGTGCCATTTCCGGATGTGTAGGAAGCAAAAGCGGAGGTGGTACTGGATTTTGGAAAAGTGTTATTCCACTGAAAGTGTGATGAATAGTACTGTTTAAGAAAGAAATCGGGTTCAGTGACGTAAAATTTACCAAAAGCAGAGATCTTATCCCCTTTTTTATTTAGTTTATAATTCAGCTTAAAGTCTGCCATGATGTCATTTTGCCTGTATCCGGCAAAGAAATATTCTATTTTTCCCTGATAGGTAATTTTTGACTTTGACTCAAAAAGGAGCATTGCATAGAGGGAAAGGTTATTATAGTTCGTTTTAAAATCGCCGGGTAAAATTGTATCTATGATTACTGAATTTACGGTTATGCTGGTAGGTCTGGGATACAAATAGCTATAAGCCACCAGCTGGTGTTTTATACCCAGGATAAATCCGGGAAGGAACTTATATTCGTCACCTGAAATCTGAAATGAATTTTCAAGCACGTGCTGAAATACGCTATCATACGCAGAATTGAGATTATAATAATTGTTTTGATAGAACCCGGGAATGGTGTCAGAAGAAACCGCCTGATCGTTATACACCCGTGAAAATCGGTCATATCGGATTGTATGGTTAATCATAAAGGGCAGGGATTTTTCCCTGACAACAGGCATGGATTTCTGAGTTTTTGTGGTTGTATCATTAAGAGCCGTGAGGCTATCGGACTGCATATACAAGCTGTCGTTCAGTGTTTGCAATGAATCAGCCGGCAAGCTGATTGAATCGGAAACGGATTTCTTAAAACGGTAACTTTGTGTCGCGAATACAGTAAGGTTTTTAAGCATTGAGCTTGCATTACTGAGCGACATCTGGTATGCAACCGGATCTGTTGCCGGGTGAACAATGAATTCCTGGAAATTTGCAAGTCCGCCGTTTTCCTGTTCTTTAGTACGGTTAGAGCTTACATTGCCGTAAATACTGTAATTATCCTTATCGTAGCTTCCAAAGAAGGTAAACCGGTTAGCTTTCACCTCCTGCTGGAGGTATATTCCCTTTGAAGCGATCAGGTCATAATCTACTCCAACGTTTGTATATTTATTAATATTCTGTGTATGCAATGCAGAAATAAGCTGTTCACTTGTTTCCCTGTTTCCGGCTGTTACATAGGATATCTCGGTAAAGGGACGGTGAGTATTATAATGCAGTCGTTTATAGGGAGTATGATAGTATGTTGTAAATGGTTTGGCAAAGAGGAATATATCCTGGTTATTTCTCTTCGAGAAGATATTATTCTGGAACGGGGAACCTGTGTTTCCATTATACTGTGGGGAGAAGGTTTCCCTGTAAACGGGATTATAAAAATGAGTATTAAGGAAGCTGGTATCGATATCAGCAGGGACGGCTTTTTTAGACAGTTCATCAATAACTTTCGCCGATATAATAGCGGTACTATCTGCTTTTTGGGCAAAGAGCCGGTAAGACGGGAAAATGGTTAATAAAAGAAATATGTAAGCGAATCTGCTCATAGGTTTTGCCTAACCAGGGTCCGGTGTAAAGTATTCGGATAGTATCACACAGAACGAAGGCCATCACTGGTTTCTTGTTTACTGTGCAAATTTAGTTAAAGGCAGGGGTTATTTTAGAGGGTTTTCAGCAAAGATGCTAACAAGTAATAGACAATTTACTCAGGACTTATAATAAAAAAAAGAGCCCCGATCAAAAGTTCGGGGCTCAGGAAATTTGGCGACGACCTACTCTCCCACAATTGCAGTACCATCGGCGCTAATGGGCTTAACTTCTCTGTTCGGAATGGTAAGAGGTGGACCCCATTGCAATAGTCACCTAAAGCTGTTTATCTGCCAAAGGCAGATTAATATTTTAACATGTGGCAGAGAATTAGTTTTTTAACTTGTAATAAAGAAAGTTTACGGGCAATTAGTATCACTCGGCTTTGACATTACTGCCTTTACACCTGTGACCTATCAACGTCATAGTCTTTAACGGCCCTTAAAGGAAATCTCATCTTGAGGTAAGCTTCGCGCTTAGATGCTTTCAGCGCTTATCTCTTCCAGACGTAGCTACCCAGCGATGCAGCTGGCGCCACAACTGGTACACTAGAGGTCTGTCCGATGCGGTCCTCTCGTACTAGCATCAGATCCTCTCAAATTTCCAACGCCCACAACAGATAGGGACCGAACTGTCTCACGACGTTCTGAACCCAGCTCGCGTGCCACTTTAATGGGCGAACAGCCCAACCCTTGGGACCTTCTCCAGCCCCAGGATGTGACGAGCCGACATCGAGGTGCCAAACCGCTCCGTCGATATGAGCTCTTGGGAGCGATCAGCCTGTTATCCCCGGAGTACCTTTTATCCTTTGAGCGATGGCCCTTCCATACGGAACCACCGGATCACTATGCTCTAGTTTCCTACCTGATCGACCCGTCGGTCTCACAGTCAAGCGCGCTTATACCATTATGCTCTGCTGGCGGTTACCAATCGCCATGAGCGCACCTTTAGAAGCCTCCGTTACGCTTTTGGAGGCGACCACCCCAGTCAAACTACCCACCAAACAATGTCTCCCGCTGAGCGGGATTAGACTCCAAATAAGTGAAGGGTGGTATTTCAACGTTGACTCCACGACCCCTAGCGAGGCCGCTTCAAAGTCTCCCACCTATCCTACACATCACTTACCCAAAATCAATGTTAAGCTATAGTAAAGGTTCACGGGGTCTTTCCGTCCCGTTGCGGGTATCCGGCATCTTCACCGGAACTACAATTTCACCGAGCTCATGGCTGAGACAGTGCCCAGATCGTTACACCATTCGTGCAGGTCGGAACTTACCCGACAAGGAATTTCGCTACCTTAGGACCGTTATAGTTACGGCCGCCGTTTACTGGGGCTTCAATTCAGAGCTTCGACTTGCGTCTAACCCCCCCTTTTAACCTTCCAGCACCGGGCAGGTGTCAGGCCTTATACATCATCTTTCGATTTAGCAAAGCCTTGTGTTTTTGATAAACAGTCGCCTGGGCCATTTCACTGCGTCCCCGATAAATCGGGGAGACCTTTCTTCCGAAGTTACAGGTCTATTTTGCCTAGTTCCTTAACCATGATTCACTCGAGCGCCTCAGGATACTCTCCTTGACTACCTGTGTCGGTTTGCGGTACGGGTACTTTATATCTGAAGCTTAGAGGGTTTTCTTGGAAGCTTGTTTACGTCTACTATCCGCTCATCCGAAGACTTGCGGTACTATCAGTTTCGGCAGGGATAAGCTATTAACAAATCCCTAAACCTACAACCTTTAACGTACTATTCCGTCAGTACGCGAGACTATCACGTCTTCGTCACCCCATCGCAATATAAAGTAGTACTGGAATATTAACCAGTTGTCCATCGATTACGCCGTTCGGCTTCACCTTAGGACCCGACTAACCCTGATCCGATTAGCGTTGATCAGGAAACCTTAGTCTATCGGCGTCCAGGTTTCTCACCTGGATTGTCGTTACTTATGCCTACATTTTCTTTTCCAGTTGCTCCAGCATACCTCGCAGTACACCTTCAACGCGGCTGGAATGCTCCCCTACCAATTCATGTTTACACATGAAGTCCATAGCTTCGGTAATATGCTTGATGCCCGATCATTATCCACGCACAACCGCTCGACTAGTGAGCTGTTACGCACTCTTTGAATGAATGGCTGCTTCCAAGCCAACATCCTAGCTGTCAGTGCAGTCGCACTTCGTTTGATCAACTTAGCATATATTTAGGGACCTTAGCTGATGGTCTGGGTTGTTTCCCTCTCGGCGCTGGACCTTAGCACCCAACGCCTCACTCCCGAGGAACATGTCATAGCATTCGGAGTTTATCAAGGGTTGATAGGCGGTGAAGCCCTCTAGCCTTATCAGTAGCTCTACCTCTATGACACTTATACTCGAGGCTGCACCTAAATGCATTTCGGGGAGTACGAGCTATCTCTCAGTTTGATTAGCCTTTCACCCCTACCCACAGTTCATCCAAAAACTTTTCAACGTTTACTAGTTCGGTCCTCCAGTCCGTGTTACCGGACCTTCAACCTGACCATGGGTAGATCACAAAGTTTCGCGTCTACCCCCACTAACTAGACGCCCTATTCAGACTTGCTTTCGCTTCGGCTACGTACCTGAAGTACTTAACCTTGCTAGTGAGGGTAACTCGTAGGCTCATTATGCAAAAGGCACGCCGTCATCCCGATTTACATCGGGACTCCGACCGTTTGTAGGCGCATGGTTTCAGGGACTATTTCACTCCTCTGTTCGAGGTGCTTTTCACCTTTCCTTCACAGTACTAGTTCGCTATCGGTCTCTCATTAGTATTTAGCCTTACCGGATGGTCCCGGCAGATTCACACAGAATTTCACGTGTTCCGTGCTACTCAGGATACTACTAGACCTGTATAAATTTACGTGTAAGGGACTATCACCCTCTATGGTTTAACTTTCCAGAAAATTCCACTTCATTTATACAGTTCACATCGTAGTCCTACAACCCCATAATTGCCTAAACAATCATGGTTTGGGCTCTTCCCCTTTCGATCGCCACTACTCAGGGAATCACTATTTGTTTTCTCTTCCTCCAGGTACTTAGATGTTTCAGTTCCCTGGGTTTACTTCCCGCAAGCGGGATATCACGCCTTCAGCGTGATGGGTTTCCCCATTCGGAAATCCGCGGATCAAGCAGTTATTTGCACCTCCCCGCAGCTTATCGCAGCTTATCACGTCCTTCATCGTCTTTGAGAGCCAAGGCATCCACCATACGCCCTTATTTACTTTCTTTAATGAATTTACAAATTAAAAAATTAATTACTCTACCAACATGTCAAAGAACTTTCCCACCAATGGCGGGTTAGTAAAAATAGCCGGAATCGAACCGTTGTCTTCCCGATAAGTATCAGGATGCTCTTCCATTGAGCTAATTTTCAAAATTCAGTATAAAAAGAACGAAAATATTTATAAAATCTGTGGAGAATAATCCCGATGTACATCGGGAGAACCCTTGACCCTCACGCCTTTGCGTGATGCTCTGGCCTTTAGGCTAATTTCCACTTGTTATTAAAAAGAACTTATTCTCTATCACCAAAACATTGTATTCTGTGGAGAATAAGGGAGTCGAACCCTTGACCCCCTGCGTGCAAGGCAGGTGCTCTAGCCAACTGAGCTAATTCCCCAATTTTTTTGGTTGTCAGTCGAACCTTTGACCCTCACGCTGAAGCGTGATGCTCTAGCCAACTGAGCTAATTCCCCAATTTTTTTGGTTGTCAGTCGAACCTTTGACCCTCACGCTGAAGCGTGATGCTCTAGCCAACTGAGCTAATTCCCCAATTTTTTTGGTTGTCAGTCGAACCTTTGACCCTCACGCTGAAGCGTGATGCTCTAGCCAACTGAGCTAATTCCCCAATTTTTTTGGTTGTCAGTCGAACCTTTGACCCTCACGCTGAAGCGTGATGCTCTAGCCAACTGAGCTAATTCCCCTTTATCCTCCGAAGTTTTAGCGAAGGAGGAAATTGTAACTTAGATTAAAGAACTGATTGATAATGCATTCATGAGATTAAGAGATCACCTTCGCTTAAGCTACGGTGATCACAGTAGTCCCGCCCAGAGTTGAACTGGGGACCTCTACATTATCAGTGTAGCGCTCTAACCAACTGAGCTACGAGACTGTTTAGTATCCCTGCTCATTCCGGTTACATCAGTATTGATTCCCCGCCATAAAATGACAGGAGCTCAATCGATCTGAGCTTGGGAATTAATCAGTGCAAGGGAAGGGCGATACCCAACTTTTTGCAAGATTTTATAAAAAAGAAAAGGAAAAAGGTCAAGCAATTAATAAGTAATGAATCTTTCTCTAGAAAGGAGGTGTTCCAGCCACACCTTCCGGTACGGCTACCTTGTTACGACTTAGCCCCAGTTACTAGTTTTACCCTAGGCCGCTCCTTGCGGTTACGGACTTCAGGTACCCCCAACTTCCATGGCTTGACGGGCGGTGTGTACAAGGCCCGGGAACGTATTCACCGCGCCATGGCTGATGCGCGATTACTAGCGAATCCAGCTTCACGAAGTCGAGTTGCAGACTTCGATCCGAACTGAGACCGGTTTTTGAGATTTGCATTGCCTCGCGGCATAGCTGCCCTCTGTACCGGCCATTGTAACACGTGTGTCGCCCTGGACATAAGGGCCGTGCTGATTTGACGTCATCCCCACCTTCCTCCGGTTTGACACCGGCAGTTTCGTTAGAGTCCCCAACATTACTTGCTGGCAACTAACGATAGGGGTTGCGCTCGTTATGGGACTTAACCCGACACCTCACGGCACGAGCTGACGACAACCATGCAGCACCTTGTAGATCGTCCGAAGAAGGACCAGTTTCCCAGTCTGTCGCTCTACATTTAAGCCCAGGTAAGGTTCCTCGCGTATCATCGAATTAAACCACATGTTCCTCCGCTTGTGCGGGCCCCCGTCAATTCCTTTGAGTTTCAACCTTGCGATCGTACTCCCCAGGTGGATCACTTAATGCTTTCGCTCAGCCGCTGACTATGTATCGCCAACAGCGAGTGATCATAGTTTACGGCGTGGACTACCAGGGTATCTAATCCTGTTCGCTCCCCACGCTTTCGTGCCTCAGCGTCAATTATGGCTTAGTAAGCTGCCTTCGCAATCGGCGTTCTGTGTCATATCTATGCATTTCACCGCTACACAACACATTCCGCCTACCTCAACCATATTCAAGACTTGCAGTATCAATGGCAGTTCTACCGTTAAGCGGCAGCATTTCACCACTGACTTACAAGCCCACCTGCGCACCCTTTAAACCCAATGAATCCGGATAACGCTTGCATCCTCCGTATTACCGCGGCTGCTGGCACGGAGTTAGCCGATGCTTATTCTGACAGTACCGTCAACCACCTACACGTAGATGGGTTTCTTCCTGTACAAAAGCAGTTTACAACGCATAGCGCCGTCATCCTGCACGCGGCATGGCTGGGTCAGGCTTGCGCCCATTGCCCAATATTCCTCACTGCTGCCTCCCGTAGGAGTCTGGTCCGTGTCTCAGTACCAGTGTGGGGGATCATCCTCTCAGAACCCCTAGACATCGTTGCCTTGGTGAGCCGTTACCTCACCAACAAGCTAATGTCACGCATGCCCATCTTTAACCGCCGGAGCTTTAATAATAAAGAGATGCCTCTTTATTATATTATGGGGTATTAATCCGAATTTCTCCGGGCTATGCCCCAGTTAAAGGTAGGTTGCAAACGCGATACTCACCCGTGCGCCGGTCGTCAGCGTTTATTGCTAAACCTGTTACCCCTCGACTTGCATGTGTTAGGCCTGCCGCTAGCGTTCATCCTGAGCCAGGATCAAACTCTTCATTGTAATTATAAAAAGTTGAGTTGCTCAAGATCCATTACATTATTACCTAAAAAAGAATTTTCAGTTGCATTTGACCTTTTTACCTTTTCAATATTTTCAAAGAACGATTAGTTCAAAATTTTTCGGATTGCAAAGTTAGTAAACTTTACTTACTATACAATCTATATTGTAATTTTTTTACTTCTAAAGAACCTGCTTTTTCTTAAAGCGGATGCAAAGGTAACTCCTTTTTTAAATCCTGCAAATCTTTTTAAAAAAATATTGCATTTTTATTTTTCTGTCACCTTTGTCAAAGAATGTACTTTCGTTTAAAGCGGGTGCAAAGGTAAAAGATTTATTTTTACTTCTGCAAATAAATTTTCATTTATTTTTTGCACCATTTAATCCTGACATTTTATAAGAACTTTTCCCGTGTTTGGGGCTGCAAATATAGAAGGCCTTTTTAGACTTACCAAATCTTTTTGGAAGAAATTTTAAAAAAATTTTTTGCCCCTTGTCTATCAATTGGTTAGAAGGAGAGTAAATGGGTGAATGAGAGAATGAGTGAATGTCTGCCTGCCGGCCAGGCAGGCTTTCCCTGCTCACTATTCACTTATTTTAACCTTTCCCGGACAATAAGATATTCGAAAAAAACGTACCTTAGCAGAAACAATATGAAACTCTGAAACCAGTGCACGAAAACCTTGTCATCATCCCTACCTATAATGAGAAGGAAAATATCGAAAGGATTATCCGTAAGGTATTCTCCCTCGAAACTCCTTTCGATATCCTTATTATCGAGGATAACTCCCCCGACGGAACCGCTAAAATAGTAAAGAAACTTCAGGAGACTTTCCCCGATACACTATATATATATGAAAGAACCGGAAAACTGGGACTGGGAACTGCCTATATCCAGGGGTTTAAATGGGCACTGGAACATTCCTACCAGTATATATTTGAAATGGATGCCGACTTCTCCCATAATCCTGAAGACCTGATACTCCTTCATAATGCCTGTCACCACGTTGGCGCCGACATGTCAATAGGTTCCCGATATATTTCCGGGGTCAACGTTGTTAACTGGCCTATGGGACGCGTACTTATTTCATACTTCGCATCTGTTTACGTACGGTTTATCACCCGCATGCCTGTTAGGGATGCTACAGCGGGATTTGTTTGCTATTCCCGCAAGGTTCTTGAAACCATTAATCTGGATAAAATCCGCTTTAAGGGATATGCATTCCAGATCGAAATGAAGTTTACCACCTGGAAATATGGATTCCACATTCTTGAAGTACCTATTATTTTCACTGAAAGAAAGGAAGGCTCCTCAAAAATGAACGGAGGAATCGTCTCTGAAGCCATATGGGGCGTGGTCAAGATGAAGCTCATGAGCTTTTTCAGATCCTACAAAAGAACCACCTGACTATGTCTAAAATCCTGATTAAAAATGTAAGCATCACCAATGAGGGACGGACCTTTACAGGGAATGTCCTAATTGATGGTGAGTTTATCTCCCGAGTTTCTGAAAATGAAATTCCTGTTGACAGGGATACATGCATTATTAATGGTGAAGGTAAACTTCTGCTGCCGGGAGTTATTGATGACCAGGTGCACTTTCGTGAACCAGGCTTTACACACAAGGGAGATATCTATACTGAGTCACGCGCTGCCATTGCCGGAGGAGTGACATCCTACATGGAAATGCCAAATACACATCCCCAGACTATTAGCATTAAGGCACTGAATGAGAAATACGAACTGGCTGCCGGCAAATCAGCGGCAAACTACGCTTTCTACTTTGGAGCCACCAACGATAATATTTCCGAAATTCATAAAGTTGATCCGGTTCATACTCCCGGGGTAAAAGTGTTTATGGGGGCTTCTACCGGTAATATGCTCGTTGATAAACGCGAGAGCCTTGAAAAAATATTTGCCGAATCGCCCGTGCTTATAGCTACTCATTGCGAAGATGAAACTACCATCAGGAACAATATCGCTATGTGTAAGCATAAATACGGTGAGGATATACCTATGAGCTGCCACCCCCTTCTGCGCTCAGAAGAAGCATGCTATATCTCTTCCTCATTCGCAGTTGAACTGGCAAACAGATACAATTCCAAGCTGCATGTGCTGCATATATCTACAGCCCGCGAATTATCCTTATTTGAAAAAGGCCCGGTAAACTCAAAAAAAATTACAGCTGAGGGATGTATACATCACCTTTGGTTTAACGATACCTACTATGAAAGCAGGGATACTCTGATTAAATGGAACCCTGCCATAAAAACTGAAAAAGACAGACTTGGACTGATTGATGCTGTCATCGACGACCGTATCGATGTTATTGCCACCGATCATGCTCCCCATACCCTCATTGAGAAATCAAACCGATATTTCCAGGCGCCATCCGGAGGTCCCATGGTGCAGCACAGCCTTCTAGCCATGCTCGAATTTGTTAAACGGGGTGTCTTTACCATTGAAAGGGTCGTTCATAAAATGTGTCATGCCCCTGCCGAACTATTTTCAATCGACCGGAGAGGTTATATTCGCGAGGGATATTATGCCGATCTGGTTCTGGTTGATCCCAATAAATCTTTCGAGATCACAATTTCCAATCTTCTCTATAAATGTCATTGGTCGCCCCTTGAAGGTGAAATAATGCACCATAAAATTGATACCACCTTTGTAAATGGTAAAATTGTTTACCAATTTGGTGAGGTGGTGGAGAATGGGATTCATTCCATGGCTTTGAAGTTTAACCGGTAGGATGGGGAGATTGGGGGTACGGAGTTACGCGCGCCGTTTACCTTTGGCTGGTGGGGGTTTTCTATTAAATTCCTGGCAAAATTGAATTGCCGGATTACCAAATTTTCGATTTTTATCAATATTCTACCCTAAACCTCAGAGTTGAGTCCAACTCTTATTTGCTTAGGAAATCAATACGAAATATTTCAATCTCTAAGTTTTTTTTCTCATTTCAGAAAAATCCGAAAGCATTTTAATATTTCTGCTTACTTTTGTTTCCCAAAACAATATAATTCCATTATGCTCACTGTAGAGAAAATAGGCGGCACCTCCATGTCGCGCTTTGATGAAGTCCTTAAAAATATTGTCCTTGGGAATCGGGAAAAGGGAGATTATTATAATCGCATTCTGGTTGTCTCAGCATATAATAATGTTACTAACTGGCTGCTTGAACATAAAAAGAACGGAACTCCCGGGATATATTCAAAATTTGAAAAGAGGGAAAGTTACCTTGAAGCTCTTGACGACCTGCTTCTGAAACTCGTGGAAATTAATGCCGGAATGGAATCCATAGGCCTTGACCTGAAAAAAGCCGATGATTTCATTACCGATCGTATATGTCAGGCAAAAAATTATCTGAAGAGTCTGGCTGCCGTGCTTGCTACCGGTTATGTGAATAAAACCAATATTCTGCTGGCAGCACGCGAAATTTTGTCAAGCATCGGCGAAGCACATTCTGCCTTCAATTCCGTTAATATTCTCGAAAATAATGGCGTAAAGAGCTTGTTTATCGATTTATGCGGTTTCAACGATCCTGAATTCCTTACCATTGATGAGAGAATCCAGTTAGCCTTTAAAAATATAGATTTCACAAAAGTTCTGCCTGTAGCCACCGGCTACACAAAGGGAACTGAAGGAATCATGAGGGAATTCGACCGTGGATATTCTGAGGTTACTTTCAGTAAGATAGCGGTTGCCGTGAAAGCAGATGAAGCAGTGATCCATAAAGAATTTCACCTTTCTTCTGCCGATCCAAATATTGTGGGAGTTGATAAATCTGTTCCCGTGGGTCATACCAATTACAATGTTGCCGACCAGCTGGCCGATGTGGGGATGGAAGCCATCCACCCCAAAGCATCAAAACCACTGGAGGTTGCAGGTATTAATATCCGGTTGAAGAACACTTTTCAGCCTGATCATCCGGGAACCCTTATTTCCAAAGATTTCATTTCGGAAGATGGCAGGGTGCAGATAATCACCGGAACCGATAAGGTTATCGCCATTGAGGTTCATGATCCCTTAATGGTCGGACAGGTGGGGTTTGACCTTGGTATTATGGAAATCTACCAGAGACATAAAGTAAGTTATATCCTTAAGGCTACCAATGCAAACAGTATCACCCAGGTTATCTGGGAAAAAGACTATAAGGAAGAACTTGCGTCGGAATTAAAAAGCAAGTACAGTAAAATAACTGTCCTGCCCTGTTCCCTTATCTGCGGTCTTGGAACTTCCATCAGCAAACCGGGTGTCATTGCAAGGGCCACTGCTGCTCTTGCAGGCAGAAACATTAATATTGCGGCCATGTCACAATCGCTTAGCCAGATAAACATACAGTTTGTGATTAACAGGGAAAACTATAAAGAGGCAATAATTGCATTGAACGATGCTTTGTGTCTGTAGATAAGCTCCACCATGAAAACCATCTATCGAGGCTGGGAAGATTGCTACCAGCTTGAAAATTCCCATCTGAAAGTTCTTATCAATGCATCAGCAGGCGGGCGGATTATGGTTTTTGAAAGGGATGGCTTTAATGTTATTTATGAGAATCCGGCTCAGGACGGAAAGCTTCTTCAGGATTACAGGAAAGAAGGCTTTGATCCCGATGGCGGGCGATTCGATTATGGACAGGAGCTTGTAACACGCGATATTCACGAAATTACATGGATGGGCCCATGGAAGGCTGAAGCCGGCATAAACGACAGCCTGAAAATAAAAAGCCTCCCCGACCTCAAACTGGGGATACAGTCAGAACGGATATTCATCCCCGACCCTAAACATCCCCGACTCAGGATCATACAAAAGATGAAAAATATTTCCCCGAGAAGTACTTCCTGGTTTTTCTGGGGAAGAACCCTTGTTAAGCTGGGTGGCAAATTCTTTATCCCTCTGAATCCGGAAAGTAAATTGCCCCAAAAATGGGGACGGTATATCTGGGGCAACCCTGACACTTTCGCAGCAGATCCCGATGATAAGGGAGTTATAATCGGTGATTCCTTTTTTAGTCTTATCCCGGAAAACTCAGCAAATCAGAAATACGGGCTTGACTCCAGGGCAGGATGGATGGCTTATGGAATTGAAGGCCTGTTGTTCGTTAAAAAGTACAAATGGTTTTCCGAAATGAAATATTCTGAATTGTTCAGACTTACAAACATCTTTTATACCAACCATAAAAGTTTTGCTGAGATGGAACCCGTTTCCCCCGAAGCAATACTGAAACCCGGAGAATCCTTTACATATGAAGAAGACTGGTTTATTTTACCTTACAAAGCTGCAGGCACAAAAGATTTTATTGTGTCGGTTGCTGCGGAGTTTTTAAATGCGGAAATTGCTGAAATAAGCAAATCGGAGCTGATAAATCCCTTCTAAAACCAGAAATTAAACCCCTGGCCCCAAATCTTTTACCACCATTTGAATCGTCTCTTTGCTCCTTTGTTCAAGAATTTTCTCCTTATTCACCAATACCCGGGCAATGGTTTCTTCATCATAATAGCGGATTGTGATTAGTTCCAGGCTGTTTTCCCAGCTAATCTGGAAGTATTCCTCAAGCTCTCTGACGACTCTCGGAAGTCTCGACTGGTCATTATTCACGCAAACCATAAAGCTTACCGCAGAATTCTGCATAAGGTTAATCCGGAAGCCATTTTTCGCAAACTTTTCAAGGATAAGAGCAAGATTATCCTCCGCAATAAAAGAAAAGTCGCGCGGCGAAATGAATATGAGGACCTGATCCATTTTAAAAATGAATGAAGGGATAAGTTTATCGTAATCCTTATCCGCTACCAGGGTCCCTTCCTTTTCCGGATTCAGAAAGGATTTAACCTGCAGGTTTATTCCTTTTTGTTTTAGTGGCTGAATTGTCTTGGGATGTATAACACTGGCTCCGTAATAGGCCAGCTCGATAGCGTCACGGTATGAGAGATGACTAAGCAATTCTGTTTCATCAAACCATTTTGGATCTGCATTTAAAACTCCGGGCACATCCTTCCAGATAACAACTTTTTCTGCTTCCAGAATATATGCAAGTATGGCAGCTGTATAATCGGAACCTTCCCTCCCAAGGGTTGTGGTCTGATTATTTACCGTAGATGCCAGGAAACCCTGTGTAATCAGGATATCATCATCAGAAAAAACAAAATTCTTTTGAACCATATCAGTCGATAATTCCCAGTTTATCCTTCCTTCCCGGTATGTGTCATCCGACTTAAGGGATAAACGGACATCCATCCATCTGGCCCTTATACCCTCATCCTGAAGATAAGCTGCAACGATGGTTGTTGACAGAAGTTCCCCATATGAAACAATCTGATCATAATCATAATCGTAATTCAAACTTGGGGGCTGAGATATCCTGTTTTGCAGCCCTTCCAGTAATTTGGAAAGCTCTTTATAGATTTTATGGTCCTTTTGTGGAAATAATTCCTCTACAATCTCATAATGAAAATCTGAAATTTGTTTCAAGGCCTCTGCGGTTCCTTCCTCTGCATTGAAATATTTTGACATTAGTCCTTCCAGTGCATTGGTCGTCTTGGCCATGGCAGAAATAACCACCACGAGCTTCTCTTTATAGAGTTTTAATATTTTAACTATATTTTTTACTGCTTCGGCATTCTTTACAGAAGCCCCGCCAAACTTAAAAACCAGCATCTTTCTTGAATGGGATTTATAATCCTTAACTTTACTAATGTGAATCGAGCATCAAAATTGCCAAAAAACTGTTACAAAAAAAATAAAAACCATGGCTAAATACTACAAAGCTCAAATGCTGAATGAATTTATTACCACTCAGCAAACTGCTTTTCCTTATGCAAAGGGAGACCTCACAAGGCTTTTGAATCATATTGGTCTGGCTTCCAAAATAGTCAACCGTGAAGTCAATATGGCTGGTCTGGCTGAAATCCTTGGTGAAACGGGCAGGGTAAATATTCAGGGTGAAGATGTGAAAAAACTGGATGAATTTGCCAATGATCAGTTTATCAAAATTCTGACCTCCAGTGGTGAGGTTTGCGGACTTGCATCAGAGGAAAACCATGATATCATAACCTTTGACAATACGTTTACCAAGGAAGGGAAATATATAGTTTGTATAGATCCCCTTGATGGATCATCCAATATTGATGTAAATGTTTCTATCGGTACAATATTTTCTATCTACAGGAGAATAACTCCAATCGGCAGTCTCCCTGATGATACAGACATTCTGCAACCCGGATCCAAACAGGTTGCTGCCGGATATGTCATATATGGATCTTCGACAATGCTGGTTTACACCACCGGACTTGGCGTTACAGGCTTCACCCTTGATCCTTCAATTGGAGAATACTGTCTTTCTCATTATAAAATGATTACACCTTCCAATGGATCAATCTATTCTGTAAATGAAGGCAACTACAATTATTTCTCCCCCGGAATACAACGCTATATTGATTATTGCAAAAGTCATGATGGGAAAAAACCCTGCAGCGGAAGATATATTGGTTCGCTGGTCGCTGATTTTCACCGCAATTTATTAAAAGGCGGAATATATATGTACCCATCAACAGATGATCAGCCCGGTGGTAAATTACGCCTGTTATACGAATGTAATCCAATAGCATTTCTGGCAGAGCAGGCTGGTGGAAAAGCTACCGACGGAAAAGGAAACCGGATCCTGGAAATTGTTCCCTCTGCAATTCATCAGCGGGTTCCCTTTTTCACAGGTTCAGTTGACATGGTGAATAAACTCGAAGAATTTATCAGTCAGGAAGACAGCAACTGATTCCTCTGGCAGACCCAGCCAATTATTAAAATCTTTAATTACTTTTGCTGCCGAATTAAAAAGCATGCTGGGAGAATTATATAAGGACAGGCATGAGGTAAGTGAAATAACCGCCCTTTTACAGGAAGCGGGTGGAAAATTTATGCAGTTAAAGGGCCTTTCCGGCTCATCCCGATCGGCCTTTATTCATGCCTGCCTGTCTCAGGCAAAAGGAACTCACCTTATCATCTTACCCGAAAAAGAAGAAGCCGCGTATTTTTACAATGACCTTACCAGCTTAGATAAGGGCAGCGAAAGAAGTTTGTTTTTCCCATCGTCCTATGTGAGATCCATACAGTATAAAAAAACTGATGACGCGAATATTATTACCCGAACCCAGGTATTAAAGCGACTGGGGGAAAAACGTGTTGCCAGTTTCGTGGTAACATATCCTGAGGCATTGATGGAAAGGGTTATAAGCAGGAAAGGCCTTGATGATAACACTTTCGAGATGAAAGAGGGTGAGAAGGTCAGCAGGGAATTTCTACGGGATCTGCTGGAAACCTATAAATTTGAGCTCGTTGATTTTGTTTACGAACCCGGACAGTATGCCCTCCGCGGAAGCATCATCGACATTTTCTCCTATTCATCAACCCATCCCCATCGTATCGATTTTTTCGGAGAAGAAATAGAATCCATCCGCAGCTTTGATATTGAGACGCAGCTTTCCCTCGAAAAAACAAAGAAAATAAATATCATTCCCAATATACAGTGGGAAAGGGAAAGACTTGTGAAACGCGTATCCTTCTTTGAGTATCTTCCCAAAAACACAACTGTCTGGACGGAAAACCTCGATCTGATATTCGACAGAATAGATGATATCTACGAAAAAACCTCCTTTGAAGACGAAAAGGACAAAACACTTGTAAAATCAGAAGTAATCGTTAATTCCCAGGTTCTCAATAAGGATATCAGCCCCCTAACAAAAATTGAATTCGGGGGATTCAACCTTCCGGGTCCATCGAAAGTAATTCAGTTCCGGACTTCTCCTCAACCTGTTTTTAACAAAAACTTTGATCTTCTGGTTAATGACCTGAGGAGCAGGAAGGAAGAAGGTTATTCGGTCATGATACTTTCGGAAAGCGAAAAGCAGATCGAACGACTTAGCGACATTTTCAGGGAGATAGATTCTTCCCTGAGCTTCATACCTGTGCTGAAAACCCTTCATCAGGGATTCATCGATCATGACCTGAAGATATGTCTGTATACCGATCACGAGATATTTGAAAGATATCACAAATTTCAGATTCATGACCGTTACAGTAAGAAAGAAGCTATCAGCATTAAGGAACTGTCGGGCCTCAGTCCAGGCGATTTTATTGTTCATGTGGATCATGGGATAGGTATTTTCGGGGGATTGGAAACTATCGATATCAATGGCAAAAAGCAGGAGTCCGTCAGGCTGGTTTACCGCGATCAGGACGTTATCTATGTCAGCATCCATAACCTACATCGCATTTCCAAATACAAGGGAAAAGAGGGAGATGCCCCGAGAATTTACAAGCTTGGTACCGGTGCATGGCAGAAGCTTAAGCAGACCACCAAGAAAAAGATCAAAGATATTGCGGCCGATCTTATAAAACTTTATGCAGTGCGCAAGCAGCAGGAAGGTTTCCGTTTCAGTCCCGATACCTATCTGCAACGCGAGCTCGAAGCCTCTTTCATTTATGAAGATACTCCCGATCAGGTAAAAGCTACCAAAGATGTTAAGGAAGGTATGGAGGCTGAGTTCCCTATGGACAGGCTCGTTTGCGGGGATGTGGGTTTTGGGAAAACAGAGGTAGCCATCCGCGCTGCATTTAAGGCAGTTACCGATTCAAAACAGGTTGCAGTGCTGGTTCCCACTACCATTCTTGCCTTTCAGCATTATAATACATTCCGGGACAGGCTAAAGGACTTTCCCTGCAACGTTGATTACCTTAGCCGTTTCAGAAAACCTGCCGACCAGAAAATTATCCTGCAGAAACTGGCCAAGGGGGAAATCGATATTCTTATCGGAACACACAAACTGGTTGGAAAAGAAATCAAATTCAGGGATCTCGGCCTGCTTATTATTGATGAAGAACAAAAATTCGGAGTTAGTGTAAAGGAGAAACTCAGGGAATTAAAACTGAATGTTGACACACTTACTTTAACCGCCACACCTATTCCGCGTACTCTGCAGTTTTCGCTAATGGGAGCCCGCGATTTGTCAATTATTAACACTCCCCCACCCAACCGGCACCCCATAATAACTGAACTGCATGTATTTAATGAAGACATTATCAGGGAAGCAATCGAATACGAGATAAACCGGGGCGGTCAGGTATTCTTTATCAATAATCGGATACAGAATATTTATGAACTGGAAATCCTGATCCGGAAAATATGTAAATCAGCACGGGTTGTTGTGGCCCATGGGCAGATGGAAGGCACAAAGCTGGAAAAGACCATGCTTGACTTTATTCAGGGAGACTATGACGTTCTGATTGCCACTTCCATTATTGAATCGGGGCTCGATATACCTAATGCCAATACCATAATTATCAATAATGCCCATCATTTCGGTTTAAGCGATTTACATCAGTTGAGAGGAAGAGTAGGTCGCTCCAATAAAAAAGCTTTTTGTTACCTTCTTGCACCCCCGGTGACCATGATGACGAATGAAGCCCGTCGCAGAATGCGTGCAATTGAAGAGTTTTCGGAGCTGGGAAGCGGCTTCAATATTGCCATGCAGGATCTTGATATCCGGGGATCAGGAAACCTGCTAGGCGCCGAGCAATCGGGATTTATTGCCGATATCGGATATGAAACCTATCAGAGAATCCTGAATGAGGCCATACTTGAACTGCGCGAAAATGAATTCAAATACCTGTACCCGGCTACGGAAGAGGAAAAAGAAAGCAGGCAATATGTGAGTGACTGCCAGATTGATACCGATCTCGAACTTCTTTTTCCCGACCACTATATTAATAATGTATCTGAAAGGATCCGGCTTTATCGCGAACTGGATGTTATTCCGGATGAAGAAGGCCTGGCGGCCTTCGAGAAAAATCTTGTGGATCGCTTTGGCCCGGTTCCCGATGAAACCGTTGAACTGCTGAATGTGGTGCGCCTGAGATGGCTGGCTCTGAAGCTGGGTATGGAAAAGATAATCATCAAGAACTCCTTGATGCTGATTTATTTTATACAGGATCCGGAATCAGCCTACTATCAATCGGGCGTTTTTAGTGCTGTTTTAAATTTTGTTCAGCGGATGGGAAGAAATCTTGTACTAAAAGAAGAAAACAAGCGTTTGAGTCTAAAGATTCCGCAGGTTAAATCCGTTAAGTCGGCAATTGATACCCTTAATAAGATAATGATTTGATTTTTATAGATTTGCAGTATTATCTTTATACAGGGATCTTTAAGAAACCGGAAATATTATTGAAAAAAAGAAGATCTAATCAATGAATCTCGTTATCGATCAGGGAAATACGGTGTGCAAACTGGCTGTCTTTAATGCAGATGAAATGATTTTGCGGAAGGTGGTTCCTGAACTGAATGACAAGCTTCTTACTGAACTTTTTCAGCAATATCCGGAAATTGAGAAGAGTATACTGGCCTCATCCGGATACTTTTCAGATGCAGTTTCCAAGAGGCTCTCAGAAAAGCTATCATACCATATTATCTTAGATTCTTCCACTCCCCTCCCCATAAAAAATACTTATGAAAGCCGGGATACACTTGGATACGACAGGATTGCAGGTGCAGTTGGGGCCTTTTCACTTTTCCCGGGAAAGGATGTCCTTATAATTGACGCAGGTACAGCCATTACTATCGATCTGCTTACTTCCAATGGAGAATTCTACGGAGGTAATATATCGCCGGGACTTAATCTGAGATTCAGAGCCCTGCATGAATTTACCTCCAGACTTCCCCTGGTAGAAAAAAAAGAATCGTACCCCCTTACGGGAAGAAACACGGAAGATGCAATATTAGCGGGCGTTATGAATGGGGCGACATTTGAAATTGACTCCTATATCGACCATTTTAAAAAACAATTTCCGGGGATAAAAATCATTTTAACAGGTGGCGACATTAATTACTTTGAAAAAAAATTAAAAAACTCCATCTTTGTGCATTCAAATTTAAATCTCACTGGGCTTAACCGAATTCTGGAATACAATGCTGAAAATAAATAGACACATACTGACAGCAATAATGCTGTGTGCAATTCCTGTGGCTGCCCAGGTAAATACCAGCTCCCCTTACTCCAGGTTTGGACTGGGAGAACTTAACCAGCCGGGGTTTACCCAGAATCTTTCCATGGGAGGAATAGGTATTGGATTGCGCTCTTCAAGTCAGATTAACTTTCTGAACCCTGCCTCCTATACAGAAATGGACACTCTGTCTTTTCTTTTTGATTTTGGATTGCTGGGATCTCAGACAAATTACACCGATGGTACCCTGAGTTCCAGAATGATGAATTACAATATTCATCATATAGCCATGGGTTTTTCGATTTCAAGAAACTGGAAAGCGAGCGTTGGAATTGTACCATACAGTTCTGTGGGTTATAATATTACTGAAAGCAAATTTGTCAGCGGAGCTGGATTAGCAGAGTATTATTATCAGGGCAGCGGAGGATTGAACCGCCTTTATATTGGCAATGCCTTTAAAATTTATAATCACTTCTCCCTTGGGTTAAATCTGAGTTATATATTCGGATATATTGATTACCTGAATTCAGTTCAGTTTCCTGCCGATGCCTCTGCAGCCTCAACTAAAATTGAAAACCGGCTGAATATTGGCGATATGACCTATAATTTTGGATTCCAGTACCATAACACCTTCTCTGATAAATATTTATTCACTGCCGGAATTATATTTGATAACGAAACAAAGTTAAATACTACTCAGAAAATATTGCAGTCCACCATCTTCCCGGGGAGTGCCGCTACTATTGGAGACAGTATACTAATTGATCCCGATTTTAAAGTTACCTCCAACTCTTATAACAAGCAAACCACGCTGCCCCAGCATCTCGGAGGAGGATTCAGTTTTGGTATTAAAAACAAACTGATTATAAGTGGTGATTACAGTACAACTGCCTGGAGCAAATCTTTTATTCCGGGAAAAACCGACACTCTGTCAAACTCAAATTCGCTCAATTTTGGAGTAGAATATACGCCTGATTACCAATCCCTTAAAGGGTATCTAAATAAAATCCACTACAGGGCCGGAGGGTATTATTCCAACAGCTATCTTCACATTCGCGGAGAGCAGTTGCAGGATTATGGCATAAGTTTTGGAGTAGGTTTACCATTCAAGGGAAGTAAGTCCAGTTTTAACCTTGGAATGACAATAGGACAAAGAGGTACTTTGACAAATAACCTTATAAAAGAAAATTACGGAGTGGTTACTTTCGGGTTAACACTTCATGATTTTTGGTTCTTTAAACCAAAATTTGATTAAAATAGCAACCATGAAAACTAAAGGAATGAAAACTCTGCTGATTGCGATGATGGCTTTTTTGATTGCCGCTCAGGCTTTCCCCCAGAAAGGGGTTGATGACGGATCGCAATATGGAAAAGGTGATGATAGTATTGCTTGTATCCGTAACCTTTCCCTTTATTATGAATTTTACAAGCACGACAATTACAAGGATGCCATAAATTCCTGGAGAGCTGTTTACAGAGATTGCCCCTCTTCAAGAGAATCGCTTTATGCCAACGGTGTAAATATGTACAAGGCATTCATTGAAGCCGAAAAGGATCCTGCTAAAATTGCAGCTTATTCCGATACCATTATGATGATCTATGATCAGAGGATTAAATATTTCGGGGGAGAAGGCAATGTTCTGGGTCGAAAAGGTGTTGACCTCCTGAGATACAGAAGAGATGACGGCAATGAATATGTTCAGCAGGGCTACGAATGTCTTAAAAAATCTGTTGAGCTTGAAAAAGACAATTCCTCACCGGTTGTTCTTACCACATTCGTTTCTGCAAGTATTAGTTTGTATATGAGAGGTCTGCTTTCAAATGAGCAGGTTGTAATGGATTACCTGACAGCCTCAGAAATAATTGACGGAATGCTGGCCGTACGCCCTTCACCAAGAACAACTCAGATTAAGGAGGCTATTGATGCCAACATAAGGGAAAGTAAAGCATTGTCGTGTGAGACTATTGTTAAAATATTCTCACCCAAATTTGAAGAGAATAAAGAAAATCCTGAATTCCTGAAAAAGGTAACCGGATTCCTTTCTGATTCTCAATGTGAAAGTGAAAAGCTTTTTGCCGATGCTTCTGCTGCTCTTTATAAAATTGAACCTTCAGCTTTATCTGCTTATAAACTTGCCAGAGTTTATCTCCAGAGAAAAGAATATGAAAACTGTGTAAAATACTATAAAGAAGCCATTAATCTCACCACCTCCAACGACGATAAAGCAAGTTATCTTTATGAACTGGCTTATGTGTTAACAACCAATATGAACCAGTCTGAAGCTGCAGCCAACTATCTTGGAGATGCCATCAAACTGAAGCCATCATGGGGTGATGCTTACATTCTGCTGGGTAGCATTTATGGAACTTCAACAGGAATTTTTGATGATCCTTTTGTGAAAAAGACCGTTTACTGGCTTGCAGTAGATATGTTCCAGAAAGCAAAAAGTGTGGATCCAAGCGTTTCAGATAAATGTAATTCTCTGATTTCTGACTATTCAAACTATTTCCCCAGCGTGGAGGATGTATTCTTCCACAGTCTGCAGGAAGGTCAGAGCTACACTGTAGGCGGATGGATTAACAAAACCACTACCGTAAGGGGAAGAAAATAATCCCTGAACATATGCTCTGTTGGGCATGTGAAACCGGAAACTTACTGGAAAATACCATGAAGCAACTTGTAAATACTATAAAACTCCTGCTCTTTGCGGGAGTTTTTTTTCTTGTTGCCTGTGAGAATGATATTGAAAAGATCAAATCCCTCACGGATACTAACAGCCTTCCGGATATCAGTGGTCAGAAAGTGGAGATTATTTATAACGATTCGGGAAGGGCAAAAATGCAGTTGAGTGCTGATCTGATTCAGCAATTTGCCAAGGCAGAAAAACCCTACATTGAATTTCCCAAGGGTATTCATGTTGTGTTTTTTGATGATTCCCTTCAGCCTGAGTCAGATATATCTGCCAATTATGCCAAGTATTTTGTTGACGACAAGCTCTGGGAGGCACATGGTAACGTGATTGCCACCAATACCCGGACCGGAGAACGACTCAACACCGAGGAGCTTTTCTGGGATGAAAATAAAGCACTCATTTACTCCAATAGTTTTTCAAGAATTGAAAATAAAGAGGGAACCTTTTATGGACGGGATGGCTTTGAATCCAACCAGCAATTCAACCATTTAAAACTCAAAGGCTCAAGAGGAAGTGTAAATATTAATGATGAAGAAAATAGCGGGAAAAATCCTTGAAATAACCTGGCTGATCGTTGCCGCACTGGCCCTGTTTGCCGGATTGCATAAAACTTATTTCCATGGCTTTAACCATAGTTACCAGTTTTTTATTATCTTTTTGCTTTCTTTATTGATGTATTATAACCGCAGAAATCACAGGATATCGAAATGATGCCACAAATTAATCTTTACCTTCTGGTATTCCTGTCCCTCATATTTGCAATTTTTTTCGGGGGATTAGGATCTTCATTTCTTACAACCGATCGTAGTCAGACAGAAGGCACGGGACGAAGCGGAGGTTTTTCTTCTCTGATTGTTTCGATTTTCAGATCCAACCCCGCCGTTTTTGTCACATCCATGCTTCTCGGATATTTCCTGTCTCTGGTTTGTTTCACTCTGGCATTCTCCTCTCTGTCAGCTGAGTTTTTTTCCTTTTATCTGGCCGATCCGTCAGGAATAATAAGCTATTTCCTTCGGATTCTCTCTGCACTTCTGATACTACTTTTTACTGTATTTCTTCTCAGACTCAGTATTTTTCGCATCAATCCGGAAAATGTGATGAGATTTTTTGCTCTTCCTGCCTTATTCTTCCATATCTGCTTTTTCCCGGTTTCTTCAATACTGCTTGTCATAATTAATGTTTTAAGTCGTCTGCTCCTGCGAATTAAGGAGAATATTAAAAAAGAAGGCTTCTTTTACAAGTTCACATTTCCTGAATTTTTCTCCCCCTTCATAATCTCTGAAACCGTTAAGGAAAATGCTGATAAGGAATTCCCTGAGGTAAAAATACTTCAGAATGCACTCGAATTTTCCAAACTAAAAGTCAGGGATTGCATGGTGCCACGAAATGAAATTGAAGCCCTTGAAATTTCCAGCAGTATTAAGGAATTGCGTGAGAAGTTCATTGAGTCAGGTTATTCCAAGATCCTTGTGTATAAAGATACCATTGATAATATTGTTGGATATATCAGTTCCAAAGAGTTGTTCAAAAACCCTTCAAATATTGAGTCGCGACTTGTGAAGATGTCAATCGTGCCCGAATCAAGACAAATAAACAAACTCCTTAGAAATCTGATTAAAGAAAGAAAAAGCATAGCACTTGTGGTGGATGAATACGGGGGAACCTCAGGGATAATTACCCTGGAGGATATTATGGAAGAAATATTCGGAGAGATAGAGGATGAGCACGATATCCAGGAGTTTGTGGAGAAACAGCTCAGTGAGAATGAATTTATCCTGTCAGGGCGACTGGAAATCGATTACCTGAATGAAAAATATCACCTTGATATACCTGAAACCGATGATTATGATACCCTCGCCGGATTTATCATCTTCCACCATGAAAATATCCCGGAACTTAATGATACTATTGTAGTTCAGGATCTGAACATGAAAATCCTAAAGGTGAGCCAGACCCGGATTGAGCTGGTTCAAATTACCCGGATACCACTGACCGAGGAATAAATTTTTCGGTTCCTGAATACTACAGCCTCTCTGTTTTTCATGTCTGCAGATTTTTTTCTGAATTGTTGTCATTTCTGTTTCAAAAATGCATTTGATGACAGGATTTCACTGAAGTAGTCGCTGCTTTTTTAAAAAATTCACTTTTTCAGGAATACAGATCTGTTTAGATGTTAATTTCACAATTGATTTTACTATATTCGTAGCCTGAAAAATTTAAGCATCTTAATAATAAAGAATTAGTTAATGGCAACTTTACAAAAAATCAGAAACAAAGGCGGAGTGCTGGTTGCAGTGATTATTGGTCTGGCTTTGCTGGCGTTTATTCTTGGTGACATGCTCAACCATGGCCCTTCAATTTTTTCGAGAAAAAGACTTGAAGTAGCAGAAATCGATGGTAATTCAATAAATATTATGGATTACAATCGCAAAATTGATGAGCTTTCTGAATTTTACAAGCGTTCTTATAATATCCAGAGCCTGGACAACCAGACACTGGAAAATATTAAGGATGAGACCTGGAAAAGCACACTCAGAGACATCATACTCGGTAAGTCCTACAAATCGCTTGGAATTGATGTGAGCAATGATGAACTTATCACTATGCTGCAGGGTGATTCCATAAATTCAAACGGAGTAAACGTGGTAATGGACGAACCTCATCCCATTATTAAATCATGGTTCACTAACCCGGAAACTGGCGAATTTAACAGGTTTCAGATGGTGAACTATTTTAACGCCATCAGCAATCCAGCTTATGCAGATGAACAGAAAAGATGGATATACCTTGAAAACCAGATTGTTGATGAAAGAATGAGTCAGAAGTACTTTACCCTGATTCAAAAAGGTATTCAGCCCAGCCTCCTGGATGCTAAATATTATGCTCAGGAATCGGCATCGACTATCGATTTTAATTACGTTTACGAATCCTTCACCACCGTCTCCGATGATAAGGTGAGCGTTTCGGATGCTGAAGTTGAAAAATATTACGATAAACATAAGAACGAATACAAACAAATTGACGGAAGAAGTATTGAATATGTGGTTTTTGAACTTCTCCCTTCACAAAAAGATGATGATAACGCACGGACATACGTGAGTGAAAGCAAGACTCCCTTTCAGAGAGCTGAGTCGGCTATCACCTTTGTAAACAGCGTTTCTGATAAACCCTATGTCGACAAGTTTTATTCCAAATCAGATCTTTCACCGGTTATTGCCGATTCAATTTTCAATGCTGCACCCGGTTTTGTTGCAGGACCCTATTTTGAAAATGGTTCATACAAATTATCCAGGCTTATTGAATTCGATAATGTTCCCGACTCTGTAAGAGCAAGGCATATCCTGATTTCCCTTTCAGTGCAGCGTGATGAAACCCGCGCAAAGGAAATCGCTGATAGTTTGAAAAACCTGATAGTGAATGGAGCTGATTTCAACACTCTGGCAAGAGATTTTTCAGCCGATGATAATAATAAAAATATTGGGGGTGACCTGGGCTGGTTTACTGCCGATCGCATGGTAAAACCCTTCAGCGATGCATGTTTTACCGGAAAAACCGGTGATCTGGATGTGGTAAAAACAAAATTTGGTTACCATGTAATCAAAATTGAAGCACAAAGTCCAAGGGTTAAAAAAGCCAAAGTTGCCACCCTTGAAAGAGAAGTCCTCTCAAGCGATGAGACAAATCAGGAAATCTACTCCAAAGCCGTTGATTTTACTGCAAAATCGACCGATCTGGATAAATTCCGTGCATCCTATGAAGCTGAAAAAATTACTCCCCGTTTTGCCACAGACTTTGGTCCTAATGAATTAGCACTTCCGGGCCTTGAGTCATCCCGTGAAATTATCCGCTGGGCATATGAAAACGAAAAGGGTTCAGTAAGTCATATTTTTGACCTTGGCGACCGTTACGTGGTAGCAGCCCTTACCGACGTTAAAAAGAAAGGTTTTGCGCCCCTGGAAAGTGTTAAATCTGAGATTGAAACAGCCATTAAGAAAGAAAAGAAAATGGAGATTCTTTCTTCGGATATAAAATCCAAACTTGCATCTGCCACGACCATTGATCAGGCTGCATCTAACCTGGGACTGGAAGTGAATGAGGCAACAAAGGTTCGTTTTACTAATCCATATGTTAATCCGGTTGGACTTGAACCAGTAGTAGTTTCGGAGGCATTTACCATGAGTCAGGGACAGCTTTCCGCTCCCATTATCGGTGCAAACGGCGTATTTGTTATACAGATTATCAATATCGATACACCGGCTCAGCCCGATATCGCATCAGCTGAGTTCCGTCTGAAATACGGATTAAGAAGCCGTGTTGCCTATGAGGGATATGAAGCTTTGCAGGATAAAGCTGATATCGTGGATGAAAGAATTAAATTCTTCTAAAAAGATATCCCGCAGAAAACAAAAAAGCATAAAAAAAGCCGCAGCTTCAAATTGAAACTGCGGCTTTTTTATGTTCCTGTGTGAAAGTAAGAATTATGCAAGAAGTTGTTTTACGATTCCCGACACCATTTTACCATCAGCTTTTCCTGCAAGTTCTTTGGTAGCAAGTCCCATCACTTTTCCCATATCTTTCATCCCGGATGCGCCGCTGTCAGCAATAATCCTCTTTACTACTGAGGAAACCTCATCTTCACTCATTTGGGCAGGAAGATATTTTTCAATGATGGCCGCCTCCATAAGTTCCTTCTCTGAAAGTTCAGGGCGGTTTTGTTCGAGATAGATGGCAGAGCTGTCTTTTCTCTGCTTAACAAGTTTCTGAAGAATCCTGATTTCTTCATTTTCTTCCAGAACCGAGTTGGCTCCTTTGTCAGTTCGTGCCAGCAAGAAAGCCGATTTAATTGCTCTTATGGCTTCCAGTTTATCCTTTTCCTTGGCTAGCATTGCCTTTTTAAGGTCTTCATTTACTAAATCAAAATATGACATGGTTTATAGTTTTAATCAACATTATCATGAAGATACGAATTATCATCGCGTAGTCGGGGAACATTGTCCTCATCATCTGAAAGGGAGTAACGGGATACCGGATTATCAGCAGATGGGCGGGTTCCCTCATCCTCTAGCTTTATCTTTTTGCGAATATAGGCAGGCTGATTTTCCAGTTCTTCGATTTTATCATTGGCAGTAATACCGTTATATCCCTCTTCCTTTAATTTTTCGTGGGTTTCCTTGAGCTTCTTCACTCTTTCTTCCCGCTTCCTTGAATCCACCTCACCATCCTTCTTACGGGCCTGCTTATCTTCGAAAAGTGCATATTGCCCGTTATTCTCCTCATCACGAATTATAAACTCTATACTGGTCTGAACAACAGGATCTGCTGAATCTGAATCTTTGATTTCAAAACCGGATGCCGTCTGACCGGATGATTCGGCTGTGTATCCATCTCTTAGAGGGATTTTGTCGAAGTTCTTCCTGACTGCATAGAGTTCGGGAATACTGTTCGTTTCAAATCCGGTAGCGATAACCGTCACACTTACAGCATCACCAAGCTTTACGTCCTGAGAGGTACCCCATATTATCAATGCATTCCGGTCTGCTGACTGATGCACAAAATCGGTAATCTCCCCTACCTCATCCATACTTATTTCTTCTTCTCCCGAAGTAATATTAAGGAGAATGCTCTTGGCGCCGGTAATATCATTGTTATTAAGCAAGGGGGATGCCAGGGCTTTCTCAATGGCTTTAATTGCCCTGCCTTCACCTGAAGCAGATGCCGAACCCATTATGGCAACTCCGCTATCCTTCATCACCGTCTCAACGTCGGCAAAGTCAACATTAATATATCCGTGAACCGTGATAATCTCAGCAATTCCCTTTGCTGCAGTAGCCAGCACATCGTCGGCCCTTGAAAAAGCCTCAGAGAGCTTCAGATCGCCAAATACTTCCCGCAATTTTTCATTGTTTATAACCAACAGGGAATCTACATATTGCTGCAGTTCATTTAGTCCCTGTATGGCCTGCTCAATTCTTTGCTGACCCTCAAAGCGAAAAGGTATGGTAACAATGGCTACCGTAAGCAAACCAAGCTCCCGGGCTGCTTTTGCAATAACCGGGGCAGCTCCTGTACCGGTACCTCCGCCCATTCCGGCAGTAATAAACACCATCCTGGTATTGCCCGAAAGCACCTCCTTAATGGTATCCATGCTTTCCATGGCAGCCTTGCGTCCAATATCAGGCTTACTTCCGGCACCACGACCTTCAGTGAGGCTTTCGCCAAGTTGAATTTTAACAGCAACCGGGCTGTTCTGAAGGGCCTGGGCATCGGTATTACATACCACAAAGTTTACATCCCTGATACCATTCGCTGCCATGTGGTTTACGGCGTTGCTGCCGCCACCACCCACTCCCAATACCTTAATAATGGATGATCGTTCCACAGGTAATTCAAAATTCAGATCTTCGAACATAGGTTTATGTATTATTGTTCAACTTCATTATTAGATGCAATTAAAAGCTTTCTGTTTAAGCGCGGAACCACTGTGTGGTAACGCCAAAAACGCGGTTAAAATCGCAGCAAAAACTGCATCAACCTTGCGCCTTTGCGTCACGCATAGCGTGACTGCGCTTAAAAATTTTTTCACATTGTCGAATCGTTCTCATCAAAAATATCCGACATAGTGTGGTAACGCCAAAAACGCGGTTAGAAATCGCAGCAAAAACTGCGTCAACCTTGCGCCTTTGCGTCACGCAAAGCGTGACTGCGCTTAAAAATTTTTTCACATTGTCGAATCGTTCTCATCAAAAATATCCGACATAGTGTGGTAACGCCAAAAACGCGGTTAGAAATCGCAGCAAAAACTGCGTCAACCTTGCGCCTTTGCGTCACGCATAGCGTGACTGCGCTTAAAAATTTTTCACATCGTCGAATCGTTCTCATCAAAAATATCCGACATAGCCGCCCTGAACTTATCCAGTATCTTCGTCTTGCCAAACAAGCTCTTTTCCTTTGTTTCCTTCTCTTCTTTAACCGGCTCTTCCTGCTTTACAGCAGACTCAACATTTGAAAGGATTCCCATTTTTTCATTCTTCTCACTAAGATATTCGGCACCCTTCAGAAGAAGTCCGATACTGGTTGCATACATCGGCTGGTTAATTTCATCATTCTTATCGCTGGCAAGCTTCTCATTCGGATATCCAATCCTTACATCCATGCCGGTTTTAAATTTCACGAGTTGTGGCAGATGTCTCAGCATTGCCCCCCCTCCGGTAATTACCACTCCGGCAGAAAGTTTATCCATGTATCCGGAATTCTCAATTTCAAACATCACCGCATCAATGATTTCCTCCATTCTCGACTGAATGATATAGGCGAGGGATTTGAAACTTATCTCCTTAGGCTCTCTTCCGCTGATACCGGGTATGGTCACCACTTTATCGTCCTGGGCAAGATCGCCAAGAGCTGATCCAAACTGCACTTTTAAAGATTCAGCCTGACGATGCAAAATGGCGCATCCTTCTTTTATATCCCTTGTGATAACATTTCCACCAAAAGGTATCACGGCGGTGTGCCTGATGATATCATCGTAATAAACGGCCACATCGGTTGTACCTCCCCCTATATCAACCAGAACCACACCTGCTTCAATTTCATCTTCTGTAAGAACAGATTCGCTGGATGCCAGGGGTTCAAGAATAAGCTGCTTCACATTAAGATTAACACGGTTAATGCACTTCTCAATATTCTTTGCAGAGGCAATCTGACCAATTACTATATGAAAGTTGGCTTCCAGGCGTTTGCCTGACATGCCGATGGGATTCTTAACTCCCGTTTCGCTATCCACAATATAATTCTGTGGCAGTACATGAATAATTTCTTCTCCGATTTCTGTCGGAATCTTATACATGTCGGTTACCAGCCGCCGAATATCATCGCGGGTAATTTCATCCTCATAGGAATCGCGGTTTATATAGCCGCGGGTGCGTACAGATTTGATGTGCTGACCTGCAATGCCAACAAATACATCCCTGAACTTTATTCCGGATATTTTCTGAGCTTCCGTAACTGTTGACTCAATTGCGTTTACGGTTTCCTCGATGTTAAGGACTACTCCCCGTTTAACGCCTTTTGATGCAGTTTTACTCATACCCAGAACCTCCAGGCGGTTATTCTCGTTGATACGTCCGACGAGTGCGACGATTTTGGTAGTTCCAATGTCAATTGCAGCGACAAGTTGATCTTTTTGTGCCATAGTTTTATCTTTTTGTGCAGATTACTTGATTTTTAAACCTCAGGTCTATTTTTTGATAATTATTCCATCCTTCTTTTCTTAATCCATCCTCATAAAGGATTTTAAGATTGCTAAATTTGGTCCGGTATCCTTCAGCACTGCCGAGGATAATCTGGTGGGCTCCCACCCGCGGAATGATTTCAAACTCCCTCTTCGAATTCAAATACAATTGTTCCACCTGTGAACTCCAGAAATCATCTCCATTTATAAATTTCGCCAGCTCCAATACATCAAACCACGCCTTATAATATTTCTTATCCGCAATTGAATCGAGGCATCCCGCGTCCAGGAACTGATCGCCAACCCGGAAAGCTCCGTTTGCCACAAGCAGATAGCGGGTAGATTTACGACTTGCAGGCATTATGTAACCATCCTTGTCAAGGTAGTATCCTCCGCTGCTGCCGGTAATTACTCTCACAACGGGCTGCCGTTGTTTTACCCGTATGCTAAGCACTCCATCGAGTGTAGTAAAAATTTCAAGTTTCTTTATGTAAGGATTCTCTTTAAAAAGCGCTTCCAGTTTTCTGGTATTTATTTCATTTACTGGGAGCCCGACAATTCTCTGGTTTCTTGACATTAAAATCCTCTGTACATCTCTTTTGTCGAAGAAATGGGTACTACTGCTGTCGGCAATAATGACCCTTACCTCACGGCACTTCACCTCCGACCGCTTGTCGGCTGTAAAACCGAGTGCGATAAACAGGTAAGCCACAAGGCCTGTCCAGATGATTATGTAAAAAACTTTTCTCATTCTTTTATTCCCCTGGCTTCATTGTTTTTTGCCCGGGAGAGAGCTCTATATTCTATTTTCATTCTGACTCTCATTTAATATTTAATTGATTTTAAAACCTCCTTTATGGGATCCACCATCTGATCAATATCACCGGCACCCATGGATAAAAGAACGCCCGGTTTTAATTCTTCGATTACTCTTGAAATCTGAGCTTTTGAACACAATATTCTTTCACCCTTATTCCTCAGTTTATCCAGAATCAATGTTGAATTTATCCCTGCTATGGGCTCCTCACGTGCCGGATACACATCCAAAAGAATTACATCGTCGAGTAAGGACAGGCTTTTTGAGAATCCTGCCGCAAAATCGCGCGTCCTTGTGTAAAGATGGGGCTGGAAAATGCCGGCAATTCTTTTTCCCGGAACAGCATCCCTTACCGAGAGGATAAAGGCCTTTAATTCCTCGGGATGATGAGCATAGTCGTCAATAAATAAAACATCTTCGTTATGAAGGATAATTTCAAATCTGCGCTTTACACCTTTATATCCGGAGAGGGCAAGTCGTATTTTCTCCGGATTAATGCCACACTGGTGAGCAATTGCAAATGCTGCCACAGCATTTTCAATATTCAGTTTGCCATGAACACCCAGGATAAAATCCAGAAATACTTCCTCCCCGGCATGAATATCGAATCGGTTAAACAGGCCTTCCTTTTTTAATCCGGAAGCATAATAATCGGCCTGTTCCTCCAGACTATAGAAAAGTGTTTTTGTGTTTTCAGGAAATTCAATTTCTATTCCTTTTTTGGCAATTAACACTCCTGTTTTTTTGATCTGTGCGGCAAACTGGCTGAATGCAGCAAGAAGATTCTTCCGTTCCCTATAGATATCCAGGTGATCATCGTCAACAGCAGAAATAACAGCCATTTCGGGGAAGAGAGTGAGGAATGACCTGTCGAATTCATCAGCCTCTGCAATAAAATAATCAGATTCCGGATCAAGCAGCAAATTGCTGTTGTAGTTCCGGGTTATTCCTCCCAGAAAAGCATTGCAGGAAGTTCCGGAATGTTTGAATATATGAGCAATCATGGAAGAAATTGTAGTTTTCCCATGGGTACCGGCAATCGCAATCCCCATATGGTTTTCCATGATCTGACCGAGTAGTTGTGAACGTTTTACCAGCTGAAAACCCTGGCTTAAAAAATACTGATATTCTGTGTGTTCTTTGGGAACAGCAGGAGTGTAAACGATCAGGCAATTTTCTTTTGTCTTGCAGCTTTCAGGAATGAGGGAAATATCATCAACAAAATGAATATCGATGCCTTCTCTCTGGAGCTGGTCGGTTAGCGGAGTGGATGTCCGGTCGTATCCTGCAACTATCTTCCCCTGAACCTTGAAATATCGGGCAAGAGCTGACATTCCGATTCCTCCGATGCCTATGAAATAAACCTTATGTATATCTCCCGGTTTCATTTTACCTCTATGCTTAGTATTTCTTTTGCAATCCTGTCAGCCGAGTCCCTTATTGCCAGTTTCTGAAGGCTTTGCGATAATTTTTCTTTTTCATCTCTATTCTTCAACAGCTTTAATGCTGTCTCTATCAGAGTTTTGTCTGCATCAATATCCTTTACAAGAATTGAGGCTCCCTTTTTCACCAGTGAAAGAGCATTCTGAGTCTGATGATCCTCTGCCACATTGGGCGAAGGGACAAGGATTACCGGTTTCCCCACAATAGCCAGTTCTGAAATGGTTCCCGCCCCGGCTCTTGAAACTATTATGTCGGCTGCAGAAAAGGCCATATCCATTTCACGGATAAATTGCAGAAGCATAATATTTTTCTTTCCGCTTTCCTGTAGTCTTGATTGCATTTCTTCATAATAAAGTTTGCCGCATTGCCATAGAAGCTGAACATCATCCGGCAATAATAATAGTGAACCGGCAACCGCATTATTTATGCTTCTTGCACCCAGGCTACCTCCCAGAATAAGGATGGTTTGTTTCCCGGGATCAAGCTTAAAATTCTTAAGCGATTCCTTTTTATCTTTTGCACCGTTTAAAATATCCTGTCGTACCGGGTTACCGGTCAAAATAATTTTTTCAGCTGGAAAAAACCGCTCCATATTATCGTAGGCCACACAAATTTTTGATGCTGATTTTGCAAGCAGCCTGTTTGTTACTCCCGCATAGGAGTTCTGTTCCTGTATTACAAACGGCACATTCTTCCTGGATGCAGCTCTGAGAATGGGACCACTGGCATAACCTCCTACTCCCAATGCAACATCAGGTTTAAAATCTTTAATTATTTTCGCCGACATCCTCATACTCTTCCATAACTTCAGGAAAAAACTAAAACTCTTAAGACTCAACTTCCTCTGAAATCCTTCCACGGGCAGGCCAATTATCCGATATCCGGCTTCCGGAACTTTTTCCATTTCAATTCGGTTCAGAGCCCCGACAAACAATATATCAACCTCCTTATCAGCCAGTTTTAATGCATTGGCAACCGCAATGGCAGGGAAAATATGTCCCCCTGTCCCTCCACCTCCTATGATAATTTTCTTAGCCATCGACGGTTTCGGTATTTTTATCAGTTTCTTTCTTTTCTTCCTGTACGCCATGACTAACGCTTAGAATAATCCCCAGTGCAAGGCTTGTGGACAATATGGATGAACCTCCCATACTCACAAGCGGCAGGGTTTGTCCGGTTACGGGAACCAGGTTAACTGCTACGGCCATATTGATCATCGCCTGCAAAACCAGTCCCATGCTAAGCCCCAGGGCAAGCAGGGCTGCGAACGTTCGGCTGCTTTGCCTCACAATTAGTCCGGCCCTGAAGAACAACCAGATATAAAGGAACAGAAGCACAACACCTCCAAGGAGTCCGTATTCTTCAATAATAATGGCGTATATAAAATCTGAATAGGGATGAGGAAGGTAATTTCTCTGGGTGCTGTTACCGGGACCTCTTCCAATAAGTCCTCCATTTACAATAGCTATCTTCGCCCGGTTTACCTGGAAGCTTTCCTCATTTTCCTCTCCCGACATATAATTTTCGATCCGGTTTTTCCAGGTTCCAATCCTTCCCCCTTTATCCAGATAAAGAGAAATACTGATAAAAAGTGTAAGAACCACAATACCTCCGGCAATGGTAAGGGCAAGGAACTTAAATGGAATGCGGCCCACAAACATCAGGGTCATGGATGTCACAAACAGGATGGCAGCCGTGGATAAATTGGCAGGCATAATCAATCCGCAAACCAGGATTACCGGCCAGATAATCTGGAGAAAGACGGATTTAAATTCAGCGATTTTGTCCTGCCGAAGAGACAGTATCCTGGCAACATACATGATAATAGCCAGCTTGGCAAAATCGGAAGGCTGTATGGTAAAGCCAATACCGGGAACCGTAAGCCATCTTCGGGCTTCATTGATGGACGGACCGGTTACCAGGGTAAGGGCCAGAACGGGTATGGATATAAAAAGAAATATCTGTGAAAACCTGCTGAAATACTTGTAGGGAATGGCAGAAGTAGCAATAATAATAAAAATCCCGATGGACAACAGGATAAGCTGCTTAATCAGGTAATAGGCTGTGTTGCCGCCTCTTACCTTATATGCAAGGGTTCCCGTTGAGCTGTAAACAGCAAGTATTGAAATCATAGACAGAAATATAATTACCATCCAGATTACACGGTCGCCCCTGATATGTTTACTTATTACACTCATTATAATTCACGTACAGCCTCTTTAAAAAATCTTCCTCTTTGTTCGTAATTTTCAAATAAATCAAAGCTTGCGCAGCAGGGAGACAGCAGCACTACATCCCCGTCGGTACCATGATGGTAAGCCTTTCTAACAGCATCCTTCATATTATCAGTATCGATTATTTCATCAACCAGACCCTCGAAAGCCTTGTGCAGTTTCTTATTGTCCTTTCCAAGGCAGATCAGCACCTTCACCTTATCCTGCACCAGCGCTTTAAGGCTCTCATAGTCATTTCCCTTGTCAACGCCTCCTGCAATCCATATTACAGGATTATGCATACTTTCAAGTGCGTACCAGCTTGAGTTTACATTTGTGGCCTTCGAATCATTAATAAATTCTATTCCGTGCACTTTTACAACCGATTCAAGGCGGTGCTCCACTCCCTGAAAGTCCATCAGACTTTCACGGATAATTTCTTTGCGGATTTTTAAAACTGAACCTGCAATACCTGCAGCCATGGAATTATAAGTATTATGCCGGCCTTTTAGAGAAAGCTCCTGTAAGGACATGGAAAAATCAACATCATCGAATTCAATTCGTAAAAATTTCTCTTCCTCAACCCAGGCTACATCATCAGGATGTTTATAGTAGGCAAATGGAAGCTGCTGTGCCTTTGTCACGATTTTCTCCAGCTCCTTAATTGTAATTTCATCATCGGAACAGAAAAGGAAATACTGGTCCTCTGTAAGATTCTGAGTAATTCTGAACTTCGAGTCTACATAATTCTGCAGGTTATAGTCGTAGCGGTCGAGGTGATCCGGGGTAATATTAAGCAGAATGGCTATGTCGGCTTTAAATTCGTACATACCGTCAAGCTGGAAGCTGCTAAGTTCCAGAACATAGTAATCATATTCTTCGGTAGCTACCTGATAGGCAAAGCTCTTACCGATATTACCGGCCATCCCTGCATTGAGTCCGGCTTTTCTCATCATATGATGAATAAGCGAAGCAGTTGTGGTTTTACCATTGCTCCCTGTAATACATATTTTCTTGGCAGAGGTATAGCGTGCAGCGAATTCAATATCGGAAATAATCTTTATCCCCTTCTTCCTAAGCTGGATTACCAGAGGAGTCGACTCCGCAATGCCGGGACTCTTGATCACCTCATCGGCATTCAGAATAAGCTTTTCGGTATGCCTTTCTTCCTCATAGGGGATCATGTGCTGATCGAGAATTTCGATATACCTGGGCTTAATCTTGTTGCTGTCGGAAACAAAGACATCAAATCCTTGTTTTTTTGCCAGTACGGCAGCTCCGGTACCACTTTCACCGGCACCCAGGATTGCTATTCTTCTAGTTATTTCCATTAACCTGCGGTTTTATGTTATTATCGTATTTTCAATGTAATTATGGTGATAACTGCCAGAAGGATTCCGATGATCCAGAACCTCGTGACAATTTTAGCCTCGGGATATCCCTTTAGCTGAAAATGATGATGCAACGGCGCCATCCGGAAAATCCGCCTTCCCTCCCCAAATTTCCTTTTGGTATATTTAAACCAGGAAACCTGCATCACCACTGACAGATTTTCAACCAGAAACACTCCGCACAGAATCGGTATTAAAAGCTCCTTTCGAATAATGATGGCAAAAACAGCAATTATTCCGCCAATGGCCAGACTGCCGGTATCTCCCATGAAAATCTGTGCCGGGTAGGAATTGTACCACAGGAAGCCTACTGTAGCCCCAATAAATGCGCTTGCGAAAATCACCAGCTCACCAATGTGGGGGATATACATTATTTTCAGGTACTCGGCAATTATTGTGTTACCTGATACATAGGCAAGTATCCCAAGCGTTGTTCCGATAATTGCCGCCACACCCGTAGCCAGCCCATCGAGCCCGTCTGTCATATTGGCTCCGTTTGAAACTGCTGTAAGAATAAAGATGGTAATCAGTACAAAGACAATCCAGGCATACTTAACCGCCTTATCCCCCATAAACCAGACAAGCCATGAATAATCGAATTCATTATTTTTCAGGAAGGGAATGGTAGTCAGGTTTGATTTCTTTTCTATTACCTCGAAAGCTTTACCATCCTTCTGTATTACCGGGTGTGTTGCGCTTGCAATTTTCTCCACAGGAATCTCAACATGCTTTCTGATAACCACCTGATTGCTGAAATATAGGGTCATCCCCACAATGAGTCCCAATACAATCTGACCGATTACCTTGAATTTTCCTGCAAGGCCCTTTTTATTTTTCCTGAATACTTTTATATAATCGTCGAGAAACCCAATAAATCCAAGCCATACAGTGGTAACAAGCATGAGAATTACATAAATATTTTTCAGATCTCCAAACAGCAGAGTAGGTACAATGATAGAAAGGAGAATTATCAGTCCGCCCATGGTTGGAGTACCCTTTTTTTGCATCTGGCCTTCCAGTCCGAGATCCCGGATAGTTTCCCCTATCTGTTTTCTTTGCAGTATGCTGATAATCCTTTTACCGTAAATGGTTGAAATAGCCAGGGATGTGATAATTGCCATGGCTGAGCGAAAGGATATATACTGGAAGACCCCTGCTCCGGGAACATCCAGTTTATCGAGATATTGAAAAAGATAATAAAGCATACTTACTTGTTTATTAAATATTTTCTTAGCATTTCCTTATCGTCAAAATGATGTTTAACCCCTTTAATCTCCTGGTAGGTTTCGTGACCTTTTCCTGCCAGAAGAATAATATCAGTACTTTCGGCAAATGAGCATGTAGCTCTAATAGCTTCCTCCCTGTCGGTGATGCTAATGGCTTTCCTTTCCAGCACAGGATCCAGCCCGGTTTTCATATCATTGATAATTGTCTCAGGTTCCTCATCCCTGGGATTGTCGGAAGTAAGAATAAGTTTATCACTAAGGCTGGCTGCTATTCTGGCCATAAGAGGTCTTTTTGTTTTATCGCGATTCCCGCCGGCCCCTACTATGGTTATTATTCTGTTTTCTCCGTTTCTTATTTCCCGGATGGTTTTTAGCACATTTTCAAGAGCATCCGGGGTATGGGCATAATCGACAATTGCAGTAGTCCCGCTTTCGGAACGCATTACTTCGAATCTTCCCGCTACAGACTGTAACTTGCTGATTCCGGCAGAAACCTCATCCTTATCGGCATTTAAAAGTCTTGCCGCACCATAGATTGCGAGAATATTATAAGCATTAAACACACCGGGCAATTGCGTCCATAGCTCTTTATTTTCAAGTATTATAAGATTTCCTTCAAGATAACTTTCTGCTATTTTTCCCTTGAAATCCGACATAGCCTTCAGGGAATAACTATGGATCTTTGCCTTGCAATTCTGCGTCAGTATTTTGGAATTTTTGTCATCAGCATTCATCAGGGCAAAGGCATCCGGAGGCAGAGCATCAAAGAACATCTTCTTGGCCATCAGGTAATCCCGGAACGTTTTGTGGTAATCGAGATGGTCGTGAGTAAGGTTGGTGAATATCCCTCCCGCAAACCTCAGCCCACCTATTCTCCTCTGATGAGCGGCATGTGAGCTAACTTCCATGAAAGCATATTCACAGCCTGCTTCGGTCATTTCCTTTAGGAGAGAGTTTATCTGCAGGGGATCGGGAGTAGTATGACTTGCCGGAGCCGACTTTCCAGCAACTTCAGTCTTTATGGTTGAAATAAGTCCGCATTTATAACCAAGTCCGGTAAAAAGATGATAGAGTAAGGTGGCAATGGTGGTTTTGCCATTGGTGCCGGTAACACCCACCAGCTGCAGTTTCTCGCTGGGCCGGCCGTAGTACTCAGAAGCCATCTGTGCCAGTGCTTCGTGAGAATTAAGAACCTGAATAACTGTGCATTCCCCTTCATTGATATCGGGCCAGTCCTCGCATACAACAGCCGACACTCCCTTTTTTACAAGCTCGGGGATAAATAAATGGCCATCAGATTGCGTGCCTTTCAGGGCAAAAAACAGATCTCCCTTTCCGGCTTTTCTGGAGTCGAAGCAAAGATTGGCTATCCCGGTATCCGGATCACCCATTGTGCGAATGAGGCTGATGTTTTTTAATATGTCGCTTAATCTTTTCACTAATTGTCTGGTATTGTCATTTCCAAATTCACTCCACCTACGCTGCCGGCAAGGGTTCCGGGAGGCACTGACTGAAAGCGTACCGTTCCCCTCCCACTTACATTCACCCGTAATCCCGCATCCTCCATAAGGTAAAGGGCATCTTTCAAACCCATTCCAACTACATTCGGGACCAGCTTTTCAATAACCGATCTTGAGCTAACCGCCAGCTGATCGCCTTCAACCGTAGCCGAAACCCAATCCGATTTTGTAAGGGGCTTTTTCATTGGGATATCCAGCTCATCCAACACTGTTTTAAGAGCCTTATAATTTCCGTTTTTTGTATAGGGAATATCAGCAAGCTGCACCTTTTTGTCGTTTATGGCCTCATGCATATCGAGACTTGTGGCATACACTTTATTGGCTATTTCACGGAAAACCGGGCCTGCAACTACATTTCCGTAATACACGTATTTGGATGGGGCATTGACAACTACTATGCAGGAGTAGCGGGGATTATCGGCAGGAAAATAGCCAACAAAGGATGCCTGATAGGTAATACGTGACTTCTGGCTATAGCCGGTTTTACTGTCGGGAATCTGAGCGGTACCCGTTTTTCCGGCGATTAAAAAATTATCATTTTTAAGATTACTGGCTGTTCCCCGCTCCACAACTCCAAGACACATTTTCTGAAGCTTTCTTAGGGTGGATCTGGAACAAATGGATGAATTGATTATCTCCGGACCGTAACTTTCAACCAGGCTGCCATGGTATCTTACTTCCTTAACCAGTCTTGGCTTAACCATAACCCCGTTGTTTGCCACTGCATTATACAGGCTTAATATCTGGAGAGGAGTGACGGCCATTTCGTATCCGATACTCATCCACGGGAGGGTGATTCCGGACCATGTTTTGTTGTCGGGGGATTTTATTTCCGGCCTGCCTTCACCTCTGATATCGAGCCCCAGAGGTTTATTCAAACCCAGCTTATAAATGCCGTTTATGAATTTCTCAGGATGGTCCTTATAGTTTTCGAAGATGATTTTTGAAACCCCCACGTTTGAAGATTTTTCAAATACCTGCTGAACCGTGATGGCCCCAAAACTTTCATCACCGCTGTCTACAAGTTTTTTCCCATAATAGCTGATTTCCCCATTGCCGGTATTTACTATATCGTCGATATCAACATAACCATCCTCCATGGCAAGCATGAGAGATACCAGTTTGAAGGTAGAACCCGGAACGGTACTTTCTCCGACAGCAAAATTATAGGACTCGTAATATCGGCCATTTTCATCTCTCTGAAGATTTGCTATTGCCTTGATCTCCCCGGTTTTCACTTCCATCAGCACCGCTGTTCCATGTCGGGCATTATGAGCCGTAAGCTGTCTGAGTAATGCTTTTTCAGCAACATCCTGAATGTTCAGATCTATAGTTGTGATAATATCCTTTCCGTCTTTAGGGTCAATCTCGTATCCATCTCCCAGCGGCACATAAAGGTCTTTTCCAAGTCGCTTCTGAAGTAAGAGTCCTTCGGTTCCGGTCAGCAGTTCATCGAATGAACCTTCAATTCCAACACGGTTACCCAGTTCCGACCTGGTGGTACTTCCAATGGTTCTGGCAGCCAGATAGCCGTTGGGTCTGATCCGTTTGGAGGTTTTTATAAAACGTACGCCCCCCTTGAATCTCCCCAGTCTGAAAATATGAAATTCACGGGCTTTGCGCATCTGGTCGTAGCTGACATCATCCTTTACCAGGTAGTATTGTTTTTTTGCCTTTCTGGCCTCTACCAGTTCACGCTTGTAACGATCCCAGCTCTTGTCTCCGAAAAGGGAGGCAAGTTCCCGCGACAAGGCATCAACCTGTGAAAAGAAAATATCATTAGTAAGGTAATCGACAGTAAAGTCCATCCGGATTTCGTAATAAGGAACCGACAGTGCCAGCACCCTGCCATCAGCGCTGTAAATATCCCCTCTGGTTGAAGCAATGGGAACCTGGCGAAGGGGAGCTGCTTCAGAGTCGACCGACCACTTATCCTTCTCAGCAAACTGCAGGTATATTATCCGGCCAAATATAGAAAGGGCAAAGACTACCATAAACAGGTAAACCATTGCTACTCTCCATAATATGTCCTTTTTTACTGACATTTAATCTCTCCTGAAATTGCTTTTTACTATTTTCTTGGGAGGAACAGTTGATTCCTTAATCGACAATCCTTTCCTCTTTACCTCATCAGCTACCTCAGTCTGCCTGCTGAGTTTCATAAGTTCGGCAGATATAAAGATCGACTGGGCTCTCAGATCGCTGAGTTCCGTTTTTGTTTCTTTTACACTTCTTCTGAGCTTTTCTGCATGGTAGCGGTTCGATATATAAAGCATTGCCATCATACCGAGAAAAAACACAAAGGGCAGCTGACCCCGGAAAGACTTCCTGGTAAGAAGACTTCCGTCGATAATGCCCCGTATTGCCGAAGGGGATTTTTTTTCTTTCGATTCCCCCTCCTTTTTAGTTGTTTTTTTATTCTCTTCCATATCTCAAAGCTTTTCAGCTATTCTAAGTCTTGCACTCCTGGCTCTGGGATTATTCGCAATTTCTTCTTCAGAAGGCTCAGTTCCGTTTTTATTAATGAGTCTGAAGGGAGTGAGAATATTTCCATAAAAATCCTTTTCTACTTCTCCTTCCACCTTTCCTGTTCTCATAAAATTTTTCACCATCCTGTCTTCCAGTGAATGGTAGGTAAGGAAAACCATTCGCCCGCCCGGAACCAGGTAATCGCGAATCTGAGGAAGTACCTCCCTTAGCGCAGCCATTTCATCGTTAACTTCAATCCGTAATGCCTGAAATATTTTTGCCAGCTCCCGGTTTTCTTTCTGACGTGGCAGAAGATGCGCAACGCCTTCGGCAAGCTGCACAGTGCTGATAATTTCTGACGAAGACCTGAGTTTAACAATCGCTTTGCTAATTGCGGCTGCATTGTTAAGTTCACCATAGCTCCTGAAAATGCGTGTCAGTTCTTCTTCCGGATAAGAATTAAGAACTTCAGCGGCTGAGACCTGAGCAGAGGAGTTCATTCTCATATCGAGTCGGGCATCCTTCATAAATGAAAATCCTCTTTCGGCCGTATCGATCTGATGTGATGAAATTCCAAGATCAGCCATCACTCCGTCAAGCCCGGAGATATCATGGTAACGAAGGAAATTACGCAGGTAGCGAAAATTTGAATTAACAAAGAACAGTCGCGGGTCTTCCTTAATATTCTGAACGGCATCAGCATCCTGATCGAAGGCCAGAAGCCTGCCTTTTTTTCCAAGTTTTTCAAGAATTGCAGAGGAATGGCCTCCACCACCAAAGGTCAGATCGGCAAAAATTCCCTCAGGTTTAATATTTAATCCATTTATACTTTCGTCAAGCAAAACTGGTTTGTGATAGATCATTCTCCATCTGTTATATCATTGGTTCCTCCCAGAATGCGTTCAGCCATGGATGCAAATTCATTGTCGGCCCTGCTGACCTTTTCATAACGATCGGCAGCCCAAATCTCTATTTTACCATATTGCCCAGCCATGACAGCTTCGCCACTAATACCTGCATACTCAAGCAGTTTCTTTGGAATCAGAGCCCTCCCGCTGGCATCGATAATAACTTCAGCCGTTCCACTGAAAAACATTCTCAGAAACTTTGCATGCTCCTTGTTATACGGGTTGGTCTTTGCCCTGATAATCTGGTTCTGACGTTCCCATTCCTTCATGGGATAGAGAATCAGGCAGTTTTCAAAAACATCTGATTTAAGCACAAACCCTTCCTGCACACTCTCCTTCATCTGCCTTTTGAAAGCAGAAGGGAGGGTGACCCTTCCTTTCGAATCAACCTTACAGCTATAATCGCCAATAAAACTCACCATTGTGCAAATCGTCTAAAGACGTAAAAATAAAACAAAAATTCCCACTTTACACCACTTTCCCCCATTTTTTGCCACTTTGTTGAAAACTTTTTTCATTTGAACCTGCATTTTATTAAAGGGACTGTATATTACTTCAGTGGATAGTGTTCAGGAAATTCAATGAGGACAGACATTTCAGCCGAATTCAATATTTTAAATATCATACAGGAAAGCCGACTCTTCCCGTTAATTATAAATAGTTCCGGGAGTATGGAAAAGCTGTTAAGAATATACTGCAGGCGGCATTTTTAATGGCTTTTTTATTATATTTCGAAAGCAAACAAGGCCTTATTTCAAAGTTCTCAGCAACAAATAGAAATGGAAAAGAATGAGTCAGTAAATCTTAGGAATATTTTCAGGGAGAAGAACCCTGAGCTGGCAAAACTTATTCCGGGTTTTGTATACTCCTGGCTGAACCGCATCCTGCATATTCAGGAAATCAATGATTTCATGGCATTGCATGGATCAAAAGAAGGACTGGAGTTCACCGAAGCTGTGATCAGTGAATTCAATATAACCGCTACCATCAGGGGAGAAGAAAATTTGCCTGACATAGGCAGGTTTTTCTTTGTTTCCAATCATCCGTTGGGAGGCTTCGACGGGCTTTTGCTAATCACACTTTTAGGAAGAAAATACAAAGACATTAAATCTCTGTCGAACGATATACTCATGAATGTGAAAAACATGAAGGATCTTTTTCTTCCGGTTAACAAGCATGGAGGATTATCGCACGAGGCTGTAAAAAACCTCGGGGATGTAATGGCTTCAGAGGCGCAGATCCTCAGTTTTCCGGCGGGACTCGTTAGCCGGAAGAAAAAAGGAATAATCAGGGACACTCCCTGGAAGAAAAGTTTCATTTCAAAGGCTATTCAATACCAGAGGGATGTTATTCCCATTCATGTAAGTGGAAGATGTACAAATTTCTTTTACAGGATTGCCAATCTCAGAAAATTTCTGAGGATTAAATCGAACCTTGAAATGTTCTTTCTCCCCGATGAAACTTTCCGTCACAGGAACGAACATATTACCATAACAATAGGAAAACCTGTAAGTTACAAGGTTTTCGACAAGAGTCGCCGACATGAAGACTGGGCTCTGAGCATGCAAAATTATGTATACAGTCTTGCCCTTGGAAATGAAAAGGACTTTGATTCAAATTATTAAATTTTCCTTAACTTTGATAATCTTAATTCATGAGTAAAATGGTAGAAATTATCCCTCCGGTTCCTAAATCACTTATTGAAGCGGAGCTTACCGAAGACAAGTTTATCCGGAAGACCAACAAGGCCGAGAATCACCTGTATATAGTCACTCATCATGATTCTCCGAATATCATGCAGGAGATCGGTAGGTTAAGGGAGGTGACATTTCGCGCAGCCGGCGGTGGTACCGGACTTGCCGTGGATATTGACGAATTTGATACAAATGACAACCCCTATAAGCAACTGATTGTCTGGGATCCTTCAGAGAAGGAGATTCTTGGTGGCTATCGTTTTCATCTCTGTGATGACCTTACTTTCAACGAGCATGGTGAAGCAGAAATCGCTACCACCGAGCTTTTCAACTTCTCAGAAAAGTTTATCAGGGATTATGTTCCGCACATGATAGAACTGGGGAGATCCTTTGTTCAGCCTCATTACCAGTCGACCAATAACCTGAGTAAAGCCTTGTATGCCCTGGATAATCTCTGGGACGGACTGGGAAGCCTGATCATCGATTATCCTGAAAAGAAGTATTTTTTCGGGAAGGTTACCATGTATCAGAATTACAACCAGAGGGCAAGAAATAACCTGCTCTATTTTCTTGAAAAGCATTTCCCGGATACCGAAAACCTTGTCAGCCCCAAATTTCCACTGGATACTAAAATGAACAGGGAAGAGCTTGCCAAAGTGTATACAGGCAGTACTTTTATGGAAGATTATAAAATACTTTCCCAGACAGTAAGGGCTTTTGGTGAAAACATACCTCCCCTTATAAATGCCTACATGAACCTTTCACCTTCTCTGAAAACATTTGGCACCGCACTGAATCCCTATTTCGGAGATGTTGAGGAAACAGCCATTATGATTACCATTAATGACCTGTACCATCAGAAGGTTGAGAGACATGTGAGTTCGTATGATCCGGATGACAAACCCTAGGGGGACGTAACGGGGTAACGGGGTAACGGGGTAACGGGGTAACGGGGAGAATGATGGTCGTCAGAAACGTTACGTACGTAACGGTCGTGAAGGTCGTGACTTCCGTAACGTCCGTAACTCCGTAACTCCGTAACTTCGTTACCTCGTTACCTCCATCGGCCGCCAAAGGCTTGCCGACGGCGCGCGTTACCTCATCCTAATACGCCCTTTTATTAACCCCCTCAATAAAATTAATAAAGGAATTAGAAACCACCTTGTTTCCTCCCGGAGTGGGATAATTACCGGTAAAATACCAGTCGCCTTTATCGTTGGGACAGGCCGTGTGAAGATTCTCGATGGTCTGATAAACAATCTCAACCTCGGCATTCAGGTCGCTGGCTTTTAAAAGCTGGGAGATCTTTGCAGATATCTCTTCGGCACTGAAGGGCTGGTAGATTTCCTTAACATAGTTTACAAATTCCTCCTTGGGGTAATCTTTCTGTTCCCGGCATTTGCGATACACCTCGTTAATAACCGATTCCTTATTTCTTTCTTTCAGCAATTCAATGGCAGCCTTGAAAGCAATAAAATCGCTCAGTTTGGCCATATCAATTCCATAACAATCGGGATAGCGGATCTGGGGAGAGGAAGAAACCACAACTATTTTTTTAGGCCCGAGTCTGTCGAGAATTCGTAAAATACTCTGCTTGAGCGTAGTTCCCCTTACAATACTATCATCGATAACCACCAGATTATCCACTCCCCGTTTCAGGGTTCCATAGGTTACATCGTACACATGACCCACAAGGTCATTTCTCCCCTTATCCTGGGTAATAAATGTTCTGAGTTTAATATCTTTTATGGCCACCTTCTCAACACGGGGTCTTTCAGAAAGTATATGTCTGAGCTCCTGTTCATCCAGGGTTCCGTTGGTGTTGCGTATCAGCTCGACTTTTTTCTTCATCATAAAGTCTTCCACCCCGCTGACCATACCGTAAAATGCCGATTCGGCAGTGTTGGGAATGAAGGAGAAAACTGTATTTCTGAGATCGTTATCAACGGCTTTGAGAATGGAGGGAACCAGAAGTTCTCCCAGTTTCTTTCTTTCCTTGTAGATATCGAGGTCGGATCCCCTTGAAAAATAAATCCTCTCAAAGGAACATGACTTTTTCTCTTTTGGTTCCAGAACTTTCTGTATGCTGAAGGCCCCTTCTTTTTTAATGATAACCGCATGACCTGGAGGAACCTCATGCACCTGATCGTTCGGTACATTCAGAGCAGTTTGTATAACCGGCCTTTCGGAGGCTACCACTACAATTTCATCATCCTGGTAATAATAAGCAGGACGGATTCCCCAGGGGTCTCTGAGTGCGAAGGCATCTCCATGCCCTACCATACCTGCCACAGCAAATCCCCCATCCCAGCGTTTAGCTGCTTCTGTAAGGACTTTTGCAAGATCAAGTTCTCTTGCAATTTTTGCTGATATATCGGTATTCGAATATCCCTGCTGCTTGAATTTATCGAACAGGAACTGGTTTTCCCTGTCAAGAAAATGACCTACTTTTTCAAGCATGGTAACCGTATCGGTAAAATCCTTGGGCGACTGACCCAGTTCTATCAGGTGATTGAAAAGTTCATCGACATTGGTAAGGTTAAAGTTTCCCGCGAGTACCAGGTTTCTGGATTTCCAGTTATTCTGTCGCATCACCGGATGAACATTATCCAGGCTGTTTTCACCAAATGTGCCATAACGGAGATGCCCGAGGTAAAGCTCAGCCACAAAAGGAAGGTTTGCCTTAGCCCAGTGGGGATCATTCAGCAGTTCGGGCTTAAATTTCTCAATTTTCCGGAACTGCTTATAAATTTTATCAAAAACAACATTTATGGCAGAATCGTCCATTGAACGCTGCCTGTTGAAATATTTATTTCCAGGTGGAACATCAAATTTAAGGCTGACAATCCCTGCCCCGTCCTGGCCTCTGTTTCTTTGCTTCTCCATCAGAAGGTACAACTTCTGGAGTCCGTAACGCCAGGTGCCATATTTCACCTGGTAATATTCCAGGGGTTTTAATAATCTGACCAGGGCAATACCGCATTTATGCCTTAATTCTTCACTCATTCAAAACTCCTCGTTTAATTATCTGACACTGATATTTTCTGAGAAACAATAAAAGAATAAGGAAAGTCAGCTTTTACCTTATTGTATAACTTCAATACTTCCGATTTGGTCCTGCAATTGCCAACATATATTACCCAGTCGGTATTATCGACATACCTCAGATCTGCAACCTCACCTTCAAATTTCATAAGGAAATTAGATCTCACCGTGGTTGCCCTCTCTCTTGCATCGGTTCCCGAATCGCGAAAAATGCGGATTCTGTAACCCATAACTCCGGGATCCTTTTGATTGTAGAGGACATGCTTGTAATAATTTTCCTCAATAAAGGGATCCATATAAATAGACACCCTGGACTTTGAATCATGGTAGTTCTTAAGGTTGGCAAGAAAATCCGATTGCGGGAGGCTTCTGTTCTCTGTCTGAGAAAAGCCTTGCAAACATTGACTAAAAATGACTAAGGATAAAATCAGGATTTTCTTCATACGATCTAAAATCTGCCCCAAAAATAATCAAATTTGCCATAGAAAGGAAAAATCTGAAAATTATGTTAATTTGCACTATGATTCCCAAAGAAAGAAACCATAGGAACCCCGAAATTATTGCTGGTATATTTGCCTTATTAACAGGTATTTCGGTGGTTGCCACCCTGCTATCAAGGATAGAATTTCTCAGTCATTTTTCCTCACTTCAGGATGATATTGAATACATGAATGAAAATCTTGTTCTATTGAAACTAAATTCAATCATCTGGTTTATTTCTGCACTCTTTCTTACCCTCAGCGCCTCAGCACTGATTGTTGCTTTCCATCCGCATGAACCTATGCTGGCTTTTTTACAGGGTTTTTTCCTGGTCCTTGCCTCTGCCATGTTTTGTATGTCGGGTATAAAGGGATTTACCATCATCGATTTAATGGGGCACTATCTTGAGCCCGATTTAAAGGTTGCTGAAGCCATTCGGCTTTCTGTATTCAGTCTCTCCCGTGAAAAAGAAATTTTTGCTACGGCATCCTATGCTCTTATTGGACTAAGTTTTTTAATGATCGGACTATTTGCTCTTGTAACCCGTAAAATCTCTATTGTTACGGGAATTATTGGAATGGCAACCGGCATTTCTTTGCCTTTGTTTTCATCCCTTATACCAAAGTCAATATTTGCTTCGGTTGGCATAGCTGTTGCCTGCATCCTGTTTTTTATCCTGAGTTATCGTTTATTGTTTATGGGACTAACGAAAAAGGAAAAGCCCAAGCATATCGATTGAAATGAAATAGCGTTTAAATTAATAAAGCTATGAAAACATTTTTTGCTTCACCCGAAAGATCTTCGGAAGAAGTTGTTAAGGGTCAGTTTGAACAAATAAATAAATTTGCAGACCTCACACAGCTCTTTAATGCTCTCCCATATATTGTTACCATACTGAACAAAGACCGGCAGATAGTTTTCTCTAATAAGGTACTGATTGACACTCTTAAGGCACAGGATTTACGCGACTTTCTGGGTAAACGACCCGGTGAGGCCCTGAACTGTGTTCATTCAAATGAAATGGAAGGGGGATGCGGAACATCAGAAAGCTGCAGATATTGCGGGGCAGTGACAACCATCACCCAAAGCATGAAGGAAAAAAGGAAAGTGGTGAACGAGTGCCGCATTACCTCCGTAAATGACGGAGTTGAAGAATATCTTGATTTTGAAGTCTCTGCATCTCCGTTTTTATGGGAAGATGAATACTATACCATTTTTACTGTAGCCGATATAAGCGGGGTGAAACGAAAAAGGATGCTTGAAAGAATTTTCTTTCATGATATCCTGAATACGGCAGGTAATATGAGAGGCATTTCCGATCTGGTAAAAAGCATGGATAACTCTGCACCACGGAAAGAAGAATTGCTTAATGTTTTGTACAAAATGAGTGCTGAGCTGGTTGAGGAAATACAGGACCAAAAGCAGTTATCTGCCGCTGAATCAGGTGATCTGATTATAGCACCGGCTCTGGTTAACTCCCGCGAGATTATGGAAACCCTGGTTGCTCAGTTTAAATCCCACATTAAAAAGGCTATAAATATTATAGTTTCAGAGGATTCGGAAGAGCTGGGTTTCTCCAGTGATAAAGGATTGTTGACGAGAATACTGAAAAATATGCTGAAAAATGCCATTGAAGCTTCTGAAGACGGAGATACAGTTGAAATAAGTGCAAGCCTTACGGATAAAAGCATAAAATTTAAGGTGCATAATCCAAGGTTTATCCCCAGAAATATACAACTGCAGATTTTTAAAAGGAGTTTCTCTACAAAGGGGACCGACAGGGGACTTGGGACCTATAGCATGAAACTTCTGGGAGAGCATTTCCTGAAAGGGAAGGTTTATTTTTCAAGCGACGAAAAGGCTGGTACAGATTTTTATTTTGAGCATCCACTTACTTAGTTAATTCCCTTCTTATGCTGTCACAGAAACATCTGAGGAGATTTTGTTTTCAGCTGCTAATTATTTTACTACTATTTTCTCAGCTTCCAGTTTCCGGACAAGCGGATTCAAAACCCCGGATATATCCGGGCTGGACCCTCTTTGTACCAGGGGCAACTCATTTTTATGACCATCGGCCGGTTACGGGTTTGCTTTTTTCAGCGACTGAAGTGAGCGGTATAAGTCTGGGTATTATCTATAACCATCAATTGCAAACTCAGTCATCAACTCCCTACTATAACTTTCCCCTGCTAATCGGTATGCAGGCATATAATGTGGACAAATGCGATTTCCTCCGAAACAGAATGGAAGTTTACAAATATTATTATCCCGAACTTCATTACGATCCGGTAGCCTTCAATGAGCTTTTAAAAATGCCCTTTCAGCCCAAAAACATATTCACGCCCATAACGGGTGGTTTCGTTCTGGTTGCACTGGCCGAACTATACATAGGTGGAAGACAATCGAAGCAGTATTTTAGTGACATATCCCAAATGTCGTTTTTCAATTCCTGGATGAACCGCAATCCAGCTATGGCAATTTATGGATCAACTTCGCTTGCTGCCAGCTATGGGGCAGGCATTGCAGAGGAATACGCCTTTCGGAATATGGTTTTACCATTGTATGATTACCGTTATGGACAGATGAAAGGCCGCATATATTCAAGTCTTCTTTTTGGATCTCTACACTTCAGCAATCTCCTGTTCTCGGAGAAACCCGATTATGGGGCAGCCTTTCTGCAGGTTGCAGAAGCCAGTATTGCCGGTTATTTTTTGGGGAGGGATGTGCAAAAAAGGGGATATAAAATCGGACCTGCTGTATCAGCCCATATGTGGTATGATTTCACTCTCATGCTAGGCTCTTTTCTTATTGATCCGAAAAACAATTTTCTTGGAGTGAATATTAAATTTAATCTGAATTGAAATAAAGTCAGATCGGGATTTGACCTGGGTAATAAAATAGGCGCCCGCCGGCCGGACAATCAAATCTGCCTGAGCGGAATGCAATTGCGTCTTGCATAAATCTATTGAAAAGACACAATTAATAATACTCATAAAAACTGCAGACCTTCAGCCGCGTTCCGATATATCGGATTGCGTAGCGCAAAGTGTGATTGCGCTTAAAAAAAACAATAAAAAAATACTAATTTTATCGGAAAATCGAAACAGAGTCATGAAGAAACCATTGCCCGTAAGAGAATATAAAATGTCCAGAACAAGGAAGATTGTTTTTTCAGCCATTCTGTACCTGTTTCCGATTCTTTTTCTGCTTATTCTGGAAGCCGGATTGCGCGTTGCTGACTATGGTGAGAATTTTGACCTCTTCATCACAAACCCGGATACAAGTTATTCAGATTATAAAATTGTAAATCCGGAAATAGGGGCTAAATATTTTCATAAACTTGAATATACAAGTCCCAGAACTGACATTTTTAAAAAAGTGAAGGATCCAAATACCTTCAGGGTTTTTGTAATGGGAAGTTCCACTGTCTTTGGCTTTCCCTACGAATCAAACCTTATGTTCCCCAGAATTTTACAATCGGAGCTTGAAGCAAAATTTCCCGGGAAAAAAATTGAAGTTATCAATACTGCCATTACTGCCATAAATTCCTATACCTTGCTCGATTTTACGGATGACATTCTGGCCGAAAAGCCCGATGCTGTATTGATCTATGCAGGTCACAATGAGTTTTATGGAGCCATGGGAGCCGCCTCCAATGAAGGTCTTGGAAGAAAGCGGGGCATCATAATGCTTAATATGAAACTGATGAATTTCAGGCTTTATCAGTTGCTCAGAAATTCCATTGATAAAATAAGAGCCGGTAAAAATCAAACCAATCAGGAAATGCGCCAAACCACCCTGATGGCTCGTATTGTCGGGAATAATAATATTGAATACGGAAGCAGGGAATACTGGATGGGGATTGAGCAATACAGAGCTAACGTTTCATCCATCCTTGAAAAAGCATCCAAAAAGAAAGTGCCCGTATTCATTAGTACACTGGTGAGTAATGTTGAAGGTATCAGACCCCTTTCGTCCGTTAATAATGACCCGACAGATTCGGCCGATATAATTTATTCTCATGCAAAAACAGCCGCAGAAACAGGAGATTATGGGGAGGCCGGGAGATTATATACCCTTGCCAGAGATTTGGACAGGATCCGGTTTCGGGCTTCTTCCGATATAAATAGTACAGTTGAGGAACTGTCAAAAAAATACAATGCGACCCTCGTTCCAATGGTAAAAGAATTCGAGGCGCACTCTCCCAATGGTCTGGTTGGAAACAATCTACTTACGGAACATGTGCATCCCAATATATCCGGATACTTTTTAATGGCGAATACATTTTATAATGCCTTGGTTAATTCGGGTATTATAGGAGAAAAATCAGACAGCATTTCTTATGCTGACTTAGTGGTTTTTAAAAGTTTCTATGGTTATACTGAACTCGACAGTCTGCTGGGTTACCACAGAGTTGAAAACCTAAGATCCCACTGGCCTTTTCGCGATGAGTCAAAAAATTATATTGACTACCGGAAAATTTACAAACCGGTGAACGCACTGGATTCTCTGGCTTTCAGTGTAATCCTTACCAAAGAAGGTTCGTTCGTGAACACGCACCTGGCTCTTGCTGAAAAATACCGGGCTTCAAAAGACCTGACAAATGCCTGCAGAGAATACAAAGCTATCGCACAGATTGCTCCCAATACTCCGGAGTTGCTAAAAAAGGCTGCTGACTGTTTTCTCAGCGCCAGTGACCTGCCAATGGCAATGTATTATTTTGAGAAATCAATTGAACTTAAACCATCATATTACGCCTATTTCAGAGCGGGAGAAATTTATATGATGAAGGCTGACTATGGAAGTGCAGCCAGCTATTTTACGAAGGCTTTTAAAATTGCTGATCCTGAATATAATATGAATATTCTGAGTAAATTATACATGTGTTATATCTACCAGAATAAGAAGCAGGAGGCCGATCAGGTAATGGGAGTAATCCTGAAATTCAATCCGAAATTCAGAATAGAAGTACCCGAAAAAAGTTTTGCATTTGAAAGCTTTGTGCCTGTGCAAATTGCAGATCAGATAAATGAAATCAGGAATCTTGTGCAGGAAAAGAAAAACAAGGAGGCAATCCGGATACTTGAGCAGGCCCTTGAAATAAATCAATCGCCCATTGCCTATAAAATGCTGGGCATGTTATATTTTGATGAAAAGGATCTGGCAAATTCATCAAAGAATCTCAGTAAAGCTTATCCATGGTTTAATTTTGATCCCAAATTCCTGACGTTTGCATTACAGATTTTTCTTGCAGAAAACAATTTAAGTGATGCACATAAGTACCTTGATCAATTGAAAGTTGTTGATCCCGGGAATCCGAATCTACCTTTGTTTTCGAAATTTATAAAAGGGACTAATTAGATTTACAGGAAAATTTAAGGTATTTAAAACAGCAGTTTCTATTTGTGAGAGATAATTTAGAAAATTCTTTCACCAGATATTTTCCATGCTCTTTTTATCAAAGTCACGATCCACATTTATAAAATAGCTTTCATGCTTACTTGATAGCATAAGCGGGTCTTTGGTGAAAATTTTTGAGATCAGGGAAAGGGGATAAAGGATCAGAAAGAAAATCAGGATCAGAAGAATATTAGGAACTATATAACCTAAAATCTGGCCGATTTTTAGCCATATCCATTCAATCTTTTTGCTCAGGTAGAGGGAGGATGAGCCGAGTATTCCCACGGCAAGTGACACATATATTGCCCAATCCTCCTTAAGAACAAGGTATATAAGCAGAAAACCCGCTGAAATTATCAACAGAGTAGTTCTTGAAGTTTCCTTTTTCTGAATACTGATCATATCTTAAAAAATGGAATAAATAAAGGGAGCAATGGCACTTCCACCGGCTAAAACAATTATAAGTCCAAGCAACAGGAAAATAATAATTAAAGGAGCCAGCCAGAACTTCTTTCTTTCCTTCATGAAATTCCATAAATCTTTTAAAAAATCCATACCTCTGTTTTAAGTAATATTTTCAATTTTTACCCTCAGCAAACATTGTCTTTCTCTGCGGGATAGGATGGGAAGTTATGAAAAAAATCTCCGTGTCCCTCCATGTACTCAGTGTCTCCGTGGTAATTTTTCCCTAATCCATCCTAAATTTCACCATCCATTTCTCCCTGTTTTCCCAATCCGGCTGCTCTGTTTTTTTCAGGATAAAATTATTAACAACCAGATAGTCCATTTCCGTCCGCATAAAGCATTTATAGGCGTCTTCGGGAGTACAAACAATAGGTTCTCCCCGCACATTAAAGCTGGTATTCACCAGAATTCCAAAACCGGTTCTTTTTTTAAATGCGTTTATCAGCTGCCAGTACTTTGGATTTGTCTCCTTATGCACGCTTTGCACCCTCGCCGAAAAATCAAGGTGTGTAATAGATTGCACATCGCTCCTCTCGTGATAAAGTTTCTCCCATAAATCAAGCTTGTGAAAGTTTTCAGGCAGGGGCTTTCTCCTTTCCTTTTTTACATCGGCCACAAGGAGCATATATGGGGATGGGGCATCCAGATCAAAAAATTCCTGCGTATCCTCATAAAGAACAGAAGGCGCGAAGGGCCGGAAACCCTCCCGGTATTTTATTTTCAGGTTGAGTTTCTTCTGCATTTCCGTGTTACGGGCGTCTCCAAGTATGGTGCGGTTACCCAGGGCCCTGGGACCAAATTCCATTCGTCCCTGGAACCATCCAACAACATTTCCCTGGTCGAGAATTTCTGAAACCTCATGGCAAAGTGTCTCAAAATCTCCCTGATGACTGTAGTTTGCTTTATGTTTTTTGAATGCCAGCAGCGCCTCCTTATCTGAAAACTCGGGACCGAGAAAGGCTCCGTTCATGGCATCTTCATTTCCGTTTACATGGCGCTCCTCACCAAAATACATGTGATACGCCATCAAAGCGGCCCCCACAGCGCCTCCTGCATCCCCGGCCGCCGGTTGTATGTAGAGATCGGAGAATATTTTTTCTTTCAGCAGTTTTCCGTTTGCAACACAGTTCAGGCCTACTCCTCCTGCCAGGCATAGGTTTTCCGATCCGCAGACCGTTCTGGCTTCCCGGGCCATCTTCAGGACGATCTCTTCGGTAACATTTTGAATGGCAAATGCCAGGTTGCAATGTTTCTGCTCCAGTTTATCTCCCGGCTCCAGTCTTGGAAATCCAAATAAGCCCACCCACTTTTTATCCCTGACCATACGCAATCCCGTGGCATAATTAAAATATTCCTGATTAAGCCAGATGGATCCATCCTCCTTAATTGAGACCAGTTTTTCCTTAATGGTTTTTATAAATTCCTTTGTCTGATCATCCCCTGGATTTCCATAGGGGGCAAGTCCCATGAGTTTATATTCGCCCGAGTTAACCCTGAATCCAAGGTAATAGGTAAAGGCAGAGTAGAGCAATCCAACCGAATGCGGAAAGCGCATTTCCTTAAGCATTTTAATGGAATTCCCTTTCCCCTGGCATATGGAGGCTGTAGCCCATTCTCCCACTCCATCGATGGTAAGTATGGCAGCTTCATGAAAAGGAGAAGGGAAAAAAGCACTGGCCGCATGAGAATAATGATGTTCCGGGAAGAGAAGTTTTAGCTTGTTCTTGTCGTAATTCTCAATTTGCTTAAGTCCATCGTGGATTAATTTTTTAAGAAACAGCTTTTCCTTCAGCCAGGCAGGAATGGATTTGAGAAATTGCCATAATCCTTTGGGAGCGAATGCGTAATAAGTTTCAATAAGGCGTTCGAACTTTAAAAGGGGCTTGTCATAAAAGACCACAGCATCCAGTTCATCAAGACTTAGGCCTGAGTATTCGAGGCAATATTGAATGGCATTAAGAGGGAAATCGGAAGTGTGTTTGATTCGGGTGAATCTTTCCTCCTGGGCAGCTGCAATTACCTTGCCGTCAACAACAAGTGCTGCGGCGGAATCGTGATAAAATGCAGAAATTCCAAGAATTCTTTTCATACAAACACACTGAAATTAGAGGTGGAATTATAGCATGTGAAGATAAAAAGATATTTTCATCATAGAAAACCTTCGATGCCAATTAAATCTCAGACACTTACAGATTTGCCATAAGTTCTGTTTTTAGCTCATCTATGAGCGTCTTTACCGGAACAATTTCTGTACACCGGTATGCATTTGCTCCGGCAAAAACGAAGGATTCATCAAGCAATCCTTTGGATGCGCTCGCAAGTACCTTCGCTATGCAATAAGGAGCAAGTCGGGGATTGCAGGACTGAAGGCAATGATGAGGACATTTGAAGGGAACCGTCTCCCCTGCGGATATTCTTTCCACAAATTTATTTTTTATGACGCGGCCGGGCAATCCTACCGGACTTTTAATAATGGCGATGTCATCTTTTTCTGCATTAATGTATGCCTGCTTGAATTCCATATCCACATCACATTCATCGGTACAAACGAACCTTGTGGCCATTTGCACTCCCGAGGCTCCGATTTTCAAAAATCTGGCTATATCTTCTCCGGTATATATACCGCCGGCTGCAATTACCGGTATGAATTCTTCAAGCCCACGGCAGTATTCAACCAGCTCAGCCACCAGGTCCTCAAGATTTCCTGCAGTTCCGGCAATTACATCCTCGGGCTTATAACCAAGGTGTCCGCCGGCAAGCGGACCTTCGAGAATTACGGCATCGGGGACTTTCCCGTAATTCTGCTTCCATTTCCGGTAAATTATATTGAATGCACGTGCCGAAGAAACTATAGGGATGAGTTTAATGCCTGAGCCCTCGGTAAGTTTTGGCAGATCCATTGGAAGTCCGGAACCGCAAATGATAAGATCTACTTTTTCCTCCACACAGACCTGCACAAGCTCAGCATAATTGGATAAAACAACCATCACGTTTACACCAATTATTCCATCACTTTTAGCCCGTGCTTCACGTATTACTTTTCGCAAGGCATCATTATTTACCTTCACAAAATCCTTTGCTTTGGAATTTTCATAATCGCCCAGTCCAACGCTTGCAATGATTCCGGCACAGCCCTGGTTTGCCACTGCGGAAGCCAGACTGCTTCCTGAAACGCGAACACCCATACCTCCCTGGATTATGGGGGGATTGATTTCAAGGTTTCCGATATGTAATGAGGGGATCTTAGTTGTCATAAATTACAGAATTAGTTTGTCTCCATTTTAGTTCGCGTGTACCAATTTTTCTGGTTTTGAGTACACAAGAAAACAACCAATCCTGGTGTTGCGGTCAGCAATTTTCCGCTGGCAAGATAAAAATATATATTCAAAATTTAATGTGGCTGATAAGATTACATTCTATATCATTATACAAGAGAAGGTTATAGCAGTAATTGGATTATGACCTATTTTTCAATAAACGGTTTTCCAAAAAAATTCCGGCAGCTTTGAACTGCCGGAATTCGGTTTACCGTATTTAGTAAACTATAATTTGACTTAAGGGATTAATGTGTCAAATATTCTTAATGCCTTAATTCACTGAAAAAGTACTTTTAGGAATCAGCTTTCTTCTCCTCTTCAGGTTTCTTTGGCTCTTCCTTCTTCTCTTCCCCCTTAATCTTATCATCCATACTCAGTCCTTCAAGAACCTGAATGTTTATCCCGTCAGAGAGGCCGGTTTTGATATATTTCTTTTCAAATACCTGTGGAGTTGCGGTTTCAACCTCAACCCAGGCCGAATCGTTATCGAATTTGAGAAGTGACTCCTCAATACTCATGGTGCTGTCGGCCCTTTCAAGCTCTATATCGGCATTTGCACTGTAATTGGCACGGATAAAAACACTGTCCTTTAAAGCTACGGCAGCGCGGATTTCAAACTGTATGGCTCCGTTTTCTTCTTTTCCTTTAGGAGCAATATATTCCAGATTGGCATCAAATTTTGCCTCGTCGATAGCTCCAATGGACAATATCAAAGGCATACCCGATTTTAGTTTTCCCACTTCGGTCTCATCCACCTTTCCCTTGAAAATCATTTCCCCCATATCTGCCACACTGGCAATGGTTGTGCCGTCGTTAAAATTATTTGACTCAATAACCGAATTCCCCACCTCAACAGGAACATCCAGTACCATACCGTTTATTGTTGATCTGATCAATGTATTACTGCTGGTTCCGGAATTTTTGGAAACTCCCTCACGAATCAGCTGAAGGTTATTTTCGGCCGATTCCATTTCTTCCTTTGCGTTATTATAGTTCAGTTCAAATTGCTGAAAATCGGCTTCCGGAATTACTCCGCTTTCGAAAACTTTCTTCTGCCGCTCATATGCAATCCGTGCATCCTCAAGATTAATCTCTGCGCGTTTAAGCCTTGACTCGGCATTGTTCAGGTTTACCATATTCGGTATAATCCTGACCTTTGCAATAAGATCACCCTTCTTTACTTTATTACCCGCCTCAACGTAGAGCTCTTCAATAATACCCGAAACCTGAGGTTTTATGGCTATCTCCTTCCGGGGTACAACAGAACCTGTAGCCACCGTTTTTTTGATAATGGTATTTATAGTGGGACTCTTTAATTCATACACTATTGGCTTTTTCCTCGATTTATTATACAAATAGCCAAATGTGGCAAAAATGGCTGCCAGAAAAATCACCAGTAAACTGATCCGAAAAAACTTTCTCATTATTTATTATTTTAAAAATTTGTCTTTTATTAGTGATCTAAAATACTTTAGTCACTTCAATACATTTACTTAAACGCCGTTCAACGAAGCTTCAGCGAAGTTGGAACCTGTTCAACGTAGCTTCAGCGAAGTTGAGCCCTGTTCAACGAAGCTTCAGCGAAGTTGAGCCCCGTTCAACGAAGCTTCAGCGTAGTTGAACCCCGTTCAACGTAGCTTTAGCGAAGTTGAAAATTCCCTACTCATACCTCAAGGCATCCACCGGTTTCATACTAACCGCTTTCCTGGCCGGGATGAGTCCCGCGATAATGCCGGAAAGTATCAGTACAATCAACGCAATAACGGCCACCTTTATATCCACCTCCGGGTTTTTGAACATCCCTTCATCCCCTCCGGAAGAAGCCAGTCCTTTATTTAACATTTCCAGAAGAAACACGCCAAGCACCAGTCCAAATAAACCAGCCATTGCTGTAAGTGTAACCGATTCGGTTATAACCTGAGAGATAATTTTCCAGGGTGTGGCACCAATGGCCCGCTGTATGCCGATTTCTCTGGTCCTCTCCTTGATTATTATCAGCATGATATTGCTCACCCCGATGACTCCGGCAAAAAGAGTTCCGATTCCCACGATCCAGATAAGAGTTCGAATACCCAGGAAAAGCCCGTTCATTTTCTTGAATTCCTTTTCCAGATTGAAATGTCCGAAAGCCTGTTCATCCTCAGGTGCCACATGATTTCTCTCTGCGAGAAGCTTCATGCTCTTCTCTTCAACCACAGAGGCTGACTTCCCTTTTTTGGCAGTCACAAGAAAATAATGCACATCATCGCCCATATTATAACTTACCGCCATTGTGGTAAAGGGTATAAAAATGGATTTATCCTTATCTCCCCCGAAATTCATATTCTTATTCTTGGGTTCGAACACGCCGACAACCTGATAATAAACCCCGTTTATTCTAATATATTCACCCAGAACAGGGTCTCCCTCCTTAAACAATTCATCGCGGACCCGGTTGCCTATAACCGCTACCTTTCGTTTATCCTGAAGATCTATTTCGTTCAGAAAGCGTCCGTTTAAAATTCGAACGGGGTCAATTTTATTAATGGCCGGATAATCTCCAGTGATATTGTAGGAGCCTGTTTTTAAACCATAAACCACATTATTGCCTGCATTTCTTCCCCATGGCTGAAGCCTTGGTGCAAGCTCATCAATCTCAGGAATATTCTTTTTAAGTGCCTCCATGTCGGATGTATGAAACAGCCAGAAACGCCCCCTCGGGAATCCCTTATATGGCATGGTAGTCTGCCTGGTAAACATAATGGCCGAGTTGGTTGCAAAATCGCCCATCCCGCTGTAAACTGCATTTTGCAATCCTTTTCCGGAGCCCAGCATGATAATAAGCATGAATATTCCCCAGAACACCCCAAAAGCTGTAAAGAAAGTCCTTAGCTTATTGCTTTTAAGGGAACTGTATATTTCCTGCCATTTATCGTAGTCAAACATTCTGAATCCTTTTAATTATTCATCACGCAATGCAATAACAGGCCTTATTCTTGCTGCCTTGATGGCCGGGAACAATCCTGCCAAAACACCTGCTAAAACAAGGATAATAGTAGCCGTTACAGCCAATCCAAAGTCAACCTCCGGACTCCTGAAAAAATCGCTGGCAGGCATGAATTTTCCTACCAGTTCAAGCAGTCCTATTCCTCCTACAAGTCCAATATATCCTGCAAATCCTGTAATTACAACAGACTCGAGGATGATGAGAAATATAACCGACCAGGGAGTTGCACCAATTGCTTTTCTGATACCAATTTCCTTGGTACGTTCATTTACAACAATGATCATTATATTACTCACTCCCACCACCCCGGCAATAATGGTGAATATCCCAATAATCCCAACAAAAAGCTTAATCCCCATAAAAAGGTTCTGGAACTGTTTAAACTCCTTGAGGGTGTTGTTTATATAGAGGGCCGATTTATCTGCACTGTCGAAACGGTGAAGACTCGCCAGTTTCTGCCTGAGGGTTTCCTCCAGCTTTTCGCTTTCCTTTGCCGATAGATTGGTAGTAATGGTAAGGTTATGGATATCGTTTCCACCGTTAAAAATCATCTGTGCAGTGGAAATTGGCAGATATAATCGTTGCTGATCCCGGTCGCTGCGGTCGCTGAAAATACCAACCACCTGAAAAGGAACACCGTTGACCTTCACAAATTCGCCCAGTGGATTTTCTCCGTTTTTAAAAAGGGCTTCTTTAACCGGCTCTCCAATGATTACCACTTTCCGCTTTTTCTGAATATCCACCTGATTCAGCATCCTTCCCTGATCGATAATTATCTTCTCAATAGCCTGCATATCCGGGTGAACGCATATGAGATCAAAAGAACCAAATTGTTTTTTGTAGGAGATGATTTTATTCTGCCAGATGTAATAACGGGCAGAAATCTCCTCCACTCCCGGAATATTTTTCTTTACAAATTCGTAATCTTCATTGGTAAAATGCACCTGCCTCCCTGCCTTCATGCCCTTGTATGCATTGGTTGTAGCTCCCGGGAAGAGCCAGAGGGTATTGGTAGCATCGGCCTTAAACTGGTATTCCACGCCGTTCTGCAAGCCATTTCCTGACCCCAGAAGAATAATCAGCATGAATATTCCCCATGCCACGCTGAAACCTGTCAGGAAAGTACGAAGTTTATTCTTCCTGATGGTTGCAAAAATCTCCTGCCATTTGTCTAGGTCGAACATATGCAATTAATTAACAGAGACTTCCCTGAGTGATTTATCGACAATGACGTTTTCTCCAATTACTCCGTCCCGGATCCTGATGATACGGTCGGTGAGCATGGAAATATCGTGTTCGTGCGTTACTATTATTATGGTAATACCAGTCTGATTGACTTCCCTGAGAATTTCCATAACCTCAAGTGATGTCTGCGAATCGAGAGCACCCGTAGGTTCGTCGGCGAGTATTACTTTAGGTTTGGCAATTAGGGAACGGGCGATGGCTACACGTTGCTTTTGACCGCCAGACATTTCGCTGGGAAGATGCTCAGCCCAGTCACGAAGACCAACCTTATCGAGGTATTCCATAGCAATTAGATTCCTTTTCCTGCGACTTATTCCCTGATAATACAGAGGCAGGGCTACATTTTCAAGGGCGTTCTTAAAGGCAATCAGGTTAAAGCTCTGAAAAACAAATCCGAGGGTGTTGTTCCTGAGTTTTGCCGCCTGAGTTTCATTAAGGTCTCTGATTAATTTCCCATCCAGGAAAAATTCTCCTTCATCGTAATTATCAAGGATACCAAGTACATTGAGAAGTGTTGACTTACCGGAACCCGAAGATCCCATGATAGATATCATCTCTCCTTTTTCAATTTTCAGGTTAACGCCTTTGAGCACATGAAGGCTGTTCTGGCCAATGGTATAGCTCTTATGAATATTATTGAGTTGAATCATTCAATCGTATTTAAAGAAGTATGTTTTACAATAACGGTGCCATATAAACGGGCATGTCAAATGTGGAGTTAAATGAAGTCAGTTTAAGCTTATTTTTTTGATGATTTGTTGAGTTGATATCAGGGTTTACTGAAACAGACTTTGAGCTACTAATTTGATTATCAAAAATATAAACGGGAACGAGATAGGATTATTGCAAAAGGATCAGATTAATAAAAAAGTTGGAAAAAATTTTTCCCTCGGTTCCATTCATGCATGAGGCAGGAAAATAAATGTGCGAATACGAACAGCTAACGTTCGAAATCGGCCATAAATTAATTTTGGACCCGTATCATGGAAGATATAATTTATTTTAATCGATGAAATATGGAAGGAATACTATAATAGGAAAATTTAAGCGCAGATCCCGCGGGGCGGGAACGCAAAATTCGCAGTGTCTGGGCGCGGTTTTGAATATTATATTTATTACTGTTGAATTGTCTTGCTTAGTCTGGAAAATGTGAGTCCAATAATTAAATTACAAAACCATCAAATGAAACTTTACCATTATTGCGTTTGCAAAGGCTGGATTTGCGCTTAATGTATTTTGTTTCCGTCAATTCTTCTAAAATTTGCCTATTTCTTTTTATACATGGACGACTCATCCTGGTTAGGCAGTGATTTATTACCGAACAGAGAATCCATTGCTACATTAAGGGTATCGAATATCACCTTTTGGGTGGGTCTGGAAATATCATAGAGAATCTCATCCTGAGGAATTGTAACCTTCCCGGAGATAAAAACCGGCCGGTTATAATTATAGAAACGTGTAATCAGCGACTCCGGATCTTTGGCAGGAAGCACAAAAGGCCTGGATTCTTTTCCGTTTGCATCAATATGGCTGAAGTACGGAAGAGTAATGATCCCGTCTTCTCTTTTGCTGGCAAAAACAATCCAGCGGCTGTTGAGCGACCAGTTATGAAAGCTTTCGGTCTGATCAGAGTTCACATTGAGCTTGCGATAGCTCATGTCTTTCAGATCCATTATATACAGATCACTGGAATTATTTCCAATGGTAAAATAGCCATAATCTGCCATACAGAAAACGATAAAACGTCCGTCGGGAGAAGCTTCCGGAAATGTGATGCTAAGACCTGTAGTGTCGGCAGAGAGCAATACTTCGGGTTTCCCCCACTGATGTGTATCTGCATCAAATGAAATTCGCATAAGGTCATATTTTACAAGCTTTCCCAGTTCTTTTTTGCGCTCTGCAGGACAATTTATATAATACAAATACTTTCCGTCAGCAGACCAGTTTGGCAGGTTTTCGAGATCCTCGCTGGCAATTTTGGGAGAAGTAAATACCAGGTTTTTATCAATATCATAAATCATGATATCCGACTTATCATCGTAAACATAATTCAGACGGTCGCCTGAAGAATACATGAGCTGGTGAATAATATTGGTGGAAAAAGCAATATAGGGCTTGGTGGGATGCCAGGAGGGATAGGCAAAGGAAGCGATGGTATTGGGAGTCTTGGTTTCAAGCCAGCGCACACTGTCGTTCGATTTAATAAAGGTTCCACCCGGAGGAGTACGAAGGTGGAGGAGCATATTCTTCGGGTTGTGATTCTGAAAAGTATGACAGTGCATGCAATTGCCGTTGGTATTTCTGTTTTCCAGTATGGCTGATTCATCAAAAGTTTCTGTGCTCCTCTGGACAATTGCCATATCGTTCCACAACACAAGCGCCGGATTAATTCTCCGGTAAACAATATAAGGGTCGATAGAATCAGCCGACACGAAGTTTTTAATGGTCGGGTATATAATCCATTGATTATCCTTTCTGGCAGCAATATCAATTGAAATGGAATCGCCGGTATTCTCATTCAATAATTCTTTCCATTTGCGGATTGGGATTGAAATCTTTCCGCTCCATGAGCTTACAGTAAATGACTGCTTTCCCTTCCCCGAGAATGTTACGTTGAACTTCCGTGCATCTTCCTGAATAATAAAATTTAAGGGAGCAATATTAACCGGTATTTCAAGGGATGTGTAATCCGGATACAGAACAGGCATCTTATTCTCTCTGACACCGTTTTTCACCGGTCCGCTGCTGCAGGCACTTAATATACCCAGTAATACAATTGATAAAATTGATATATTCTTCCTCATGAGTCTTTCTTTTTGATCTTATCAGCCATGGATGTCGGGTTTTCAAAATAAATGTAATACCAGAAAGTGTCATGAAATCCCGGTCTCAGTATATCTTTCATGTTCACTTTTGAATCTCGGTTCGACCGGATGGTATTTTTAAATGCTTCAAATCTATCCCTGGTTTCTTTAGTAACAGAATATTCCCAAGTGTCTGCGGGTGAATTACTGTTCTGGTAATATACCAGTAATACCTCCTCATAGGTTTTGGGCATTTTCTTATAATAACCTGAGCTTTTAACCAGAGGAAGATAATGATAGAAGTTTTCAAGCTCTCCCCGCAAAATATAATAAGACATCAGGTACTCAAAAGCCATCTTGTTACTTGGATTATTTTTCAGGACATCGATGAGATCCAGATCAGGACTCTTAAGGTTCATTACATTTTCCTCCCTGATAATTGCCAGGTTTTCAGGGGAAAGCTTTTGCCTGGTAAAATCCGGATCCTTTTTCAGATCTTTGAGCAGGCCGAGCGCATATTTTTTGTAAACTATTGATTTACTAAGAATTAAAAGATATTTGGAGGCAGTTCTATATTCGCCAAGGAACAGGGATGATAGCGCCAGGCGCTTCAACGACCCCGGAGTATACGGTGTGTACGACTGATACTCCAGCATCCAGTATTTAGCTGCCTTCATATATCCCAGATCAAAACAGAGGTCACTTTCATAAGGGAGTGTAATTTGTGAGATTTCTTTCGTCATCATCAGTCCATATTCACCCCAATCCTGTGGAACGGAAAATAAATCTTCACTCATTCTCCCGGTTTCACTTAAAGCCCGGTTCATCTGGAAAATTGCTATCCGGTCATCCAGACCCAGTTTATCTTTAAATTCCAGTACTTTATCCCATTCCTGTCTTTCAACCAAAAAGTCTATCTCAGATTTGTACTTATCCTTATTAATAAAGAGAGTTTTATAGAACAGGTTGCATCCTGCCAGCAGGAAGACGGGAAAGATAAGATTTAGCAGAACCTGTTTCCTCCCCTCGCCAAATTTTTTAAACAAATGTGACAGAGGCAATAATTTAAGCAGGAAAGCAACAGCGATAAAAATGCAAATAAACCAGAAACCCGGATACTGATAACTTGAATCCGTAAAGCTAAACTGACTGTTAAGCTTTTGGAAAATATTTAAATCCTTTAAGCCATAGGAAAGACCTGCAAAGTATGCAAGTACTATAAATGAAAAAGCAGCATCCCGGACTGATTTTATATTTACCCATTCATCCATGAGATAAATCAACAGCAGGACAAAGGCCGCAGGAATTCCAAATAACAAATATGCAAGCTGTACAGCTAAGATTATGTAAACTGCCTTAACATACGTATTTAGCTTTGCAAAGTCGGCCAGGAGATATAAAATTCCGGAAAACAACAGAACAATCAGCGAATCGAGACCGACTGAATAGCTTTTCAACTGATAGAGAATAAATAGCGGCACAATAAACTCAATGCCCACATATCCAGCTTCTATTGATTTACGGAGTATTCTCCTGTAAACCAGAGCGAGCAAAACCAGCAGAAATATTATTAATGAAGTCCCTGCAAATGGGAAATAAAGAAACTGCAGAAAGAACTGAGAAAGCAGGCTTATAATGCCTGATTTAAAATCAAAATGATATTCGTAGAAAGCGCTGTCGAATCCAAAAAAAGGCTGAAGGTTAAGATACAGCAGCTGCGGTTCATAAACCAGATAGATCAGGTAAAAGGCAAAAATGGCAAAAAAAAGGTAAAGTAATTTTTGCCAGCTCTTTAGAAAGACTTTGGAAGTTTGGAAGAGGAGCATTTTACAGTTTTTAATTACGCGCTAAAGAATAAAAAATCTGTAACAGGATCAGCAGCTAAAGTAATAATTCTCTTTCGACAATGTATTTATTTTTATCATTTTATATGACATAATTCTGCTCCGGTTTCATATTACTGACTCCAATCAAATTTAAAATTTAAGACCAATGTTTTAATCAGGCATTGTATTTTCTTTACAAAAAAATATAATTACTCAATTTGGAAGAGGCTGTTCGCTAAAATTTGTACTTTTGCCCCCTGTTATTCCAAACAGGATTGATTTTTTGCTGAATTCATATTTCTTTTCCAAAGAATGAATTCGGGTAACATTGGTTAAGATCGCAAAAAAATGGTTTACTCAATCGCAACGGATTCTCTTTTTAATACAATCTGCATTTATCCTCAATCGGGAGATTCATTGCTTGAGCAGCTCAGCGATTGTTATAAACAATTTGAGGAGGACCATGCAGGCAGAGAGCATTCCAGATCATCCATTGTCAAGCAAAGCATTTTAATTTCGGCCGAAAACAATTTGGATTTTTATCAGAAGAGATCGGAGCTGGTAAATTATGTCGGGGGATATTTTAAGGTCACTCCTCCCACCTCTGTCATTTCACAAACCCCTGAAAAAGCTTCACTTCTTCTCGAGCTGACCCTTATTAAAGATTTAAAGCCGGCAGAAATCATTTATAAGCAGAATACCGACTCATCCTGGTATACAATTAAAAGGGATGGCATAAAAATTCTTATCGCTTCGGGCTTTGGTGAGGAGTCTGAACAAAACAACATTCTGGATCAAAGCAATGCGGCTTTCAGAAAGCTGAATTCCATTCTGGATGAGGAAAATTTTACATTTTCTGATGTAATTCGCCAGTGGAATTATGTGGAACAAATTACGCAGAATGTTATACATGAGCAGAAGGAAAGTCAAAATTATCAGATATTTAATGATGTCCGTTCCAGATACTATTCCCATTCTTCTTTTGAACATGGTTTCCCGGCTGCCACAGGCATCGGGACAGAATTTGGCGGTGTTACCATAGATATCATTGCTGTTAAATACGATGCCGGATTTTCAGTTTTGCCCATAAAAAGTCCTGTCCAGCTCGATGCTTATTCCTATACAAAGCAGGTACTGGCAGAAAACAACAGCATGAACGATTTTTGCCGCACCACTCCCAAATTTGAACGGGCAAAAATTCTGGTAACTCCCGGAGCCGACATTATATTTATTTCGGGGACAGCTGCCATAAAGGGACAATTAAGCAGTACTGAATTTTCGGTGGAACAGCAGACGGAAATGACCATTCAGAATATACTTAGCCTTATTTCCGCTGAAAACCTGAATAAACAGGGCTTACATACAAGTCAGAATGCAATGATGACAAATCTGCGCGTCTATGTTAAATACCTCAAAGACATAAAGCTGGTTAAACAAATATGTCTGAAATACTTCCCTGAAACCCCCTGCATTTATGTGGCTGCCGATATCTGCCGACCCGAATTGCTCGTGGAGATTGAGGGGCAGGCGGTTGTGAAATAAATTTCTTCTTTAAATCTTATCTGGTCAATAAGCATTCACTAAAACTGTTTCACAAAAATCATCTTCCGGTTTTCATGGTATAAAATCCTGTCGTTATTTCCGGTCACCTCCAGCTTTAGAAAATAAACTCCCCCGGAAAGATTTGATTCATCTGCATAAACACGTATTGGATTTTCATATGAAACTCCCCCGGCTACTTTTCTACCGCTCATATCAAACAACTGGTAATCGATGTGTTCAAATTCCCCCGTACAGGAAATCTCAAACCAGGAGGTAAAAGGATTGGGATATACATTAATAAGTGTGGAACTGCTGTAATATTCGGGAACAGCCACTGCAAATCCAACCTGTATGCTATATTCTCCCGAAAATGGTTCGCGGCTTAGCTGGGATTGATTATCGGTGGCTTCAATATAATACCTCAGAATCCCGGCCTGACTGATGCCTGGTATGATGGACAGAAACAGGTCTTTTCCGCTGGATTGCATGTCAACCGGAGTATAATCCCCACCAAGGGAATAGTATAATTTTACCGTCTGAGGAGTCTCCTCATCCTCCACCATAGCTGAAATGAGAAAATTTTCGTTGTAACCCGGGTGATTTCCTCTGACCCAGCTTATAATTGGGGCAATATTTGCTGTTACAAGTTGTTGCTGAGCTGAGATATTTCTCTGATTTATAAAAGGAAGCATACCATATTTCACATGGGCCCCGGTTGCTTCATCGAAAGAATTGTAAAAATCGGTATAGCTGTATCCATAGTCGTAGGTATGATACATATCTTCCGTAACATAAGGGGCAATTTCGTCGCGCAGACTGCTGACAACCGGCTCCAGATAAGCAGGATTGAAATATTCATCCAGGAAACGCTTCATGTAAAATGAAAACCTGTCCTTGTAGGTCTGGTTCCGAAGGATTTTGTCTGTCAGGGGTCTGGGCTGATCCTGACTAAACCACTTATAAATATTCCTGTTGGCCCAGTCGATATTAAACCAGTCTATTCCAAAAGTATTATCAAGATCATAGGGAATGTATTCAAACCGTCCGGATTCCTCATCATGGTAGAGGTAGTAATTGTTTTGATTAAAGGAATAATCGTCCCAGTCGCCCGTAAGAATTTCCACCACCAGGTCTTTCAGGTATGTATTGACGTCGAATATGGGTTCCAGCAATTGAGGAAATTCTGTCGGGTCAATGTTATTCAGTACAGCAATTAAATACGCCAGGTCGGTATAATCATCAATTTCTTCATTTCTTGTCAGTTCGTAAGCCCTGCGGTTATCAGATTCAAACTTATACACATCGGGATTCAGTCCCCGAAAACCCAGGTTCGCCGGCCAGAGGCATTTATACATATTTCCGTCGTTGTTGCCATAGCGAATCTTTGTAAAGTTCTCATCGATATGTTCAACGTTGATATAGAGTCCGCGGTATTCATTGTTGATGTACAGTTCAACGTGACCCGATCTGGGAGCAGGAACTCCGGCCAGTCGAAACAAGTCCCAGCACACTTTCGACCTTGCGATAGAAGGATCGTTATGTTCCCCGTTCAGGTTGATTTTCTCCACCTTATCGAATTTCTGTCCCGCAACAAAAGAGTTAAAGGAAATCTTAAACGATTTTTTTGCTGCATACCGTGAAGTATTGCCTCTAAGCCGGAATCCCACACTGTCGAGTCTTACCACATCCTGTCCCCGGGTAATTTTAAAGCTGGCAGGATACTCAATATCCTTCGACTCATTTCCGGGTTTTAAAATAGAGTCGAGGTACTGTGGTTCTATGCTGATATCGATTCGGTTGACCCTGGTATCGTCGTACAGAAAGCCGTTTCCGGGAAAGAGGTTCTGGGCGCTGAGATTACTGAAACCGCCAAAAAAGCAGAACAGAAAAATACTTATATTTTTTACACTTTTCATTTGATCCAAAAATAAGTAAAGAAGCCTCAAACCCAGAATCTGCATTTATCAGGACCAAAATTATTTTTTTTCAACCCTAAAATTGAACAAAAATGGCATGCAGCCCCATCCCGATTTCACAGCTTTATGCAATATCAAACAAATTAACTAAGGAAAAAAATTCAAATGATTAAAATAACACTCAAATAATTAGATCGTGAATCCACTACTATAAAAAAGGAAAATGATTAACTAAACAAGCCAAAGCCTGATCGCAAGAAAAGGGGGAATATTATGCTCAAGCTGTCAAATAGTAAATAAACTGTGTAGAGCAGGACTGCAATTGGTTCCGGAATTTATTCTTTTTTCCAAATACTTAGATTTAGTTTCAAATCCTTAACAATACTTGTATATAAAATTATTGGTTCATAGCTCTTTAAAATGAAATCAAAATCCAAAAAAGAGTTAAAAATAGCAGGTTCAAATAAGTTTTTTGTATTTGGAATAGTGCAATAAAGCCTGTTTGAAATAAACGAAAAAGCCAGTTCTGCATTTAATTTCCGTTTATATTCAAGCATTCTTTGCATCAAATTAGTAGTCAACAAATATCTTGCTTCTACCTGGTCTTCACTTAAAACGATAAATTCTTTCTCAAATTCCGGATCCTCAAGATGAACTTTATAGGATGAACCTAAGATGTTGAATTTAAGTCTTCGGTAAAAGGAAGTGGTTTTCTCAGGAAAAACAAAAGTCTTAGATGAAAAAGACTTATTAAATGTTGCTGCAATAAAAATCCCTTTAAACATTATTTTGTTTCGAATATAGCCATACACTATTGATTCACAAAACATTAAACCCACGTTGTCTATCCGAAATCGCATAAAATCCTCACCATATATAGTTTCAATTTCTCTTGGGAATAAAAGACTCTCCTCAAATTTTTTTTTGGATATTTTTTGCTCAGGTATATACTCAAAATCGGAATAAATATAATTTAGTAATACAGGCAATATATAATTTTTATATTCCCTTCTTAAAATAAGAATTGTCTTAGATATTGATTCATAACCTTGTCCTAAAAAAAATAATACGATTAAAGTGCAAAACACTATAAATAGCTTGTTGCCAATGAAAATGCTTAGAATAAGAAATAAAGCCATGAATAAAGCTAAATTTCTATACTTATTGAAAATTTTAATTCTATTAATTCGATGGTTTTCAATGGGTTGTAATAGAACTTTTAATTCCGATTCAAAGAAATTGTGGAATTCTTCAATGTTTTGTATCATTTACGAAATAAATCTCCTGCATTAATATTTTTCCTTTCGGTTTCATCAATCTCAAATACTTTTTTGGGATTAAATCCAAATTTTTTGGCGATTAAGTTGGCCGGAAATACTTGAATTGAATTATTATACTCTTCAATAGAAGTATTGTAAAATCGCCTGGAAGCAGAAATCTGTTCTTCGGCTTCATTCCAGGCTCCCTGAAGCTTCAAAAAATTTTGACTTGCTTTTAAATCCGGATAATTCTCTACAGAAACCAGAATATTGTTAAGTCTTTTTTCTATTTCATTATGCAGTTCAACCGAATCTTCGTTAGATAAATCTTGGTTTAGTTTTGATCGCAATCTGGTTACTTCAGTAAAAATAGCAGATTCATGTGTCATATATTGCTTTACAGTCTCAACCAGATTAGGAATCAAATCATAACGCTTTTTTAGCATAGCATCAATGGTTCCAAATGCATTGTCTGTCTGATTTTTTTTCCTGATAATCTCGTTATACAGAAAGATAATGAATGCTAATAATAGTGTAAGTACTCCTAAAATAATGTAATTGATCATAAATAAATTAGTTTTAATTTTATTAGAATTCCATTCTTGCAATAATTCCAATCCCATACCAATTTAAAAGAAGATTTAAATTTTATCTTTAATGTCCTTTAAAGGTATACAGACCCAAATTTTGTATGTCTTATATAAAATTAACAATAAATTCAATACTTGTTGCTTTATTCATATAAATCTTAAAAGCTATGATCTTGTTTGACCAAAACGATTGGGTAAATCGATAATTCTTATAAGGGAATTTTTAAATGGAGGTTGAATTGGGCCGGTAAGAAAGTCAACAGGAACATTTTTGATATAGATATATTCGCTAGCTTTTGCTCATCGAATGCGACAAAAAAGAGGCTGTAAAAATACAGCCTCTTTTATTCAACATTATTTTACTATTTCAAAATTTAAAGGCAATACACCATAACTTGCTAAAGCAGCAAAATAGTTTGCTTCAGATTCAGTAAAATTGCCTGCGATTGTGCAATTGCCTCCCTTAATTTCCGATTTCAGAACCGGATTAAAGAAAAGGCTATCATCCAAAACCACCGCCATATTCCTACCAATATTCATCCGGCTCACATCAGCCCACTTTGAAACAGCTGACTCCCTGAATGTAATTTCAATCTCATAAGCAGCGGATGATTTGTCAGGGACGGATTTTACATAATCTATATCGGCTCCGGTAATTATACCTTCTTTAGTATCACCTAGCTGAAGTGCATAAAGGCAATCCTCAGAACTTTTTGCGGATTTGCCCCATACAAATTTGCAAGTTGGGCTTACTCCAACCGAGGTTAAAAAAGCATTTATTTCACTCACTTTTGAAGCAGAAACACATCCAATCTTTGAATCAGGAAAATTTGCGCTATCCGTCTCCAATAATGAAAATAAATGATTATCACCATGCAGAAGCTCCTGCAACTCTTTCCTGTCATAGACAGGCGCAAATAAGAATTCACCTTTTTGAACCAGAAGCTTACTAAATGTACTAATGTCCTGATTATTCCTAAAGGATACTTTTATTTGATTCTTCTCTTTTAGTAAATAAATATCAAAAGGTTCAGAGCTATAGGTTTTCAATCTGTTTTTAATAATATCAGCAGAATTCATAAGATTATCTATTGATACATTTTTATCGGTCGACTGAAGAACTATAGTTGTTGCGGTGGCATTTGATTTTTTAACAAAGCCCGTTGAAATAATACCAAAAATAACGATAGCTAATAAAGCATATAATATTGTTTTCATTTTAATAATGTTTTAAGTTAAATTTTGCCTTCCCCAATTAGGGAAGGTGATAAGTAAAGCCTCAGTGGGATTTAACTTAAAACAGGTAATTCGGGAGAGTCAGAAGAAAACATTCGATAATAAAACTTTGCAATCAATTTAGGTTTTATTATAAGCTGTTGTTTTTTGAGAAAGATATATTTCTGCCTTATTTTATTATTTTCTGAGGATGTTCCGAGACTTATATCAGAAAATCTGAAATTTACATTGTCGATAAACGTTATCCATTTTATCTGAAAAACAGGCAATTGAACAGGATTAACAGCAACTGCTTTTATATCATGCGATTGTATTTCAGAAATTATCTCTTGTCGGGCGGCAATATTGGAGTCCTTTACAACTGACTTATCTGAGAAGGCAAATATAACCATGAAGAACAGGATCATAAATCCCAGTCTGCCTAAAAATTCATTACTATGTTGCTTTACAGAAATCATAAATCAAATGTATCCTTTTTATCACAATCAATCAAATAATATTCTTTAAAAGACATGCATATTAGTAATTCCTAATTTAATCTATGGAAACGAACCATTTTCATAACCACATCCAATTGCCTTGCTTTAAACTTTAATTGTACACCAACTGTTAATGGTAAGGTGTCGTATGGGATTACGAAGCAGTTTCCTATCAGTTTAAACCGACTTTTTTAACGAGCAACAAAAGCTCAAAAACCTCTGAAACAAGCATGGGCTATATCATGTTGTGCGTTCGTTCTTTCATATTCTAAATTTGATTTTTCATTTTCAATGTAATGTCGCCAATATTGTAACTATATATTGAAGCTGGTAAAAATGAAAAGAATAAACCTTCTAATTGCACTAAGGATATACAATTCCTTTAAATCAAAGTTATTGATTTTACATCGCTTTATTGAATGAAAATATGGATGCAAATAAAATTCAATTTGTCAGTTTGTTGCAATATCTGACTATTTAGTTAATGAAAAAAATTCAGGGGATTAAAATAATGAGCAAATAGCGGGGGCATGAAGCTATTGTGGAAAAAGAAGCTTGAAAAAAATGATTAACTTAACAATCTAAACTTCTGGTACAGGAAATGGGGAGTATTATATATGTCATTTTTGTGGTTTTGAATTATTTCAGATATATAGAACAATTGGACTTCAAAGATCTGGAAAAGAAATGGGGCAATGAAAATATAGCAAGAAGGATAGTTCGGGGTATTTATATACTAATTTACTTCGTACTTTCTTTTTATTTTATAGCGCCCTGATGATTTGATTAGGGTGCCACAAACGGAGGGGGTGACAAGGGATATTTCCCTAATGCCTTGTATTCTCGTGATGCTAACAAGGGTGATGTATATGTTTCAGATAAGGATGTAAGAGACGTTTTTAGTCAGTCGGTACAACCAGTTGCAGGTACTGTTTCAATGTGGGGTGTTGCAATTTATGAAATAATAGCTGGTTCCGCATCTAAAATCCGCAATGGTGCTACAGCTCCGATATTAGCGATTCAAATAACACTTCAAATAGAAGATTGGACGAGAAATGCAATACTTAGGGATTACAATGCAAATGGAGGTGGCCAAGGCATGATTATAAATTATAGAGAATCTATCCAGGGTATGAATGGCTATTTACATGTTGCTAGAAGCATGACTCTTATAGATGCTTTAAATGGCAGGAATTATGGGACATTTAATCAGAATTATTTGCCACGTAAATGAAGAAAATAATAACAAATATAGTACTGGTATTTTTAATAATAGGGTTAATACTTTTATATGTTATTAATCCCTTAAATAAGGAGATTGAACTGAATGGATGGTATTCGTTTGTTTTACTTGCTCTTGTGTTATTAAAGGTTGTTAGTAAGAATAAGATAGTAAATATCATTATTCAACTATTCGGAGCTTGTTTTTATTTATATTTGCTTATATATTATTTCTTATAAATTATAAAGCCTCGGCAAGTCCGGGTTTTTTATGCTTTAGAATTTAGCTTTCCCATCCAAAATTACATACCCTTCTTTCAAAAATGTTCCAGTAGGGTGCCAGTACTAAAAAACAAAAACGCCTAAATCCACTACAGATAAAGGCGTTTTCTCGTTTTTAAAGTGACCCTACCGGGATTCGAACCCAGATCAGAAGAACCGGAATCTCCCATTCTATCCATTGAACTATAGGGCCTTTACTACTTACTTTAATATGATACTCAAATTTCTTACTACCCCTACCGGGATTATTCGTATCAGCCTGCGGCTGCTCCTCATGAGCTCCTTCGTCGGTTCGAACCCATCCCGATAGTTATCGGGACAGAAGAACCGGAATCTCCCAACCCCGCCTGCCGTAATGCAATGAAGGTTATTACCAAATTGAACTATAGGGCTAGTAATTATATACAAAGGTAGAATTTTTTTATTTGATCGATCAGCCATCTAAGAAAAGAAAACGATTAATACCATTATCAGGAATACCTTACGGCTTAGCTGAATTAAAGGCTTTTATTGTTAATCATCTCATACCGATGATTTAAAAAGTGATATAGAAAAATTGTTTTCCAACCCAAGTTTTCTTATAAGAACTTATTATAACCATACTTACACCGAGTTAAGCAATTTTTTAGCTTCAACTCTACTATCCTCGAAAATAGAACTACTAATTTGAGTCAATTCAAGCCACTGCAGCAAGCTATCAAACTTATCATTCCAATCATTCGGATATATTTCCTTTAAGGTGCCTTCAAATAAACTTTTATTATTATAAAATTCTGAAAATAAAAACCATGTTGGTTTTTCAATATCTTTCCTATCCGTAACGTTTTCAAACCGGGTATTAAAAACCAGGTCAAGAACCATTTCAACAACTTTTAGGTATAATCTTTTTTTTGAACGAAAATAGTAATGGACAACTGATCTGTTTACATCAGCCTGTATGGCAATTCTCTGAAGTGTAGTTCCCCGATATCCAAATAATAGAAAGTTGTTGTATGAAGCATGTAATATCTTCTCTTTTGTACTTATATCATTATTTATCATTTGTATGAATATTAATTACTTACCTGTACTCCATGAAAGCTAAAATCTTATTTTTTCTGTCATTAAGCCAAATCTAAGAATATCCAATCTATGACTGAAATATAAGTTGTAATAATCAGAACCATGAAAATATTGAGCAAATAACCCAATATCCTCCAGGAATTTTGGATGGTAGTAAAAGGTGAAACTCAAGTTAAGTCTTTTTAATGTTGTCCCATTCCAATTATTTAATTCACCAAACAGCCATGTGGATTCTCCTTTAACTGAAATACCTACTTTTTTCTTTGTATTCTGATCGGTTCTGACTGGAAGTTTATATATTGAAAATATATTATGCCAACGGATTTTGCTATAAATTCCATCCAATTCAATTGCGCTCCATATATGGGGATGAATTTCAATCGAAGTTCTAAAAAATTGATATGCATTGAATTGTGAATTTATTTTATTTATTATTAAACCTGTCTCAAGGAAGTTTGTAGCAAAATCTCCGGTTTTGAGATTTATCTCCCCGTTTTCTCCAAAAAAATCACCTTCCTGACCATTTGAGTGATGTGCAAATCGTCCGAACGTACTTAATTTTCTGCCATCTCCTAACTCCTTTAGTATATAATATACTGTAATTTGTGGCAAATAACTCGGGGTGCGCACAGGACAGGATCTCTCTTTGTACATACGTAAAATAATCTGGGGTGTCAATACGCCTAATAATCGGGCGTTTTTACTTGCTCTGAGATAAAAATTCGGTACTAAATTCACTTCAAACCATAGAGGTTCAATATTACCAATATCAGTTGGAAAAGTTGCATAACTATTCCCCTGGTTCACTTGTGATAATTCCATAAGTCCTATTCCGGGTTTGGAGCCTGGTAACTGTCCAAACCCGGCCATTGAATAAAATAGTGAAATCAACAATATACGTGAGCCGCTTTTCATTATTTTACTTCTCTTTTTTTGCGAGTTTTTCTTTAATTGTGTCCACGATATAGTAAACCATAGGCACTAAATAAACTGTCAGTATCATTGATGACAATAATCCACCGATGATAACCCAGGCAAGGCCGTTTTTCCATTCGCTGGCTGTTCCTTTGGCCAATGCTATGGGTAACATTCCAATCGCCATGGCAAGAGTTGTCATTAAAATTGGTCGCATACGCTCTTTCCCAGCTATGATTAATGCCTCTTTATAATGCATACCCTGGGCCTTTAGTTGATTGGTGAAATCCACAATAAGGATGGCATTTTTAGTTACCAGGCCCATGAGCATAATCAGACCAAGTTGCGCAAACAAGGTTAAATGATTTAATGATAAGTTTAAGGCAAGGAAGGCCCCGATTGCAGCCATTGGGATTGCAAATAAAGCCACAAACGGATAAACATAACTATCATAGAGCGCTATCATAATCAGGTAAATCAGTATGAATGAGATTAAAAGAACAGAACCCAAAGCTTTGAAACTTTCATTTTGCGTTTTTATGTCAGCTCCCCAGGTTAATTTAACACCTTCCGGCAAGGGTTGTGTTTTCAAAAAGCTTATTGCTTCATCAGCTAAAGTGCCTGATGGCCTTCCAAAGGATTCGGAGGTCAGTGTCACTGAAGGTTGTCTGTCTAATCTTTCGAGCAATGAAGGTGAATTATCCTGTCTTACTTCTGCAAATTGTGAGACTTCAATGGGTATGTTCATTGGGTTTACGATGGAAAGACGCTGCACATCTTCATAATTTTTCCGGTCGAAGTCATCCAGCCATATTCTTACCGGATATTCAGTCCCATTTTCCGTAAGTGAGGCATCATCGTTTCCTGTGAAGGCAGTTCTTAAATTTAAACCAACGTATGCAGTTGTTAGCCCTAAACGCTGCATCTTTTCTTTATCAGGAATAACCTTATATTCAGGACTTCCTTCCTGAACTGACAATTGTACATTATCGGCACCCGGAATTTTTTCAATAGCCGCTTTCAGTTCATTTCCTGTTTTCATTACTAAATCCAGATCATTCCCACTCAAGGTTATTTTAATTGGTGCTGATTTTGGAAGCAATCCCAAAACTGCTATTGAAAAGTTTACTCCCGAAAACTGCCTTTTGAGTTCTTCGCGAAGCAACTTCATGTACTCCTCAGTTTTGATATTCCTTTCCTTTTCCGGTTTTAACTGAATCGTAAATTCAGATAAATTAGCTGAGCCAACACCTAAGCTTCCTATGCCCGTGCTTGGTCCGGCGATGTTGCTAAAAAGTGACGCAACCTCGGGTTGCTGTAAAATAAAGTTTTCAATTTTCTGAGTTCTGATATTGTTTTCCTGAACGGTCGTTGTTTTATCGTATTCCATGTTTAATCGAAACTTTCCCTGGTCGCCTGTCGACATCATTTCTTTACCTATAATGCCTTGTTTCATTATTACAACAGTAATTATCAAAAGAAAAACTACGATTCCGGTAAAGATGAGTTTATGGCTGAGTACCCATTCCAATTGTTTGCCATACCATTGAATGAATTTTGTTAATTGCTTTTCAAACCAAAGCAGAAAACGATTCATGATGTTGCTTGGTTTTAAATCTTCCTTTTTCCCAATCCGGGAAGCCAGCCAGGGTACTAAAGTGAAGCCCACTAACAAGCTTGTAAGTGTTGAGGTTATTACGACAATAGAGAATTGTTTAAGCATATCACCAACAAATACCTGTAAAAAAAGAATGGGTAAGAAAACAACCACATCGACAAGTGTTATTGACATTGCTGAAAATCCTATTTCCATACGACCTTCTAGTGCCGCAATCCGTTTTTCTTTACCCATATCCAGATGCCTTTGAATATTTTCAAGAATTACAATAGCATCATCTACCAGGATTCCGATAATTAACGACATGGCAAGCAGGGTCATCAGGTTTAATGTGAAGCCCATCAGCCACATCACTGCAAAAGCGGTAATTAATGATGTGGGAATTGCGATTAATACAATCAATGAATTTCGGTAACTTCTTAAAAACAAAAGCATTACCAGTGAAACTAAAATTACCGCCAAAATCAAATCATCAACTACTGAATTTACTGCGGCTATGGTTTTGTCGGTTGAGTCATCGGCAATAACAAATTTTACTTCTTGTTTGGTGTTCGCAAGTTCAATTTGTTTAAGTTTTTCGTGAACTAACTTTGAAACATCAATGGCATTAGCATCTCCTTGTTTTTTTAGCAACAGACCTATTCCATTTAAGCCATTATAACGACTTACCGAACTTACTTCTCTAACACCGTCGATAACAGTTGCCACATCTTTTACATAAACCGGCATTCCTGGTGCAGGCATAATTACCTGAACATTCATAATATCATTTATAGTTGAAAACTTGCCGGTCAAGCGAACTGAATTGCTTTCTTTATCAGTTTGTGCTTTCCCAGCAGGTAAATCAATTCCAGATCTGTTTATAGCTTCTACAACCTGATAAAGTGAGATTTTATATAGTCTCAATTTATCCTGATCTGCTTTCACCTGAATTTCCCGTTCTTCGCCCCCAAGCAATGTGATTTCTGCCACTCCTTTCAATTGTTTAATTTGAGGCAGATAATCTTCTACCATTTTTTGATAGAATTCTGTTGAAGGCAAGTTACTTGTTGCACTAATTGATATAATCGGTAAATCATTCGGAGATACTTTACTCATAACCGGACTTAAGATATCTGCCGGCAGGTCTTTTCTTATATTATCAATGTAACGCTGAGCATCCTGCATTGCAATGTTTAGATCCGTTCCATACTTCAGATTGGCAATAATGACAGAGGCATTGGGCATTGACTTGGTCTCCAGATAATCAACCCCTTCGAGATTAGACAAGGCGTCTTCTATTTTTCTGGAAACTGATGTTTCAACTTCATTGGGTTCTGCACCCGGGTACATTGTTTTAATTACTACAACTGGCTGGTTAAAGTCGGGCAACAGTTCGTAACCAAGGCTTTTAAAACCAATTATCCCCAACATTGTGAATACGCTGAAAAGAACTATAATCAGCGATGGCCGTTTAATTGAAATTTCTGTGATATTCATTTTCGCTGATATTATTTAAAGTTTACATTAGCTCCATCAAAAAGATTTATAAATCCATTGATTACTATTATATCCCCATCAATTAATCCTTTTGAAACAACTGCTTTATTTTGAAACCTGGAAGAAATTGTGATATCTGTAAGAATAGATTTACCATTTTTTACTGTATAAACCTGCGGTTGAATGTTTGTTCCAACAATAGAAGAGGCCGGGATAATAATATGCTTTTCTTTACTGTCATTTTTTAATTGCACGCTCCCAAACATCCCTGATTTGATTTTTAAATCATATGTATTATTAACTAAAAATTGTACAGGAAAACTATTTCCCATGTTAGCTTTACTGCCTGTCATAATAATTTTTCCCGACAACACAGTTTCAGGGTATGCATCTGCTGTTAGATTATAATTGTGATTTAGTGTAAATTGGTTTAATTCATTTTCGGGAACATTAATAGTAAACTTCAATAGAGATATATCGGTAATTTGTAATAATGGGATTCCAGGGGCAGCAAATGCTCCTACTTCAGTTAGTTTTGCAGTTACAATTCCATTGAAAGGGGCCGAAATGACGGTTTTACTTATTTGCTCAATTAAAGTAGCCTTTTGTACCTTGGCAGATTTTAAACTCAATTCTGCCTTTTCCAGCTGAACACCCTGAATGGCATCAGCATTGGAAAGAACAGTAAATCGTTTTACATCTGCCTCCAGTCCTTCAATTTGAATTTCAACGGTTTGTAATTGAAGTTTCAGTAAGGTATTGTCTAATTGAATTAAAGCCTCTCCTTTTTTCACTATGCTGCCAGCATCAACCAGAACTGAATTAATCCTGCCTTGAATATCCGCGCTGACTTTAGTTTCCTTATTGGGCTCAAAAGTTCCAGAATATGAATTTATTTTATCAATATTTTCAAGCTTCAGGGTGATAGCCTGTACATTAATTGATTGCTCTTTATCATAGTGATAAACTCTTTTTATAGTCGTTTCTTTATTGTTTTTCAGGCGAATTACCACGATGGCTATTAATACCAAGGCTAATGTGATATAAATTATCTTTTTCATCTTTTCAATTTTTATTTGTAATTAGATTTCCGGTTACTCTTTTGTACTCTAATTCTGCTTTGCGCAGATTTATTAAAGCCAGGAGATAGTTTTGCTGCGTTTCGCGAAGGGCATTGTCTGATAATAACAAATCTGTTATGTTTGCAAGCCCTTGTTGGTTTTGCAATATGGTGTTGTCATATATCTTTTTTGCCAGAATTATTTGAGTACTTAGCATAGAAATATTCCTTTTTGCAAGCTTGTATTGCATTTCGGCGTTTTTCAGGTCAAGTTTTGATTTTTCGATAACCACTTCTTTTTGAATGCTCGATTTTTCAATTTCTATCTTTTTATTCGCGATTTTATGTTGAATTACCTTACCATTAAAAATCGGTACCGATAATTGAGCTCCAACATATCCAATGGGATAAAAATTAATAAAACTATTACTCCCTGTAGTACCAAAGCCAGTGGTTCCATATACTCCATAAGCGTTCAGAGAAGGTAATCTCAAATTCCTAAGACCAGCTAGCTCAGAGTTACTAAACTCTATTTTCTTATCAATAAGTAAAATATCCGTAGTAATCTGAGCTTGAAAATTTTCTTTTTCAGGTAAATTTTCGGTTGGCAAAACTTCGATAGAGTCAGAAATAGGTTTTCCCATCAGAAACTTGAGTACATTCAATACTTGATAGTACTGTGATATTACCGTACTTTTTTGAATACCTATTTGCTCAACTTGCAATTTCAGTCTGTCCACATCTGTTCCTTTTGCAATCTCTTGTTGGAACAACAAAGTGGTAGTTTTTACAAGCTTATTGGTATTAATTATATTACTATCGAGAAAGGCAATCTGGGTTAAAATTATCTGAGCATTATAGTATGCATTGGAAACTTCCAAAACTATATCTTCATCCGTTTTTGACTTTTGAATTTCAGACAGTTCAATGGCTATACGAGTGCTTTTTATTGCACTTAAGGCTGAGCTGTTAAAAAGGGGTGCCACAAGCTGCAGATTAGCATTCATGCTTTGTGGCACACCAAACTGAACTTCCTTATATGTGCCTTCGGGGCCACCAAAGGCCGCTGCCGGCATAAGCTGGTAAGGCAGATCGGTATAATAACGATAGTCGGCAATCCCATTTAGCTTTGGGAGCAGGTTCCCTTTAATTTCTTTGTTCTTTTCGGTGGAAATATTCACATCATGCTGCGCTAACAAAATATTCCTGTTGTAAAGCAAGGCCGTATCAATGCATTGCTCAAGTGTTAATGATTGGGCATGCGCACCAATATTTATACTGAATATTCCCAAGATTAATAGAACTCTTATTAATCTTTTTCCTTTTAGTTTGTAACAGTGTTTAAACATTTGTCAGATTGTTTTTAAATTATTACTTCCCATATTATTATCTTTAATACCTTTCAATATCTCTAAATCTTTGACCATTTTATTAATCAGGCGTTGTTCATTCATGAACGAACGAAAGCTTCCTAAAATGTTATTAACCAAAGACCTTGATGTACGCATAGTTTTAAATACCTCTTTATTTTTTCCCTGATTGATGACTTCTAACAAATAAGATCTTACAGATATTTTTATTCTAAATAAAGCATTTTGTGATTCGGCATCCTTTTCTTTTAACTCTGTTGAAAAAATAACAGACAGATAATAAGGCTTTAGTTTTAAGATTTTATGTATTTTTTCAAATAGGAGTTGAAGCTTTTCTTCCGGAGCCCCAGACTCGGTTCGAGCATCCTTAATCAATTGTTTTATTTCATTTTCCAGACTTAGTAATAACAATATCAGGATATCATCATCTTTCTTTAAATAAGAATAAAGGAAAGATTGGTCTACTTTCATTTCTCCGGCCAATGTTTCAATGGATAAAACTGTTATTCCAGATTCTTCTATGATCTTACCCGCTGATTCGACAATATCTGATGTTTTAAATTTCATTTTTAATATATGTTAGTTAATATTCACTAACTTTAATTATAAAAATTTTTTAAACCTCTTTTATTAATCCTTTTGTGAATAATTGCTAATGGTAAAATACGCCAGAATGGAAAAAACAAGAGTAAGTGTTAATCTAAAAATCAGTGCTCCAATAGTTTTTGATTCATAAATACCACCCGATTTTACATGAATAATCAATCCTATAAAAACCACCATTAGCAGTATTGCTGAAACACCCAGAAGCTTATAGGTCCATTTTCTTGATTTAATAAACCCATAAGCAGCAACCAGATAGAGGATACTGCTAAGAAAATTCGCCCAAACCACGAACAAAACATAATTTCCTTCTTTGGCCCTGATTCCAAATAAATCATATATCACAGAACTACTAAGGAAAAGGGTAACCAATCCAAAAACGGCCAGGACTATTCCTACTGATCTTGTAAATGCTTGTCTCATATTCGCTTAGTCTTAATAAGTGTAAGAAGGGATTGTACCATATTATCTACGCTCCTGCTAATATCAAATTGAAAATTTGCAACCCTCCACTTAAACATCTGAAGCTTAAACGTCCCCATAATAATATGTATTAGTTCGTCGGTTGTAATATCATTGGTAAAAACACCTTTTTGTTGCCCTTCCATTATTAATGGCATTAAGTGTTTCGTTTTTATATTCATTAATTTCAAAAGAGATTCATTGATAATCTGACTTTCTTCCATTAGTCCGTCTGAGAAAACGGCAACAACAAAATGAGGATTCTTTTTAAAGAATCTGATTTGCTCGTTAAATATTGCTTTCAAATTTTCTTCCGGATCTGATGATGCATTTACATTTGATAGTCTGTTGTCAATGCTCTCAGCTAAAAAATTTAGCATAGCAACAATGATGTCCTCTTTGCTTGCAAAATGACGGTATATAGCGCTTTCGGAAAATTTCATTTCCTTAGCCAGGTTTTTAATGGTCAATCCACTTACCCCAGAAGACGTAAGTATTTTGCCGGCAGCTTCAATAATCTCTAGTTGACGAGGAGTTATTTCCATTTAAGTTTACTTAAATATTTCAATTTACCTGTTTTAAAGAATTTTAGTAGATACCGGTCTTGGCGCTTTTACGACGAGAATTCTGGCTAAGCTATCTGATGAATTGCTAATATAATGCACAATCTCGGCAGGGCTTTCAACAAGTGTATCTGCTTCACAAACTTCACTTTCATTCCCAATATAGATGGTAGGCTTTCCTTCCACTACAAAGAAAAATACATCTACTGGTGTCTTATGAGGTTTTAAACTCTCACCGGGTTTTAATGAAATAAGCATTGCCTGAGCCGATTCTTTGTTATACATCTCCCTTACATCAATCTTGTGAGGATTATCCTTTATTGCTTGTTTTTGATATTTTGTAACTTTCATTTTAGTAAGTATTAAATGGTCATTAAATAAGTAAGTGAATACTCGCTCACAAAACTAAACTATAATTTTCATCTTTGCAAATTTTTAACAATAAAAATTAATCTCTCCATTCCAATAACCTTCGTTCACCTTGTAATAAGCGGATCTCAGTTACATCCTGGCTAACCTCAATTGTACCTTTATATTTATTTTTTTCATTTCGTAAAGCAAAATAACGAATGGATATAAAGCGATCTTTCATCTGTATCCAGAAATCGGCATGCTCCTTTTGCCCGGCGCGAAAAGCATTTAAAATTTCATCAACTATATGAACACTTTCGGGCGGATGGCAATTTTGTACTTTTCGTCCAATAATTGCACTGGAACGAGGGAAAATCCGATGTTTTCCACCTGAAAAATATTGTACTTCATCATTCTCATCAATAAACGTAATATCAACAGGTAAGCTACTTAACAAAAGTATCAATTGATCAGGATTAAGTAGGCCTGAACCAAGGTTGACTCTTCCTAATCCATTTATTGACTTTTCTCTTGGACTGCTGACTTTATCTGGTTGTTCGATAAAGCACCAGCCTGTTTCAAAGCTTTGTTCCAGCATTTCTATCCATGATTTTTCAGGGATAGTTTTATATGCAACCGGGAATAAAATTTGTTCTTCTCTGAAAACCATTGGAAGCACTACAAAAAAAAGTTTTCCAATTTCCTTATTTAATAGTTCTTTATTGGGTTGTTCGGGCAGTAGGATTTTATTAAGCGCTTTCAGACTGTGGCGAAAATCGTCGTGAAACGACCACATTAACTTTAAACAATGATATTGAGGAAAAGCCTTTTCAATATAGGGAAACAGTATGTTTTCTTTCTTAATATAGTGTAACTCATAATCCTTTAATTTTTCAATGAGTAATCTCAGTTTATTGGTTAATGAAGGAATATCCTGATTCTCACCTTTAAAGAAAATCTTAATAACAGCTTTTAACTCTGTCATTATTTTTTGAACCTCTTGATTTTCCAGTAACATGTAATTCAAAAAATGACCTTCTCCTGGTTTGTCCCATTGATAATTGCTTAACGATTTGAAAAAGACATTAATAATTTTCCCAACCTTGGCTTTTACAATTTCGTTGGAAAACCTTTCCATCAGCATTTTATCCAGTACCTGCATTGTCTCTATTGGATTAACAGTTTCAAGAAACGGTTGGTGCTTTTCAATTAGCATTTTCACATCCTCACCCTTAATAAGGCGGCACGTGAAATCTGCCAATGCTTCACCTCGATACAGGTGGTTGCTTATTATTTCAGACATAACAAATGAATTATAGATAAAGTGTAAAGGTAACAAACAGTCCTTATTCTTTAAGAAGTTCAATTAACAGATTCTTACTAATCTACTCCACAGGGAAGCCTGAAAAGCTTGTGATTATAGGTCAGATACTCTCTTTGATCATGTAATAATCATTGTCAGAAAGTCATAAACTACCTGTTTTTAATTATTTCAATCTTTTGCAGAATAATAATGTTTTACATCATGTAAAAAAGCTTTATTTTTTTTCCTCCCATTTAATAATGTTTTATAGATTTACATTAAATGCTATAAGGAGGTATCATTTATGAATTTCAGTAAAACCACGGGGTATTCTCTTACTATTTTAACCTACATGGTAAACCACAGTGGTGAGAATGTGTCGGCCGATTTCCTTCATTCAAAATTAGGCATACCCTATCAGTACCTTAGGCAGATTCTCACAAAACTTTCAAAGACTGGTTTTATTGTGAGTTCACGTGGCAGAAAAGGCGGGTTCGAGTTAACCAGGGATGTTAGCACGATCTACATTGCAGACATTATCGGAGCTATTGAAGGACTTGAAGGGTTCAATACATGTATTCTTGGGTTTCAGGAATGTCCCTTTAATAATAAATGTTCAATACATAATATATTGGATGAACCGCGGGCCAACATACTTAAAATATTAAAGCAAACATCATTGGAAGACCTTATCATAAAATGATTTTTCTAAAGAAATGTTAATATAAAAGATCTAATTACTAATTAACTGTAAATTATTTATTTAACTAAAAAGCATGGTTTATGGTAGACTCAAAAGTTGTTTTAACAGGTCAGACTTTGGCATATACAATCTATTGCCTGGTCATTATTCTGCTTGTAGCCTGGTTCGCAATAAAGGTTACAAGAAAAGGAGAGGGCGGTTCAGTTAAGCCCTTGCTATTCTATACGTTTGTCGGGTTTCTTACGATCCTGGGAGTGTCACTTCATCTCGTAACTTTCAACACAATTCCGTGGGCTGAAATGGACCTAAACAGGTCGGACTACAAACCAGACAAGACATTTGTTATTACCGTTAAGGATCATCAGTTTAACTTACCATCAGAAAAGCTTATAATCAATGTAAATGATAAAGTACTTTTTGATGTTCAGTCTGAAGACCTCACTTATGGTTTTGGCTTATTCAGAAGTGATAATAGCATGATGTTCCAGATGCAGGTGGTTCCCGGACACAGGAATGACCTTTTATGGCAGTTCGACCGTGAAGGAGTATATACAATCCGGTCAACAGAATACTCGGGTCCAAAAGGGGTTTTTATGATCGAGAAAGATGTTGTGGAAGTTATTCCTGCCAACTCAATAAATTAATATTTACTTATTTACAAATCTTTTAAAACTACAGTTATGGGTTTTATTAAAACTTTAATACATGGTGAGGAGGGACTTTTTAAGTCTGAAACACTTACCCCTATGCAAAAACTTACACTCCGGTTTGTGG
>JACJXF010000005.1 GCA_020636775.1 Bacteroidales bacterium
AGGTACTCCGTTTAACCTTACCGTTACCGTTAACCCTACTGCTACCATTTCTTCTGCCAACACTAAAACAGTTTGTAATAATACACCTCTGGCATACACAGCTACCTCAACAACGGCTGGTGCCACCTTTGCCTGGACGCGTGCCCTTGTTGCAGGGATATCCAATGCTGCAGGAAGTGGTGCAACCGCTCTGATAAATGAGTCGCTCGTAAATACAACAAATGCATCCGTAAATGCAGTCTATATTATTACCCCAAGCTACGGAGGTTGTGCCGGTACTCCGTTTAACCTCACGGTTACTGTTAACCCGACTGCTACCATTTCGTCTTCTAATACTAAATCTGTTTGTAATAATACCCCTCTTGCATATACAGCTACCTCAACAACAGTTGGCGCCACCTTTGCCTGGACACGCGCGGTTGTAGCAGGTATTTCCAATGCTGCCGGAAGTGGGGCCACCGCTCTGATTAACGAATCTCTGGTAAATACTACCACTTCCTCTAAAAACGTAGTATATGTTATTACCCCAAGCTATGCCGGTTGTGCAGGTACTCCTTTTAACCTCACTGTCACCGTATATCCGACTCCTGTTTTATCCACAAGCCTTACCCCTGCTGCAATATGCAGTAACACGGCATTTTCATACGCTCCTGCCAGTGCTACGGCAGGTACAGCCTTCGCATGGGACAGAGCCACGGTTGCAGGAATTACTCCTGCCGGACCTACCTCGGGTATAAATAACCCGAATGAAACGCTGAGGAATATTACAAGTGCCACAATCCCGGTGACTTACCAATATACCCTCACTGCAAACGGTTGCTCGAATGTTCAGAATGTTGTGGTTAATATTAAACCCGAACCGGTAATTTCGAATCAGACGGGATCCGTTTGCTCCGGGAACGCCCTGGATCATAAAATTTTACTCGACAATTTTACAAATCCGGGTGATAACGTATTATTTACCTGGCCACTTCCGGTAAACGATCCGGGATTAACAGGTGGAACAAGCAGGGCAGTTGCCTCTTCAGCCAACATTACTGACTTCTTCACAAATACTTCCGGTGGAGCCTTATCTTCCACATATACCATTCAACCGGTATATAATGGCTGTCAGGGTGACCTGAAAAATATTATTGTTACAATCGGATCAGAGCCGGTTCTCGATCCGAATCTGAATCGATTTGCCTGCAGTAATATTGATATTAACCTTACCCTTAAAGAGGACGTAGGATCCGTTGTTCCCACAGCGTATAACATTACTGCTGTAACTATTTCCGGCGGACTCGTTGCCGATGCCGGAAACCACGATGCCGTCACTAACGGTGTTGCCGCAGACTGGCTGTTCTTTAATAAATATAAAAATGAGACCGGAGTAAATAAAACAGTGACTTACAGAGTTGTTCCGGTTTTTGGAGCCACCTGTATTGGTCTTCCTGTTGATGTGGTTGTTACCATCCGTCCTCAGCCGGTTATTTTACCAGGTCAGGAAAAAACGGTCTGTTCAAATTTGGCTTCGGATAAGGAAATTCTACTTGTACCTGCGAATACCCCATCCGGTACTCTCTTCAGCTGGAATGCTCCCTGGATGTCGAATGGTTCAATTCAGGGCAGCTCCGGTTCAGGAGTTGCTGCTGATCCTGCCGGAACAAAACATATCACAGATGTATTTGTAAATACCACTCTGGATACCATCTCAGCAAGATATACTGTTTCTCCTGTATCAGCTTTCGGCTGTGTTGGGACATCCCGTGATGTGGTAATAATTATCAAACCCGAACCTGCTACTCCGGTTGTTTCTGGCCGCGATAAGCTTTGCCGCGGAGAAACCAATATAGTTTATTCTGCCGTTACCGGCGGAGCAAGCTATGCCTGGACCGTTCCCGCTGCCGTTGGAACGAAAACCTTCGATTTCAATACAAATGCAATTATCATTAACGCTGCAGCTGTTGCAGGTTCAGGAAATATTTCAGTGATTGAAACTAACAACTTCGGCTGTCCCAGTCCTGCTGGTATTCTGGCTGTTCAGGTTTACGCTCCTTCAGCAGTAGCAACACCCACAGGTCCTGCAACAATTTGCGCCAATGCTCAGGCTATATACAGTGTTCCGGAAAACATCGGATCCACCTATTTATGGACCGGTCCTGCCGGAGCAGTGATTGTTGGTGATCCTTCTTCGGATTCGATAACATATAAATTTGGAACTAACAGTGGAAATATAACTGTTAAGGAAACAAATGCTGCAGGTTGTGTTACCAATCATAATCCCAAAGTTGTAACAGTTAATCCATTGCCAACAGCTGTTATTAGTAACGGAGGAACCATCTGCGCTGAAAATACCCAACCCCTTAATATAGCTTTCACAGGTACAGCGCCATGGACTTTCACCCCTGCTATTGACGGTGTTGATCAGGCTCCTGTGGTGGCAGCTTCATCTCCCCATACATTAACAGTAAATACCTCTGGTAATTATACAATTTCCAGTGTTACTGATGCCAACACCTGCTCCAATACCGGTACAGGTAACGCAACTGTAAACTACTATATAAAACCAACAGGTACCATTAGTGGAACTACTGCAATCTGTAGCGGCAGCAGTGCAACTATTACGGTATCTCTTACAGGTTTTGCTCCCTATACATTTACATATACCGATGGAACAACTCCTGTTACCGTAACTGCGCATCCTACAGGCACTTATACATTTAATGTCAGCCCGCTGTCCACAACCACCTATACTCTCACTTCACTTACCGACAGCCATAGTTGTGTCGGGCTCTTAAGCGGAAGTGCCGTAATAACAGTAAATTCAAGACCTGTATTAACTCTTACTCCGACTCACCTGTTATGTAAAGGTGACAACACCGGTGCTATTGATCTTACTGCTACCGGTAATTCTCCATTTACATTTGCCTGGACAGGACCGGACACATACTCTTCCGGAACTGAAGATATTACCGGACTTAAAGCTGGAGTTTATAACCTGACTGTTACAGATGCGAATACATGTACACAAACAGCCAGTCAGACTATTACTGAACCTACTGAATTGCAGCTTGCAAATTCGGGAAACATTATTCTTCTTTGTAACGGAGCCACCACAGGAACCGGAAGCTTTACCGCCAGTGGTGGAACATCACCCTATACAATTGATGTTGTTTCCAATACAACTGGTGGAACCGTTAATGCCCAGACTCCAACCAGCAGGGACTTTGTTACTGCAGGAGCCGGAAGTATAACGATGAAGGTTACCGATGCCCATGGTTGCCAGGCAGTTTCCACAATTACCATTTCCCAGCCAGCAGCTTTAGCTCTGACATCGGTTCTTTCAACCAGTATAGAAGGAAGTCATAATATTAATTGCAACGGAGCAAATAATGGCAGCATCGGACTCAGTGTAACCGGTGGTGTTTCGCCTTATGTATATTCATGGACAACAATTGGCGGAAGTGGCCTGGTTGCCGGAGCTTCAAACCAGAACGCTCTTACTGCAGGCGCATATACTGCAAATATTACAGATGCCAATGGTTGCGTCATAACAGGAAATTATACCCTTACCCAACCAACTGCTCTTGCTGTTACGGCTACTTCCGACGATTATATTATCGGTACATGCCCCACAAGTGTTGCAAACCTGAATGCTACCATTACCGGTGGTGTTGAAATTGGCGGAGGTGGTTATATCTATAGCTGGTCTCCTGCATCCGGTTTGAGTGCAGCAAATATTCTTAACCCGGTTGCCAAACCTGCCAACACTACGACCTATACTCTTACCGTGACGGATGCCAACGGTTGTACAAAAACATCCAGCGTTCTTATTACGGTTAATCCGGCACTTACTGCGGTTGCCACAACAGACGACAATCTAATTGGTACTTGTCCGACCTCTCAGGCTCAGCTGGACGTTAACGTTACAGGTGGAGAAGATTTTGGAGCTGGAGTTTATACCTACAGCTGGTCACCAGCTGCAGGCCTTAGTGCAACGAATATTAAAAATCCGATTGCAAAACCAGCAGCTACAACTACCTATACGATTCTGGTAACTGATAAAAACGGCTGCCAGGCAAGTTCAACTGTAACAGTAACCGTAGCCCCTGCCCTTTCGGCCTTGGCTACTACCTCTGATGCTTTGATCGGCCAGTGTCCGTCATCAAATACTCAGCTTAATGTTACTGTAACGGGAGGTGAAACAGCTTATTCATATTCATGGGATAATGCCGCGACTCTGAATAATGCTACAATTGCCAATCCGCTGGCCAAACCTCTTGTGTCAACGACATATACTGTTACTATTACCGATGCCAATAATTGTCAGACTACGGCACCCGTTCTTGTTGATGTGGCACCTGCCCTTACAGCTACTGCTACAGCCTCGGATCTGAATATTGGCACCTGCCCGACTTCTGTTTCCAATCTGGATGTAAATGTTGTTGGAGGTGAAGCTGCATACACATATAAATGGGCTCCGGCTACCGGACTTGATGACTCAAATATAAAGAACCCGATTGCCAAACCTTCACTGACCACTACCTATACAGTGACAGTAACTGATGCGAATGCATGTACAACCACTTCTGCTGTTACAATTACTGTATTGCCTGCACTCGGAGTTTCTTCAACGGCTGATGATTATATTATCTCAACCTGTCCGACTTCGGTTGCAAATATTACCTCAGTTGTTACAGGCGGAGAAGCCGGCTATTCTTACAGCTGGTCGCCCACAGCCGGATTGAGCGCAAGTAATATTGCCAACCCGGTCGCAAAACCTGCTTCCACAACCACCTACACGCTTACTGTTACAGATGCCAATGGATGTAGTGCTTCCGGAAATATTACAATTACGGTTCAGCCTGTTCTTGCGGCAACTGCTTCAGCCAGCGATTTAATAATCAGCACCTGCCCGACTTCAACAAGTACTCTTAATACGGTTGCATCCGGAGGAGAACCAGGATATTCCTATAGCTGGCTTCCTGTTGCAGGCTTAAGTGATCCGTCAATTCAAAACCCGGTTGCGAAACCTGCTGCCACCACTACATATACTGTAACAGTTACAGATATAAACGGATGTACAACAACAGCCAGTGTTACTATTACGGTTCAACCCGATCTTGTTGCTACGGCCACTGCCGATGATTATATTATCGGTACCTGTCCGGGATCGCTTTCCAATCTGGATGTTACAGTAACCGGAGGTGAATCGGCCTATACCTACAGCTGGTCACCGGTACTCGGTCTTAGCAATCCATTTACCAAAACACCGGTTGCAAAACCAGCAGTAACTACTACTTACACTGTCACTGTTACGGATGCAAATGGTTGTTCCACAACATCGGATGTAACAATAACAGTTAACCCTGTACTTACAGTTACTACTACAACAAGTGATTCTAATATAGGCACCTGTCCGTCATCGGTTGCAAATCTTACTGCTACCGCTGCCGGTGGTGAAGCAGGCTATTCCTATAGCTGGCTGCCTGTTTCCGGTTTGAGCAATGCATCTATTGCAAACCCGGTTGCAAAACCAGCGGTTACTACCACCTATACTGTTACTGTAACTGATGCAAATAATTGTACAGCATCATCCAACATAACCGTTAGTGTACAGCCCGACCTGGCAGCAACAGCTACCGCGAGCGATTATAATATTGGAACCTGTCCTACCTCAACATCCACTCTCGATGTTAATGTAACCGGAGGAGAAAGTGCATATTCCTACAGCTGGTCACCTGCTGCTGGTCTTAGTGCGACCAATATCAAAAATCCTGTTGCCAAACCTGCTGCAACCACAACCTATACCGTTACAGTTACCGATAACAACGGATGTACTACAACTGCCGACGTTATAATTACTGTGGTTCCTGTCCTTACTGTAAATGCAACAGCAACGGATATGCTGATTGGCACCTGTCCGTCTTCCAGCAGTGTTCTAAATGCCACTGCCGCAGGAGGTGAAGCAGGATATACCTACAGCTGGTCGCCGGTAACCGGACTTAATGATGCAAATCTTAAGAGCCCGATTGCCAAACCTGCTGCTACAACCACATATACTGTAACAACTACTGATGTAAACGGATGTCAGGCTACTGCCAATATTACTGTTACAGTTGCCCCTGTCCTCAGTGTGGTTGCTTCTGCCGATGATCCTATAATTAGCACATGTCCAACATCGGTTTCTAACCTTACTGCAACACCTGCAGGAGGTGAAATGCCAGTGGGTGGGTATATTTACAGCTGGTCACCTTCATCAGGACTCAGTGCAACCAACATTGCCAATCCGGTTGCCAAACCATCCTCCACAACTACTTATACAGTTACAATTACTGATGAAAATGGCTGTACCGCCACCTCCTCCGTTACAGTAACTGTTGCTCCGGCTCTTGCTGCAGTTGCAACTGCATCTGATCCGATAATCGGAACCTGTCCGGGATCCACATCAACTCTGGACGTAACTGTAACTGGTGGTGAAGCCGGATATTCATATAGCTGGTCACCTGTTGCTGGTCTCAGCAATGCAGCAATCAAATCACCAGTGGCCAAACCTGCAGTTACAACAATTTACACAGTGACTGCAACTGATGTCAACGGATGTACTACTACCGCCAATGTGACGGTTACAGTTGCACCTGTCTTAACAGCCACTGCTGTTGCATCCGACCCGCTGATAAGTACCTGTCCTACTTCGAAATCTCAGCTTAATGCAACCGTTTCGGGAGGAGAAGCCGGATATACTTACCTCTGGGATAATGCAGCAACACTTTCCGATCCTGCAATTGCGAATCCTGTTGCCAAACCTGCGGTTACTACGACTTACACTCTTACCGTGACTGATGTAAATGGCTGCAGCACGACAGCATCTGTAACAGTGAATGTGGCTCCTGACCTTGTTGCAAGTATTACAGCATCAGACCTGATACTTAGCACTTGTCCGACCTCCATTTCCAACCTGGATGTTACCGTAACCGGTGGTGAGGAATACCCCGGCGGAGGATACACCTACAGCTGGGCTCCTGTAATCGGATTAAACTATACAAATGTGAAAAACCCGGTTGCCAAACCTGCCGCTACAACCACCTATACGGTAACTGTTACCGATTATAATGGATGTACCACTCAGGCGAACGTAACCATAGTTGTGAATCCTCCGCTTTCATTGACATATACAAGCTTTAAGTATGCCGGCGGAAATGATATATCCTGCTTTGGTGCGGCTGACGGACAGATTGATTTGACTGTTGCCGGTGGTGAAGCTCCATTTACATACAGCTGGACAGGACCTTCTTCATTCGCGTCGACAAGCGAAGATATAAGCGGACTCCTCGCAGGAACCTACAGCGTCACGGTTACCGATGTCAACGGATGTAGTACATCGACTTCTGTTGTTTTAGTTCAGCCTGCCGTTCTTAGTCAGAGTAAGTCGGCTAATGTGCTCCTTCCCTGTTTCGGCGATAATTCCGCAACAGGTAGTTTCTCAGTATCCGGAGGTACAGGTCCATATGTATTCTCAGTTATTGACAATACATCTCTTGCAACTATCGATCCGGTAACTGCCACCTCTCAGAGCTTCAGTAATGGTTCTGTAGGAAGAGTAGTTGTTAAGGTTGTTGATGCAAACGGATGTTCAGATCAGGATACCATTTTCATAACTCAGCCTGCTCTTCTTTTGCCAGGTTCTGTAAGTGGAACTCAGGAAGTTTGTTATCTGGGCGATCCTGATACATTAAAGCAGGTGACTCCGCCAACAAACGGACCTGGTTCATATCTTTACCAGTGGGAGGTTGCCTCAGCCCTGGCCGGACCCTACATTGATGTGCCGGGTGCCAACCTTGCCAGTTATAATCCTCCGGCAGGTATTACTGCTACCAGTTATTTCCGCAGACGAGTTAATTCAGGCACATGTGCACCGGTCTATAGCAATGTTCTGACCGTTACAGTTAATCCTCTGCCAGTCGCAGTAATCAGTGGTGACGCAACTATTTGCCCGTCGACCAATACTCCACTAAAGGTTAATGTATCGGTAGGAACATCTCCATATGTGGTAAATATTAATAACGGAGTTGCAACAGTTTCCGGTTACATCAGCAATTCGAACATATTGGTAAGTCCTGCAGTATATACCGAATACAGTCTTGTTTCTGTTAAAGATGCCAAGGGATGTATTTCCACTTCTCCTTCAGCAAATCTTACCGGTGTGGCTAAAATCAGTATACATCCTGATGTGGTCGTTACTTCTCAGCCCATGAACTCAACCACCTGCGAAGGCTCAACCACATACTTTAAAGCTAAAGCAACAGGTGTTGGATTAAGCTACAAGTGGCAGATTGAAACAAGCCCGGGAGTATTCTCTCCTGTTGCCGATCTGGCAGGTGTTTATGCAGGATCAACTACTGATTCTCTCACAGTAATTAACCCTTTAAGCACATTAAACGGAAAGAAATACAAGCTAATAATAACTGATCTGTGTTCCCGTGCAACTTCAACTTCAACTGTAACTCTTACAATAAATGAGAAACCTGAAGTTACTCTTCAGCCTGTTGGTACAACGGTTTGCGAGGGAAGTAATATTACCCTCACCATGAGTGCAGGCGTTACCACTTCACCTTCATACCAATGGCAGGAGTGGAATGGAAGCGCATGGACAGATATTATCAACGGCGGTAATTACCTGGGTGCTACCAGCGCAACTCTGAATGTATTCAACGTTAGTGCGGCTATGACTAATCATCAGTTTAAAGCCAAAGTAACAGGTACATGTACTCCCGCTGTTGAGTCGAATCCTGCAACACTTATTGTAAATACAGCTCCGTCAATCATAACTAATCCGCGTGATACAACCGTATGTGAAAATCTTCCTGCACAGTTCAAGGTAACTGCAAGCGGAACTTCACTAAACTATCAGTGGCAGGTTGATATGAACGATGGAGGCGGATTCAAAAATCTTGCCGATACAGCTTTACTCTATAGCGGATCCACAAGTGCTACGCTTAATGTACTTAAGCCGGCAAGAAGGTTCAATGCATACAAGTACCGTGTAGAAGTAAGCGGAACCTGTAATCCCGCCAAAACATCTTCATTTGCTGTATTGACGGTAAATACCGCACCTGAAGTTGTTGTGCAGCCGGTTTCTCAAACTATTTGCGAATTTACCAATGTTAGTTATTCTGTAAATATTAAAGGCGCCGGAATTACCTATATCTGGCAGGAAAAATCGGGAGCAACCTTTAAAGATCTCCAGGATACCAGCTCAGTAATCGGTTCCAAGACAAGTACCCTTTCTGTTTTCAACGTTCCCAGAGGAATGAGCGGGAACAAGTACAGGGTAATTGCCACTGGCATCTGCAGTCCTCCGGTTGTTTCTGCCGAAGCTACACTTACAGTTAAAACAAGTCCTGTTGTTACTGTAAGTCCTGTTGATGCAACCATCTGTGAAAATGGGAACCATACATTCAATGTAACTGCAGAAGGTTCCGATCTTACTTATCAGTGGCAGGTTAACACCAGCGGAACATTTAACAATCTGGTGAACGATGCAACTTATAGCGGAACCGCTACTGCCAGTATGACCATAAGCAATGCACCGTCTACCTTCAACGGATATAAGTACAGGGTAAGAGTTAGCGGTACCTGCGTACCCCCGGCTAATTCAGCTGAAGCAGTATTGAGTGTTAATGCATTACCGGCAATAACCAGTCAGCCTGCTGCAGCCACCATTTGTGAAGACGGAAGCGTAAGCTTTATTTCAGGAGGGGTAGGACCAAATCTATCCTACCAGTGGCAGGTTTCCACAAATAATGGTACCACCTGGGCCAGTGTTACAGATAATGCGAACTACTCAGGGGCAACTACACCTACCCTTACGGTAATTAATGCACTGGTTGCATTCAACAATAACCTTTACCGCTTAAATGTAAGCAGTGCATGTACAGCTGTAAGTTCAGCATCTGCAAAACTTACTGTAAATGCAAATCCTGTGGTCAATATCAGTGGTACGGGTACATTCCCGCTGGTTTGCGGTGGCACTGAAATGACCCTTAACGGAAATCCGACAGGTGGTTCAGGAAGCTATGTGACACACAGCTGGACAGGTGATGTAAATCCGCTTTCTTCATTTAATACTGAGGAGACTAAGTTTAAAACAATTATTAACGGTACTTATAATATTACATATACTGTTACCGATAATAAAACCTGTAAAACAAGCCAGTCGGTTGTCATTACCAATGATATGCCAAATGCTCAGTTTACTTCAAATGCGGTACCGTCCTGCGGATATGTAACTGTTGACTTTACAAACACTTCAACCAGGGCAACCAATTACGAATGGACGTTTGATGATGGCACCCCAACGGAAACAACGGTTGATGCAACCCATGGATTTGAGAACATCGAACCTTCTGGATTGGTTAAATACTACAAGGTAGAGCTGGCTGCCATATCAGCAAATGGATGTAGAGCTCTTACAAATCAGTATATAACCGTTTATCCAAAGGTTGACCCGACATTTACTGTAACTCCGAACTCCGGTTGTACACCTGTTACGGCTACTATGATTACTCAGCCGGGTGCAGCAAGCTATGAATGGGATTATGGTGATGGTCAGCAGGAAGCCGGTGGTTATGCAATTCTTCACGAATTCCAGAACCCGACTAACAACAACAAAACCTTTACTGTTACACTGCAGACTACATCATTCTATGGCTGTAAGGCAACTGCAACGCAGACGGTTGAGGTATTCCCGCTACCAACTCCTAACTTTACGGTTGCGCCAATTATTCAGACATTCCCGTCTGCTACCGTGACTGTTACTAGTCAGGTTAGTCCCGGACCATGGACATTCGAATATAGCTTTGGAGATGGAAGCACAAGTAATGTAGAGAACCCGACACATACATATTCCGAGCCCGGGTCGTTCAAAATCGTTCAGAAAGTGGCTACCGGAATTTGTATTGACAGTATTTCACAGACTGTAATTATCAATCCAACGCCGCCAATTGCATCATTTACTGCTCCGGTTCCGGGTTGTACTCCTCTTGAAATACAGTTTGTCAATACATCGCAGTGGGCAACCAGCTACCGTTGGGACTTTGGTGATGGAAGCATTTCCACAAAAGAGAATCCGACATATACCTACTTTGATGCCGGAACCTATCCGATAACGCTTACTGTCAGCGGACCTGGAGGAAATGCAACGGTTAAAACCACACTTGAGGTTTATGCTACTCCTATACTTAACTTCAGTTATACTCCCGACTCGGTTTATGTTAACGATAAGCCGGTTAAGTTCTTCAACTTGTCAGGGTATGCGAAAAATTATGTGTGGAATTTCGGAGATTATGATCCTGATACAGGTGATGAAGGTCAGGATAATACTTCCACCGAATTCGAACCTATACATATCTATCATACTAAGGGATGGAAGGACGTAACCCTTATCGGATGGAATGATAACTGTAAGGATACCCTAATCGTTTCACCTGCAGTATTTGTAAGCCCGGCAGGTAAGTTCATCTTCCCGAACGTATTCCGTCCGGATCCAAGCGGACCAGGCGATTCGAAATGGGATAAGAACAATCCTGATAAGGTAAACACCATGTTCTTCCCCGGGGTAATTGAATCAGTTAGAGAATACCACCTTTATATATACAACAGATGGGGCGAACAGGTATTTGCAACTGACGATATTACCATAGGCTGGAACGGTTACATAAACGGGGAACTTGCGAAACAGGGTGTATATATCTGGAAAGTAACCGGAAAATATACCAATGGCAAGAACTTCTCCGAAGCAGGTGATGTAACCCTGCTCTATTAAGATTCATCTGTCATTGCCTGCTTTCTTATATTTTTGTTTAACTTAGAGTTAATTTTAAACGGAAATACGGAAGGCAGGCAATGTTTTTTATTGCCAATCCTTAATTATTGCAAACACTCTGTTTTGAATTGATTTGTCAGAGTTAAAAGGGATTTGCTCAAAGTTTCAGCAGGCTTTGCGTAATAATGCACATAAGGTGTAACCAATATTCAACAATTCCGTTTAATTTTATGAATATTAAATCCAGTTAGTCTGTTAATAACTTTATTTGAAACGATTCTATTATCAGATTAAATTCAGCCTTTTATAAGTGTCTGATAAATTGGATGTTATAAGACCCTAACCAAAGGAACTGTGAAGAAAGTTTTACCTATAATTATATTTTTAGTTTTTTCATTTTATCACTTATCAGGCCAGGATCCGCAGTTCACACAATTCTACGCCAATAAGCTATATCTTGCCCCTTCTTTTGCAGGCGCCGTTCAACAGGACCGAATTTCATTAACTTACAGAAACCAATGGCCGAGTCTGCCCGGGACCTTTGTCAGTTACGCCTTTGCCTATGACCATTTCTTTTCAAACTTTAATTCAGGTGTCGGATTTCTAATGCTAAGAGACCTTGCCGGCTCAGGTAACCTTTCCACTACCAATTTTGGCGTCCAGTATTCTTACGATATTCAAATTAATAACTGGTGGCACGTTCGCCCCGGGATACATTTTCTTTATACCCAAACGGGTCTCGATTTCGACAAGCTGCTCTGGAATGACCAGATTTCTGTGAGTGGAACCACCTCAACTTCTCAGCAGCCTCCGGGTTTTGAAACAAGAGGTGATGTGGACTTTTCTTCCTCAGTTCTGGCTTATTCCGATAAGTTATGGGTCGGACTTTCGGTTGATCATATGCTTAAACCAAAAAACTCCCTCTATGGTAATGATTTTACCGTTCCTGTAAAGGTCAGTCTCTTCGGCGGAGGGCAGGTAATTCGAAAAGGCCGGCTTTTGAATCCAATTGATGAATCATTATCAATTGCATTTCTGTTTAAAACCCAGGATAAGATAAAACAGCTTGACCTGGGTCTTTACTGGTTCAAATCTCCCCTGATGCTTGGATTATGGTACAGGGGAATTCCTATTATTAACAATGAAAAAGTGGGAGATGCAGTCGCATTTCTTGCCGGATATAAAATTGAAAATTTCAGCATAGGATATTCCTACGACTTCACCATCTCCCGCCTGCTTTCCAGCACCGGTGGTGCACATGAAATATCACTTATATATGAATTTAAAACTTCCAGGAGTAAAAAGAAAAGACATATGGTTCCCTGCCCCGAGTTTTAATTTCAATCTAAGTTTTTTCCTCTTAATCTCCCTTTAAATATAATTACTCAATATGTTTTTGTTGTTAAACTGCAAAAACTATCTTTGCAAAAATTTATTTCCAAATCAGACATAAAATGAAGAACCTAAACACCATTCTAATTATTGTATTGATCATCGCTGTAGGAGTTTTATATGCATTTCACTTCACCGGAAAGGCAAAAACCGAAAGCAAAAATGAAATGCAGACAACTGAGAATACTCCTGCTGTTAAAGATGCAAATATTGCGTACATTAATATAGATACTTTGCTTGTGCAGATGGATATGTACACTGACCTCCAAACCAGCCTGGAGAAAAAACGTAAGGATCTGGAATCCACATTCCAGGGAAAAGTCAATACTTTTCAGAAGAATGTTGCCGATCTTCAGAATAAAGTAAATAAAGGTCTTCTTACCCGTGCAGAAGCCGAAGAAAGGAACCAGCAGCTTGGAGCAGACCAGCAACAGCTGGAAGCACTTAACAACACCTATACTCAGCAGCTTCAGGAAGAAGGCGCAGTTAGTCAGAGGAAGGTTATCGACTTTATTATGGAATATCTTAAAGAGTACAACGCGGATAAAAATATAAATTTTGTATTCAGCTATACCTTTGGAGGTAACCTGCTTTATATGAATAATGCCTTCGATATTACCAACGATATCCTTAAGGGTGTTAATGAAAAATATCAGGCAGAAAAACCCGCCGTTAAAAAATAATCCTTTTTGGAAACCGCCCGGATTTATCTGGAAAAACATGCAGCAGGTGATCCCCTAATCAAAGCATCACCTGAAAAAGGACTTAAATATATTGTTGTAATACCCTCATACCTGGAAACCAGACTCACAGAAAGTCTGGTTTCTCTTTTTGAAGCAGATCTTCCGCCCCATCCGGTTGAAGTTATTATAATAATAAACTGGCCGGAGAATGAAAACCCTGAAAACATTCGCTTAAGCCGTGAGGCCTTTATATCTGCATCAAAGTGGGCAAAAGCAAAATCAACAAACAAACTTAGATTTCACACTATTGAAGCAGGTTTTTTTCCGGTTAAGAAAGCTGGAGTGGGATATGCACGAAAGACAGGAATGGATGAGGCTGTAAGAAGATTCATTCAGGCCGGACAAGAGGATGGGATAATTATATCCTTTGATGCGGACTCAAAATGCGAAAAGAATTATTTCACAGCCATTGACGCTCACTTTTCAATTAATAATCAAACCGACGGATGCTCAGTATATTTTGAACACGAGCTGGCCGGTGATGAATTTCCGGAAATAGTATATGAAGCCATCACGCAATATGAATTGCATATGCGGACGTACCTACATGGCGTGAGGTATACCGGGTTCCCGAATGCCTTTTATACAGTTGGTTCTTCTATGGTTGTAAGGGCATCTTCCTATTGCCGGCAGGGTGGAATGAATGTTAGAAAGGCCGGGGAAGATTTCTATTTTCTTCAGAAATTTTTTGATCTTGGGAGATTTACAGATCTAAAGGAAACCATAGTTTATCCTTCCCCCAGACCATCCTTGAGAGTGCCTTTTGGAACAGGGAAAGCCATAACTGAAAGAATAAAGGAAACTACCAGCATGAAATCATATAATCCTGCTACCTATGACGTACTGAGACATTTTTTTTCAGCTCATAAGGAGCTAAATACCGACAGAAAAGTAAAGCTGGACCAAATAATATCAGGGTGTCATCCATGTCTGCAGGAATTTCTGCTTAAAATAAATTTCCGAAAAGATCTGCAAGAAATAAATAATAATTCAGGTAACCTGGAAAATTTTAGCAAAAGATTCTACCGCTATTTTAATATGTTCAGGATTTTGAAATTTGCTAACTATGCCCGGACCACATTTCCCGATCTGTCAGTCGCAGAATGCGCTATTGGAATTATGAAGAGATGCGGGTTGAATCCAACTGAAAAAATGGTTGAAAAAGAAATGCTCCTGGCCTTCAGGAAAAGGGATAAAAATGATTAATGATCTACTATAACAAAAATATCTTCATTATCCTTTTTCATCAGGTACTGTTCGCGTGCATATTTCTCAAGCATCTCAGGACTACTGTGCAATTCAACCAAACGGGCGGAATCATTAACAATCTTCTCCCGGTAATATTCACAATCATTCTTCAGCTGGTGAGATTCACGAATAAGTGAAACACGATCAATGAAGTTATTTCTATCAAAAAATGTGAGCCATACTACAACAAAAATTATAGTCAGCAGATACTTATTCCGCAGATAGGGTAAAAGTCTTTCCCAGAGTTGAGTAAAAAAGCCAATCAGAGTATCCATGCTCCAAATTTAACTAAAAAAGCAGGTCGAAAATCTGACCTGCTTTGAATTTATCAACAGAAAAACAGTATTAGTCCCTACTCTTCCTGCATAAACATGTATTTATAATCCACAGGAGGACGGAAATTCTCCTTAATGGTACGAGGCTGTACCCATCGTAAAAGATTTATTACCGAACCAGCCTTGTCATTGGTACCAGAGCCTCTTGCTCCCCCGAAAGGCTGCTGTCCTACAACTGCTCCCGTAGGTTTATCATTAATATAAAAGTTTCCGGCAGCATTTTCAAGTTTTCGGGTTGCCAGTTCAATTGCATATCTGTCTTTTGAAAATACGGCACCTGTTAAAGCATAATCGGAAGTCTTGTCGAGAATTTCAAGAGTTTCCTCATATTTCTCATCCTCATAAATATACATGGTTAAAACCGGGCCAAACAATTCTTCCCTCATTGTAATATATTGAGGATCACGGGTGATAATAACAGTAGGTTCGATGAAATAGCCAACAGACTTATCATGATTTCCCCCGAAAATAACATCTGTTTCCTTATCTTTTTTTGCATTTTCAATAAAACCAGCCAGCTTATCAAAAGAGGCTTCATCAATAACCGCATTGAAGAAATTCCTGAAATCCTCAGGTGGTCCCATCTTTATTTCTGAAAGAAATTCTGCCATTTTGTTTTTTAGTTCCGGCCACAATGATTTAGGAATATAGGCCCTGGATACGGCTGAGCATTTCTGGCCCTGAAATTCAAAAGCCCCCCGGACCAATGCTGTTGCCAGCTGTTCAACATTTGCACTGTTGTGAGCAATGACAAAATCTTTACCGCCGGTCTCACCAACAATCCTTGGATAGGACTTATAAAGATGGATATTATCACCGATGGTTTTCCAGATGTTCCGGAATACTTCGGTAGAGCCGGTATAATGAATCCCCGCAAAATCAGGATGAGAAAATATTTCCTTTCCTGCCACCGGACCTGAAACAAATACCAGATTGATCACGCCGTCGGGAAGACCGGCTTCCATCAGGACTTCCATTATTACCCTGGCGGAATATATTTGTGTGTTTGATGGTTTCCAGACAACAGTGTTGCCAAAAAGTGCAGGTGCAGTGGGAAGATTTCCTGCGATTGATGTAAAGTTAAAGGGTGTGAGTGCAAAGACAAATCCTTCCAGCGGCCTTTGCTCTAGGCGGTTCCATGTAAGCGGAGCTGACTGGGGTTGCTGGGAATATATCTGCTTCATGAATTCAACATTGAAGCGGTAGAAATCAATAAGTTCGCAGGCAGAGTCGATCTCGGCCTGAAATGGATTTTTGGATTGTCCGACCATGGTGGCGGCATTAATTCTGGATCTGTACTTACCAGCCAGCAGGGAAGCTGCTCTCAAAAAAACAGATGCCCTGTTTTCCCAGGGAAGCTCAGCCCAGGCTTTTTTAGCATTCAGGGCGGCTTTTATAGCCATTTGCACATGACTTGCATCTCCCCTGTGATAATATCCAAGAATATGCTTGTGATCATGGGGTGGTTTTATGGCAATTTTATTCCCTGAACGAACTTCTTTTCCACCGATAATCATGGGTATCTCAACCTCAGTTGACCAGATTTCCTTAATGACTTGTTTAAGTCTGCTTCTTTCTATTGTTCCCGGAGCATAATTTACAATCGGCTCATTTTCAGCTACCGGAACCTTGAAAAATCCTGTTGACATACGATTTATTTTTTTATTTAACTACTTGTATAATCAGTATTTACAATGGCTAAAAGTATTATTTTTTATGCAGTTGGATCAGCTAAGTTTCCATATTATAGAACACAATACCAAAGTTTTTTTGTTGCATGCATTTTACATGTCACATTCAAATAGCCCGACGAAAAAAACATTTCTCTGAAAATTTAAAAACAATTTGCCCTCTGCGATGTTAATACATTGCAGGCATTAATAAATATTCTAATTAAAATAAAATAAATTATCATGGCTTTTGAACTCGCAAAATTACCGTATGCATATGATGCACTGGAACCTTACATTGACGCAAGAACAATGGAGATACACTACACCAAGCATCATCAGGCTTACACAAATAACCTGAACAACGCTATCAAGGACACGGACCTTGAAGGAAAATCAATAGAAGAAATCCTTGCAGGGGCTTCCAAACTTTCACCTGCAGTTCGTAATAATGGTGGCGGATTTTACAATCACAATTTATTCTGGACCGTTATGGGTCCGAATGCAGGTGGCACGCCTACGGGTGATCTTGCTGCTGCAATAAATAAAGCTTTCGGTTCATTCGACAGCTTTAAGGAAAAATTCAATACTGCTGCTGCTACCCGTTTTGGATCTGGATGGGCATGGCTGACAAAGAATGCAAAAGGTGAACTTGAAGTAAGCTCAAGTCCTAACCAGGATAACCCGCTTATGGATTTGTCTGAAGTAAAAGGGCAGCCGATTCTTGGACTTGATGTTTGGGAACATGCGTATTATCTGCATTATCAGAACAGACGTCCCGATTATATTTCAGCATTCTGGAATGTCGTTAACTGGAATGAAGTTGCAAGAAGATTTAAGATATAAATATGGATTATCCAAAAGGATAATTTCTAACTTATATTAGCCTGTCAGATTTGACGGGTTTTTTTTATTTTTTTTATTTTTTATTTTTTTAAGCGCGGTTCTGATTTAAATCAGAACGCAAAGACGCAGTTGAAAAGCGCGGTTGTGAATTTGTATTTATGGGCGGTGGGACTTCGATTAAGTTGAAGGAATACTACATTGGGTTTTCCTGCAAGGATTTTGAGACTTTCTGCACCTCACCGAAAACCCTTAAAAGGTTGCCTCCCCAGATTTTGTCTATCTCTTTCTGATTATAGCCTCTTCGCAAAAGTTCAGCCGTGATATTTTTCATTTCACTTACATCATTGCAGCCTTCAACCCCTCCTCCCCCGTCGAAATCAGTACCTATTCCAACATGGTCGATTCCGGCAACAGCAACTATATGGTCAATGTGATCAACCACATCTGAAACTGTTGCAAGTACAGGAGGAAAATCTTCATCCAGCTTGAACCAGGCATTCATGAATTCTTTTCGTGCACTGTCGCTCAGACTATAATAATCACCAAACTGCTTCCGGATGGCAGTTCTGGCCGAATCTCTTTCGGGCTGGGGGACAGGAGTTTTAACATATGCACTCAGGATGCACATTTGAATTACGCCTCCATTTTTTGCCAGTGCACGCAACATATCGTCGGTCATATTCCTGGGATTGTCGCAAAGAGCTCTGGCACAGGAATGTGAAGCAATTACAGGCGCTTTGGATATCCTGATCGCATCGTAAAAGGATGAGTCTGAAACATGTGAAACATCCACCATTATGCCTTTATAATTCATCTTTTCAATAACTTCCTTCCCGAAATCAGAAACTCCGCCATGTTCAGGACCTTTTTTATCGGTGGATGAATCGCAAATATCGTTATTGGAGGAATGGCACAAGGTAATATACCTTGCTCCAAGTTCATAAAATGTGTCAATGAGGGATAGCTCTTTACCAATGGGATAACCGTTTTCCATTCCAATAAAGGCTGCTCTTTTACCCTTTTGTCTGATGGAATATATGTCCTCCGGATTCAGGGCTAATTCAATTTTATCGGAATAGCGTCTAAGATTTGATTCAATTGAATCGAAAATCTGTAATGCTTCATCCTTTGCGGCAAGATTTCCCTTTTCGTCTCTTTCAGCCTGACCGATGAAAACAGCCAGAAATATTCCATCAAGATCTCCCATTTCCATGCGAGGCAAATCCACTTTTGATCGTTCTGTTTTGGAATTATGATACTCGCCAAAAGAGTAGTTATCTCTCAGAAACCACATTGGAGTATCCGTGTGACTATCAATGGTTATGGCCTTATCGTGAACTTTCTGAATTTTCTTTGCCGACGGAACTTTCACGGCATACAGTTTACCTCCCGCAATTATTAATGCGGATAAGAACAGGATTTTCAATTTTTTCATACCTGAGTGGATATTTTGGATTCGGGAATTTCTGCCGTATTAAACCGGCCCAGTATACTGTCGTCGTTAATTTCTTTTGATAAATTGGAAATAGTTTCAATTGGAACGTCGAAAAGATCCAGGAACAAGAGTCCGTCAAGGGCATTATTAAATTTCGGATCAATATTGAATCCTACAATTTTACCATTTAGCTTAAGATACTTTTTAAGCAGAACAGGCATGGTGTAGTTGGAGGTATCCACATCTTTTATAAACTTATCAAATTTATTAAGGTCGTTCGACGATTCCATGAGAATATCAATGTCGATATTATCAAAGCCGGAAGGTACAAAGCGGGTTCTTGGTTTTATATACTTCCCGATTTCATGGTTGTAGTGGTTAAGCATTATATACTTTATAATCATCCCCTTTGAAAAATTTGAAAAACGATTACTGATGCTCACAGGACCAACCAGGTAACGATAGTCAGGATGTTTCAGAAGAAAATATAATATTCCTTTCCATAGCATAAACAGCGGCATTGGCTTTTTCTGATAATCGCTTACAATAAAAGATCTTCCCAGTTCGAGTGATTGTTCAAGAGCCGGAAATATTTTTCGGTTTATCTTAAACAGGCTCTGAATATAAAATCCCTTTATACCATATTGCCTCATGATATCCTTTCCCATTCCAACCCGGTACGCTCCTACTATTTTTTTATTCAGGTCATCCCAAATAAACAGCTGGTTGTAATACAAGTCGAACTCATCAATATCAATGGATCGGTTTGTCCCTTCTCCTATCTGGCGAAAAGTCAATTCCCTCAACCTACCAAGTTCGTTCATTATAGAGGGTATACAGAATGAAGGTGTGCAAAAAACATGAAACTCAGCACTTTCAAAAAGAAGATATTGTTCACGAATCTGGTTAACTTCCTGTTCAATTTTAAGGGGATCAACCGGAGGGATAATATCTTCCACCCTGTTTGACCTGAAAAGATTGGGATAGAAAAACTTCTTTACCTCAAAAGCAGAGCCCAGAGAATAGGTTTTGGCTCTCAAAAACCTGCCAAATCTTGCAGCATCCGGAAAATCTTTTTGATCTTTAACAGTTACCGGGTTTCCAATACGGATACGAAGGACTTTCTTCTTCTTGTTAAAAAGTTCATATGGCAGTCTTACTGTGCGAAGGTTGGGATGAATTAGTCCAAGCAAATGAAAAATGCGGCTGTTACTGCCCTGGAAATAAACGGGAACTATGGGCACTTCAGCTTTTTTTATCATCCGGATGGCAGATGACTGCCATTCCTTGTCGGCAATTCCTGCGGTAAGCTGGTTGTAACTTGATACCTCCCCAGCCGGAAAAACACCAAGCGGGTATCCATCCTTTAGATGCTGCAGTGCATATTTTATTCCCAGTACGCTGGATTTAACATCCTTGCGGTTTTCAAACGGATTTACCGGCAGTATATAATCTTTAACCGGCTCAACTTTTTGCATCAGGAAGTTGGCAAGAACTTTAAAATCGGGACGTACCATGGATATTACTTTCAGAAGCAGGAGGCCGTCAATACCTCCAAAAGGATGGTTCGAAACCGTAATAAAAGCACCGGTTTTCGGGATCCGGTTTAACTCTTCCTCGCTGACTTCAAAGGATATCTTTAACTCGTCAATCAGTCTGTCAACAAACTCAATTCCCTCGAGATGAGAAATATCGGAATATAGCTTATTGATTTTATTAATCCTCAACACCATCATCAGGATTCTGGCAGTACCATTTCCTCCAAAGCGATTTAGCTTGGCTGCTTTAATAAATTCTTCGGTTTCAATTAAGTTCTTCATGGAAAAGGCATGATTTTATGAAGTCAAATATACTAAAATCATCATAAGTTTGTCGAATGCCGGTATCCGGTAATATATATTTTAATGAAAGTCGGGAAAGGAATTGCAGATTGTGAGCATTTGAAAAATACAAAAACACAGGGGCTATTTAATAAACCATACACTTAGGATTGCGGCTATTCCCAGAAAAAAGATGATAACACCGGCAACCTTATTCATCCACCATATGCTTTTCAAACGAAAGCGGTGTCTGAAAATATTTACCAGCGTGGTCAGGATGAACCACCAGCTGGCTGTTCCAAGAAATACACCTCCAACAACCAATCCCACCATAAAAAAATTCATGGATGCACTCGCAAGGTTAACACCCGCGAACATGGCCAGGAAAAAGAAAATTGCCATTGGGTTTGAGACGGTCAGAAAGAATACAGACAGAAAGTCCTGCGACAACTTATTCTGACTGGTCCTTTGCAGACGAAGCTGGCGAACAGGATTGGTATAGAAAATATGAATCCCGAGATACATGACGATCAATCCGCCGATAACCTGAAAATAAATGTGATGTGCTTTTACAAAGCTTATTATCATGGAAATTCCGTATCCCGCAATTAAAGCGAAAATGGTATCTGCTGCTGAAGCACCAAGACCTGAAACGAAGCCTGCTTTTCTTCCCTTATTTAATGTTCGCTGGATACAAAGCACACCGATTGGACCCAAGGGTATAGATACCATCAGTCCAATTATTATCCCCTTCCAAAACAATTCTAATCCCATCCGCTAACACCAAAATATACTTTGACAGAGCTTCTACAGGTAATATAGTACAAAGAAACTAAATATTGCTGACTATGTCTTTTACAAAAAAGAATAATTATCACAAGAATCATTCCCAACATCCTTTTTAATAATTGAATCTCAGATAAAAAGCCTTGAAGAAAACAATAAATAATGAGACAGAAAATACTTAAAATTGATTAATTAATACCAATTGCCAATTAATTTTCGTTTATTTTGCGGTATAAAAAAATATAATGTCAAAAAGAAATCTTGTCCTGCTGGCCTTGCTTTCAGGAATACTTCTAAGTCCGGCCTGGTTTACCTGGGGATCAGGACTCTTCCTCTTGTTTGCCCTCGTTCCCCTTTTATGGGTCGAATATGAACTTAGTCTGAATCCCTCGAAATATAAAAAAAGACTTTTTTTCTGGCTTCCCTTCCTGAGTTTTGCTGTCTTTAATACGCTCACCACCTGGTGGATAAAAAATGCTGCCTTCGCCGGAATAATTGTAGCCGTATTGCTGAACTCTACTTTAATGAGTACAGCCTTTTACCTTTTTAGTCTTACACGACGAAAGCTCGGCGACGGTTTTGGATACTTCTCCCTTGTTTTTTATTGGATTGGCTACGAATATCTGTATCTCCATGGTCAGATTTCATGGACATGGCTCAATTTTGGAAATGGATTCGCTCACAACATCAGATTAATTCAGTGGTACGAATTTACAGGAAGTACCGGGGGTACATTGTGGGTCCTGATCAGCAATATCCTGCTTTTCAAACTTCTCCGGGCCTGGATAAGCTCCAAATCACTGTCCAAAGTAAAAGCAGAGCTGGTTTTACTCCTGATAATTCTTATCGTACCTGTTTCCTACTCATTGATTCGCTTTTACACATACAAGGAAAAGGTAAATCCATACCAGATTGTTGTGCTGCAGCCAAATATCGACCCTTACCAAAAATTCAATGACATCCCCCCGGATGAGCAAATGGATATTCTCTTAAACCTGGCAAAAGAAAAAACAGACAGTCTTACGGATTATATTGTTGCGCCTGAGACTTATATAAATGATAATTTGTGGCTTGATGATATGGAATCGAATCCGAGTATAATCCGGATACGTCAATTCCTGAAAAATTTTCCAAAGGCTAAAATGGTCATTGGCGCTACGACCTACAAATATTATCCTTCATCAAAGGAAGCCTCAGAAACCTCGCGTCCCTTCAGGAACGGATATTACGACAGTTTTAACTCATCGCTTCAGATTGATTCCACCTCCCTTATTCAGTACTATCATAAATCACAGCTGGTTGTCGGGGTCGAAAAAATGCCCTATGCACATCAGCTTAGATTTCTGCAAAAAATAATGTTACATCTTGGAGGGACCTTCCGAAGTCACGGCATTCAAAAAGAAAGATCATGCCTTTATTCGCCGCAGGACGGCCTGAGCATCGCGACACCTATATGCTATGAGTCTATTTTTGGAGAGTTTGTAAGTGATTATCTTGTTCCCGGGAGAGAGGGCATTATCTTCGTAATTACCAACGACGGCTGGTGGGGAGATACCCCGGGCTATGTTCAGCACAATAGTTTCTCGAGTTTACGGGCAATTGAAAACCGCCGATCTGTGGCCCGGTCTGCCAATACCGGTATTTCTTCCTTTATAAATCAGAAAGGAGAAGTTCTGCAAACAATAGGATGGTGGAAAAGAGATTCTATTAAAGCAACATTGAATGCTAATGATAAAATTACTTTCTATACCCGATACGGTGACTATATTGGCCGGATATCGGTATTTTTCGGTCTTTTCTTTTTGTTGTATACTCTGGTTAAGATTCTTATGACCTTCCGATTCAGAAAAAAATCCTGAAAACCCGGTAATCCTAAGGTCAATTAGAAAGCAGCATAATAGAACTGCCACAGTTAGCACTGACTCTTCAATTCTCTGAAAAATTTTTTCCCCCTTTAAAATATTCATTTTCAGAGAGTAACATTTTCATGTAAAATTATTCTGTAAATTTATTCCGGGATTTTGCAACCCTGAAAAAAAACTATTGTCATTATTATCAGAAAACGATTAAAACTTGGTTTCAACATCACAGGAAATACACCGGGATATAATTGAGCTTAGCAAATCCGGAAATGTTAAGGCTCAATACGAGTTATACTCTCTATACTCAAGGGCAATGTTCGGCATATGCATGCGAATGCTGAACAGGAGGGAGGAAGCGGAGGATATCCTTCAGGAATCGTTTGCAGAGATCTTTGATAAGCTTGACAGTTTCAGATTTGAGTCGGGATTCGGGTCCTGGGCGAAAAGAATTGTGGTGAATAAATGTATCAATCACATTAAAAAAAGAGGACCTGCAATTCAGTTTAATGCAGATCTCAAAGATACAGCTGATGATAGTGAAACCATTGATTACGAAGGGATAAGCTTCCAGGTGGAAAAAGTAAAAAGGGCTGTCTCGGAATTGCCGGATGGTTACCGGGTAATATTTAGTTTGTTTGCTATTGAAGGTTACGATCATGAAGAGATATCATCCATTCTCGGAATTAGCGTATCCACCTCAAAAACACAATACATGAGGGCTAAACAGAAAATAAGGGAACAAATACTTAACATGAAATGAAAGACAAACTGGAACAATTTATTTTAGAGAATCGTGAAGAGTTTGATTCTTTTGATCCTCCCCGGGCGGATAAAATTCTGGGGAAGATACAGTCTGAAAGTAAGATAAAACGTGGCGGTCCAAACTACTTGAAGTTTTTCAGCAGAGCCGCGGGAATTGCCTTGATCTTCGGATTGTCCTATCTGCTCAACGACTTTATCGACAAGCAGCATGAGATAAAATTGTCGGAAAGACGAAGCAGTGATATATATGAACAATTACCGGAACTGAAGGAAGCTGAGAATTACTATTCCAGCCTGGTTTCTGAAAAAATGAATGAGATGAAACCATTCTTGTCGGATAATCCCGGTATAAAAATGGATATAACCACTGATCTGACCGAGCTTGACAGTATTTACACTTCTCTTAAAAACGATTTAAAAGATAATGTGGCCAATGATCAGATTATCGAAGCCATGATTCAAAACTACAGAATGAAACTTCGTATTCTCGAAGATCTTCAGTCTGAAATAAAAAATGAAAACAAAAATGATTATGAAAAACCCAAGCATTCCATATAGAAGCCTGCTGACCCTGCTGGTTGGTATCCTTCTGGTATCGCAGGCTTATTCTCAGACATTTTCAAATAATAAGACGATTACAAAAAGCTTCAAGGTAAACCCTGAAACTACAGTTGAGATTAATAACAAATACGGTAAAATTCATGTGGTACCCTGGGACAGAGATTCGGTTAAGATTACCGCGAGCCTGAATGTCTATTCCAATAACCTTAGCCGGCTTGAGAAAGCCAAAAACAGCATCAATTTTAATTTTACCAGCACCAAGTACTTTATATCTGCCACAACCGACTTCGGAACAAACAGCAACCAGATCTTTACTGAGCTGAAGAGTTTGTCAGATGCCATTATCCCCGGTCAGAACCAGATAGAAATTAATTACATGGTATATTGTCCTTCGCGCATTAACCTAAGCCTGGTCAATAAATTCGGAGATATTTATATCGATGATATGATTGGAAAACTCAAAATCAGTCAGTCGAACGGCGACCTCAAGATCAATAGTCTTGAAGGGGAAGCCCAGATTGAACTGGCCTTTGGAAGCGGAATAATTAATGATATACGCGAGGGGCAGCTTACCATCTCCTATTCTGATCTGAAAATTAAAGACGCATTAAGACTGGATATTGACAGCAAATCTTCCACAATCAATATCGACAGGGCCGACTATGTTAAAGTTACAAGCAGGAGAGATAAATACTTTGTAAACTCAGCGGATAATTTCTATTGCAATGCGGAGTTTTCACAGCTCTGGATTGAGAATATGAAATGTGAGACAGATTGCAGTTTAAAATACGGGAGTTTCACCTTGTCGGGGATAAATAAAGAGTTTTGTCGCATTAACCTTAATTCGGAATATACCGACCTGAACCTCAACCTCAGGGAAGGCTGCAAATATGAGGCGGATGTATTTTATCCGGAGGGTGCCAGCGTTAACTTCCCCCTAAACAAAGAAAAATACGGATTCAAAAGTATCCAGGAGGGCAGCAGTTTGTGGCATGCAAGTTTTAAAACCGGAACCGGTGATTCTTCGCCCAGAATCAGAATTAATGCGAGTCAGAAAAGCTATATCAGCCTGATTGAAAAATAAATAAAGAATGCTCTGATAAAAGGTAACGAGTCAGTCCCTGAAATTCAGAAATAACAACCTATATAAATTTTGAACTTAATAATTATGAAACATTTTAAATTCATCACAATTATTGTGACCGCTTGTCTTGTTCTTACCACTTCCTGCTCCGATTCATTCTGGAATTGTATCGACGGGAACGGAAGGACAACAACTGTAAGAAGAGTTGTAGGAAACTTCAGCAATGTAACCAGTTATGGCAGTTTCATCGTGGATATCACAATCGGTTCGCCTACCAGTGTATCGGTTGAAGCTGATGAAAACCTTCTCTCCTATATTGAAACCTACATTCAGGGAAACACCCTGGTTCTGGAAACAAAAAATGGTAAATGCATTAACAGTCGCGACAGGATATACGTCCATGTAGTTACTCCTGACTTATATCAGCTTAAGTTATCCGGCTCCGGTGCAGTCTACTGCGATAATATTGTTGCTGATGAACTGAAATACATACTCTCAGGATCAGGGAACATTGAAAGTTCAGGCATCAATACAGGTTTTATGGATGCAAGCATCAGCGGTTCTGGTGAGATTATCCTTTCCGGTGTCTCAACACAGTCGAATTTCTTAATTTCCGGTTCAGGGAATATCAAATCCCTGGATCTGGCACAGGAAAAATGCATAGCCACCATATCCGGTTCGGGGAATATTTATGCATCAGTAAGTGATCTTCTGGATGTTCTTATTTCAGGAAGTGGGAATGTCATTTACAGTGGGACACCTGCCATCGAATCGAATATAACCGGATCCGGAAGAATCATTAAGTATTGATTTCCCGGACCAAAATCTGAATTGGAATGAAAAACAGGTTTTACTATTAAAATATTAAAAATGAAAAGAGTTTTAGTATCAATTATTGTTTTGTGTCTTTTTTATTCCCTTACCCTGGCACAAAATTTTGGAAGGGAAGCAGGTGTCAGAGGAGGAATAACTTCCGGAATAACATATCGTCAATACCTCGAAAATAATTTCTCTTATGAAGGCTTGTTAAGTATTCGAAAAGATGGGATGCAATTTACCTTATTGCGTCAGATCCATGAACAGACGCTGTTTGAATATTCTGATAATCTGTATTTTGTTTATGGATATGGTGCTCATGCCGGCTTTTTTTATGATTACCAGTACAGGGTGTTTTTATATAGTCAGCTTACCTATCAGGAAAGAAGATTTTCTCCGGTTGCCGGAATCGATGGTTATGCAGCTCTTGAGTACAGATTTCCAAATTTTCCGGTAAGCATAGCCCTGGATTATAAGCCTTTTTTCGAATTATCAGCCTACCAGTTTTTTAAAATAAGTATCTGGGATATGGCATTTGCAGTTAAATACAGATTTTAAAAAGTATAACAATCATAAATAAATCAACATGAAAAAACTAATTCTTCTCGCGACCGTTCTGTTCTCGTCAGTATATATTTTCGCCCAGCAGGATAACAGGGGTGATAATTCCAGACAGGACAATCAAATTCATACCCTGATGGGTCGAAATCATCAATCAAACGGTGGTTACGGTTCTTTTGGTGCCGGATACACTATTATCGACGGCAAAGATGCAGCCACTCTTACTGGCAGGGCCGCCTGGATTATGGGTCATTCCGTGGCCCTGGGTTTTGCCGGAACGGGTTTTGTAAATTCCTTTACTCCTGATGTACAACCTGACAGGTTTATAAACCTGACAGGTGGATATGGAGGATTATTATTTGAACCCATTCTTCTTCCCCGCTTTCCCGTCCATTTATCATTCCCCATGATTGCAGGTGTGGGAGGCATAGCATACACATCAAGTTATAAACCAGCCAATTCATGGGATTATTACGACACATGGGTAGAGGACACTCAGACCTACCTGATTGCTGAACCCGGAGTAGAGCTGGAGCTGAATGTTCTCAAATTTTTCAGAATGTCGTTTGGGCTTAGTTACAGGTTTACAACTGACATTAACTGGATCTATACAGGTCCTGATGTACTTGAAGGCTGGAATGCCGGAATGAGCTTTAAGTTCGGGAAATTTTAAACCTCCGGGAATTGGGGAAGCGGTTTAAAAAATGGATTGCAAGATTGCGAATTGCAAGTTCCAATTGAATCTGTATTCTTCTTAATCTTATAATGTATATTGGATTATAGCAAATCAATTCGTAATATTTTTGCTGAATGGTGTATCGTTAAAATATCAATTCTATCTTTTGAAACGATTCGATAAATGATTCGATAATTTCCAAGAATTAATTCACGGACGGTTTCATCATTCGATTCAGGTACTATTCTTCCAAGCAGGGGTTGGGCTTTCAAAAGTCTGGCCCTTTCTCTTATTCGCTTAATCTGAATCACAGAATACTTGACGGAATCCTTTGAAATAAATTCTGCAATGTTTATCAGATCATCAATTGATAAATCAGTCCAGTTTAAACGAGCCATTTACCAAGCCGTTTATCTAGTTCGTCATCTGACACTATTTGATTATTGTTTGATTGTTCAATACCTTTTTCAATTTTTTCAATCAACATAATTTGGTCAAGAATGTCATCAATAGTCACAGAATCAGGGAGATTTTTAATACCGGAAATTATTTTATCCTTTGTCGTCATAATCAATAACTTTAATACAAAGATATTTGTTTAATGTCTGAAATTCAAGTTAAGGAAATGTCTGTAAAATGTGTGTATAAATAAGTGATTACTAATCAAATCACAACAATTCTGCAAATTGAGCTTTTTCAAAAAGCCTTATGAAATAACTTTTTAACTAAGTAATAGAGAGGCATCAGGCAGATCTGGTTCTGTGTCTGTCTTTCAAATTTTGAGAAACACATTCAGGATTACCTTAAAAATCTCTTTCCGCCAAAGGAATTACCTTTCTTCTTTAAAAGCTTTCAAACCTGCCTTTAAAAAGTCTGCAAATCCAACAGGATCCAGGTTTTTACCCATGGCAGGAACCAGCTCATTACCATCAGGATCAAGTAAAACATACCAGGGTGTTGCCAGCGTGGAAAACCTGCTAACTTCAAAATTCTTATTAATATCACCCAGGGTCTTCAGCAGCTTGCCCTCTTTATCTTTTACCCATTCCGATTCTTCAAGTTTTGACTTATCATCGGTGTAAAGCGAGATAATCACGTATTCATCCCGGAGAATTTTTAATACTTCAGGATCTGGCCAGACCTGATTTTCCATTTGTTTGCAATTGCTGCAGAAATGACCGGTAAAATCGAGAAATACCGGCTTGTTTTTAGCTTTGGCACAGGCTATTCCGTCTTCATAATTAAAATATCCCTTCAGATCAAGAGGTAATTCAAATAGATCATCATATTTACCCGGTCCGCAATAAGTGCTTTGATTATCCGCAATTGAAGGAGCCCTGTTTCCGTCAGAAAAATGAAAGACAGAAGCTGATTTAGGGGGAATCAGTGAGGAGATCGTTTTCAGGTCAGCACCAAAAATTCCCGTAAGCAAATAAAGGGCGAAAACAAAGGAAGCCATTGCCATCACAAGTCTTGGAACGGAAACATACGGAGCATCACTGTCATGGGCAAATTTGATTTTACCCAGAAGATACAATCCAAGCATTACCGAAATAACCAGCCAGATGGACAGGTAAGCTTCGCGACTGAAAATACCAATATGGTAGGATTGGTCCATATTACTCAGGAACTTCATTCCAAAAGCAAGTACAAAAAATCCCAGAACAACTTTAACTGAATTCAGCCAGCCACCGGACTTCGGAAGATTTTTTAACATTCCCGGGAAAATAGCCAGTATTGTGAATGGCAGTGCAAATGCCAGAGAGAAAAAGAACATCCCAAGTATAGGTTTAAGGACTTCGCCTCCAGCTGCTTCAATAAGTAAACTACCTACGATGGGGCCGGTACAAGAGAAGGAAACCAGTACTGTTGTAACTCCCATAAAAAACGGACCTATTAGTCCTCCCCTGTCAGCATTCTTATCGGCCGTATTCACCAGACCCGAAGGCAATACCAGCTCGAACATTCCGAGGAATGAGGCTGCAAAGACCATGAAGAGAATAAAAAACAGAAGGTTTGGTATCCAGTGGGTGGAAAGCATGTTTCCAACATCGGCGTTCATTCCTGTAAGGCTTACCAGAACTCCTATTCCGGTATAAACAAGAATCATCGAAAAACCAAATACAAGGCCTTTGAGTATAGCAAAACCCCTGTTTTCAGAGCCCCGCAGAAAAAAGGAAATCGTCATGGGAATCATCGGAAATACACAAGGAGTCACAATTGCTGCAAGCCCGGCAAGGAATGCAACAAGCAGGAATAAGCTCATCCCCTGCTTCTTTGCTGGCTCATCAGCAGAAACAACTGGTTTTATTTCCGTTGAAACCTGAGTATTTTCCGGCAGAGTGTCAGTTGTTAATGTTGCAGTTTGTGTTGATTCCGCCACTGCCTGAGTGGTTGTTTCAACCGGCTCCGAAAGACTTGTCGTAACTTCAGTTTTTGAAACAGATTTTGGCCCGGCAGGAATCACAATGTCAAATTCCTGGGTATATGGAGGAAGGCAGGTTTCGTCGTTACAGCACTGAAATTCAATACTTGCATGTAAACTGCTGGCAGTGCTGGTTAAATTTCTTAGCTCCTGACTAAAAGAAGCTTTTTTGGTATATAAGCCAACATCAAAACGGAAGCCTTCATCAAACTTTACAATGGGTTTGGTAAGTTCCTTAAGTTCGCCAATTAGCTCGACCGATTTATTTTGCGAAAATGTGATACTTGTTGGAATTGGTCCTTCCTGATCAAGTTTTATAGCGTAGACGTGCCAGGGAGGAGAAATAAGGGCTGTGAAAACAACTTCGCTTTTCCCTTCACCAAGTTCATTTATTTTATATTTCCAGGATACAGGATTGTCAAACTGGGCAGTCAGAATGCCTGAAAATCCCAAAAACAATATAAGAAACAGAGTTTTTAAATTACGCATAAGACACTAAATTTTTGATTTTCTCAATACTTTGGCAAAGATAGAAAATAAAACATACAGATTTCTCGATATGATCTCAAACACTAATGCTAAGGGGTCAAAACAATCATAAATTTATGTTAAAACATGCTGGAAATGAAAAACCAGCATCTTTGGAATGCTGGTTTTGAAATTTATTAGTGAATATTTTAAGCTAAAGCAAAATATCGACCTCGTCACCGGCTTTATCAAATACTTTAAATTCAAGCAGGTTATTAGAAATGCTGGAAGTAACTTTTATGCTGCATCCAAGCTCTTTGCCCCATTCTTTTCTGATGGAAGAAAAAATACCACGGTTCAGGTAGGCAGCAATAAAGGGATGTGTGCGAAGAATAATATGCTTCAGGTGGTATTTGTCCTGAATAAGTTTTAACTGAGTTTTAATGGTATCAGTATACAAAAGTGTTGACTCAACTTTACCGGTACCATGACATGAGGGACAATTTTCGTTGGTTTCTATGTGCATTTCAGGTCTTACCCTCTGACGCGTAATCTGCATCAGTCCGAATTTACTCAGCGGGAGAATATGATTTTTTGCCCTGTCTTTGGCCATCAGTTCCTTCATCTTCTCGTAGAGCATTTGTTTATGCTCATTGGAATGCATATCAATAAAATCGACCACAATAATTCCTCCCATATCACGGAGTCGCAACTGCCGGGCAATTTCTTCAGCAGCAGCAAGGTTTACGTCTAGGGCATTGCTTTCCTGGTCGCTGTCGGACTTACTCCGGTTCCCGCTATTCACATCAATGACATGAAGGGCTTCTGTATGTTCAATAATGAGGTATGCACCGCTTTTAAACGATACCGTTTTACCGAAAAGAGATTTTATCTGGCGTTCAATTCCAAACTTATCGAATATTGGTTCGGAGCTCTGGAAGAGTTTTACAATTTTGCTTTTTTCAGGAGCAATTTCCTGTATGTATTGTCTGATTTCATGATAAATATTCTCCTCATTTACCACGATATTCTCGAAATTCCCATTGAGCATATCCCTGAGGATTGCTGATGTACGGTTTATTTCCCCAATCAGAAGACGGGGAACACCCGGCTTAAAGTTTTCAAAGGCATTTTCCCAGCGGTCAACAAGTCCTCGTAGTTCAGCATCCAGCTCTGCTACTTTCTTTCCTTCGGCAGCAGTTCTGACGATAACTCCGTAATTTTTGGGTTTAATACTAAGAAGAAGATTCTTCAGCCGGTCTTTTTCTTCCTGAGGTTCGATTTTAGAAGACACCGATACCTTATCTGCAAAGGGCATAAGGACAAGGTTACGACCGGCAAGGGAGATTTCGGAGGCCAGACGCGGCCCCTTGGTTGAAATAGGTTCTTTGGCTATCTGAACAATAACCGTTTGCCCAACTTTAAGAGTATCAGTGATTTTCCCCTCTTTATTAATATCGGGATCTCTCTTAAATTTAGGCACAGGAATCATCTTCCCTTTACGGGACTGTGCAATGTTCAGAAATTTGCCAAGAGTGCTAAACTGTGGCCCCAGATCAAGATAATGCAAAAATGCATCCTTCTCATATCCCACATCTACAAATGCTGCGTTCAAGCCTGGCATTATCTTCTTGACCTTACCCAGATAGATGTCACCAACAGTAAACTTGGTGTCTGTCTTCTCTTTATTAAGCTCGAGGAGCTTTTTATTTTCCAGTAAGGCAATTGCGATTTCCGAGGCAGACGCGTCAATTACCAATTCGTTGCTCACAATACGTTCAGATTATCTGTTAAAGGTAATCCTAAGGAAAGCTTCTTCAAAACATGATAAACCTAAAGAACCAATAAGGATCTTTAGGTTTACTATAATCAATTTCTTTCGCTTAAAAAGCCTTATTTCTTCTTATGTCTGTTTTTCCGCAAACGTTTTTTACGTTTGTGGGTTGCCATCTTATGTCTTTTTCTCTTTTTTCCGCTAGGCATGATAATATACTTTACTTATTTTACATTAACCTTAACTTTTCCAACAAATGTTTTTGCCGGTTTAAAGGAGGGAATCCAATGTTCAGGAATGATAATGGTCGTATTCCTGGAAATGTTTCTTGCTGTTTTCTTTGCTCTTTTCTTTACGATGAAGCTGCCAAATCCTCTCAGGTAAACGTTTTTGTTTTTACCGAGTGAATCTTTTACAGTTTCCATAAAAGCTTCAACTGTTTTTTGTACAGTTACCTTTTCGATTCCTGTGTTCTTGGAAATCTCGTTTACGATATCTGCTTTGGTCATTTTAAAATGCTTTAATTATCAATGAATTACAATTATCTTTTTGTTTTGGTTTGCAAATATAGTTTATTTCCTCCTATAAATAAAACACAATTCTATTATTTTTACCCGGAATATATATTTTATCTTAAACATTGAGGATGACGCTAAGCAAAAAGCTGGGGGAATGGTACGAAAAAGAGAAGAGAGACTTACCCTGGAGAAAATCCTCCAACCCATATAATATATGGCTTTCAGAAATCATTCTTCAGCAAACCAGGGTCGCACAGGGTTTAAATTATTACCTGAACTTCATAGAGAAATTTCCCGATATTTTTTCTCTCGCCAATGCTGATACTGAGGAGGTTTTAAAATTGTGGCAGGGTTTAGGGTACTACAGCCGGGCCCGAAACCTCCATGAAACAGCCAGAACCATTGCCTTTAACATGAAAGGTATTTTTCCTCAGAATTATCCCGGACTTTTAAAATTAAAAGGAATAGGTGATTACACCGCTGCAGCCATCGCCTCTATTTCATTCGGCAAGCCGGTTGCAGCAATAGACGGGAATGTTAAGAGAGTTGTTTCCAGATTATTTGCCATTGAAGATGAAGTAAACTCCACCCGCGGAAAAGATCTGATCAAAACCTTCTCTTATGAAATTCTTGATGTCAGCAACCCCGGCCGACACAATCAGGCAATGATGGAACTTGGTGCAAACATTTGCCTTCCTTCAAAACCTAAATGCATGGAATGCCCGATCTCTCAGTATTGTCTGGCCCTTAAAGAAAATAAAGTAGCTGAGTTACCGCTAAAATACAAAAAGGCTTCTCCCAGAAACCGCTATTTCACATACCTGATAATCAAAAAAGGAAACAGGATTTTATTGAAGAAAAGGGATAAAGGAGATATCTGGGAGGGACTCTATGAATTTCCCCTTATCGAAAACATACAGGAGACAAGCCCATCAGAATTGGCAAGTAAAATAGCCGGATTTTTGAATGTTTCCGACTCCCAGTTGAATATTACAAAAATTTCAGAAACTGTTATTCACAAGCTAAGTCACCAACATATTTCGTGTCGTTTCATACATTTAAATTTTCCGGGGGATTTTGAAATTTCAGCTGGTACCGGCATAGAAATCACTACAGATGAGTTTGAAAAATTCCCTGTGCCCCGATTAATTGAAAGATACATTGATAATAAGGGGCTCTGATAACATAGGCAGAAACATTCATGGAATCCATTCTATTTCAAAATTCCTGGAATTGATTCACGCATACTATACAATATCAATTACGGGCAGCACCTTGGTCTGAATGGATATTTTTGTATCTTTACTCTCTGTTTATTAACTCAGAAATTATGTCAGTCAATAAGGTTATTCTGGTCGGAAATGTTGGTAAAGATCCTGAAACAAGGCATCTGGAAGGAGGCAACACGGTTTGCAAATTTCCTCTCGCTACCAGTGAAGTGTATAAAAACAGAGATGGTGAAAAAATTACCAATACCGAATGGCATAACATTGTTTTATGGAAAGGCCTTGCAGAGATAGCTGAAAAATATGTAAAAAAAGGAAGTCAGCTGTATATCGAAGGACGTATCCGTTCCAGGAGTTATACCGATCAGGATAATAACACCAAATACATTACCGAGATCATTGGAGACTCGATGCAAATGCTCGGTAAGAGAAGTGATTCAGGAAGTTCTGATATGGGAGAAAGTCATTCATCCGCACAATCCGGAACTCAGCCTGCAAATTCAGGCCCGGAAGATCTGGCAGGTGAACTTGAAAAATCGCAAGGCACCGACGACCTCCCATTTTAACCATTCTTCAAAAGATTAGAATCCATTGGAACCAGGTTCGTATTTAACAATGAATACAATAATCGCTTTATCTGACCAGGGCATATTATCTCCTTGGGTGATAACCGCAATTTGCCTTCTTATAATACTCCTGATACTTTCTGTAATTTTCACCGGTTCTGAATCGGCTTATTTTTCTCTGGAAGAGCAGGAGACCCAGGACCTTGAGAATTTGAAATCTGTTCGCTCCCTTAAGGTGCTTAAGCTGCTTAGCGCTCCCGAAGAGCTTCTGGTAACCATAATAATTTCAAATACTCTGATAAACCTCCTTTTTATAACTCTTTTTGCATCCCTGCTTAACATCTTTCCTGCATTTGCCCTTTCATCCGGCTCCGGCATTGCTTTAAGCATACTGGTAATTGTGTTTACCCTGCTAATTTTTGGAAAAATTCTTCCAAAGATTTACGCCCATAATAATGCTCTCAGGTTTGCAATTTTTGCAGTTTACCCCCTGGTAGCGGCAAGTTGGACATTTACTCCACTGCGCTTCCTATTAAACCGGACTTCATCCATGATTAATCGAAGGATTGTTAAAAATCTGACCCGCTTTTCTATTGATGGACTCTCCGATGCCCTCGATCATACAAATGGGGTAGTCACCGAAGACAGAAAAATTCTGATGGGGATTGTAAACTTCAGTAATATTGAAGTAAGTGACATCATGAAACCCAGGATGGATGTGACAGCCGTTGATATTGAAACTGACTTCAAAACTTTAATAAAAACCATTAATGACTCTGGCTATAGCCGGATTCCGGTATTTTCCGAGACTTTCGATAACATCAAAGGAGTTTTGTATGTGAAGGATCTCCTTCCCTTTCTGTCTGAAAAAGACAATTTTGAATGGCAAAATCTTATTCGGCCCGGATACTATGTGCCTGAAACTAAAAAAATTAAGGATCTGTTGCAGGAGTTCCTTGATAAGAAGATTCATATGGCTATTGTTGTGGATGAATATGGAGGCACAGAAGGTATTGTTACTCTGGAAGATATTCTTGAGGAAATCGTTGGCGAAATAAATGATGAATCTGATGAAGTGGAATCAAATTATTCCCGAATCGATGACTATAATTATATTTTCGATGGGAAAATTCTACTGAACGATTTCTTTAAAATTGTACAACTCGACGAAGAGCTTTTCGAACCTGTAAGAGGAGAAGCCGATACACTTGCCGGATTAATACTCGAAATCAAAGGAGAGATACCCCCTCCTAATGACACTATATTGCTTAAGAACTTCAGCTTTACCATTCTCTCCGTCGACGAAAGAAGAATCAGAAAAGTGAAATTCACTCTTGATAAAAACCTTAAAATAAGGCAATAATTGTCATGAAGCACAGACTTTCCTTTCTAACTTCTCTTATCTTCCTGTCGCTTTTGCTCTCAGCGCTTACATCCTGCAAAAAAACCTATACTCCTAAACCAAAGGGCTTTATTAGGATTGATTACCCAAAAAAGGAATACACCAAATACCTGTCATCTGAAGGATTCAGCTTCGAATATCCTGTATATGCCAGAATAGTTAAAGATTCAAGCAGAATGCACCCTGACTGGATTAATATTGAATTCCCTCAATTTGATGGTAAGATTTACCTTTCATTTTTAAAAATCAATTCCGATCTCGGTAAATATGCAGATGAAAGTCGTGATCTGGCATATAAACACAGCATTAAGGCTGAGTCGATCCAGGAAAGTCTGATAAACCTTCCTGAAAAGAAAGTTTATGGGATTTTTTATGATATCAAGGGAAATGCTGCTTCATCGGTACAGTTTTTTGTAACCGACAGTATGACTAATTTTCTCAGGGGTTCATTGTATTTTAACACCCAGCCTAATCAGGATTCACTTGCACCTGTTATAAAGTTCGTCAGGGAAGATATTGACCATTTCATCAAAACACTGGAATGGAATTCAGGTACAAAATAAATACGTAAATTGCAGACTTGCTTTTTCATAAATTCTTTTCATGGGAGTTATTGTAAAAAAAGAGGTAAGAGGCTGTATGCTTGGTATCTGGGAGATTAAGGAAGACTTCGACTCCCTCTTTTCCAGGTTAAAACTCGATGCGGATGAACTTGAAACTCTTGGCAGTTTTAAGAATGAAAGCCGTAAGATTGAGTGGCTCAGTGTAAGAGTACTCATAAACGAAATGACAGGTAAGGATTCGCGAATCATATACAATCAGTACAGAAAACCTTTTCTTAAGGAAAACTCATTTCAAATTAGCATCTCGCATTCAAAGGATCTGACTTCCATATTGATGAGTAAATCAAAAAAAGTAGGAATCGATCTGGAATATATGTCGCACAAGATTTCCAATGTAAGCTCAAAGTTTATAAATAATCTGGAGCTTATAACCACAAATCCTGATCTGCTGCGCTATCATCTTTACATACATTGGTGTGCAAAGGAAGCCATGTATAAGATCTGTGACAAACAGGATATAAATTTTAAGGAAAATTTATCCATACTTCCTTTTGACCCAAAACACGATGGCTGGTTAAAAGGTAGAGTGCTTAACATTCATGGTGTAGAGGATTTTAATATTAGGTACGAAAATATGGATGGATATGCTATTGCCTATACCTGCAAGTAAATGAATATTTATAAGGAAATATTATCGAGGGATAAAAAAAGGGTTGCGATACTGATCGATCCGGACAACAACAGCCCTGAATCATTGGATCGCATCGTACACAATTGTAATGAATCCCATGTGGATTATATTTTTGTAGGTGGAAGTCTGGTGGTTACAAATATTGCGGAGACCATTGGCCGGATTAAGGAACAAACCAGCATTCCTGTTTTGATTTTCCCGGGGAATGTAATTCAAATCTCTGAGCTTGCTGATGGAATTTTATATCTCTCGCTTATTTCGGGAAGAAATCCAGAATATCTTATCGGTCAGCACGTAGTTTCCGCACCCGGACTGAAGAAATCGGGGATAGAAGTGATACCCACAGCCTACATCCTCATTGAAAACGGCAAAACCACCTCGGTGGAATATATGAGCAATACCATTCCAATTCCTGCCGATAAACCGGAAATTGTTGTCGCAACCGCTCTTGCCGGCGAAATGCTGGGGATGAAGCTGATTTATCTGGAAGCAGGCAGCGGAGCTGCAAAATCCGTCTCACTAAAAATCATCTCAGAAGTAAAAGCAAATACAGGGATACCTATATTGGTAGGGGGAGGCATTCGCAGCCGTGAAGATGCTGTCATGATATTTTCTCATGGAGCCGACCTGATAGTTGTAGGATCTGCAGTAGAAGAGAATCCTGATATTATTCAGGAAATCTGCGACGCACGCTGATTAAAAAGAAAACTCAATACCAGCTGTCAGGGGTGGCAGTTCAGGACTTGTATACCCGGATGAGATCAGATCGCTAATCCTGTAGTTTCCATAGAGTGCAAGCTTATTAATCCCTATCCTTGCTGTTACAAGCGCTGAAAACTTCTCAATGTAATTAAGATTTCTCTGCACAAGCCGGCTTTTCTCATAATAATCTCCATCAGGAGCAATATCCTTTATTATAAGTCTTCGTCCGTAATTCCATTCTCCTTTAATACCAATGTCCAGATAATTTCCGAGAACATTTCCCCTTTTACCCACATTAATCCTGTTATAAACCTCTCCCCCGAGAGTAGCAAGTCCGAGAGACATGCTCTTAACAAGACTTGCCTGTGAAAATGGATTGGAAGCCACATCAACCGGAAGGGCATCCTCAGCCTGAATACCATACCTTTTAAAACTGTAGCTGAGATCGTATCCTATTGCATAGAATGATAGAAGCTTCAGCTTATAACGATAACCCACAATAATTTCACCGGAACGCAGCAAATCCGTTTTAGCCCCGGACACTTCATTGTAAGGCACAACCAAACCAAAACTCTCATAAATATGTCCGTACTGACGCATATTAGGACCTTTCTTGTCCTGATACTGCTCATCGACGTCCTTATCCATAATAACATCCTGAGCAGATAAACCGAAATACAGGAAAGTCAGAAATAAAAATAAAAGGTATGATTTCATCTTATTGGTTTTATATAATTTTTTCAATTTAGGTGCAGTCAATTATTAAATTTATCAGAACTTAAAACTCCCGGTATATCCTTTAAAAAATGCTTCCACTGTGTCGCCCTCTTCAATATATGATTCGGGAATTTCGTACTCACCAGCCGAAGACATGTTAACCAAGCCATATCTTTTCAGTTTCTGGCTGTTTGCAGGTATTATATGGAAATATAAAATATCACTGTCGAGCTTGTAGAGCCCGTTTTCAGCCTCATCAGAATTTTCCGTATTTATATTTTCAGCATCTCCTGCCTGAGAAGGGCTTTCTGAATCAGAAATTTCTGAATTATCGCTAAATGCTTCCGAATTCAAAGTCGTATCTTCTTCTTCAATCCAATCGTTATTCCAGCTTTCCCTGCCCTCGATCACAATTTTAACTGTAAACTCCTCTCTGAAGAATTTAAATGTTGGCTCAGGTTTAACCTGATTACCGGTAAAATAAGAGGCCTGCGGCACACCATAACCATGAGCATAATCATAGTATGGATATAAATGTCCGGATTTTTCAAGCTCTTTAAAAGTCTCCATATTGTTCCACTCAGGATGCATCTGCATTACACAGGCTGCGAAGCCTGAAACCAGTGGGGTTGAAAAGGATGTTCCATAGGCAACATGAATTTTCTTCTGAGTAGAAGTACTCACCTGGCCAAAAGCGCTCAGGTTTGGCTTCATCCTGCCATCATAGGTCGGACCATATGAACTGAATTTTATATGGTAACCGTTATCAGGCGAAATTCCTCCTATGCTCAGCACACTATCGGCGTCAGCCGGTGCACCAACAACTTCCCAGGGTTTATCACCATCATTTCCGGCAGCATTTATTACCAGCATTCCTTTGGAAGCAGCCATATTGGCAGAACGGGTCACCAGAGTTGAACGACCATCCATTTGTCTGGGAAAATAACGATTAAAAGTATAGCCCAATGAACTGCTGATAATGTCGGCACCATTTTTATCTGCCCATTCAACCGCCGCGAGCCAGTTTTCTTCTTCCGAGAAAACCTCCCTCGTAACCTCAGTACGGGCAAGCAGAAATTCAGCCCCGCTTGCAAGTCCGAACTTTTTCCCGTCCAATATTCCTGCAATGCAGGTCAATACACTGGTGCCATGACTGGAGTAATCATAAACGAATTCGCGATTTTTAACAAAGTCCCATGTGGCAATAATCCGACCGGATTCCCTGATGTGCTGAAATAGCGGAGATTTATCAACTCCCGGAAAACCTCCGTCAAAGATGGCAATCCTTACGCCGCTCCCGTCAATTCCTTTATCTTCAAAGTATTTTGCACCAAACTCATTGAGTTGAGATTCTCTTAGCTCGTCATTGTTATAATTTATTTCGGGATCAAAACTGTCTTTGGTTTCAATGGAATACATGCTTATCTCCTGACAATCGGTCACAAAGGGCAATGATTTAATTTTTTGCAGAGTATTCTTATCAGCGTTTACAGCAACGGCATTGAACCAACGGCTCTCTTTTCCCAGATCACCGGCGATATCCTTAATTTTCTCCTTGTAATCACTGCGCAGAGGCAGATCGGTATACTCACTGAGAGGTATATTTTTTAATTCTCTTTTATGAATAGCTGCTGCATCAAAATAAGAATAGGGATCGAATTCGACGCCGGTTTTATCAGTCAAAAAGATCCAATACCTTTTCTGTGCATTCAGTCCAGCAGAGGGAATCAGCAGTATAATCAAAAATACCAAACCGGAAATACGATTCATCATAATTGTTTCATTTTCAGATTATATCAACACAGATTTCAAATATTTGTTTAGAATAATTCCTTAATTAAATTGCCCTCAATACTTCCGGATCTGGGAATATCAAGAAAGACAGCAATGGTGGGCATTATATCCGTAACTGATACCGGCCTGAAAATGCTCGACCTGCCTATCTTCCAGCCATACCAGATTAACGGGACATGGGTGTCGTACCGAAATGCCGATGCATATTGTTTTTCAACACCTTTCTCTGTCCACCCCGGTGAGAGATGAAGAAGCACATCCCCCGACCTTTTCTGATTATAGCTCTTTTGTATTTTTTCAAAAAAGCCCCGGGTATAATTATTTGTCATCAGATTGGTGGCAGTCAGTGTATTCGAAACTCCTTCAAACTGAATCATAAAGGCTGCTACCACCGACTGGAATTCGCTCAGGGATAGCTTTGAGTTTTCGATGAGGTCACGATTCAGATATATCTGCTGGGCATAATAGAATTTTACCCAGTCTCCTTTTCCATAGATCAGATTCAGGTAAGTGCCTAGGAGCGACATTGCAGAGTTATAGTTAAAATAACCTGAAGGCATTCCCTGATCAGTAAGGAAGGCGGGATCGTCGGCCATGGCATTATCAGAGGTTAGGTAAATCAGTACGTTTTTCATTCCGATCTGCTGATCAACAAAATTCAGAAAATGCTCCAGATCCTTGTCCAGTCTGAGGTAAGTATCTTCGATCTCAACTGATGCCGACGAAAATTTACTACCCATATAGCCTGAAGCAGAAAACCCAAGTTGAAGCCAGTCGGTAGAAGCACCCGTTCCAAGCCCCTCATTTACGATACTGGCAATGGCAAAATCCTTGGTAAGCGAATTTCCATAGGGTGTATATCTCAGCAGGTCATAATTCCTCTGATTTTTCTTTATCAGACTCATTTTATTCAGATCGTAAGGAAAGGTCTTTTTTCCGGAAAAACCCGATTCATACTTATTATCATCCGGCATGCTTTCCGTGTAGGTTTCCAAAGGGTTAACCGGTTCCCACAGGCGCTGCAGGTATAATTCGGGAAAATTTTTAGCATTAAAATCATTTACCCAGGAAGGAAGACTATCAAGATAATAAGAACTGGTAATCCAGTTACCCTTCTCTGAGTCGAACCAGTATGCTGCATTGGCTGATCTGCCGCCGGAAAGAACGGCAGCTCTTGGATCGAGCGATATTGAGATAACCCTGGGTTTAAACTGGGCGGCTACCCTGGCCTGATCTGAAAGGCTGGATGACATCAATGCTTTTGGTGAATATTTCCCTGCTTCGTACGGTCCTCCAACTGTATTTACATTATCATCGCTTATGCAAAAGCTGACCTTATCCCTGAGCCTGTCGTACCAGTAATCGGATACAATACCATGTACATCCGGATAGGCACCGGTTGCTATACTTGCAAATCCTTCGCCGGGCTCAGAAATCAGGTAATCATGATGTGTGTTTTTACAGTAAGTTCCGCCGTTTACAAGCCTCTTAAAACCACCCTCTGAAAATTTATCCCAATAGCGGTTAATATAATCATAACGCATCTCTGAAATCACTATACCAATAATTAGTTTGGGTTTTTCAGGTGGTACGGAGGGGTTTTGGGAAAAAATATCAACAGGAAATATCAGTAAAAAACAAATTATTAAATAGAATCTCATCAGCGTTTTATTCTTAAACATTAATACTCATCCCTTCTTTCAGGAATTAAGCTGCAAATATAATCTTAAAACCCAAAATTAGCTTTGTACACTCAACAATGTAAACGGAAAAAATAATTCTTTCTGCAGAAATCAGGATAATAACGAAACTGCAGCATTCCTTATTTCACAAAACCGGAAATGAATCAGGAATTATAAACTATTGGAAATCTATGTAAACAAGTCTTTTTACATTCTGTCTGTCAGATATGACCTTAAGTACATAAATTCCATTCAGATTAAGTCCTCCCATAATTCCAGTTTTCCCGATAAAGATCTTTTCCTGGACCTTCCTGCCCGTCAGATCGTACATCTCAGCTGTAAATACTTCTGATTCATCGTTTTGCAATTCAATCTCAAATTCATTACCTGCGAGCGATCTGATAATAATCTGAGATGGCAGATTCGGATTGAAGTCCAATGGTACCAGTGCTGCAAGCATCTGAACCCTTTCACCCGGAATTACCTGCGCACTTATATTCTTTGAATGATAACCGCTGGCACTTATCTGAACATTATAAACTCCCCCGGGAAGATAACGGAAAAATCTTCCGCTTGCAGAATCGCTGAAAATATATGACTCGTTTTTATCATAGCCCGGAATTTCAATCTTTGCTGCAATATTTTCACCACTGATACTGTCGATTACCCTGCCATAAATTCCAAACTCTGCTTTTTGAATCAGATCAACAAAAGCCTGACGATTAAGATTCCAGTAAAAAGCCAGCTGGGAAGCAGCCGGAATCTTAGTATCCGAAAGCTCCATTGTCAACTCTCTTCCCTTGAGATAATAGGTGACAAAATCCTGACGCCCGCCAAATACTTTATACCAGTCACCACCAAACACATATCCTTCAGGGTAAGTGTCCAGATAAGAAGGATCCCTGATTCTGCAGGTATCCACATAATCCTTGCAAATCTCTATGAACCAGTCATTGTCGGCATGAACCAGCTCATTCGAATACCAGCTATCCCAGGGGTAATTTAACACTTCAGCTCCTCCATGCAGGTTAGCTGAAAGCGATGGTCTGTACTTCTCCATATAATTTACCATGGCCTCATTTTCCTTCTCCAGCAGAGTATGACTGTATGGCTGACCCAGACGTATATAGGGGAAATTACGGTTCAGATCAACTGAATTCTTATTCTGCCTGATTGAACCATACAAAGTGGTATCGCTATAAAAATAGCTTCCGTCGGGATTTGAAAGGGGATTAATAATTAAAACCAGCTTATCAAGAATTTCGCTAAGCTGCGGGGATGTCTGGGAATTCTCAAGAAAGTGATTTATAAGCATCAGCATCAGCGGATAACCCAGAGGCTCATCACCATGCATGCTTGAGGATATAAAAACTATTGGCTTATCACCCCTGACATATTCTCCGTTTTGCAGTCTGACTGCCAGGATAAGTCTGCCATCAATAGAATAGCCAATGGTATCAATCCGGCAAATCTCCGGATACTCTGTCTTAAATCTGAGCATTAGCTCAAGATATTGAGGGTATGTAGGATATCCTTTTGCCAGCAGGACTTCATCAGCGGAAAGTGCCATTTTTACCGGACCCAGCATCGAAGGTGCTGTGAGCACCCTATAACTGAGGCCCTGATCAATTACTTTCCGGAACTGATTTTTGTTGGCATAGAAATAAATGGAGGAATCATTTTCCCGGTCGGGGCTTATATCGGTAACAAGGGGGAGGAAGGCTTTTTTTTGGGTTTTTGGTATGGAAAGATAAACTTCACCGCGGCTCATCAGGATTTCATCAGCCTTAGCTTTTAACGAATCCACAGAACTCTCCTGTGCCTGAAGGCCTAAGGATAAGACAAGTGAAAATACAAATAGAATGAATGTTACTCTCATCTTCAAATCTTCTGCACAATGATAAGATAATATTGCCAGGAAGGAATTGAAATTATTTAAACATTAAAGCGGATGTGCAAAATATCTCCGTCTCCGATAACGTAGCTTTTCCCTTCCACCGAAAGCTTGCCGGCTTCCTTACAGGCATGTTCTGATCCGTATTTGATATAATCGTTGTATTTCATTACCTCAGCCCTTATGAATCCTCTTTCAAGGTCGCTGTGTATTACCCCGGCAGCCTGCGGTGCTGTCATTCCTTTTCTGATTGTCCATGCCCTGACTTCCTTGGGTCCAACCGTAAAAAACGCCTGCAGGTTTAATAATGAATAAGCCGAACGTACCAGCTTGTTTACTCCGGGTTCAGTCAATCCCAGGTCCTGAAGAAACGACAGCCTGTCCTGCTCATCTTCAAGCTCGGCAATCTCGGCTTCAAGGCCGGCAGCGATAACCAGAACCTCAGTATTTTCGTTTTTAACTGCTTCCTTTACCGCCTCAACATATTTATTTCCCGTAATAGCAGACTTCTCATCCACATTACAAACGTAAAGAACAGGCTTTTCAGTTAAGAGGAACAGGTCCTCCACATATTTTTTATCTTCAGCCGAAACGTCTATGGTACGCGCCGACTGGAAATTCTCAAAATGATCCTTATAATGAGTCAGAACCTCCACCCCTCTTTTTGCATCCTTGTCGCCGGTCTTCGCTGCTCTTTCGAGCTTCTGAAGTTTCTTCTCAACCGATTCAAGGTCCTTTATCTGGAGTTCAAGGTCAACCGTTTCCTTGTCTCTTACAGGATTGACGCTTCCTTCGATGTGCGCCAGATTGTCATCATCAAAGCAACGAAGCACATGTATTAGAGCATCGGTATTTCTGATATCTGATAAAAATTTATTTCCTATCCCCTCTCCTGAACTGGAACCTTTGGTAAGGCCCGGAATATCAAGTATTTCAACCGTTGCGGGTATGAGCTTGGCAGGTTTTTCCATTTCATTAAGCACCATCAGACGCTTATCAGGAACCTCTACTATACCAATATTGGATTTATTGGAGCTAAAAGCAAAGTTGCTCGACTCAGCCTTTGTGTTCGAAAGACAATTGAAAAGAGTAGTTTTCCCGGTGTTGGTAATCCCTATAATACCGCATTGCAAGCCCATAATTCCATTTTTATTTAATTGCAAAAATACATTTTCTTAGGGAAATAATTTTATAAAACTTTCCTAATTGCAGTAATTAAGGGGATTTGCTTTTACAAGAGATACAAAACCCCTGTATTTAATTCAAAATACAACTTTTACTGCTATCTTTTATTGGAAAATGCTAATTTTGTTTCCGTACAGAATTTTTAATCCATAAATCAGGTAGCAATGAGTGAATCAGTAATTTCAAAAGCAGCAGATAATATCAGGATACTTTCGGCTTCCATGGTCGAGAAAGCCAAATCAGGACACCCGGGTGGAGCAATGGGCGGAGCCGATTTTATTAATATACTTTATTCCTCATACCTGAATTTTGATCCCGGGGATATGCAATGGCCACATCGTGACAGATTTTTTCTGGATCCGGGACACATGTCTCCCATGCTTTATTCTGTGCTGACACTAATAGGGAAATATTCACCCGAAGATATCAAGCAATTCAGGCAATGGGGCAGTCCGACACCGGGACACCCGGAGGTCGATGTAAAACGCGGGGTAGAAAACACCTCCGGCCCGCTTGGTCAGGGGCATACTATGGCAGTTGGCGCGGCCATTACAGAACGCTTCCTTGCAAGTCGTTTTGGAGAATGGTTGTCACATAAAACCTACGCTTTTATCTCTGATGGCGGAATTCAGGAGGAAATATCCCAGGGTGCGGGAAGGCTCGCAGGATTTTTGGGTTTACATAACCTCATCATGTTTTACGACTCCAATGATATTCAGCTGTCAACGAAAACTGAAGAAGTGACGAATGAAGATACAGCCAAAAAATATGAAGCCTGGGGATGGAGTGTTATTACAATTGATGGTAACAATGAGGCCCAGATTAAAAAAGCCCTGAATGCGGCACTCCTGGAGGAAGAGAAGCCTACACTCATAATAGGTAAAACCATTATGGGAAAAGGAGCCCTGACAGCAAGTGGTGAGAATTTCGAGAGAAAAACTGCTACTCATGGCATGCCGCTTGGAGAGGCCGGGGCTTCATTTGAAAAAACCATTGAAAATCTGGGTGGCAATCCGGCAGATCCCTTTAAAATTTTTCCTGAAGTAGCCGAATTTTATAAAGAGGTTCTGAAAAACAAGAGCAGGATAGCTGCAGAGAAAAAGGCGGAAGAAAAAGCCTGGAGAAAGGAAAACCCTGAACTGGCTTCCAAACTCGACTTCTTCTTAAGTGGTGAGGTTCCAAAGATTGATTTCCCTTCCATTATTCAGAAAGAAAATATTGCAACCAGGGCTGCTTCTGCAGCTGTTCTTGCCGAGTTTGCAGGAAAGGTTGAAAACATGATTGTTTCTTCAGCCGATCTTTCCAATTCAGATAAAACTGATGGATTCTTAAAAAACAGCCATGCCTTTCACAGAAACGACTTTTCCGGCGCTTTTCTGCAGGCGGGTGTTTCAGAGCTGACTATGGCGGCCATTGCTAATGGCATGGCACTTCACGGTGGAGTGATACCGGTTTGTGCTACCTTTTTTGTTTTCTCCGATTATATGAAACCTGCTGTACGACTTGCTGCCCTTATGGAACTGCCTGTAAAATATGTATGGACCCATGATGCTTTCCGTGTCGGTGAAGATGGCCCTACTCACCAGCCCGTTGAGCAGGAAGCACAAATCAGGCTGATGGAGCATATAAAAAATCACCATGGCGACAGGGCCATGCTTGTTCTGCGTCCTGCTGATGCCCCTGAGACAACAATTGCCTGGCAAATGGCACTTGAAAATACCGATACCCCTACCGCGCTGATATTATCACGCCAAAACATAAAGAACCTGCCCGGAGTCAATCGAAGCAAAGCAGCTGAGGAAGCAAATAAAGGAGCCTATATTGTCGTGGATTCTGAAAATCTCCCCGACTTAATCATGGTAGCAAGCGGATCAGAAGTTGCAACGCTGGTTGCTGCTGCAGAAATTGTGAAACAGAAGAAAAATATCAGTATCAGAATCGTCTCCGCAATTTCTGAAGGACTGTTCAGGGATCAGGATCCCGCATACCAGCGCAGTGTATTGCCTCCTAACATTCCTACATTTGCCCTGACAGCCGGATTACCGGTAACACTTGCAGGTCTAGTCGGATCAAAAGGAACAGTGGTTGGAATGGAAAGCTTTGGCTTCTCCGCTCCATATACAGTTCTTGATGAGAAATTGGGTTTCACAGCTGAAAGCGTTGCTGAAAAAGCTGTTAAATTTTTCGAAAAAGTTAAGAAATCCTGATTAGCAAAAGCTGACAATATTCTGCCTGTTAAAAACTTAGGTCCGGACCTCATTAAATTCAGGCCAATAAACCTTATTTTTAATCGTTTGTTATAAAACCAGATTAAAAATAATTCGGATACATGCCATATTTTACGATTGACCGGCTGAGAAATTTTATAATTCTTTTATTTGTTGCCGGAATGATAATGCCCAAAAGCATTTACGCTCAGGAGGCTTCCGGAAAAACCAAAGCATTAACTAGAATACTCTTTATTTTTGATGCTTCCCAGAGCATGTCGGGGACATGGGAAAGCGACAATAAAATTAACATTGCCCGGAATATTCTGATTGACCTTGTTGATAGTTTGCAAAATGTTGAAAATGTTGAAATGGCATTACGGGTATATGGACACCAAAGCCCCGTGCCTCCGCAGGATTGCAGCGACACAAGACTTGAGGTACCCTTCGCACAGGGAAACGCATCCAGAATCAGGCAGAAACTGAAATTCATAACACCAAAAGGTACTACACCTATTGCTTATTCACTTGCACTTGCTCCCGGAGATTTTCCGGAATGTGATAATTGCAGAAATATTATTCTCCTTATAACCGATGGAATTGAAGCTTGTGATGGAGACCCTTGTGCCGTATCCCTTGAACTGCAAAAGAAAGGAATAATTCTCAAACCGTTTATTATTGGGATTGGTCTGGATCCTGGTTTTCATGAAACCTTTGACTGTCTGGGATATTATTTCAACGCCCAGAATGAGGACAAGTTCAGAGAAGTTCTTGGTACGGTAATCACACAGGTACTCAATACCACCACAACCCAGGTTAATCTGCTGGATATGAATGGACTGCCAACTGAAACTGATGTAAACATGACATTCTATGACAGCTTCTCAGGTAAAATCAAATACAATCTTGTACATACACTGAACCACAAAGGGAACCCTGATACTCTTTATCTTGATCATCTCGTTACCTACAGACTAAAAGTGCATACTATTCCACCAATTATAAAGGATAGCATTCAGATAATTCCCGGTAAGCACACCATTATTGCTGTCAACGCTCCCCAGGGATACCTGCAGGTTAAAACACCCAAAGGGAAATCGTATGACGGACTTCTGATTACCCTTAGAAAAAGTGGCGAAACCCAGACCCTTGTAAATCAGGAAATAGGGAAAATCGGAAAATATCTGGTAGGGAAATACGATCTTGAAATTCCTATTATTCCGCGTCTCATTATAAAAAATGTGGAAATCCTTCAAAGCCATACTACAAGTATTGAAGTTCCGGAGCCGGGAGTGATAAGCTTTATCGGCTCCTCCAATGGTTATGGCAGTCTTTATATTATGCGGTCAAATGAACAGGAATGGGTGTACAACTTAAATCCTGCCCTGAGACAACAGACGGTTTTACTGCAACCCGGATTGTACAGACTCGTCTTTCGATCGGCAGCCGTTAAAACTTCATCTCTCACGGTTGTTAAGAATTTTGAGGTGAAACCGGGCGAAATTTTTAATATTGAAACCAATTAATTTTCCCTTTGCATTAAACCAATTGAATAATTTCTCATCCAAGCATTAAAGGGGCTCCCTGATTCGAATATGCCGAAACATACAGAAAAGGAAATTATTGCTTTATTTAAAAATGGTCATAACCAGGACTATGTTTTTAATATCCTGGTAAATGACTATAAAGAGCGTCTGTACTGGCATATCAGAAAAATTCTTATTAGTCATGATGATACAGATGACGTTCTTCAAAATACGTTTATAAAGGCCTGGAAAGGTCTGGCCGAATTCAGGGAAGATTCCAATCTTTTTACCTGGCTTTACCGGATAGCTACAAATGAGGCCTTAAGTTTCCTTCGGAACAGGAAAAGAGCATCATTTCTGCCCTGGACCGGTGTTGAATCCAAACTTTCCGAAACTCTTGAATCGGATGATTACTTCAATGCAGATGAAGTCCAATTAAAGCTTCAGAAGGCAATACTGGATCTGCCTGAAAAGCAGAGACTGGTTTTTAATATGAAATATTATGATGAACTAAAATATGAGGAAATCTCTGAAATTTTAGACACCAGTGTGGGAGCACTTAAGGCATCATATCATCATGCAGTAAAAAAAATTGAAAAATATATGAATGACAATTAAACCATTCATACTTTTATAAGTCAAATATGAAAACACTTATGTCTGATAAAAATCAAAATAGGTTTAACCTTGATGATCTGGAAAAAAAGAACAGTTTCCAGGCTCCTGAAGGCTATTTTGAAAATTTCAACGACAGGCTGAAGGAAAAGCTCTCTTCTGAATCGGCCCGGGAAAAGCCGGAAAGAACAATTGTCAGAAGATTAAGCTTTTCTCAATTAGCCATAGCTGCCTCCTTTATTGGAATCATGGCAGTTGCGTACAGCGGAGTTAAGTATATGCTCAACCGTCAGGATCAACAGCAAACTGTGCAGCAAACCACATTAGCCAATCTGAGTGATTACCCGGTAGAAGATATCGATGAGTCGACGCTTTACGAACTTTACAATGAAACAAGCACAGAGGAAAGCTCAAGCCATTCGGCCCTGACAAGCCAGACCGATGATTTGATTGACTACCTTATGCTTGAAGATGCAGAAATTGAAGTATTAATGCAGCAACTTTAATCAAGATATTATGAATATTCTGAACAAAATAATGAAAACTTTCCTGCTGATAAGCTCCATGTTTTTAGCATTACAAAATATTTCCGCTCAGAACGGACAGAGACTGGATAAACTTCAGGCTGAAAAGATCGCGTTTTTCACAGAGGAACTTTCGCTTACAAAAACTGAAGCTGAAAAATTCTGGCCTGTTTACAATGATTACTCTAACAGAAGAGATAAAATTAACCAGGACAGGAAAGCTCTTTATCAATACATCGATAAGAACAGTTCCTTTATGAGCGAACAGGAAGTAAAAGATGCACTTGCCAAATTTATACTGTACCAGAAACAGGAAACCGAACTGCTGGAAACCTTTAACAGAAAATTCCTAGAAATCCTTCCCCCTGCAAAGGTTATGAAGATTTATGTGACTGAAAACAAATTTAAGGTCTATATCCTGAGACTTATTAAGGATAATCGCCAGATCCCATCCCGAGATTATTAACAGATCAATTAGAAAGAGCCAATAAATAGAATTCCATATTCAGGCAAAAGGGGTTAAACTAAAGTGCCTGAAGAAGTTTAAATGGCAGATATTAAATTAAAACACATGCTATACCAGGGTAATCTTAAGGGAATCGGCCTGTTGCCTTACAATTCCTTCTTCTTTCATCTCCTGGATAAATTTATACCCGGTCTGAGGAGATAAGGAAACTTCCCTGATAATATCACCCAGGTATAAACTTCCCTTCATTTTTAAAAGAGAAATAATTTTTTCCCTGAGTTGGTAATTCGTATTCATTTTAAAATGTATTTAAAGCTTGTAACTACTTAAAAACCTACACCTTAAAATATACGAATTGTTTATGGATATGTCAACTTTCCGGGGAAATAATTTTAAGATTCTGAAATGTTTTACAACAAGATTAAATTGACTACTATCCCTGAATATCTGTGTCGTTTTCTTCCTCTGGCAGTTGCAATACTATTTCCCGGAGAAAATCAACGGTTTTGTTAATATCAGTATACATAACCTTATCGTCCTCAATAAAATCCACTCTCTTACGATATTGTAAAAGAATGTCTTCCAGAAAAGAAGAAGTTCTTGCCGGTCTCCTGAAGTCCATTGCCTGTGCAGCATTATAAAGCTCAATGGCAAGTATTCTTTCGAGGTTCTCCATTACTTTGTATGCCTTTACAGCTGCATTGGCGCCCATACTTACATGGTCTTCCTGTCCCTGCGATGACTCAATACTGTCGACCGAACTGGGCGTGGATAATTGTTTATTGTGACTAACCATAGAAGCGGCTGTATACTGAGGTATCATAAAACCCGAATTCAGACCCGGATTTGCGGCAAGAAAAGGCGGCAGGTTCCTGTGGCCGCCAACCAGCTGATAAGTCCTTCTTTCAGAAATATTTCCCAGCTCTGACATGGCAATAGCAAGGTTATCCAGAGCCAGAGCAAGGGGTTGCCCATGGAAATTCCCAGCAGAAATAATCAGATCTTCTTCAGGGAAAATGGTTGGATTATCGGTTACGGAATTAATTTCCCTCTGGAAAACATAGGCAACATATTTAATAGAGTCTTTCGATGCTCCGTGAACCTGCGGAATACAACGAAATGAGTATGGATCCTGAACATGTTTTTTAGGTCTGTTAATAAGCTCGCTGTCATTTAAGAGCCATCTGACCCTGGCTGCAGTTTTAATCTGACCTTCGTAGGGTCTGATTTTTTGTATAAGTTCGTGAAAAGGCTCAATGCGACCATCGAAGGCTTCAAGTGACAGGGAGGCAATAATATCCGACAATTGTGAAAGCTTAAATACCCTAAGGCATAGTTCCACCCCGTATGCACTCATAAATTGGGTTCCGTTGAGTAAAGCCAGACCTTCTTTTGATTTAAGGTCAATTGGATCCCAGTTAAATTTCTTCAGAATTTCAGCAGAAGGATATTTTTTACCTCTGTAATACACCTCTCCAAGACCGATTAACGGAAGACTCATATGAGCCAGAGGAGCCAGATCTCCGGAAGCACCCAGTGAACCATACTGGTATACAACAGGGTATATTTCTTCATTATAAAGATCCAGAAGGCGCTGAACTGTGATTAACTGAACTCCTGAGTTTCCGTAGGAAAGTGACTGAGCCTTAAGAAAAAGCATTAGTTTCACAATCCTTTGAGGAACCTCCTCTCCTATCCCGCATGCATGAGACATTACCAGGTTTTTTTGAAGTTTACCCAGGTCTTCACGTGAAATAACTCGATTGTATAAGGATCCAAAACCTGTATTTATTCCATAGATAAGCTCTTCGCCGCTCTCAAGCCTCTTATCCAGATACTCCCTGCACCTTTTAATTTTTTTGACTGCCTCTTCCGAAAGCACTAATTTAGAGGGAGATTCTAAAATTTGTGATAATTTGGAAAAGTTAATGTTTTGTGAATCAATATAATGAAGCATGCGTTAAGTTTTGAAATCAGGTCTCCAAGAACAGAAAAAAATAAATTACCAGCAATGCTATTAAACATTCTGTTTAGAAAACTGATAAAAATTCAGTCATCCCAGGGCAATATCAGAAAGCTGAGAAGTTTAACTACGCACCGAACTTTTTATATAGTTCTTCAAAGTCTAAAGTTTCCTGTTCGCCGGATTTCATATTTTTCAGAGTGAGTTGCCCCTTCGACAGTTCATCTTCCCCGGCAAGAGCTACAAAAGGAATATTATTAATATTGGCAAAACTCATTTGCTTTTTCATCTTTGCAGAATCAGGATATAATTCAACCGCTATACCCATTGAGCGCAGCTTTGAGATAACTGGTAGAACTGCAAATGCTTCATTATGACCAAAATTCACAAAAATAATCTGAGTTCCTGACTCTGCTTCGACAGGAAAAAGATTTAAATGTAGCATCACATCATAAATCCTGTCTGCTCCAAACGAGACGCCCACCCCGGAAACTCCTTCCATTCCAAAAATACCGGTCAGGTTATCATAACGTCCTCCACCGCAAATACTTCCTATCTCGGCATCCATGGCCTTTACTTCGATAATACAACCTGTATAATAGTTTAAGCCTCTTGCAAGTGTAAGATCAATTTCCAGCTGGCTGCTTATCCCGAAGGCTATGAGAAAATGGAAAATTGATTTAAGCTCTTCGATCCCCTCAAGTCCAACAGCAGAGCTTCCAAGGTACTTTTCAAGGAAAATAATCTTTTCTTCATTGGAACCAGACATGTTAAATAAAGGACCCAGCCTGTCAACCGAATCTTTACTTATGCCTCTTTCGGTCAGTTCAGCTATTACCTTTTCCCTTCCAATTTTTTCTATCTTATCAAGGGCAATGGTGATCTCGGTAATTTTGTCGGACTGACCGATTATCTCAGCAATTCCGGCAAGTATTTTTCTATTGTTCAGCTTAATATTTGCACGAATTTTTAGCCGTGTAAAAACAAGGTCAATAATTTTAATCAATTCAACTTCATTTAAAAGGGAATCGCTTCCTATAGTATCAACATCACACTGGTAAAATTCGCGGTACCTGCCTTTCTGGGGCCTGTCGGCACGCCATACCGGCTGTATCTGATATCTTTTAAAAGGAAAGTTAATCTCATTACGATGTTGCACAACGTATCGGGCAAAGGGAACCGTCAGATCATACCTCAGCCCTTTTTCAGAGATTGAATTGGATAATTTCAATGAATCCTCATTTGCAATAGCATCTTTATCTGACTTAGACAGAAAATCGCCTGAATTTAAGATCCTGAAAAGCAGCTTGTCACCTTCTTCTCCATATTTTCCAAGCAATGTACTTAAATTTTCCATGGCTGGTGTTTCAATAGGTAAATAGCCAAATAGCTGGAAAATTTCACGAATGGAAGAAAAAATATAATTTCTGCGAACCATTTCAAGTGGTGAGAAATCTCTTGTGCCAGAGGGAATTGAAGGTTTTGTAAATGCCATTAATTACTTTTTATTATTTTTTATCTTGGGATTATCTGATGATCAAATACTTGCCTTTATTTGGCCAGTTTTTTCAGATCCGACTCAAGCAAGCCATCAGGTTTTTTATCGGAGATCATGTGGTAATCAAAATAATAAAACTTTGCATCCGCTGCTCCGATTAATATATTGTAACACCTGGCTTCCGTCCGTTTTCCCTCGGGTCCTACTTTATGAAGAAAGACAATATTTTCATCTGCATCGTCAATGGCCTGTTTGATTTCTTCCCGGGTTACAATTTTGAATTTATAGGGATAGATTGCTTTTATTCTGGCCGGAGTGCTGATTTCAGGTGATAATTCATCCTGGACCAGATAAAGTGTTTTGGTATGGACATCCCCGATATTATCATTATAGAATTTGAATATATTATTTGAAATTAATTCCGGCTTCTCATAAATCAGATTAACGTGGTTCTGAATAAATTTAACAATAGTGCCAAGTTTATAAATATAGTTTTCAGGATCAGTACCAAAATATGCAAGCGGAACGGAGCAGACATCCCTCAGGTCATCAATTGTCAGATTCGGACCACCCAGTGAATAGTGCAGAAATAGGTAACGCGATTCGGTTTTGTCTTTTTCAAAACTTACCAAAGAGGTATACAAAAACGAGTAATTTTCATTTGAAGAGAGTTTTTCAAATTCGGAGCTTTTTATGAATTCAAATTTGTTAAGCGTCCATACTCTTGCCATTACCTCCTTAATTTCAAAGTTGAAGTCCGATATGGGACTTTCGTCAAGTACTACATAAGTTTTTGATTTAATTACTTTTCCAAGGTCTTCCTTTGTTGGCAAATATTCAACCTGTGCAAAGCCGGAACCAGCTATCAGTACTGAAATAATCAAAAGTGCGTATCGTTTCATGGTATTGTAAATTAATTGTTAACAGGGATGTATAATGGATTTCGTTCATTAAATTTTCGAATATACAGGAATTTCATTTGTTTCTTTTTCTTTTTTCCAAGAGCAGCAAATTCATCATAAAGTTCCGGATCCTTCATTAAAAGAACTTCCAGACTCTGGATATCATAATCATATATCTTTCCGGTCTGGAAGTCAATAATATATTGCCGCATCTCGGTTGTAGTTGTAGCTGCGGAATTGGAAGGGTAACGGTAATAATAGGGATTATAATAATACGGATCGTAATAACCTGAATTATAGGTTGTTATATTCGCTACAAAATGACAAATACTACCAATCACCGTTATTCGTGAAAAATTTCCGCCTATCCTGATATACACGATTCCATTTCTGCTAAACCCCCAGATTTTCTCCACGGGAATGGATTGTTGCACACCAAAATCATCAAAAAATATTATCTTCTTTTCCTTAAGCAGGTTGGTAAAGAAATCAGGATCTGTATGATCCGTTTCCGATGATATTCTTGTTACCGGTATGGGCTTATTTGCTTTTAACTGTTCAAAACTAATATATAAGCCATCTTTAAATTTAAAGTCGGGAGTATACTTTATTGTACCTTCCGGTTGGTCTTGCGCTATCAGGCTTATACAGGCGTAAATACTTATAAAAAATAACAGTATTGGCTTATTCATTTCATAAAATTTTCCTGTTCCGGGATTTTCGGTAACTCAAAAGTACCAATTAAGCTATTTAATAAAAAACAAGGGCAAATATAATTATGCAAAATTGGAATTATTTCCGGTCTATTGCACTTTAAACAGCTCAAATCAAATAATAAACTATACTGGTAACATTTTGTTCCCAAATTCGTAAACAATTTTTACCTTGTGCACAATTAAGTTGCTTAATGCAAGATTCATTCCAAAATAAATTAAAATGAACCTGGTTACATTATTAAAGAAGGTTTTTACCTCCGGAGCGAATTTTAAGGATGAAAAGACCCGTGACCAGGTATTTCATTTCAATTTCTTCGCCATATTATTTGGGATAATATCTGCCGTTTCTGGAATAAGACATCTTCTTAATAATGACTTTTTATCGGCCTCTGTATTTCTCGGATTATTTGCTTTTATCCTTCTTGTTGTGCTTCTTCCTCCCTTTAAAAAATTTCCTTTTGGAGGGCTTATAATAATTCTTCTCTTTGAAATTTCAGCTGTTTATTCATTCTTATTTGGAGAGCGTATTCCATTTGGTTGGATTTTTATATTATTATTTCCTTTCTTTTCAATTAAATTGCTGGGAACCAAAAATGGGACTATTCATTCAATCGCTTTGGCTGTTCTTCTGATTACATCCTATTTCCTTCCTTTTTCAGGAATCTCAGCAATCATTTCAGGCTCATTTCTTATTAATTTCTTTCTTATATATTTTCTTGGATTGATACTGATTTTTCTGGCAGAGGACAACAAAAAGCAGCAATTAAACGAACTCATAAAACAGTCAGAAGAAAATGTTCAGGAACTCCGACACAAGAATGAATTCATTTCCGATTTATCCCATCAGCTTCGGACTTCCCTGAGTAACATTATTCTGGTAAATAATCTGATATATAATTCAAGCCTTGATAAAAACCAAAAGGAATTGATCGACACCTTACGTGCTTCAACGAACAATTTACTTGAGGCTGTAAATAAGATTGTTAATTTCTCACAACCAGATCTGATTATAAAAAAAGAAAGTTTTGCAAGTTTTAATTTAACGGAAACACTGGGCAATATTGTCAATCTTTTTGCAGACAAATGCGAAATCAGGATCACGCTTGACGTCTCACCCAATATCCATAACTTTCTTCTTGGAGATCCGATTAAATTAAAACAGATTTTTTTAAATCTTTTGCAAAGTATACTATTTTCAGACGGGAGCCTTTTGATAGATGAAGTAATAATTAATGTTATTCCTGAGAAAGAGACTAAATCGGAGTTTAAAGTACTGTTCAATATTGACGTGAAATATTCAGGTTCAGATCGACCAAATGAGAATTCAGATGTAGTAACACCCCGCTTAAAGGCTGATTTTACCAACACCGCAAAATTGATCAGCTATTCGGGAGGTCAGTTAAATATTTCACAAACCGGAAATACAAATGTGTACAGCTTCATACTTTCTTATCAAAAAGATTTATCGAAGAAATCGGATGAAGGAAGCGGTAAAATTCTGATTGATGAACCTAAGTCAGTTAATCTGAATCAATCGAATGTTTTGCTTGTTGAGGATAATCTGATAAATCAGAAAATAGTGATTCTTTCCCTGAAAAACATGGTAAAAAATATTGACATTGCCAGCAATGGGAAAGAAGCTCTTGAAAAATTCGGAACTTCAAAGTATGATATAATCCTGATGGATATTCAAATGCCAGTTATGGATGGAATTGTTGCGACAAAGAAAATCAGGGAAATTGAATCAAGCACCAATATGCAAACTCCCATAATTGCCATCACTGCCAATGCTCTTTCTGGTGACAGGGAGACCTGTCTGGCCGTAGGGATGAACGATTATATCAGTAAACCTTTTCAGGTCGATATATTGATACAGAAGATGAAAAACCTGCTCAATAAAAAGGCAGTCTGATTATTTAGCCTTATTCGGGATTCTGATTCCAATTATAAGAATATCATCAATCTGTTCAATTCCACCTCTCCATTCGTCCATATTATTCTCAAGGATAATTTTTTGTTTATCCAGGGGGAGTTGATGGATTATCAATAGCAGGTGTCTGAAACGGCGATATTTGTATTTCTTTCCTTCAGGTCCTCCAAACTGATCAGCATAGCCATCACTAAACATATAAATCATATCATTGGGTTTCAGAAGGAATTCGTGATTGGTAAAGATTTTATCCTCTATCTCACTTTCAACATCAGCTCCAACTGAAAACCGATCTCCTTTCAACTCAATCAGATTATTATCCCTGACGATATAAATAGGATTAAAGGCACCAGAGAATTCCAGTTTTTCCATGGCTTTATCCAGAACGCAAAACGATAAATCCATGCCGTCTTTAATTACGATATCCTCAACATTTCCAAAAATATCCTCAAAATTCCTGTTCATGGAATTGAGAATGGCAGCCGGATTATAAAGCTTATCTGTTTTAATTATTTTCCGGAATAATTCCAGGCTTATGATAGACATAAATGCACCCGGAACACCATGACCGGTGCAATCGGCAGCAGCTACAAATATCTTGTCACTTTGTTCTGAAATCCAGTAGAAATCACCACTAACGATATCTTTGGGCTTATGGAATATAAAAGATTCGGGCAAAATACTTTTAAATTGCTTTGGAGTAGTAAGCATAGCCTTTTGGATCCTTTGTGCATAATTAATGCTGTCTTCGATATTTTTATTCCTAAGACTCAGCATATCCTTCTGACGAGATATTTCCTTAGCTGCAATATCCCTTTCAATCAGAACACGGTTTGATTTTCGTAGTGTCTTGGTCCTGACCTGAATAAATAAATAAATAAAGAAAACAGCCAGAAAGACATATACATATAGTGCGAATTTGGTTCTCCAAACAGGAGCTATACAAACAATTTTTATACTGGCATTTTTTGAACACCATACTTCATCATTATTTGAGCCTCTCACCTTAAATTCATATTCTCCTGGTGATATATTGGAAAAAGTGAGGGAATTCTGCCTGCCGATAGGGATCCAAATCTCATTATTTCCTTTTACCTGCAATGAATATTCGAAAGTATTACTTTCCGGGAGCGTAAAGTCAAGAGCTGCAAAATTAACCCTGAACGATGTCTTATATTTTACATTAAACACCATATCCTCACCGCCCGAATAATATGTCTTTACCCCATTATCATCAATTATCTGAAAGGAATAAATTACAACATCAGGTTTATGGGGATTTAGTGGCAGATTTTCAGGGTAAAATGAATTAAATCCGGAGACACCACCAAAAAACATTTCACCGTCATCTGATCTGTAAGCAACTGAATGATTGAATTCGTAGGATTGCAAACCTTCCGTGATATCAAAGTTTTTAAAATCCTTTTTTTCAATGTCAAATTTTGAGAGGCCTTTATTTGTGCTTATCCACAGACAGTGATTTTCGTCTTCGAGAATAGCGTTTATCAAATCATTCGACAATCCGTCCTTCTCCGCAAATAAGTCAAAGTTATCTTCAGGAGGGTTAAATTTATTCAGGCCGGATGCAGTTCCTATCCAGAGTGTGTTTTTCGAATCCACAAAAAGGGAATAAATCAGTCTTGAACTCAGGTCTTTCTGCCTGCCGGTTTCCTCATATCGGTAAAAGAAATCCCTGACCTTATCGTAGCAGTTTAAGCCGTTTTCTGTTCCGATCCAGATTTTGTTATCAGCTCCTTGTAGCAAAGAATAAACTGTGCCCATTTCAGCTGTGATGTTATTACGGTATATTTTATTATAACTGGTAATTATTTTAAAATTAAACTGCATTCGCAGAACTCCCTTATCTGTACCAAACCACATATCCCCGTTATCATCCTCTACCATGCATATTATCCTTCGGTTATTTAAAATATTGGAAGCAATCGACGGGTATTTTTTACTAAAGGGAATAAATTTACGGGTGGCAGCATCAAAAATATCCAGGCCATTAACGCCTCCAATCCATATGTTTCCGCTATTATCCCTGTAAAGTGTACGAATCATATCGGTACTTATTCGCAGGCCCGGATCCGGACTTAATCTGCTGTATCGAACCACTTTCCCTGTCTTACGGTTCAGCATATTTAAGCCTTTATTCCACACACCTACCCAGATAATATCATCTGTTTCCTTGAATAAACAGGATATCATGTCGCCTGAAAGTGCAGGAAAAGACTTATAACTTGAGTTGTACAGGCGGAATTTAGGTGGCTTTGAATCGATTTTGAATAAGCCCTGCAATCCGGAAAGCCATATTATTCCTGAGTTATCTATAAGCAGTGTGCTGAGTTGATTCAGAGGAAATATTGCTTTATTGATATAGAGATCTGAAATACTCTGGAAGCTGTTGTCTCTTTTATCAAATAATATCAGGCCCGTGTTTGAGCCGATCCAGAGAATCCCATGGGGATCTTCTATAATTGAATTAATGGATAAATCTTCATCATTTGACTTGTTGGAAATAATAAACCGGCGAAAATTCTTCCTAAGACGATCGAACTTATTCAATCCGTCTTGCGTCCCCACCCATAATTCACCATGTTTGTCCTCAAATACTGACAAAACCTCATTGTTCGAAAGGCTTTCTCTGTCATTTGGATCATTAAAATAGTGAATGAATTTGCCGGTTTCAGGGTCAAAGGAAAACAAGCCATCGTTACTTCCAAACCATAACTGTCCGGATTTATCTTCAATAATAGGACAAAACTGTGACTGAATGCTGTTATTAAAAGCATTAAAATAATGGCGGAAATGTTGAATACTGTTGTCTTCAATATTAAGGCGATCCAGAAAATGTTCAGTGGTTATCCAGAGGTTCCCGTTTTTATCGGCATACACTGATAGAATCCGGTTATTACTAAGACTTGCTGAATCGTCGGGATTGCTTAAATACTGGCGAAATTTACCTGTCTGACGATCAAAGAAATTAAGTCCGTAATCTGTCCCAATCCAGAGATTACGATTCTGGTCCTCTGTAATACATCTGATATTGTTCTGTGAAAGGGATGTTGAATCGTAGGGAATATGCTTGAAAACTTCAAAACCGTAACCATTAAAAAGATTAAGACCATCTTTGGTACCAATCCAAAGGTAACCGTAGGAATCTGATAAGCTAATGTTTACACGGGTTTGCGACAATCCGTTTTCGATTGTAAACAATTCCGCCTCAGGGATTTTCAAAAGTTCTGAACTTCCCTGTGAATACACCCCAATTGATATTAGCAACAATATGGCAATAGCGGATATCCTCATATCGTGCTAATTTAGTATAAAGTCCCGATCTTATCAAGGGAAGAGGTTTATTGCGTATTAAAAGAATCAGGGTTTACCTCAGCTCCTGAATTTTTAATTAAAGCTTTGAATTTTCGTGAAGGAGACTCAATAAAATCAACTTTCAGGGATTGCTTCCAGAATTTGTCGACCCGGTCAATGGTTGTATCATCCATTACGATAACATTTGGCCAGGGGCGTGTAAACCGGTCTTTGGAAAATCCTTTGGATGTAGCATCAACTATCATAACAGAATCATCAAAAAACCTGGCTATGGTAATATCTCTGATGGGATCAATATTATTCAGTGCAACCCAGCAAGTATGATATGGATCCCTCGAATCCACATTTTTATCCAGAAAAAGGATAATTCTAGGGTATGTACCACTCTCCCTTATTGTCAGATTTGAAATTTCTTCGATTAGCTCCTCTCTGGTTTCCTTATCGACATTTACTATCAGAATTCTGCTTCCAGGCAAAATTTCTTCGGTATAAAAACTGTCTGAGTTTATCTTTTTCCTACTTTTTTTTGGAGTGATTGAGGTAGGTTCGGATATCTTTTTATTTGGATACGAGAAATCCTCCTCTTCCAAAGGGATTGTAAGATCAATTCCGAGTTTACTGCCAAAACCCATCCTTTGTGCAGAGTGGTCAAGCACATCCAGGGGACCCCTGCTGAATACCAGACGTTTTTCAAAATCAAGAACAGAAATTCTTCTGATAATTTCAGGGTAATCTGAAATAATATCCTTATTGTCGGTAATTACCATGAATTTATTGAACATCATCTGGCCGGCACCCCAAAGAGCGTTCATGACCTTTTCAGCCTGGCCCGGGAAGGATTTCGAGATGGAGGCAATCGTTAAATTATGAGCAACTCCAAACTCAGGAATATTCATTTCGGTGAGTTCAGGAACAACGGTCTTTTTGATGGGCCACAGGAAAATTCGCTCGGTGGCTTTCGCTATCCATGCATCTTCCATGGGCGGAATACCTACCACTGTTGCCGGGTAGATCGCCTCTTTTCTCCTGGTAATACAGGTAATATGGAATACGGGGTAATTATCAGCCAGAGAATAAAATCCTGTATGATCCCCAAAAGGGCCTTCCACCCGAAAATCTTCTTCCGGATCAACATACCCTTCTATAATAAAATCAGCATCTGCAGGTACATCAATATCCTGGGTTATTGCCTTGCAAAGTCTGACTGCAGTTTTTCTTAGGAATCCGGCAAAAATATATTCATCAAGCTGATCCGGTAAGGGAGCGGTGGCAGAATAAGTCAGAGCAGGGTCACCTCCCAGTGCAACAGCCACAGGCATTCTTTTTCCTGCTTTTTTGTATTTTAAAAAGTGTGAGGCTCCCGTTTTATGTCTGTGCCAGTGCATACCAGTTGTTTGTCTGTCAAAAACCTGCATACGATACATTCCAACGTTTCTGACACCTGTTTCCGGATCGATTGTATGAACCAGAGGAAAGGTGATAAACCTGCCTCCATCGAAGGGCCATGTTTTTAAAACGGGAAGTGTGTTCAGGTCAGGAGAGTAATCAATAATTTCCTGGCAAGGAATGTTCCGGCTGACTTTTACAGGCATATACCCTGCATACTTTGACAGTGAGGGTAAGATGCTCATTTTCTTTAAAAATGATTGCCTGGGCTCTGAAAGTAAGTCAAGGATGGAGGCGATTTCTGACGAAATCTCATCAAGCTGAGAGATTCCGAGGGCAAGACACATTCTTTTCTCCGAGCCCATTGAATTTATTAATACCGGGAATTCTGTTCCGGTATTTTCAAAAAGCAAGGCTTTTCCACCGCCTGGAAATTTGGAAAACCTGTCGGCAATCTCTGAAATCTCAAGATCCGGATTTACAAATTCCTTAATTCGAATAAGTTCCCCGTTTCTTTCAAGGACATTTATGAAATCTGAAAGAGAGGAATAAGCCATACGGATCAGGCCTTGGATTTGGGATCCTGTGCCATTTTTTCAAGCATTTCGGTAGTCACTGATTTTGGGCGTTCCAGTGGATACCCCAAAGCTCTGTCCCATACAATGTTTGCACATACTCCAATGGCTCTGCCGATTCCAAAGAGTACAGTATAAAAATCGTACTCTTCAATTCCGTAATGCCAATGAATGATACCTGACTGAGCGTCAACATTGGGCCATGGGTTTTTGGCCTTTCCCTGTTCCCTTAAAATATCAGGAACAACTTTATACAGGAGGTCGGTATATTTGAAAAGAATATCATCTTTCATATTCTTCAGGCAGAACTCTCTCTGAAGGGTATATCTGGGATCGGTCTTTCTTAAAACAGCATGACCATAGCCGGGAATAACATAACCATCATTAAGGGTATCCCAGACATACTTTTTCATTTCATCTTCAGTAGGAATTTTACCAGCCATTTGCTTGCTAAGTTCCTGCAACCACTTCAGTACTTCCTGGTTTGCAAGTCCATGTAGAGGACCGGCAAGGCCATTAATCATAGATGAAATCGAAAGGTATATATCTGAAAGACTGCTGGATACCAGGTGACCAGCATGAGCACTGACGTTACCGCTTTCATGGTCGGCGTGAATAATAAAATTCATACGGCTAACCTCATCATAGGGCTTAGGGATACCCATCATGTGAGCAAAATTGGCAGCCATATCAAGATTTGGATTTGACTGTATCCGTTTTCCCTCACGATATAATTTACGATATATATACGCACCGATTTCCGGTAATTTGGCAAGTAAATTCAGGGCATCCTCATAGGTATAATCCCAATAATCCAGTTTACTGGCACCTGCATGGTACTTCCTAAAGAAAAAGGATTCTCTTGACAAGCTGAGAATAGCAGCTGAAAAAATCGTCATTGGATGACTGAAACTGGGAAATGAATCAATAACGTCGTAAACATAGCGGGGAAGAATTCTTCTTTTACTGAATTCATCCACCATTTCTTCGAGTTGTTTTGCGTTGGGCACTTCCCCTGTCAGCAGCAGATAATACAAACCTTCAACAAAGGGCATTTCAGCTCCTTTTGGTTTAGGAAGCATTTCAAATACTTCATGAAGAGTGTAACCACGATAACGGATACCTTCTTCAGGATCCAGATATGAGATATCGGTAACGAGGCTCTTGATTCCCCTCATTCCACCTACAACCTGTGAAATTGTGACCTTATCAATTACTACTTCGCCATAATCTTTTAGTAATTTTTCAGTTCTTGGTCTCCATGCCAAGATTTTTTCGTGGAGCTGTTGTTTTACATGTGTCATATAACGAGGAATTGAAAAGGTTTACACTGAAATTTGCCCTGATGATGTAAAAATAGTAATTTTTTTATATCGTCATTGTTTCGTTTAGCATAAGCTTACTGTTAGTTGACTAACAATCACATACTTAGCTTGTAACGCCCTTTCTCATTGAGTTTTTTATATTTGACCAAAAATATTTTTCTATTATTTAAATTGATTCTTAGTAAGAATAAAAAAAGCTGATTCCTGAGGGAACCAGCTTTTCAGATTACATTTTTGAATTTCTATTTTTCATAGCCATACACTGCAGTATTACCCAGTTCTTCTTCAATTCTAAGAAGCTGGTTATACTTGGCAATCCGGTCTGTACGACTTAAGGACCCAGTTTTTATCTGTCCGGAATTGGTTGCAACTGCAATATCAGCAATAGTTGCATCCTCAGTTTCACCTGAACGGTGTGAAGTTACAGTTGTATATCCGGCTCTGTGAGCCATTTCAATAGCATCCAGTGTCTCTGTCAGGGTTCCTATCTGGTTTACCTTAATAAGTATTGAGTTAGCGCTTCCCAGCTTGATACCTTTTCTCAGATATTCAACATTGGTTACAAACAGGTCATCTCCAACAATCTGGCATTTACTTCCAATTTTGTCAGTCATTATTTTCCAGCCATCCCAGTCATTTTGATCCATACCGTCTTCAATGGAATCAATAGGGAATTTGGAAATCAGTTCTGCAAGATAATCGGCCTGTTGAGCTGAGTTTCTTTTAGCACCATTTGGGCCTTCAAATTTAGAATAGTCGTAGACTCCATCTTTATAAAATTCAGAGGATGCGCAATCCAGAGCAATAGAAACCTGACCTCCTTCTGATTTTCTGCCAGGCTTATAACCGGCATTCTTAATAGCGGTAAGGATGCTTTCCAATGCATCTTCAGTTCCCTTAAGTGCAGGTGCAAATCCGCCTTCATCTCCAACTGCGGTGCTCAGTCCGCGATCATGAAGAACTTTTTTCAGGGAGTGGAATACTTCAGCGCCCATTCTAAGACCTTCGTGGAATGAGGTTGCACCCACAGGCCGGATCATAAATTCCTGGAATGCAATAGGGGCATCGGAATGAGATCCGCCATTAATAATATTCATCATTGGCACGGGTAATACATGAGCATTGGCCCCTCCAATATAGCGGTATAATGGAAGATCGTGGTATTGAGCCGCTGCTTTTGCAACTGCAAGAGATACTCCAAGCATAGCATTTGCACCCAGTTTTGATTTGTTTTTTGTACCGTCAAGTGCAATCATTTTATGGTCGATGGCTACCTGGTCGAAAGCATCCATTCCAATAATTTCCTTGGCAATAACATTATTAACATTATCCACGGCTTTAAGCACTCCTTTTCCAAGGTAGCGTTTCTTATCGCCGTCTCTTAATTCGATCGCTTCGTTATCGCCTGTTGAGGCTCCGGAGGGTATGGCAGCACGGCCCATAAAGCCGCTGGCAAGTAATACTTCTACCTCGATTGTGGGGTTTCCACGGGAATCGAGAATTTCACGAGCATGTACATTAACAATTTGTCCCATAATAATTTTATTTTAAATGATTGATTTGATCCGGTTTTCAAAAAAAAAGGGATAAAGTATAAAATTACCCTATCCCCTGTTAATATAAAAACCTGATTGGTATTATTTTACTATACTTCTTTATTCTCTTCGTTTTCAGGCTTGTTTTCCTCTGAGGTTTCAGATTCTGCTTCGGGAGCTTCCATTTCGGGTGCTTCAGCAACAGGTGCTTCAGCAACAGGGCTTTCTTCTACAACTGTAGCATCTTCAATGGCCGGAGCTTCGGCAACTGCAGTATCTTCAATCTTTTCCTCCACTGTTCCGCCTGCAACGGCTTCAACTTTCTTCTTGCTGCCTCTGCGGCTTCTGGCTTTGGTCTTGGATGCACCAGATGTTTTAAGCATGTTTTCGTTGAAATCAACTAATTCCATGATACACATGTCGGCATTATCCCCGAGACGGTTTCCCAGTTTAAGAATTCTTGTATATCCGCCTGGTCTTTCAGCAACTTTAACGGCAACTTCGCGGAACAATTCGTTAACAGCATCTTTGTCCTGAAGGTAACCAAAAACTACCCTGCGCGAGTTAGTAGAATCCTCTTTCGATTTAGTGATAAGAGGTTCAACGTAAGTACGCAATTCCTTAGCCTTAGCGGTTGTGGTTTTAATCCTCTTGTGCAATATCAGCGATGAAGCCATATTGGCCAGCATGGCTTTACGATGTGCACTTTTTCTGCCTAAATGGTTAAAACTTTTCCTATGTCTCATTTTCTGTTATTCCTTGTCTAATTTGTACTTATTAATATCCATACCGAAATTCAGGCTCATGGAAGTAAGCAATTCATCCAGCTCTGTAAGTGATTTCTTACCGAAGTTTCTGAATTTAAGCAAATCATTTTTATTGAATTTAACCAGGTCTCCCAGAGTTTCAACTTCAGCTGCTTTAAGGCAATTCAGTGCACGAACAGAAAGGTCCATGTCAACCAGTTTGGTCTTCAGGAGTTGTCTCATGTGCAGTACTTCCTCATCAAACTCTTCATTTGCAAATTTCTCATCTGAATCGAGGGTAATTTTCTCATCAGAGAAGAGCATGAAGTGATAAATCAGAATCTTAGCTGCTTCCTTAAGTGCATCTTTTGGAAAGATAGACCCATCGGTTTCAATTTCAATAATCAGCTTTTCGTAATCGGTTTTCTGCTCTACACGGTAGTTCTCAACAGCGAACTTTACATTTTTAATAGGAGTAAAGATGGTATCGATAGCTATTAATCCGAATTCAGGATCAGCAGGTTTATTTTCATCTGCTGTAACGTAACCACGTCCTTTGGTGATGGCAAACTCCATCTGAAGTTTCACATCTTTTTCCATTCTGCAGATAACAAGTTCCGGATTCAGAACTTTAAATCCGCTCAGGAATTTTGAAAGGTCTCCGGCTTTGAATTCTTCCTGGCCAGTGAGGGTAACCATAATTTTTTCCTCATTGACATCTTCAATTTGCTTTTTAAAGCGAATTTGTTTCAGGTTAAGAATTATTTGAGTAAGATCTTCAATAACACCGGTTATCGTAGAAAATTCATGCTCAACGCCTTCAATTTTGATTGTGGATATTGCATATCCTTCGAGAGAAGACAACAGGATTCTTCTAAGCGCATTTCCTACAGTGATACCGTAACCTGGTTCAAGGGGACGAAACTCGAATTTTCCTTTGTAATCATCGGACTCGAGCATTATTACCTTGTCAGGTTTTTGAAAAGCTAAAATTGCCATAAAATCAGTTGTTATATTATTTTGAATACAATTCGACGATCAGCTGTTCCTTAATGTTTTCAGGGATATCTTCTCTTTCCGGCTTGTTCAGAAATTTGCCTGTCATTTGATTTAGATCCCACTCAAGCCATGATGCTGAGGTACGACGTGAGGACAATGAATCGGAAATTGCTTCCAGGGATTTTGATTTCTCCCTTACGCTTACAATATCTCCTGGTTTCAGAAGGTAAGAAGCCACGTTAACAATATCTCCGTTAACGGTAATATGGCGATGTCCCACCAACTGACGGGCGGCAGCACGGGTTGGAGCAATGCCCAGCCTGTAAACTACATTATCCAGGCGTGATTCCAGAAGCTGAAGTAAAACCTCACCGGTAACACCTTTGCTACTCTGAGCTTTTTCGAACAGGTTTCTGAATTGTTTTTCAAGTATGCCATAGGTATACTTTGCCTTTTGTTTTTCCTTTAGCTGGATGCCATATTCAGAAGTCTTACGTCTTCTTTTATTTGCACCATGCTGTCCGGGGGGATAATTTTTCTTTTCGAAAGTTTTATCAGCACCGTAAATAGATTCGCCGAATTTTCTGGCAATCCTGGTTTTTGGTCCTCTATATCTCGCCATTTATCTATGTTTTACACTATTTTATTAAATATTTTATACTCTCCTTCTTTTCGGGGGACGGCAACCGTTATGGGGAAGCGGAGTAACGTCGACGATCTCAGTTACTTCAATTCCGGCAGTGTGAATGGTTCTGATAGCCGATTCTCTTCCTGCACCCGGGCCTTTTACATATACTTTTACTTTACGAAGGCCGCTGTCGTAAGCCACCTTGGAACAATCAGCTGCTGCCATCTGAGCAGCATATGGAGTGTTTTTCTTAGAGCCTTTAAAGCCCATTTTTCCTGCTGATGACCAGGAGATCACTTGTCCTGAATTGTTGGTAAGTGATACAATGATGTTGTTAAATGAAGCGTGTACATGAGCCTGTCCGGTAGGTTCTACACTAACAACCCTCTTCCTTGTCGATCCGGTCTTTTTTGCCATCTTATTAATTCTTATTTAGTTGCTTTCTTCTTATTTGCTACAGTTTTCTTTCTTCCCTTACGGGTTCTGGCATTGTTTTTCGTACTCTGACCTCTCAAAGGAAGTCCGATACGATGACGGATACCGCGGTAGCAGCCGATATCCATGAGCCGTTTAATATTTATCTGAACGGAGGATCTTAATTCTCCTTCCACTTTGAACTCGTCGTTAATCACTTTACGAATCAGGGAAATCTGGTCATCATTCCAGTCTTTAACCTGCATATCGTAATTAACCCCTGCTTTATCCAGAATTTTTCTGGCAGAGCTTCTTCCGATTCCAAATATATAGGTCAGACCTATTTCTCCTCTTTTATTTTTCGGCAAATCAACGCCAACGATTCTAGCCATAATATTATACTATATTGATTTTCAATTTAAATTATTAACCCTGACGCTGTTTGAATTTCGGATTCTTCTTGTTGATCACGAACAGACGTCCTTTACGCTTTACAATTTTACAGTCTGCGCTGCGCGGCTTAATTGATGTTCTGATTTTCATTTCTTTAATTATTTATATCTGAATGATATTCTTCCTTTTGTTAAATCGTATAATGACATTTCAACTTTTACTTTATCACCCGGGAGAAGTTTGATATAATGCATTCTCATTTTCCCGGAGATATGAGCGGTAATAACATGACCATTCTCCAGTTCTACCCGGAACATGGCATTTGACAAAGCTTCGGTAATAACACCATCTTGTTCTATAGAAGGTTGTTTCGCCATATGTTATTTACTTTTTAATACTTGTTCAATATAACTGAAAGTAGAGAGTATATCCGGTTTCCCGTTATCGACTGCCACCGCCAGTTCAAAATGAGCTGAAGGCATATTATCGCTTGTCCTGATGGTCCATCCATCTGCCTCCTGCACAATTTGTTTTTTACCCATGTTAATCATAGGTTCAATACAAATTACCATTCCTTTCTTTACTTTCACTCCGGTTCCCTTACTGCCATAATTTGGTACTTCAGGCTCCTCATGAAGGTTTCTTCCCAATCCGTGCCCTACCATTTCCCTGACTACGGAATAACCTGCGTTTTCGGAATGCTGCTGAATGGCAAAACCAATATCTCCAATTCTGTTCCCTTCAATTGCCTTTTCAACACCAAGGTAAAGTGCTTCCTTTGTTATTCTGAGAAGTTTTCTAACGGGTTCGGCTACTTCACCTATTTCAAAACTATATGCCGTATCACCGTAAAATCCGTCTAAAATAACGCCGCAATCTACCGAAACCACATCTCCGTCTTTAAGCACATAGGATGAAGGAATACCATGAACCACCTGGGAATTTACAGAAGTACAAAGAGTTTTAGGATATCCGTTATAATTCAGAAATCCGGGGATAGCGTTATTATCCCTTATAAACTCCTCAGCTATTTTATCAAGCTTTTCTGTTGTAACTCCCGGTTCGATATACTTTGCAATTTCCGCTAATGTTTTTGAAACCAGCTGGTTGGAATTGCGAAGTTTTTCTATCTCCTCAGTTGTTTTTATAATAATCATCAAAGAACGTCTCCTCTAAGCCCTTTTAAATAGAAGCAGCGCTTCCTGTTCTGCCTTTAATACGACCACCTGATTTCATCAGTCCGTCGTAGTGGCGCATAAGCAGGTGGCTTTCAATCTGCTGCAAAGTATCCAATACAACTCCCACGAGTATCAGCAGCGATGTACCGCCATAGAATTGTGAGAATGAGTTATTAATTCCGGCAATTTTTGCAAAGGCAGGCATAATAGCAACAAATGCAAGAAATATGGATCCGGGCAGAGTAATTCTGGACATGATAGTATCCAGGAATTCCACTGTTTTCCTTCCCGGTTTAATACCCGGAATAAAACCGCCGTTCTTTTTCATATCCTCTGCCATTTGCATAGGATTAATAGTAATAGCGGTATAGAAATATGTAAATAGCACGATTAAGATTCCAAATACAAAATTGTACCAGAAACCTGTAATATTTGAAAATGCTGCGGCAAATCCTGTAAGTGTATCTGAGTTGGCAAATCCGGCAATGGTTATGGGGATGAACATCAGAGCCTGAGCAAAGATGATAGGCATAACGCCGGCAGCATTAACTTTCAGAGGTATATATTGTCTTACACCACCGTATTGCTTATTTCCAACAATTCTTTTTGCATACTGAACCGGGATTCTTCTTGTTCCCTGGACCAGAAGTATGGTAGCCATAAAGACAAAGAACAGGAATACAATTTCAACAAGAAAAGCTACAAGGCCTCCACCCTGTTGTTCCAGCCTTGAACTGAACTCGGCAATAAGGGCAAAAGGAAGTCGTGCAATAATCCCGATCATAATAATCAGAGATATACCGTTTCCTATACCCTTGTCGGTAATTTTTTCACCCAGCCACATCACAAACATGGTACCGGCTGTAAGAATAATGACGGTTGCCAGTTCAGAGAAACCCGGAGCAAATGCTTCCGGAGCCTGGTTTTTAAGGTTAGCTATATAAGCCGGTGCCTGAAGTAATAAAATAAGTACGGTAAGATATCTGGTGATCTGGTTAATTTTCCGGCGACCACTTTCACCTTCCTTCTGCAGCCGCTGAAAATAAGGTACAGCAATACCAAGAAGCTGAACAACGATAGAAGCGGAAATATAGGGCATGATACCCAGTCCGAATACAGAAGCATTAGAAAAAGCACCACCAGAGAACATATCAAGAAGACCCATAACACCACTGGCTGTTTGATTTTTAAGTCCTTCCAGAGCATGTGGATCTATACCAGGAAGTACGATGAATGAACCAAGGCGGTAAATCAACAGTATTCCCAGAGTAAAGAGGATTCTTTGTTTAAGGTCCTCTATCTTAAAGATGTTTTTTATGGTTTCAATGAAAGCTCTCATCAGTCTTTTTTATTAACCCGCCTGTTACGGGTAGTGTTAGATTACATTAGCCGTTCCCTGCACTGCTTCAATAGCTTCTTTTGCTTTCTTTGAAAAAGCGTGAGCTTTTACTGAAAGTTTGGCAGTAAGATTACCATTGCCCAGAATTTTAACCATGGCATTTTTATTAATAAGGCCTGCATCAATCAGGGTATTAATATCGATATCCTTAAGGTTCTTCTTATCGGCAAGGTACTGAAGTGTGCTAATGTTAATCCCTTTGAATTCTTTACGGTTAATGTTGGTAAAGCCAAATTTGGGCAATCTCCTCTGAAGAGGCATCTGACCGCCTTCGAATCCGATTTTTCTTGAATAACCGGACCTGGACTGAGCACCTTTATGCCCTTTGGTGGATGTACCACCTTTACCGGAACCTTGTCCGCGTCCCTTTCGCTTGCTGTTATGCGTTGATCCTTTTGCCGGTTTTAAATTACTCAAATCCATTTTGTTGTAATATAAAAAGATAAATATTATAATTTTTCAACTTTAAGCAGATGGCCTACTTTACCTACCATTCCCATAATCTGGGGTGTACCTTCCACTTCAACACTTGCGTTGACTTTTTTCAGGCCTAATGCAGTAAGAGTTTTCTTCTGTCTCTCAGTGCTTCCTATCTTACTTCTGACCTGGGTTATTTTAATCTTTGCCATTTCGAATATGAAATTTTAACCGTTAAATACTTTATTCAACTCTACACCCCTGTGCTGAGCAACTGTATATGCATCCCTTAGTTCGAGAAGAGCATTGAAAGTTGCTTTAACGAGGTTATGAGGGTTGGATGAACCTTTGGATTTTGCCAATACATCATGAATACCAACACTCTCCAGTACTGCACGCATAGCACCTCCTGCTTTTACGCCGGTTCCGCTGGATGCGGGTTTAAGGAATACGCTTGCTCCACCAAATTTTGCATATTGCTCATGAGGTATGGTGCCTTTTAAAACAGGAACCCTGATCAGGTTCTTTTTGGCATCTTCCACACCTTTGGCAATAGCAGTGGTAACTTCGTTGGCTTTACCCAGTCCGTATCCAACTATTCCATTTTCATCACCAACCACAACAATGGCTGAAAAACTAAATGTTCTACCTCCTTTGGTAACTTTAGTAACACGCTGGATACTAACTAATCTGTCCTTCAGTTCCAGATCTGTGGTTTTAACTTTCCTAATGCTTGTAGACATAATTCTATTTAAAATTTGAGTCCGTTCTCTCTTGCAGCATCAGCCAGGCTTTTAACACGGCCGTGATACAGGTAACCATTTCTATCAAAAACAACCTGAGATATACCAGAGGCAGTCGCTTTTTCGGCGATCAGTTTTCCTACGAGCTTTGCCTGCTCGATTTTGGTAATATCTTTCTTTTCAGCAATTCCTTTTTCTTTCGATGAAGCAGCGATCAGGGTTTTTCCCTGAATATCATCGATAAGCTGCACATAGATTTCTTTATTACTTCTGTAAACCGACATCCTTGGTTTTTCGGCTACGCCTGACAACCTTTTGCGAATCCTGTGCTTGATTCTAATTCTTCTTTCGAGCTTAGTTAAAGACATTTTCTATTCTTTTTTAACAATTATGCACTGGCAGATTTACCGGCCTTTCTGCGTAATACTTCACCAACAAACCTGATACCTTTGCCCTTATATGGCTCAGGAGCACGGAGTGACCTGATTTTAGCCGCAACATGGCCAATTAGTTGCTTATCGGCACTTTCCATGGTTATAATAGGATTGGCACGACGTTCAGTTTTTGTTGAAATAGTGATCTCATTAGGGATCTGGATATGTATATCGTGTGAGAAACCCAGACTAAGCTCCAGAATCTGGCCCTTAGCTTCTGCCCTGTATCCAACACCCACAAGTTCCTGCTCAACTTTATATCCCTGGGAAACCCCATGAACCATATTATTTACAAGTGAGCGGTACAGTCCGTGCATAGCTTTATGACGTTTCTGTTCAGTAGGTCTTGAAACGGTAATATGGTTTCCTTCGATATTCAATGTAATATCCTTGTCAACCTTCTGTTTCAGTTCACCTTTGGGACCTTTCACAACCACAACATTATCATCGCTGATGGTTACGTTAACACCCTGGGGTATCTCTATCGGTAAAATTCCAATCCTTGACATTGATAAATTTCTTTATTAGTATACATAACATAAAACCTCACCACCAATATTCATGGTGCGGGCTTCTTTGTCCGTCATAACTCCGCGTGAAGTTGAAATGATGGCAATTCCCAAACCATTCAGCACTCTTGGGAGCTCTTCGTGGTCAGCATATTTTCTTAATCCGGGCTTACTTACCCTGGTTATTCCTTTAATAGCAGGGGTTTTAGTATCGGGATGATACTTCAGGGCTATTTTGATCAAACCCTGGGGACCGTCCTGCTCTTCGAATTTATAATTCAGAATATAGCCTTTTTCAAAAAGGATCTTAGTAATATCTTTCTTAATGTTTGAAGCAGGAACTTCAACCACTCTGTGTTTGGCCATTACTGCGTTTCTTATCCGGGTAAGATAATCTGCAATTGGATCTGTCATCTGTTTTAAATTTTAATTCTTTCTTTATTCTTTTCTATATTCTACCAACTGGCTTTCTTAATCCCTGGAATTAATCCTGCAGAAGCCATTTCCCTGAACTGTATCCTGCTGATCCCAAATTGCCTGATATATCCTTTTGGTCTTCCTGTAATCTTGCAACGGTTATGAAGCCTGATAGGATTTGAATTTTTTGGCAATCTGCTTAAAGCAACATAATCGCCTTCAGCTTTAAGTTTAGCTCTTTTCTCAGCGAACCTGTCAACCAGCTTCTGACGCTTTACTTCACGAGCCATCATTGATTCTTTAGCCATACGAACTTAATTTTTATCGTTTAAATGGTATTCCAAATTCTTTCAATAGGGCGAATCCTTCTTCGTCTGTTTTGGCAGTAGTCACGAAGGTTATTTCCAAACCCATAATTTTATTGATCTTGTCAATATCGATTTCCGGGAAGATAATCTGCTCAGTGATACCCAGGGTATAATTACCGCGGCCATCAAATTTGCTGCTAACACCGTTGAAATCACGTATCCTTGGAAGAGATGCATTAATGAGTCTTTCCATAAACTCGTACATTTTCTCTCTGCGCAGTGTTACTTTTACTCCAATAGGCATTCCTTTTCTGAGTTTAAAATTCGAAATGTCTTTGGTAGACATAGTAGTAACTGCTTTCTGTCCGGATATAAGACTAATTTCTTCCTGTGCGGTTTCCATCAGTTTTTTATCAGCGATAGCTTCACCAACACCTGAGTTAATGGCTATTTTGACAATACGGGGAACCTGCATGGGGCTCTTGTAGTTGAATTTCTTCATCAAGGCAGGAGCAACTTCTTCCTTATATTTTGTCGCTAATGTGGGTATGTATGCCATTACTTAATCTCCTCTCCTGATTTTTTTGAATATCTGACTAATTTATTTTTATCGTTAAGCTTTCTGCCTATGCGGGTAGCTTTTCCGGTAGAAGGATCAACCAGGTTCAGGTTAGAAATATGTACCGGAGCTTCTTTTTTAATAATTCCGCCCTGGGGACTTTGTGCATTTGGTTTGGTTGATTTCGAAACCATGTTCACGCCTTCCACGATAGCTCTTTCTTTGGAATATAAAACCTCAAGGACTTTGCCTTGCTGGCCTTTAGATTCGCCGGCGTTTACCAGAACCAAATCACCCTTTTTAATATGAAATTTCCTTTGCATTGGGATAATCTTTAAAATATTTTACAACACCTCGGGTGCGAGTGAAACAATTTTCATGTATTTATCACGAAGCTCCCTGGCTACCGGTCCAAAAATACGTGTACCGCGCATTTCATCAACATTGTTGAGAAGCACCACAGCATTGTCATCGAAACGAATATAGGATCCATCAGCTCTTCGGATTTCCTTTTTTGTGCGAACGACAACGGCTTTGCTAACGGTTCCTTTTTTTACTTCTCCGGATGGTACTGCACTTTTTACAGAAACAACTATTTTGTCTCCAATGGATGCATAACGCCTTCCAGTGCCACCAAGGACCCGGATACAAAGAACTTCTTTTGCTCCGCTATTATCGGCTACTCCCAGTCTGCTTTCTTGCTGTATCATGATTACTTAGCTCTTTCAATAATTTCAACTAATCTCCAGTTTTTATTTTTACTTAATGGTCTGGTTTCCATTATCTTAACGGTGTCGCCAATATTACACTCATTTTTCTCATCATGAGCCATAAATTTGGATGTTTTATTTACAAACTTACCGTAAATAGGGTGTTTAGCTTTTGTATGAACAGCAATGGTAATGGACTTTTCCATTTTGTTGCTGACCACTACACCAACACGTTCTCTTCTTAATTGTCTTGTGTTCTCCATGTGAGATTTTACTTTTTGGTATTTTCTGTCGACAGTCTTAAAACAAGCTCAGTTTGCATTCTGGCTACATTTTTTCTTGAATCCCTAATTTTCATAGGGTTATCGAGCGGTGAAACAGCATGATTCAAACGCATGCGGACCAGTAATTCCTTTTCGGAATCAATCCTTTCCTTTAGTTCCTTGGTACTCAATTCTTTGATCTCAGAAGTCTTCATCCGGGTAATATATTAATCTTTATTTTTCTACGTAATCGCGTCTAACAATAAACCGAGTGGTTACGGGTAATTTCTGTGCAGCCAGTCTGAGTGCTTCCTTAGCTACTTCGTAGGGAACACCTTCTGCTTCCAGGATAATTCTGCCGGGAGTAATAGGGGCCACAAATCCTTCGGGTGCACCTTTTCCTTTACCCATCCTTACTTCAGCGGGCTTTTTGGTAATAGGCTTATCAGGGAATACGCGTATCCATATTTGACCTTCCCTTTTCATATGACGGGTAACAGCCTGACGGGCAGCTTCGATCTGACGACCGGTAAGCCACACTTCTTCGAGCGACTTAATTCCGAATGATCCAAAAGCCAGCTCGTGACCGCGCTGTGCATTTCCTTTCATCTTGCCCTTTTGAGCTCTCCTGAATTTGGTTCTTTTTGGTTGTAACATTTCTTTATAAGAATTTCAACAATTTCCTGTTATTTTCTTTTTGGCTTTCTGAAGCCTGGTTTTGGTTTCACATTCTTTGCTCCAATATTGGGAGAAAGATCGCGTTTACCGTAAATTTCGCCGTTGCAGATCCACACTTTTACACCAATAACTCCAACTTTCGTATGTGCTTCAGCCAGGGCGTAATCGATATCGGCACGTAGGGTATGAAGAGGGATTCTTCCTTCTTTCAGTGTTTCATTACGGGCCATTTCGGCACCACCCAATCGACCGGAGATCATAACTTTAATACCTTCTGAGCCCATGCGCATTGTAGAAGCCATAGCCATTTTGATGGCTCTCCTGTATGAAATCTTTCCTTCAATCTGACGGGCTATGTTGTTTCCAACGATAGTAGCATCAAGTTCGGGACGTTTCACTTCATATATATTGATCTGAACTTCTTTCTTGGTAATTTTTTTCAATTCTTCTTTGAGCTTGTCAACTTCCTGTCCTCCTTTTCCGATAATGATACCCGGACGGGCAGTATTAACGGTAACGGTAATAAGTTTCAAGGTACGTTCGATAACGATTTTTGAAATACTGGCTTTAGCAAGACGGGCAGTGAGGTATTCTCTGATTTTGGTATCCTCAATCAGTTTTGAAGAATAATCTCTTCCTCCATACCAGTTGGAATCCCAGCCTCTGATAATACCAAGACGATTTGATATCGGGTTAACTTTTTGTCCCATTATTATTTATTTGTTTCAAGTTCGTTATTACTCAGGCTATCTAAAACTATAGTAACATGGTTGGATCTTTTTCTAATCCTGTGAGCGCGACCCTGAGGTGCAGGGCGAAGTCTTTTAAGGGTTTTTCCCTGATCAACAAAAACTTCCTTCACATAAATTTTACTATCTTCAATACGAACACCTTCGTTTTTAGTCTGCCAGTTTGAAATTGCAGAGAGTAAAAGTTTTTCAACTCTTTTTGCTGCTTCCTTCTCAGTAAATTTGAGAATATCCAAAGCCTTGTTAACCTCAACGCCTCTGATAAGATCTGTAACAAGTCTCATTTTCCGGGGAGACGTAGGAACGCTGTTAAGGCTGGCAAAAGCGCTTAGCTTATTTTGCTCCTTTATTGCGTTGGCTTTATTTCTTTTTCTTGCACCCATTGTACTGTAAGTTTTCTAAATTCTCTGTTATTATTTCTGCTTACCACCGTGACCCCTGAAAATCCTTGTAGGGGCGAATTCACCAAGCTTATGTCCAACCATATTTTCGGTTACATAAACAGGAATAAATTTATTACCGTTGTGAACTGCGATTGTCTGGCCTACAAAATCCGGAGAGATAACTGAACGCCTCGACCAGGTTTTAATAACTTGTTTTTTACCTGATTCTGTCATTTCAAGAACTCTCTTCTCTAATTTAAAATCGATAAATGGACCCTTTTTTAGTGAACGGCTCATATTTCTACTTTTTTATTTTTTTCTCTTTTCGATGATATACTTATTGGACATATTCTTTTTGGCACGGGTCTTATAACCTTTAGCAGGCATACCATTCCTTGAGCGGGGATGTCCTCCTGATGCTCTTCCTTCACCACCACCCATTGGATGGTCAACCGGGTTCATAACAACACCTCTTACCCGTGGTCTTCTTCCGAGCCAGCGTGAACGACCTGCTTTACCCGAGCGTGTAAGCTGGTGATCAGAGTTGGAAACAGCTCCTACAGTAGCTTTACATGTAATCAGGATCATACGGGTTTCTCCTGAAGGCAGTTTAATGATAGCGTATTTACCATCTCTTGAAGTAAGCTGTGCGGATGTACCGGCGCTTCTTGCAAGGGTGGCTCCCTGTCCTGGTCTGAGCTCGATATTATGAACTATAGATCCAAGGGGAATTTTTCCAAGGGGAAGTGCATTTCCGATTTCGGGAGCTACTTCTTCACCAGAAATAACTGTCTGACCAGCTTTTAATCCGGTTGGAGCAATGATATATCTTTTCTCCCCATCTGCATAAACCAAAAGAGCGATCCTGGCTGAACGGTTAGGATCGTATTCAATTGTTTTTACGGTTGCAGCAACATTATCCTTGTCTCTCTTGAAATCGATAATCCTGTATTTCCTTTTATGTCCTCCACCTACGTTCCTGATGGTCATTTTACCGGTGTTATTCCTGCCTCCGGCTTTCTTCATAGGAGCCAAAAGGCTTTTTTCGGGTTTTGATGCTGTTATTTCATCAAAGCCTGACATTATTCGGAATCTCTGACCTGGTGTTACAGGTTTTAATTTTCTTACTGCCATTTTATTTAAATATTGCTATAGAAATCAATAGTTTCACCTTCGGCTAAAGTAATTACAGCACGTTTGGTGTTCGGTGACTTACCGGATATAACTCCTGTCTTTGTAAACCGGCTCTTTGCTTTTCCACCGTAACGCATAGTGTTTACAGAGGCAACTTTAACCTGGTACAAATCCTCAACTGCCTTTTTAATCTGCAGTTTATTCGCCTTCTTTTCAACGACAAAACCATAACGGTTAAGCTTTTCAGCTTGAGCTGTCATTTTCTCGGTTACGATTGGCTTTATTAAAATATCCATTGTTTTCTGTACTTAAAATTTCATCTACTTTCCCTGTAACACATCAAGCGAACTCTCTACAAACAACACTGTTGTTGCATTCATTATATCGTAAGTATTTAATTCTGAAAGAGTTACGACCTTGGAATTCTGTAAATTTCGAGAGGACAAATATATATTATTATTTCTTTCTTTTAAAACTAAAAGTGATTTTTTATTGTCCAGCTCTAAATTTTTCTGAATTTTAAGATATTCCTGGGTTTTAGGAGCTTCGAAATTGAAATCCTCAAGAACCAGGAGTTGATTAGTTTTAGCCTTATAAGAAAGTGCAGAAAAACGTGCCAGCGCTTTTACTTTTTTGTTCAGTTTAAAGCTGTAATCACGGGGTCTTGGACCAAAAACTCTACCTCCGCTTCTAAAGAGCGGGTTTTTGATATCACCAAAACGGGCTGATCCGCTGCCTTTTTGTTTTTTAAGTTTCCGGGTGCTACCGGTAACTTCTGATCTTTCTTTGGCTTTATGGGTACCCTGACGGTTATTTGCCAGATATTGTTTTACATCGAGGTAAATAGCATGATCGTTCGGTTCAATACCGAAAACTGAATCATCCAGTTTTACTTTCTTTCCGGTTTCTTTACCGGCGATATTCTTAACAGTTAAATCCATCACTTTTCAATAATTAAATATGAACCTATAGAACCCGGAACAGAACCTTTAAGAAGAAGGAGGTTATTCTCAGCCATTATCTTCATAACCTTGAGGTTTAAAACCTTCACACGGCTTCCGCCTGTGCGACCTGCCATTCTCATTCCCTTAAATACTCTTGAAGGATAAGATGATGCACCCAGTGAACCGGGAGCTCTTCCGCGGTTATGCTGACCGTGAGTTGCGTCGTTAACACCGCTGAAGCCATGTCTTTTTACTACTCCCTGAAAACCTTTTCCTTTTGACAAGCCAACTACATCAAGCCAGATATCATCTTTGAAATAATCAACAGTGATTACATCACCCGGTTTCCAGTCTTTCACAAAACCTTTCAATTCGATTACCTTCCTCTTGGGCTCAGTATTCGCCTTTTTGAAATGACCCATAAGGGCTTTAGTGGTGTGCTTTTCCTTTTTATCTTCGAAGGAAAGCTGTACGGCTGCATAGCCATCGTTTTCCTTGGTCTTCACCTGGGTAATTACACATGGTCCTGCCTGTATTACAGTGCATGGGACATTTTTTCCTTCTTCGTCGAAAATCGAAGTCATTCCGATCTTCTTACCAATTAATCCTGGCATTTTTTTATGTTTTTATAAAGTAATCAGACTTTTATTTCTACCTCAACACCACTGGGAAGTTCGAGCTTCATAAGTGCGTCAATGGTTTTGGGAGTTGAACTGTAAATGTCGAGAAGTCTTTTAAAAGAACTCAACTGGAATTGCTCCCTGGATTTCTTATTTACAAAGGGTGAGCGGAGAACGGTAAAAATCCTTTTGTGTGTAGGCAAAGGAATAGGACCGCTGACAACAGCTCCGGTAGATTTCACAGTTTTAACGATCTTTTCTGCTGATTTATCCACCAGGTTATGATCGTAAGACTTCAATTTAATTCTAATCTTTTGGCTCATTCTATTTAAATGTTAAACAACTGTTTTACCGCTAATTTTTTCTAAAATGGATTTTGACAGCTCAGAACTTACTTCCTGGAAATGTGAGAACGACATAACCGAAGTTGCTCTTCCTGACGTAAGTGTTCTAAGAGTAGTAACATATCCAAACTGTTCTGCAAGGGGAACCTTTGCTTTAATTACTCTGGCTCCTGCTCTGCTTTCCATTCCTTCAACCTGACCGCGACGTTTGTTAAAATCGCCGATTACATCTCCCATATATTCTTCCGGAGTAACAACTTCAGCAGCCATAATGGGTTCGAGAAGTACTGGTTTTGCTTTGGATGCTGCGTGGCGGAAGGCCTGTTTAGCACAGATTTCAAAAGCCAGGGCATCTGAATCGACTGCATGGTAGGATCCGTCGAATAAGGTCACCTTCATGCTTTCCATTGGATAACCTGCCAGGGGGCCGTTCCTGAGTGATTCTTTAAATCCTTTTTCAACAGAAGGAATATATTCTCTTGGAACGTTTCCTCCTTTTACCTCATTCACAAACTGAAGGCCAACAACACCCGGATCGGCAGGTCCGATTTTTATCTGGATATCTGCAAATTTACCACGACCACCGGTTTGCTTCTTAAATACTTCGCGGTGCTCAATTGTCTGGGTAAGGGCTTCTTTGTAGTTAACCTGTGGTCTTCCTTGATTACATTCCACCTTAAATTCACGACGCAAACGATCAATCAGAATTTCGAGGTGAAGCTCACCCATTCCCCTGATAATGGTTTGTCCTGAATCGTGATCAGTATTAATAAGGAAAGTAGGATCTTCTTCAGTAAGCTTTGCCAGTGCCATTCCCAGTTTATCCATATCCTGCTGAGTTTTGGGCTCAATAGCAACAGAGATAACCGGTTCAGGGAAATCCATCGATTCAAGAACAATAGGAGCATTTACAGCACAAATCGTATCTCCGGTTCTTAATTCTTTAAATCCAACAGCACCACAAATATCTCCTGCCTCAATAAATTCCTTGGGTAATTGTTTATTGGCATGCATCTGGTACAGACGGTTTACCCTTTCTTTTTTACCGGTCCTGGTATTAAATACCATGGTTCCTTCTCTCAAAACACCTGAGTAAACTCTAACATAGGTAACCCTTCCAACAAATGGATCGGTTGCAATCTTAAAGGCTAAACCTGCAAAGGGAGCTTCAGGATCCGGTGGTCTGGATTCTTCTTTTTCAGTTTCGGGGTTGATACCAACAACCGCATCAATATCAAGAGGCGAAGGTAAAAGTGCAACGATTCCATCGAGTAAACGCTGAACTCCTTTATTTTTAAAAGCGGAACCGGCAAAAACGGGAACAATTTCCATTTTGATGGTTGCGCGGCGAGCATAGCTCATGAATTCTTCTACAGTAATAGAATCTCTGTCTTCCAGAAATTTCTCAAGCAATTTATCATCAGAAATGCAAACTGCCTCAATAAGTTTTTCTCTCCATTCTTCAACCTCATCAACCATGTCAGCAGGAACATCCTGCAATTCATAGGTAGTTCCCAGGGTCTGATCATCATGCCAAATAACGGCTTTTCTGTGAATAAGGTCAATAACACCACGGAAATTTTCCTCGGAACCGATAGGTATCTGAAGAGGAATTGCATTAGCTCCCAGCTTATCCCTTAATTCACTGACCACCCTGAGGTAATCAGATCCAACCCTGTCGAGTTTATTAATAAAGGCTATTCTGGGTACTTTATATTTATCAGCCTGGCGCCAAACGGTTTCCGACTGTGGCTCAACACCGCCAACACCGCAAAATACGGCAACGGCACCATCGAGTACGCGAAGTGAACGTTCCACCTCAACGGTAAAATCAACGTGACCGGGAGTGTCAATTATATTAATCTTATAATCTTTATCCAGATAATTCCAATATGTTGTTGTTGCAGCGGAAGTAATTGTTATTCCTCTCTCCTGCTCCTGCACCATCCAATCCATGGTAGCTGCCCCGTCGTGAACTTCACCTATCTTGTGGGTAATACCAGTATAGAACAGAATACGTTCTGTTGTAGTGGTTTTTCCCGCATCAATGTGGGCCATGATACCAATATTCCTTGTATATTTCAGATCCTGTTTCATCTCTATTCTTCTTCCGCTATCTATTCTGTTCTTAATTAAAATCTGAAATGAGCAAATGCTTTGTTTGCTTCAGCCATTCTGTGGGTATCTTCTTTTTTCTTATATGCTCCACCTTCATTGTTATAAGCGGCCATTATTTCGGCAGCCAGTTTTTCGCTCATAGAACGACCTGTGCGCTTACGAGCAAAGAAAATAAGGTTTTTCATACCTATGGAAGTCTTCCTGTCGGCACGAATTTCCTGAGGCACCTGAAAAGTAGCTCCTCCAACCCGGCGGCTCTTAACCTCAACCTGGGGAGTAATGTTTTCAATAGCCAGTTTCCAGATTTCCAAAGCAGGTTTGTCTGCATTCTTCATTTTTTCCTCAACCATTTTTATGGCATCATAAAAAATGGTATAAGAGATACTTTTTTTACCCTCAATCATAAGATTGTTCACAAACCTTGTTACTTCCGGACTTCCGAATTTCGGGTCGGGTAAAATGATTCTCTTTTTGGGTTTCGATTTTCTCATTTCTTACTAAACGATTAATTATTTTTTCTTAGGCCTTTTGGTACCATATTTTGAACGTCTCTGTGAGCGACCTTCAACTCCTGAAGCATCGAGAGCTCCGCGGATCAGGTGATACCTCACACCGGGAAGGTCTTTAACCCTGCCGCCTCTTATAAGAACAATGGAGTGTTCCTGGAGATTGTGTCCTTCGCCCGGAATGTAAGCGTTAACTTCCTTCTGGTTAGTCAACCTTACCCTGGCTACTTTTCGCATTGCTGAATTCGGCTTCTTTGGAGTTGTAGTGTAAACTCTGACACATACACCTCTGCGCTGAGGACAAGAATCCAAGGCCGGAGCCTTACTCTTATCAACAATCTTTTTCCTACCTTTTCTAACTAATTGCTGAATTGTTGGCATATAAACTAATTCTTATTGTTAAATATTTTTTCCCAAAACGGGTTGCAAAGGTATTCCTTTTTTTAAAAAAACAATAATTTTTATACAAATTTTTCGGCTATTTCAACGCTTATCCTCATTTTTAAAATAATCTCTGCTATCCCATTAAAGTTTCAGCAGAAAAAACACAAAAACTGCCTCCCGATTCTCCGTGATCCATTCGCATTATGGAAAATTTTTTAAGATTTTCGACCAACTTGGTGGAATTATAAAAATTATTACATTTGCAATTCGCCTAAAGAAAAGCCTCATTGTAAACAATAATTAATACTATAAAACACACTATTATCTAATCTTATTCCTCAATGAAAACATACCTTACAAACCAGATTAAGAACATTGTGCTCCTTGGAAATGCAGGCTCGGGAAAAACAACCCTGGCCGAAAGCATGCTTTTTGAAGGTGGCATTATAGATCGCAGGGGAGACATAGCCAGCAAGAATACTGTATCCGATTTCAACCTGATTGAACATGAAAATGAATCCTCCATATTTTCAACAGTTCTCTATACAGAATATAATGATAAAAAGATCAATTTTATAGATGTTCCTGGTTCTGATGATTTTGTTGGCGGAACCATCTCGGGATTGCATATAGCCGACTCAGCTCTCCTTTTAATAAACGCACAGAATGGTATTGAAGTAGGTACCGAGATTCATAACCGCTGGGTGGAAAAATTTCAAAAGCCATTAATTATTGCAATCAATCATCTGGATCACGATAAGGCCAATTACGAAAAATCCCTTGAAATGCTTAATGAAAGGTTCAGGGGAAAAATAGCCGGCATACAATACCCTGTTAACGCAGGCCCCGGTTTTAATTCCATAATTGACCTTATAAAAATGAAGTTATTAAAATATCCGGCTGACGGGGGAAAACCTGAAATTCTGGATATACCTGCAGACGAGCTTGACAGAGCCACAGAACTAAAGGCCGAACTTATTGAAAAGGCCGCAGAGAATGATGAGAATCTGATGGAGCTTTTCTTCGAAAAGGAGACTCTTACTGAAGATGAAATGAGAAAAGGTATTTCCGTTGGTCTTTTAAACAGAGGTATGTATCCCGTTTTTTGTGTTTCCGGGAAGAAAAATATAGGCGTTGGCAGACTAATGGAATTCATTTCAAATGTAGCTCCGTCTCCCGACCAGCTTCCTGCACCGAAAGATAAAAGTGGTAACGAAATTAAATGCGATCCAAAAGGCCCGGCTGCCTTGTTTGTTTTTAAAACTACCATTGAACCACATATCGGTGAGGTAAACTATTTTAAAGTAATGTCGGGTGAAATCAGCGAAGGCATGGACCTGGTTAATGCCCGTTCGTCAAAACAGGAAAGGCTTTCTCAGATTTTTGCAGCCGCCGGTAAGCACAGGGAGAAACTTTCAAAAATGGTTGCGGGTGATATCGGGTCAACTGTAAAATTAAAATCAACAAAGACTGGCGATACCCTGGGTGCCAGCAGCAACATCAATTTTCCGCATACTCCCTACCCGGAACCCAAATACCGCACTGCAATTCGTCCCTTGAATGAAAGTGATGATGAGAAGCTTGGTGAAGCCCTCAACCGTATCCATGAGGAAGATCCAACACTTCTTATCGAATATTCGAAGGAATTGAAGCAAATTATTCTATCGGGTCAGGGTGAGTACCATTTAAATATTGTAAAGTGGCATCTCGACAATATCTATAAAATAGATACCGAGTACCTTACACCCAAAATTCCTTACAGGGAAACTATTACCAAGTCGGCTCAGGCCGACTACAGGCATAAGAAACAGTCGGGGGGTTCTGGTCAGTTCGGTGAAGTTCATATGCTTATTGAGCCCTTTATTGAGGGTGCAAAAGAACCCGAGACATTTAAGGCAAATGGTAAGGAGATGAAGCTTTCTCTCAGGGGAAAAGAAGAACATGAACTTCCATGGGGCGGTAAACTGGTATATTATAACTGTATCGTTGGAGGATCAATCGACGCCAGATTTATGCCTGCAATCCTGAAAGGGATTATGGAGAAAATGGAAACAGGTCCGCTTACAGGATCCTACGCCAGGGATATCCGGGTATTCGTTTACGATGGTAAGATGCACCCTGTGGATTCAAACGAAATATCCTTCCGTCTTGCTGGTCGTAATGCCTTTAGTCAGGCCTTTAAAAACGCCGGACCAAAAATCCTTGAACCTATTTACCTGGTTGAAGTGCTGGTTCCGGGCGATCGTATGGGAGATGTAATGAGTGACCTCCAGGGAAGAAGAGCAATAGTGCAGGGAATGAGCAGTGAAAAAGGATTTGAAAAGATAACAGCCAAAGTTCCTCTTGCTGAAATGAATAAATACAGTACTTCACTTAGTTCCATAACAAGTGGCCGCGCAATATATTCCATGAAGTACAGCGAATACGCTCAGGTTCCGGGCGACGTTCAGGAAGCCTTGCTGAAAGCTTATGAGGAAGAAGCTGACGAAGAATAGGAAAGGGAGAGTGAGTGTGTGGGTAGGAGAGCGAGTGTGAGTGTGAGAGTGGGATTGAGAGCGTGATTGAGAGTGGAGCGAGCTTAGATTTGCCGGAATTTAATAAAAAAGCCTGTCTGATTGCCTTTGGGTCGTCGGACAGGCTTAATTTTTTATAAGAAAATCAGATTATTCCAGCTAGCGGTAAAGGTAGACGGTTCCTCTTTTGACTTCCTTACCAAAGGATTTTGAATCCCATCCGGTTGGGGTGATTACCCAAAAATAGACTCCCGGGGATGCTTTTCGTGTTGAATTTAACACATTCCCATTCCATCCATCCCAGGTATACATATCTGTTATATATTCCTTGTAAACCAATTTACCTGCCCTGTCAAAAATCCGTATATCAAACTCCTTAATTGACTGAGACTTAACATTGAAAAAATCATTCAAACCATCTTCATTGGGAGAAAAGACATTGGGAACCTCCAGAATGCTTGGGAGAACAACAATCGGGTCGGTAAGTGAAAATGTGTCAATACAACCTGCAGCTGATGTGACAACCAGAGCAGGATAATAATCATTTGGTATCTTATAAATGTGCTCCGGCTGGTATTCAACAGAAGTAGTAAATTCATTTGAGAAGATGTCGGATCTGGCGCTATCGGAATATATCCATTCATAACTGAATCCATTTATAGATTTATTGGTAAATTTAATAATCATAGGTGCGTCACCCTGCACCGGTGAAGGAGCATCCTCAAAAACTCTTGGATCAACTTCCTTATTTAACATCTGCATGGTAAACCAGGGTTCAAGCACCGGATCCGGTCCAACCTGGTTAGATATATATAATACAGAGTCAACTCCCTGCACACCAAAACTATCAGTTGCCGTAAGAATATACCAGGTATCCTTATATGGAGGTTTGTAGGTAGTGTTCGGATCCAGTACCCTGGAAGCATTGGGAATTTTTAAATCCGGATTATCGGATGTCCATAAAAAGGTAAAACCATTCACAGCAATTACTTCTTCCTTGCTTACCGGATCGTAGTAGCGAAATGTGTCGGGAGTTACAAACCCACTCAATGTGAGAAAATCGCAGGTAAAATATGTCTGGGGTACCTGACCAAGAAAATCCTTGGTAACAGAAACCTGCAGCTTATCAATAAAAACCCAGGCGGTAAAACTGGTATCCACATCAACACCGTTATATAAATGAACGCGGTAACCACCGCTTCCCAGATTACTGAGGGTTGATTGTGAAAGTCCTGTTTCGGAAAGCAGGGGAATATCAAAGTTCCCTGAGACCTGGTTGTATTGGGTCCAGTCGAAATTTAAACCGGCATTGGGCAATAATGAGGCAATAAGACTACCCTTTTCAGTACCGGAGGGAGAATAAAACGCAAAGGCCATGTCATTTCCGCTGTATACCGGGTAGCTTAGCAATTTTGATCCATTGGCAGATGGAGATGAAATCTGGGCAGAGAGAGAAGCAATAGTAAGAGTGAGGGTGAGAGTGAGAGCGGAAATGTGAGTACGAGCACGGGCATGTAGCATGCAACATCGAATACCCTTATATAAAAATGGAATTTTCAAGAAGTTTTGTTTGAATAATGATAACTCAAGGACGGGGAATTTATTTTATACAAATATCTGAATTTATATTTTAACTCCAATATTAAAAAAAACTATGTGTTGCTGGCTGATTTTTTGGTATTAATCATATTAAGAATAAATATTCATGTTCTAATAATAATACATAAAAACCTTCAGCCTCTTTGGGGTCTGTGCAAAAATATTATTTCACAAAGAAACACCGAGAATAAATTGATTATTTGAGAATATGGAAGAAAAATGTTAAACAATTCACTTATTTATCCTTAAAATCATGGAAATTAATCAAATCACAAAAATTATAATTGGAGCCGCAATCGATGTACATAAAAACCTTGGTCCCGGATTATTGGAATCAACATATGAGGAATGACTGGATTTCGAATTAAAAAGTGCAGGTTTAAAAACTTCAAGACAATTTTCTGTTCCAATTACCTATAAAAATATAAGATTGGATTGTGGGTACAGAATTGATATATTAGTTGAAGACTTAGTTGTACTCGAATTAAAAACAATTGAGTCATTTGCTCCGGTTCATGAAGCACAGATATTAACATATATGAAGCTTGCTAAAAAACCTGTGGGTTTACTAATTAATTTTAATGTCACCCTGCTAAAGAATGGATTAAAGAGATACATAATCTAACCCTCTGAGGAGCTTTGTGTAACAAATAATCTACACAGAGTACCCTGTGTAAGAAAGGTTGAAAAGTTTTTCCCTTTTCTCCCCATTAAAAGAATTTCAAATAGTATTTTGGCGGACTGAAAAAAGACATTGTGAGGGAACTGATAAAAGATTTAAATAAGGAACAGCAGGAGGCTGTTTTTAATTATAAGGGAGCGTCACTGGTAATTGCCGGAGCAGGCTCAGGGAAAACCCGTGTACTCACCTACAGGATTGCACATATGCTTACCGAAGGGGTTCACCCGGCAAGCATCCTGGCCCTGACCTTTACCAACAAGGCTGCCAATGAGATGAAAACCAGAATTGCCGACCTGGTTGGCAGGGATGCTGCCCGCAAGCTCTGGATGGGGACTTTTCACTCGGTTTTTGCACGCATCCTCAGAATTGAATCGGCCGCCCTCTCCTATCCTTCCGATTACACCATTTATGATACCACCGACTCCAAAAACCTTATAAAGACAATCGTCAAGGAGATGAAGCTTGATGATAAAATTTATAAAACCTCGGAAGTACTGGGTCGTATTTCGAACGCAAAAAACAACCTGGTTACTCCTGAGGCATATGCTGCCAGCTCAGAGATAGCCACCCGCGATAATGCCAGCAGGCGACCCATGATGGCTGTAATATACAAGCACTACGCCGCCCGTTGCAGGAAAGCCGGCGCCATGGATTTCGACGATCTCCTGCTCAATACCAATATACTTTTCAGGGACCACCCCAAAATCCTTCAAAAGTATCAGCAGGCTTTTCGCTATATTCTTGTGGATGAATATCAGGATACAAATTACAGTCAGTATCTTATTATAAAAAGACTTGCAGAAAATCACAGCAATGTATGTGTTGTGGGCGACGATGCTCAGAGCATTTATTCATTCCGGGGAGCAAGGATTGAGAATATTTTAAACTTTAAAAGAGATTATCCGGAAGCGGTAATTCACAAACTGGAGCGTAATTACCGTTCCACACGGACCATCGTCAATGCAGCAAATTCAGTTATTGCCAACAACAGGGATCAGATACACAAAAAAGTTTATTCCGAAAAAGCAGAAGGCGAGAAAATACGAATTATTGAAGCACGGGCTGATAATGAAGAAGGGTTTTTGATTGCCAGCCTCATAAAAGATCTCCTGTTTGCAAAACAATACCAGTATAAGGATATCGCCATTCTTTACCGTACCAATGCACAGTCGAGGATTTTTGAAGAATCGCTCCGGAAAATGAACATTCCCTATAAAATATATGGCGGGGTATCATTTTTCCAGAGAAAAGAGATAAAAGATATACTGGCATATTTCAAACTGATTGTCAATACAGCCGATGAGGAGGCCTTTAAAAGGATCATCAATTATCCCCTGAGAGGAATCGGGAAAACAACGGTTTTGAAACTCGAAGAACTCGCCCTGGCTATGAATCTGACTATATGGGATGTTATCGGAAACGATTCCCTGATGCAGGCCAATTTCAATAAAGGGGTAATTTCTAAAATTCAGGCTTTTAAAGATTTCATAAACGAATACATGGCTAAGCTGGATGAGATGGAAGCTTTCGATATTGCCTTCACCCTGCTTTCTTCCCTGGGTATCCTGAAAGAACTCCGGGATGACAAAACTCCTGAGGGAATCAGTCGTTACGAGAATGCTGAGGCCCTTTTAAATGGTATTCGTGAATTCACTGAATCCCCTGAAGAGGAAACACAGCGCGGTCTGGCAGACTACCTTCAAACCGTAACCTTGCTGACGGATGCCGATACTGAAAAACCGGAGGACTACAACAGGGTAACCCTCATGACCATTCATTCTGCCAAAGGACTGGAATTCAAACATGTTTGTATTGTGGGAGTGGAAGAAGAGCTTTTCCCGTCTCATATGTCAGTCACTCTACCCTCTGATCTTGAGGAAGAGCGCCGCTTATTCTATGTTGCCCTCACCCGCGCAGAAGACAGCATAAGCCTGAGCTATGCAAACACCCGATATAAGTGGGGCCTGCTGGGGAATTGCAACCCAAGCCGGTTTATCTCAGAAATTTCGGAAACTTACCTCGACTATCCTCTTCCCTTAAATTCAGGCCCTCAACCAAAACCCAACACGGGAAATGATTTTTCAAAAACCTCAAAGCCATATGGTTCCGGAGCCGCATCAACAGGCTTTTTAAAAGAAAGAAGGCTTGTAAGAATGGATAAGCCCGTTCAGAATGGCAGCACTGAATCGTCCGATCCATCCCAGATAAGACCCGGTCAGCATGTTGAACACCCCCGGTTCGGAATCGGTGAAGTGCTTATTCTCGAAGGTGATAAGGCAACTGTAGAGTTCCCTGGGCATGGTAAAAAGCAACTCCTTCTGAAATTTGCAAAACTAAAAATTGTGAACTAAAGTAATTAAGCTTAGCTTTGCATAAAATTTATAAAATGGATTACGATTACAATACAGGTCGAAAGAAGATGGATCTTCCCGAATACGGCCGAAATGTGCAGAAGATGGTAGATCATATCAAGACCATTGAAGACAGGGACGAAAGAAATAAGGCTGCCCGCACCATTATTAGCATTATGGGAAATCTGAACCCTCACCTGCGTGACATTGCGGATTTCAAACACAAACTCTGGGATCACCTTGCTATTATTGCAAATTTTGAACTGGATATAGATTCACCCTACGAGACTATTGAAAGAGCCAAGCTCATTGAAAAACCAAAACCTCTTACCTACAACCAGGGAGGTATTCGCTTCAAACATTATGGTAAATATATGGAGCAAATGGTAAGCAAGGCAGTTGAGATGGAAGAAGGCGAAGAAAAGGAAAATCTGATTCATATGCTGGCTAACCATATGAAAAAATCCTATCTTACCTGGAATCGCGAGGTAGTAAACGACGAACATATTTTTCTTGATCTGAAGGATATTTCAAAAGGAAAAATAGATCTTAGTGTTGAAACCATTAAATTGTCGGAAACACGGGATATCCTCAACAAGAGCCGCAAGAAAAAACCGATTAAAAAGAAATAGTAGCTTATGAGCAGCTTCCGCATCGAAGGGGGTCATAAATTACAGGGTAGCATTGTCCCTCAGGGGGCAAAAAACGAAGCCCTTCAGATTCTTTGTGCAACACTTCTCACCTCGGAAGCAGTAACTATTTCGAATATCCCCAATATTCTCGATGTAAACAAGCTCATAGACCTTCTCACCGATATGGGAGTAAAGGTAAAAAAGCACTCTTCATCCAAATATACTTTTACAGCTTCAGATGTAAATCTTAACTACCTGGAGACAGATGATTTCTATCAAAAAAGCACTGCCCTCAGAGGATCGGTGATGATCGTCGGTCCCCTGTTAGGTCGCTTTGGCAAAGCCTTTATTCCCAAGCCCGGAGGAGACAAAATCGGCCGACGTAGACTCGATACCCATTTTCTTGGTTTTCAAAACCTGGGAGCAAAGTTTAATTTCGATTCAGCAAACTATTTTTATACAGTCGAAGCAAAAGAGCTCAAAGGATGCTATATGCTTCTGGATGAAGCTTCCGTTACCGGAACTGCCAATATTATCATGGCTGCCGTTCTGGCAAAAGGAAAAACAACCATATACAACGCCGCCTGCGAACCTTATATTCAGCAGCTTTGCCTGATGCTTAACCGGATGGGGGCAAACATTTCCGGAATAGGCTCGAATCTTCTGACTATAGAGGGAGTCAAAACTCTCAAAGGAACTGATCATACCATTCTTCCGGATATGATTGAAATAGGAAGTTTCATTGGGATGGCTGCCATGACTCATTCTGAACTGACTATTAAAAACGTCAGACTCGATATGCTGGGAATTATTCCTGAATCATTTAGGCGGATGGGAATTGAAATGGAATTCAGGGGAGATGATATCTATATCCCTGAACAAGAGCATTATGAGATAGATACTTTTATCGATGGCGCCATTCTTACCATTGCTGATGCACCCTGGCCGGGACTCACTCCCGACCTGCTAAGTGTTATCCTGGTAATTGCCACCCAGGCAAAGGGAAGCATACTCGTGCATCAGAAAATGTTTGAAAGCCGATTGTTCTTCGTTGACAAGCTTATTGACATGGGTGCACAAATTATTTTATGCGATCCCCACCGGGCAACGGTTATTGGTCTTGACGGAAAGATCAAACTTCGCTCTACCACCATGACATCCCCCGATATCCGTGCAGGAGTTGCCCTTCTCATTGCTGCCATGTCAGCAGAAGGAATCAGCACCATTCACAATATCGAACAGATTGATCGGGGCTATGAAAATATCGACCATCGTCTTAACCAACTGGGAGCCAAAATTACCAGAATCTGAACCTCCTGTAAACGCATAATGATATTTTTTTTATTGGGAGGGATTCCATGCCTTACATTGGAAAACAATTTTTAACAAAGCCTTAATACCTCTGGCATATATTTTGTTTATATTTGCAAAGATTTACATATATAGATATTAATTATTAAAAACATGATTCAAAAAGTATTAGTATTGGTTGGTCTTGGCATTGCAGTTACCACGGCCAATTGTTCATCAGTTCAGGGTGATGGAGCAAAACAGGCAACTACTCCTCCTGCAAAAACAGAGGAAACCTCCGACGTAAAAGTTGGTCTTGAGGTTGGCAACAAGGCTCCTGAACTCGAATTTCCTTCTCCGGAGGGAGATATCATTAAGCTTTCCTCTTTAAGGGGACAGCTGGTTTTAATTGATTTCTGGGCATCATGGTGTCCTCCCTGCAGGGTTGAAAATCCAAATCTTGTGGCTACCTATGGTCTTTATAAAGATGAAGATTTCAATGGCGGTAAAGGATTTACCATTTACAGTGTATCTCTTGATCAGCAAAAAGACAGATGGATCGGGGCTATCAAATCCGATAATCTTTTCTGGCCCTCACATGTCAGTGATCTGAACGGATGGCAGTCAGTACCGGCAGCCATGTACCAGGTAAGATCCATTCCATCTAACTTTCTTATCGACGGAAACGGAATTATACTTGCCACAAATCTGCGTGGAGAAGCACTGGGATTAAAGCTTACAGAACTGAAGAAGTAATTTTCACGGACAATTTGCAAAAACATTAAAGGCCATGGAAACACCATGGTCTTTTTTTGTGGATTATATTCGGAACATGCGATTTTTGTCACTTCCTGACAAAAATCATGCATCAGATTTTTTCAACTGTCAAATTGTCGTCAATGAGATTAATGGCAAACTATTTGTAATAAGCAAGGGGTCACATTTAATACTATAAAGAATGGTCAGAAAAGTTAATACAGGAAGCACCAAACCTGATACTTCAAAGGATAAAAATAAAAATCAAAAACATAAATCAACTGCCGGGCCGAAAGCTTCGGATGAACTGGAAAAGCTTAAATCACAGCTTGAAGCTGCCGAAAACAAGCTGAAGGAGAGTCAGGATAAATATTTGCGCCTTTCGGCTGAGTTCGATAATTACAGGAAAAGAACCCTAAGGGAAAAATCTGAATTACTGAAATCAGGCGGAGAGGATACCATCATTAAGGTTCTTCCGGTTCTTGACGACTTTGAGAGAGCAATGCTTGCCATGCAAACTTCCAAAGATATAGAGGCGGTTAAGGATGGTATTGTGCTGATATACAATAAACTTAAAGAAACATTGACTCAGCAGGGTATTAAAGAGATAGAAGCCTTAAATCTGGATTTTAATACAGATCTCCATGAAGCCATTACGAAGATTCCTGCACCTAATAAGGAATTACAGGGAAAGGTTGTGGATGTGGTTCAAAAAGGATATTACCTGAATGATAAAGTACTTCGTTTTGCAAAAGTTGTGATCGGGGAATAAAGGAAAAAATATGGCAAAAAGAGATTATTACGAAGTTTTGGAGGTATCAAAGAATGCCAGTGCGGAGGAGATTAAAAAAGCCTACCGAAAAATGGCATTGAAATACCATCCCGATAAGAATCCTGATAACAAAGAAGCTGAGAATAAATTCAAGGAAGCTGCTGAGGCTTACGATATCTTGTCAAACCCTCAGAAAAAAGCCAAATATGATCAGTATGGGCATGCAGCATTCAGCAACGGAGGCGGCGGCGGAGGTTTTTCGGGAGGCATGACCGTTGAGGATATCTTCGAACATTTTGGGGATATTTTTGGCGGATTTGGCGGGTTTGGCGGGTTTGGTGGTGGCAGACAATCCCAGCCCAGACAAAATAAAGGCTCTAACCTCAGGGTAAAAGTTAAACTCAATCTTGAAGAAATTTCAAAAGGGGTTGAGAAAAAAATAAAAGTTAAGAAATACGTTTCCTGCGATACCTGCTCAGGAACCGGTGCGAAAGACGGCTCATCATACAATACCTGTACAACCTGTAACGGAAAAGGACAGGTAACCCGTGTGGCCAACACTTTTCTGGGTGCCATGCAAACTACAACCAGCTGCCCGACCTGTAATGGCGAAGGCCGAATAATCTCCAGCAAGTGTAATAAGTGCTACGGTGAAGGTATAATCAGCACCGAGGAGACTATTTCATTTTCCATACCTGCCGGTGTAGGTGAAGGCATGCAGCTAAAGGTGTCAGGTAAAGGAAACGCTGCCCGACGCGGAGGTGTTAACGGAGATCTCCTGGTTCTTATAACAGAAGAACCGCACCCGCAGCTTATCCGTGATGGCAACGACCTGCTTTACAATATGTATTTAACGATTCCTGATGCTGTTACCGGCACCACAGTTGAAATTCCAACCATTGACGGAAAAATTAAGATTAAAATTGATGCAGGAACTCAACCGGGAAAGATATTGAGAATCAGAGGCAAAGGATTACCTGATGTGAATGGCTATGGCAAGGGAGATCTTTTGATTTCCATATCCGTCTGGATTCCCCGAAATCTCAGCAAGGAGGAGTACAAAGTTTTTGAAAAACTGAAAGAATCTTCTAACTTTATTCCCAATCCTGATAAAAATGATAAAACATTTTTTGACCGCATGCGGAACTTTTTTGAATAAAAATTATCTCTATGGAGCTATTTAAGGCAACAGACATCGTCAAACAATTTTCCAATCATCGTGCTCTTAATAAGGTTTCTATATCGGTACCGGAAAACAGTATTTTCGGTTTACTGGGTCCGAACGGCGCCGGAAAAACCACTTTAATCAGAATAATTAACCAGATTACGGCTCCCGATGAGGGGGAATTGTATTTCGGGGGAAGGAAAATGAAAGCCGACGATATTTACCAGATTGGTTACCTTCCGGAGGAAAGAGGACTCTATAAAAAAATGAAGGTTGGGGAGCAGGCATTATATCTTGCTCAGTTAAAGGGCCTCTCGAAGAACGATGCCATGAAAAAACTGAAATACCTTTTTCAGAAATTCGAGATAATCGACTGGTGGAACAAAAAAGTGGAAGAGCTTTCAAAAGGTATGCAACAAAAAATTCAGTTTATTACCACCATCATACATGAGCCGAAATTGCTTATTTTTGATGAGCCTTTCAGTGGATTTGATCCTATCAATGCAAACCTCCTGAAAAATGAAATTCTTGAATTAAAAAGCAAGGGAGCCACCATAATTTTTTCCACCCACAATATGAGCAGCGTTGAAGAACTCTGCGATCATATAAGTCTGATCAATAAGTCTGAGGTAATCCTCGAAGGACAGATTTATGATATAAAAAAAACATATCGTACCAATGTCTATGAATTAAGTTATCAGGGGGATCCTCAGAAACTGGAAAGCAGTCTGGGCCCCGGATATGAGCTGCTCAGCAATAAAACAAACCACCATGTGAATCTTGCCAGCATAAAAGCTTCGGGTGAAGATACAGACAACCGGCTTTTAAAGGAACTTATAAAACACGTTACTGTCGTGTCTTTTAATGAGCTCATACCTTCCATGAACGATGTTTTTATAAGGGTGGTAGAAGAAACTAATAAGAAAAATCAGGTGGCCTGATATCCGGCGGGTTCATTTTTTTTCTGTATGAAACCAAAATTGATAAACCTGCCCGCTTTCAGAAAGCACCTGAGCTGAAAAAAAATAAAACAGACGAGAATGAAAAAAATCTTCCTTATCATTCAAAGAGAATACCTTTCCAGGGTAAGAAAAAAGTCATTTCTGGTTATGACAATTCTGGGCCCTTTATTGTTTGCAGCCTTTATGGTTGTTCCTGCCTGGCTTGCTACCATGGAAGACACTGATGTAAAAACCATTGCAGTGGCAGACAGTACAAATATTTTTTACAAAGCCCTTCCGGAAACAGAATACATAAAATTTGCTTACCCTGAAGGTGTCAGCCTTAAAGAACTCCAGCAGAATTTCAGTCAGTCGGGATACAGTGCCATCCTCTTTATCCCCCATAACATTCTGGCTTCAAATGCGAGCATTTTATACTCCGACAAGCAGCCCAGCATGTCGGTAAGTATGCATATTAAAAACTCCCTTGAGAAAGAGATTGAAAGACAAAAACTTAAGGCCAACAATATTGAAAATCTTGATGAGATTTTAAAATCTGTTAAAACGGATATTAACCTCCGGAATATTATCTGGGGAGATGATGGAAAGGAAAAAGAGAGCAATACCGGACTTGCCATGGGTATAGGTTATGGAAGCGGGATGCTGGTGTATTTTTTCATATTCCTTTTTGGGGCCCAGGTTATGCGCGGCGTTATTGAAGAAAAAACAAGCAGGATTGTTGAAGTTATTGTTTCATCGGTCCGCCCCTTCCAGCTTATGATGGGGAAAATCATTGGAATTGGTCTTGTGGGACTGACCCAGTTTGTTTTATGGGTACTGCTTACCATAGTATTTATCGGAGGTGTTCAGAAGGTAGTATTTCCTGAAATGTCAAAAACTCCAACGGAACAGGCACTTTCACAGGATGTAATGAGCGGACAGCAGGTAGATGAGTCAGCAATTAAATATACCGAGGCCAAACCCCAGATGCTTGAAGAGATTTTTTCTTCTCTAAAAAACGTAAACTTTGTCCTTATTCTGGGAATGTTCATTTTTTACTTTATCGGAGGCTTCCTTTTGTATGCTTCCTTCTTCGCAATCATTGGTTCGGCAGTCGACAGTGAGGCAGATACTCAGCAGTTTATGCTTCCTGTAACCTTACCCCTTATCATTGCCATATTCGTAATGATTAACACAATCAATAATCCTGAAGGTCAGATAGCCTTCTGGTTCAGTCTTATTCCCCTGACTTCGCCCATTGTAATGATGGTGAGGATTCCATTCCATCCTGCAGCCTGGGAGATTATTCTGTCCGCTGTTATCTTAATAATCACCTTTATCGGGTCAACCTGGATGGCTGGTAAAATTTATCGTACAGGAATACTCATGTACGGCAAAAAATCATCCTACAGCGAAATTTGGAAATGGCTCAGGTATAAAAATTAAGACCATAATGATATATCCGGATAATAATGAAATCAACCGTGTTGCCATTCTCGATTTCGGGACCAATACCTTTAATCTGTTAATTGCTGAAATAAGTGATGAAAATAAATTACATGTTCTCCATACCGCCAAGGAGGCCGTTAAGCTTGGCGAGGGAGGAATAACAAAAAAAATCATCACAGAGCAAGCCTTCGAAAGAGGACTTACAGCTATTGAGCGTCACCTTGAACGTGTCAGGGAATATAACGTTCATAAAATTTATGCCTTTGCCACATCAGCCATTCGGGATGCATCAAACGGTAAGGATTTCATACATGCTGTTCAGCAAAAGTTCGAAATATATGTGCTGATAATTCCCGGGGAACGGGAAGCAGAAATGATCTACCGGGGCGTCAGGCTTTCCTTTGAAATGGATAGCCAGCCCGTTCTTATCCTGGATATCGGAGGGGGAAGCAATGAGTTTATAATTGCAAATAAGAAGGAAATCCTATGGAAGCATAGCTTTAACCTGGGTATGGCCCGGCTTCTTGAAACCTTTAATCCCTCGGATCCAATTTCCAAAGATGAGATTCAGGAACTTGAATCTTATTTAAAAACTGAACTGAAGGAATTATTTGAGGCTGCAAAGAAATTTAAACCAAAAGTACTGGTTGGGGCTTCGGGTTCCTTTGAAACAATCTCTGCCTTAATTCAGCACCGCTACTCCGGAAAGTATAAAAAAGACGACAAAGCCTCCAGGGAGATTTCTTACGAAGACTACCAGTCTATACATAATCTCCTTTTGCCATCCAGTATAGAAGAAAGAAGAAAAATGCAGGGCATGGAACCTGTTCGTGTTGAAATGATTGTGCTGGCTAGCATCTTTATAAATATCAGCCTTTCAGAATGCGGAATTCAAAAAATTATCCAATCGGATTACGCACTGAAAGAAGGAGTAATAGCAGAAATATTAAATCTTTGAAAATAGTATTATATGGCGAAAATATTGGTGATAGATGATGAGAAGAGCATAAGGACAACCCTGCAGGAGATACTCCAGTATGAAAGTCATGAAGTGGACCTTGCATCCAGCGGTCCTGAAGGACTTGAAATGTTTGCCCAGAGTAAATACGATATTGTGCTTTGTGATATTAAAATGCCTGAAATGGATGGACTGGAGGTCCTTGAAAAAATAATTGAAAAAGAATCCGACACCCAGGTAATAATGATCTCAGGGCATGGGAATGTGGAAAACGCAGTATTTGCCATAAAACGAGGAGCCTACGATTTCATTCAGAAACCGCTTGATCTTAACCGCCTGCTGATTACCATCCGCAACGCCATGGATAAATCAAGTCTTATAACCGAAACCACTGTACTCAAGAAAAAGGTTAAAAAGACGCTTGATATGGTAGGTGAATCCCCTGCTATACTTTTGGTTAAGGATATGATCGAGAAAGTGGCTGCCACTGATGCCCGTGTTCTGATAACCGGCGACAATGGTACAGGAAAAGAGCTTGTAGCCCGATGGCTGCATGAGAAAAGTGAAAGAGCATCCAAATCCTTTGTTGAAGTCAATTGCGCTGCAATTCCATCCGAATTGATTGAAAGTGAACTCTTTGGACACGAGAAGGGAGCTTTTACCTCTGCCATCAAACAGAGAAAAGGTAAATTCGAACAGGCTGACGGAGGTACCCTATTCCTGGATGAAATTGGCGATATGAGCCTCTCGGCTCAGGCCAAAGTGCTGCGTGCGCTTCAGGAGCACAAGATAACACGTGTAGGCTCTGATTCCGATATCAATGTGAATGTCAGGATTATCGCGGCAACCAACAAAAACCTGAAAGAAGAAATTGCGAAAAATAACTTCCGGGAAGACCTTTACCACAGGCTCAGTGTAATACTCATTCGTGTACCTTCCCTTAACGAAAGAACTGAGGATATTCCCCTGCTTGCCAGTCATTTCAACGAACTGATTTGTGAGGAATATGGAATGCCACTTAAAACTATTACACCTGATGCCATTAAGGCACTGCAGGAAATATCCTGGACGGGAAATATACGGGAATTCAGAAATGTTCTGGAAAGGCTGATTATACTGTGTGATAAAGAAATCAGCGGGAAAGACGTGTTGCAGTTTGCTCAACCGATTGGCAAAAAATAAGGAATTACCAATTAGGCTTGTCCTTGTGAGTATTCCTTTAACCAGCTTGATAAAACAGCTTCATTTAAATCATCTGTTAAATCTTCGAAGAAAAGTCTTCCAAAACATAACTGTAAAAACTGAAACCCAAGTCTTTTGAAGATAAAATAATATCCGTACTTTGCACGAATGTTCCTGCTTCAGGATAATATTATTGAATTTTAATCATCTGCCTTAATACTGATATGACGATAGACATTGTTATACCTCTCTATAATGAGGAAGAGCTGGTTCTCCAGGTATTGGACCTACTGGAGGATGTTAGGATGCCCGATTTCATATCTGCTACCAAAATAATTATTGTTGATGATGGTTCCAGCGACAATTCCTATTCGGCTGTTAAAAAATATATCGAGACAAAGGCAGATCATTACTCCCTTCTTCAAATGGAGAAAAACTCAGGAAAAGGAGCTGCCGTAAGGTACGGAATCGATCACGGGAATGGAGAGTTAATATTCATACAGGATGCCGACCTGGAGCTATACCCTCATGATTTACCTGTCATGCTTGAGGCAATGAAAAATCTTAAAGTTGAATTTGTAAACGGCTCACGTTATCTCCCGGGTATTCCGCGACCCCTGTCTTCCTACCGCCGATATCTGGCCAATCGCTTTTTTACCTGGCTCACCTCCATCTTTATAAATGTAAAATTAACCGATATGGCCTGTGGATATAAACTATTCACCAGGGAATTATACAATAAGCTGCATCTGAAAGAGAACCGGTTTGGATTTGAAGCAGAAATAATTTTAAAGGCACTGAGAATAAAGAAAAATAATATCACAGAGGTGCCGGTTAATTATTTCCCGCGAAATGAAGCAGAAGGAAAGAAATTTAAAAGCATGGATGCCCTGAAGATGCTTGTTACAATTTTTCGTTACGCTTTCTTCAAATAACATGAAATTCAAAGGCTTTTCAAAATTTATTCTAAGCAGGATAGCAATTGCCATTGTTATTTTATTCAGCTATTTTCAAACCAGTAATCTGCATGCCTGGAAATGGGGACATGGAATCATTTACTGGGATACAATATCATATTACGCTTACCTTCCGGCTTTTTTTATTCACCACGATCTGAGTCTCGGATTTATCAAAGAAAATCCTGAGGTAAACAATCAGAGATACTGGCCCGAGACCACCAAAGATGGCAAATATGTAATTAAGACAAGCTGCGGACTTGCATACCTGTATTTTCCTTTTTTTATTACGGCTCATTTGCTTGCAACCCCTCTCGGATTTGAAGCAGATGGCTTTTCAGAAATTTATCAGATGAGTCTTGCCTTTAGTCCCCTGCTTTATTTGCTCATTGGCCTTATATTCTTAAGAAAAATTCTTAAAAAATATTTCTCTGATGCTATTACAGCCATCAGCTTATTATCAATCGGAGGTGCAACCAACCTGTTTCATTATACTTCGGTAACGACCATCAGTCATACTTATTCCTTTGCTGCCATAACGGTTTTTCTTTTTGTTTGCCTTAAATGGCTGGAAAAACCTACCTGGCTTACTTCAGTCTTTATGGGTCTGCTGCTCGGACTAATCAGTTTAATCCGGCCAACCAACACCATTATGGTTCTTTTCCCACTTCTTTTTGGAATCCATAGTTTCAGAGATCTGGGCAACAGAATTATTTTCTGGTTAAAAAAACCGCAGTTCCTTTTGATAATTATTGCAGGAATAATCCTGGTATGGCTGCCCCAGTTTATTTACTGGAAACACCAGACAGGGCAATTACTCTATTTCTCATATAAACAGGAGGAGAGATTTTTCTGGCTTGAGCCTGCCATTTTCAGGGGTTTATTCGGGTTCCGGAAAGGCTGGCTGATTTACAGCCCTATCATGATATTTTCGCTCATCGGAATAGGTCTCAGTCTGAAGAAAATGAAAGACTGGTTCCTTCCACTGATAATAATTATCCCTGTAAGCATTTATATTATGCTGTGCTGGTGGACCTGGTGGTATGGCGGAGGATTTGGAATGCGTCCTATAATCGATTATTATGGCCTTCTTGGTATTCCCTTTGCCTTGGCCATTCAGAGTCTTGGAAGGCTCAGACCCCTGCTGCGATATACAGTCTGGTTGTTTTTTCTTTTCTTTTTTTACCTTGGGATATTCCATCACCTTCAGGCTGTAAGCGGTGCAATTCACTGGGATTCCATGACCTGGAAATCCTATATGTATAATTTCGGTCACACGCGAATGACCCCGGAGGCTGAAAAATACCTGGTTCATCCGGATTATGAAGAAGCGACCAAAAAACGTGAATGGGATTAATTCCGGTAACTAAAACTGGAAATAAATAAATGGCTGCAGCCCGGCAGACCACGACTGATATATTACAAAAATCGTAAGACACACTATCCCAACCTTGGCATAAATCGGTGTATTTATGAAAAACTCCCGGTACCAGGCTTTGAAGCTGTTTGGCAGCCAGTGCATTATGTATCCGAAAACCATAATCACAAAAACCCATCTGAAAGAATAAATTACATCAGGAATTACCGACAGATCAAAATGGTGCCATATCTGGGATAACAGCTGGTTAGCATGTTCCATTGAATCGGACCGGAACCAAATACGAGTAAAGCTTATAAAATTGAAGGTGAGAAATACCTTCCACAGGTGCACCGCCCAGTGATTGCTGTTTTCGTATGGACTGATTCTCTTCCAGTATTTATAAACCAGTATTCCCAGACCATTCATACCACCCCAGATTACAAACTGCCAGCTTGCTCCATGCCATAGTCCGCCTATCAGCATGGTAAGCATGAGGTTAATGTTTGTCCGGAATTCACCATGCCGGTTTCCTCCAAGCGGAATATACAGATAATCCTTTAGCCAGGAGGAAAGGGAAATATGCCAGCGTTTCCAGAAATTTCCTACATTATCAGCCTTATAGGGGGAGTTGAAATTCTTTGGAAGTCTGAATCCCATAAGCAGAGCAACCCCTATTGCAATGTCGGTGTAGCCCGAAAAATCGCAATAAACCTGGAGTGAATAAGCATACAGTGCTGAAAGGTTCTCAAAGCCGGTATAGGAAGTGGGATTCGAAAAAACCCGGTCAATAAGGTTTACAGCAAGATAATCGCCAATAAACATTTTCTTCATCAGACCATTAAGGATCAGAAAAATGGCATATCCAAATTCTTCTATGGTGAGGTGAAAACGTTTATAAAGCTGGGGAATAAATTCAGAAGCTCTTACGATTGGCCCCGCAACCAGCTGTGGAAAGAAGGAAACATAAAAGCCAAAATCGATGAGGTTTTTGACAGGCTGAATTTTTCCCTTGTACATATCCACCGTATAGGAAATGGCCTGGAAAGTGAAAAAGGAGATACCAACCGGAAGTCCAATGGCTGAAATATCGAAATGAGATCCTGCGACTGAATTTGAAAGATCGGCCAGAAAATTATATACCCGGAAATCGGTATGAAAAATCCGGTTAATAGTTGATGTAAAGAAATAAGAATACTTGAAATACGAAAGGATACCAAGGTTCAGAAATACGCTTATGCTGACAAATAATTTTCTTGAAAAAGTATTTTTACTTCTGTAAATCAGATTCCCCAGATAATAATCTGAAAAGGTTGTAAAAATCAACAGGAGGAAGAAAAGCCCGCTGGTTTTCCAGTAAAAAAATATACTGACCAGAAACAGGAAGAGATTTCGTACACCTCTGTACGGATAAATAAGTGAATAGATAG
>JACJXF010000006.1 GCA_020636775.1 Bacteroidales bacterium
ATCCTGACGGGAGATTCAACATATCCCCTGTCTTTTACATGGTGGATACTATGTTGGTCATTTATGTATAATACAATTTTACTTTTCTCGCTTAACTGTGAATTTAATATCACGGCTTCTTTTTGTTTCCTGTATCGACCGGGTCTCAGTAACACCGGCTCATCCTTAACAGAATCAAGAATTTTTTTGATATACCAGTCTGGGCAATAATCGCCGTATTTTCTTTCGAGAATCGCCCTTATTATTTCTTTTGCCTGTTTGCGGGGAATGTTATCTGTTTTCCCCAAACCATCAAACACCAGATAGGGGGGACAATCATCCTCTTCATTAACAGTAGTCTCGTATAGAGTATTGGCTATAGGCCGGGCATCGAACTTTTCATAAAAAGCAAGGCGTTTCTGATTCTGAGGAATCAGGCTCTTATCGCGGCAAAGCTCAGGATCATCGGGAAGACATTCAAAGAATATCCCTGTAGCATTTAAGTAACGGGCTTCTTCACGAACTCTTTCGTATAATGCTCCGCCTACACCGGATGAAACTTTTCCCGGCGAAACAGCGATATAGTCCAGATAGCAAAATTTTAAATCCGACATATGAAGGAAAAGAGCAAATCCTCTGATCGATTCATTGATATCGACAGCAATAAAAAGAGAGGTCTGATACTTATATTTCACAGGATTGGTCATGTGAGCCCCAATCTCATCGATTTTTATTTTAGATAAATCGGGGAACTGTTCCCTGATTATGCTTTTAACCTTTTCAAGGTATCTGAGATTTGCTTTGTTATTGGGATTGGAAATTTTTCGTATTCGTATCATAAAGGATAATTTACATTATAGGGGCGGTACAAAATTACATTTTTCAGCTTTATAAAATCTGAAAAATGCTATACTAATCCGGCTGATTATTATTTTTAAGGACCTCCTTAATCTGATTAATTTTTATATCCCGTTCGATAGAAAAGGTTTTATCGTTTCGAATACACATTTCATATATTAAAACAGATTTTTGAAGGTAGTGTAAATTTGCAGGAGGAGAGAGGGTTTCCCCCATTCCTTTTAACAGGTCAGCAAGTAATTCCAGGTTAATACCGTTTAATCCGGCGAAACGAGAAAGGTATTCTCCACATGCTTTATTATCCATGGAAATAAATAAAGGCATGTCAAATCCCGCTTCTGACAAAAGGGTTTTATGAATATCTTCAAATGGATTTTCCACAAAAGCCTGTTGAACCTCACCTTCTTTCCGAAAACCATTGATGAGCATGTTCAGCATCAGGCCTATTTTTTCTATCTCCCGAATCAGGTAATCTCGTTTTTCCATTATTTGGACAATTGAAGAACGTGCATTTTAAAGACTTTCATCTTTATGTAAAATTCACGATTTAAATTGCCATTTGCAAGCTGGGATGGAAGTGAAAATTGTTTTTCAGAATCTTTAACAGTATAGTTGGATGCAGATTTCCAACCTGATCCATTTTTAAAAATGATAAAATCCATTAATTCTGTCCGGAAACAAAAAAACTCTCAGGGGAGTCTGGGAGATATCGTATCTCGATGGTAAGGGGTTTACCCTTGGAATATTCTTCAAACAGTGCTGAGAGTTTTGGTGTTGCCTGGATGTAATCATGAACATTGAATTCCATAGTATCAACTTTGTAACTAAGTTCAAGATGGTAGCCTGCAATAATTGTTTTGTCGCCCCGGAAGCTCTGTACCCTTTCTTCTTCAGGTATAAAGCTTACTATCATCGCCTGTGCAGTTCCTTTATACTTACTATGGATATACCTTGTATACAGTGCATTCCCATTATTAATTGCTGACAGTATTATAACTACAAGCACCAGTAAAGCGATATTTTTGGCTGTAAGATTTTTTTTTAGCCAGGCAAATAGATCGGTCATTCTTAAATTTGTTGAATTCTACAATAGAAACTCAGGAGAGAAGGAAATGTTCAATTTATTAATGTATTCGCGGATATTTGATTTGTAAATTAGAATATAAAGCTTTCAGATTTTTTAAGAAATTTAAACCCTTGTGCCTGATAAACCCATATCCACTTATTTTATTAAACTATCTGCGATTTTTCTCTAATGGCAATTGGTCATACAACCATAACCCCATTGCTTATTATTTATTACCTCTATTTTTCTTTTTCCCAAAAAAATCACCCCAGAAGTTTTATATCAAACTTTTGGGGTGCATTTCACATTCAGGCTTTATAAATTTCGATTTTAATTCAAACTCTTATTTTTTTGGAGAAGTTGTATCTATCATTTCCCGGAGTTCAGATCATATAAATTTTCGCATTTCATTGGTTTTCCTGAACTGGTTGGTCATTTCAAGGATTTCGTCGGCAGACTTGCCAAAAATATGCAAAAACCGGCAGCCTTGACCACATTAGGCCAGTCAGAATAAAATTATCATAAATAACATACTAACAGACATATAACTCAGGCACGGGATAGTCATTTTGCTCCGGCGGGAACAGGTCAGGGGCACTGAGCTTTTCCGCTTCTGCTTATTCAGCTTATTTTCAGGATCAACGAATAAAATTAGTAGCTACTTTCTTTACTTTTTCAGGGGATTTGATGCTATGTGCTGTAGCCTCCTTCATTTTTAAAAGCCAGGCCATATTTTTTCCCAAGACGCTCATAGTTTGTTTTCCTTCAGCATCTTCATTGACTTCCCCCGGCACTCTTCCATGAATGACATTCCAGTAATTGGAGGTTGCCAGGGGCATTTCGGAGTAAGTAAGATAATGATTCAGACTATCAAGAGTTGCAGACCCTCCTGTTCTCCTCACCGCTGCAACCGCCGCTCCAACTTTATGCCGGAAAAGGTTTCCGTTTGATCCGGAAACATAAAACAACCGATCCAGGAAGCATTTCATTGTTCCGGCAATACCTGAGTAATATACCGGGGAACCCAGAATAATACCATCATAATCTTTTATTTTCTGTATCCACAGATTAAGATCATCTGATGTAATGCTGCATTTCTCATCCTTGTTAACTGAACACTTTTTGCAGGCTGTACAGCCATGTATCAGTTTATGTCCAATATGGAGTACCTCAAATTCAATACCTTCATAAATAAGCTCATTGCCAACCATTGTCAGGGCATGAAAAGTATTTCCTTCTTTATTCGGACTTCCGTTTATGGCGATTACTTTCATGATTTAAGATTTAATGCTTTTACTAATAAAATCAAAGATATATATTTCAGACGTCCAGACTATAAAGCTGGACAATATTGCTGAGCCGGCAAGATATGATTTCCAAAATAGATCTTAATGACCGGCTTGCGCTGCGCAGAAAAAAAATCATAAATAACATATAAACAGACACATAACTCCGGCACAGGATAGTCATTTTGCTCCGACGGAAATTGGTAAGACGCGTGGCCTTTCCAAAAAACAAAAAACCACCCACGAAATAAATCGTAAGTGGTTGATTATCTTGTAAGGTCCAGAATCTGAACTTAAGCTTTTCCCAGTATTCTAAACATGCCGGTTCCGCAAGTTGGACATTTACCTTTCATTGCTTTTCTACCATTTTTCATTGTAACTTCAACAGGAGTTTTGATTTCTTTTTTACCCTTACATTTTACGCAATATCCTTCCATGATTTGATTAATTTAGTTATGATTAATATGTTTCTTAAACAAATGTAAGTTTTTTGCAATGAGTTTGCAAATGTGCCTCTAACCTGAAAAACTTACACCATTGTTATAACTGATTGGTTCTAATGGTCACATTCTTTGTTTATTTTAAAGTTTACAAAGGCATTCTTCCAATACCTGGCAACCACAAAAAAACCACCCATCCCGATGAACATCGGGACTGTTCGCTTCGCTCGCAGCTTCCCGACCTTCAAGTTAAAAAGTGTGAGTGTGAGAGTGAGTATTGAGAAAGCAGAGTAAGAGTGTTCGCTTCCGCTCTCATTCTCACTCTGCTTCAGCTGTCCTGTCCCTGCTTCACTTCGTTTCGCCGGACGAGGCAGGTCTTCCCGATGAGTTTTCGCTGTGCTCAAACTATCGGGACTACTCGCTTCGCTCTCAGTTTCCCGAACTTCCAGTATTTTTAAAACGAGCCTGTATACTTAAAACAGCCTCTCATTAATTTCCCACACCTTATCCATATCCATTCTCGCCAGATAGTGTTCTTTCATCTCCGATGTAGAATGTCCCCTCATTTCTCCGATTTCATCTCGTGACTTTCCGGCTCGTTTTAGGGTGGTTGCGAAACTGTCTCTGGTTGTCGTTAATCTGAGTTTTACTCAGTTGTACGAAATTATCGTACAACTAAAAATGATTTCTTCTTATAGTTTCTGTCATGAATCTTAATAATGTTCCTTGCAATTTGATATAATATAACAAATATGCTATATTTGTAAAATATGAAGTCCCTATATGAAGACATCAGAGTTTCTTAAGAAAGCTGTTAAAATTGGGTGCTATTTTGTAAGTCATGGAAAAGAACATGATGTTTGGTTCAGCCCTGTAACTAACAAGTATTTCAGGGTATCAAGACATAAAGGACAGGAACTTAAAAGTGGTACTCTTAATAGTATGATGAAAGATGCAGGCCTTAAATGACCTAAACATTTACGAATGGTAATAAACAAGATAATATTATGATACAGAAAGCAATTGTTGAATTATGGGATGATGGGACATTTAGTATTTATGTTCCTGAAATGGAGAATCATGGTCTGAATGCACAAGGGAAAACAGTGGCAGAAGCTAAAGAAAATTTACAGGCAGCTATCGAAGATTACATAAATATGTATAAAGAAACTGGAAAAACTGTGCCAAAGGAAATTGATAATCCAGTCTTTGAATACAAATACGACCTGGCATCCTTTTTTGATTATTTCGACTGGATAAATATCTCAAAACTTGCTGTTAAGGCTAAAATAAATCCGTCTTTAATGCGGCAGTATAAAAGTCGTGTTACCTACGCTTCTGAGAAACAGAGTGAGAAAATTCAGAGATCAATCAACAAGCTTGGAGAGGAATTGCTGTCAGTGAGGCTATAACTTACCCCAAAACCTAGGAACAACAAAAAAAACCACCCATCCCTATGAACATCGGGACTGTTCGCTTCGCTCGCAGCGAATAAACGAAATAAATCAAAAAAGCCGCAATGAGCGGCTTTTGTTGTCCTGTCAGGTCTTCCCGCTTCCGCCAAAGGCTTCAGCGGGATAAACTTCTCGCCCTTCCAGAACAAAAAAGCCGCTAATGCGGCTTTTGTTGTCCTGTCAGGTCTCGAACCTGAACTCTTCTGATCCAGAATCAGACGTGTTGCCAATTACACCACAGGACAGTTTGGGACGACAAAAGTAGTAATTTTTTGTTTTTGGGAAAATATTTTTGTTTTTATTTTATTTGCAGGAATTGAAGAGGGAGGGAAGTTACGGCTTTACGGGGTAACGGACGTGAAGGACGTAACGTTCGTAACGGTTGTCACGTTCGTCGGCTGTCACGCCGTCACGTCCTTCACGTCCATCACGTCTCTGACGCCCGTCACGAACTCAAAAAGAATCTCACGCCACATCTATTACCTAAAGCTCTTCTCCCCGAATTTTGCTTCAGCTATATTTTAACTCTATATTTGAATTCCCGTTTTATTATTCAGCTCTCATATTAAATTCCAGTTTATGAAAACATATTTTCTATTTCTTCTCAGCATTTTATTTCTCGGCAACAGCTATGCGCAAACAGCCAAATCGCTCAACGACAAAGGGATTGCCAAATACAATAAAAATGATTATACCGGTGCAATAGCCGACTACAGCAAGGCCATTGAGCTTGATCCTGCATATTACATTGCCTGGTCAAACCGGGGAAGTGCCAAACTTAGCCTTCAGGACTATAATGGTGCCATTGAAGATTTTAGCAAAGCTGTCGAACTGAAACCTGATTTTGCTGAGGCATATTGCTACCGGGGAAATGCCAGGGCTAAACTCGGAGCCATTAATGAATCCATTGCCGATTATTCAAAAGCCCTGGAAATAAATCCTGCTTATGCTGAAGCCTTTTACAACAGGGGAGTAGCCAGATCAACGCTGCAGGACGATAAGGGGGCGATTGCAGATTTCTCAAAGGCAATAGAAATCAACCCTTCCTATGGCCCGGCATATTATAACAGGGGAGTTGAAAAGACTTATATCATGGACGATAAGGGTGCTATCGAAGATTTTTCCAAAGCACTGGAAATCGATCCCTCCAATGCCATGGCTTATTATTACAGGGGAGTTGCCAAAGTCAACACATACGACGATAAGGGTGCAATGGATGATTTTTCCAGGGCTATAGAAATTAATGCCGGCTTCGCTGAAGCCTATAAAAGCAGAGGTGACGAAAAGGGCTTTCTATCCGATTCAGTAGGTGCGATGGCCGACTACAATAAAGCCATCGAACTCAATCCAAACTTTGCTGAAGCTTATTGCAACAGGGGAATAACAAAACTTGTGTTTCAGGATATCAAGGGCGCGATTGCTGATTTCGATAAGGCTTTGAAAATAAATCCGGATTACGGGATTGCATATTTCAACAGGGGAGTCGCCAGGCTGCAGGCCGATGATTTCTCCGCATCCATCAGCGACCTTACCGAAGCATTGACTTTTAATCCCCAGAATGCTGAGGCTTATTATTTCAGGGGAAATGCAAAAGTGAAGCTCAAAAAAGATAAGGAGGCTGTTGAAGACTATAATAAGGCAATTCAGATTAATCCGGCTTATGCATTAGCATACTATAATCGCGGAACGGCAAAACTTAAGCTGACAGATTATACTAATGCCATTACCGATTTTAATAAATGTATTGGCTATATGCCAAAATATGCTGCGGCATATTATAATCGCGGACTGGCAAAAAATAATGCAGGACAAGCCGATAATGGTTGTGCCGACTTTGCAAAAGCACTGGAATTAGGCGATCCGGATGCAGCTGATGCCATTCAAAAATTGTGCAAATAAGAATGGCTTTTAAGCTCCTGCCTTTGCCCAGCTGTCTTTAAGTGCTACGGTTCTGTTAAAAACCAGTTTTCCCGGTCTGGAATCCGGGTCCACATTAAAATAGCCAATCCTCTGAAACTGAAAATGTTCGAGGGCTTTGGCCGTTGCCAGTCCCGGTTCAACATAACATTCAGAAACTTTTAAGGAATCAGGATTTAGAAATTCTTTAAAGTCCACATCCTTATGTCCGTCGGGCTCCGGATCGCTGAATAAACGATCGTAAAGCCGAACCTCCGCCTTTAGAGCTTGAGGAACTGATACCCAGTGAAGGGTTCCCTTTACCTTACGATTTGCTTCACTGCCGCCACTGCGGGTTTCAGGAAAATAACTGCAGTATATTTCTTCAGGTTCTCCGGTAGTGGAGTTCATTTTATAATCATCGCAGCGAACAATAAAGGCCGATTTCAGTCTTACTTCTTTTCCGGGGGCCAGTCTGAAGAATTTTCCCGGGGGATCAATCATAAAATCCTCCTGCTCAATATAAATTTCCCGGCTGAAAGGAATCATCCTGCTCCCGGCATTTTCATCTTCGGGATTATTGGGGGTTTCCAGTTCTTCTGTTTTTCCTTCAGGATAATTTGTGATTATCATTTTCAAAGGATTCAGAACTGCCATTACACGGGGCGCTATTTTGTTGAGATCGTCTCTCACACTGTGCTCAAGTAGCAGGACGTCACTTACACCGTCGGTTTTCGTTACGCCAATTGTATCCACAAAATTCCGGATAGAGGCAGGTGTATAGCCCCTACGCCGCATGCCCGAAAGGGTTGGCATCCTGGGGTCGTCCCATCCCGATACGTGCTTATCCTTAACCAGTTCAAGAAGTTTTCTTTTACTCATTATGGTGTAGCTCAGATTGAGACGTGCAAATTCGATCTGTCTGGGCTTTGGCTTGCCCTCTTCGTAAACCTGCTCAAGAAACCAGTTGTATAAGGGGCGGTGGACTTCAAATTCAAGGGTACACAGCGAATGTGTAATGCCTTCAATATAATCCGACTGACCGTGGGCGTAGTCATACATGGGATATATACACCACTTATTTCCAGTGCGGTGGTGTGCTTTTTTAAGTATGCGGTACATCAGGGGGTCGCGAAGGTGCATATTGGAGGATGCCATATCAATCTTAGCCCTGAGTACCTTACTGCCTTCCTCAAATTCTCCGTTCTTCATCCTTTCAAAAAGATCGAGGTTTTCCTCAACCGATCGGTTTCTGAAGGGAGATTCTGTGCCCGGAGTGGTAGGAGTCCCCTTTTGCTCCGCAATGGTATCGCTGCTCTGATCGTCGACATAAGCATTGCCGGCTTTTATAATTTTCACCGCCCAGTTATATAGCTGCTCAAAATAGTCGGAAGCATAAAACTCCCGGTCATCCCAGTCAAACCCCAGCCATTTAATGTCTTCTTTAATGGAATCGACGTATTCTGTTTCTTCCTTGGCGGGATTCGTATCATCGAAACGGAGATTGGTCTTGCCACCAAAATCTTTGGCCATCCCAAAATCAATACAAATAGCCTTGGCATGACCAATATGCAGGTAACCATTGGGTTCCGGGGGGAAACGGGTGTGAACTTTTCCGTTATTTTTTCCTGCTTTTACATCTTCTTCAACCAGCTGTTCAAGAAAGTTCAGCGATTTTTTTTCTTCAACAGGTTCTCCGGACGCGGTATTCATGAGCTTTAAATTTTAAGAACATACAAAAATAGAACGAATTCTATAATTTCCGTTATTTAATATGAAAATCGACGTTTAGGATGTTCAGTATATCAGGAATGGAATCCGATTGTGTTGTGAGTCCCATCGCAGAAGGGTTTATTATGAGAGCCCCCGCACCTGCAAAGATAGGCCGGGCTTGGCGCTTCAATTACTTTTCCGTCAGGACCGGTAATGGTAAATTTTCCGCTTACCTGCAGCGGACCGTTTTTTAATGCTGTGAAAATTGTTTTTTCTTCCATGCTGTTTTTTTATGTGACGGGCGTAGAGGACGTGACGGAGGTAACGGACGTGAAGGACGTTAACCTCTCTATCTCCAAAAACCCTAATTCATATTTTTTATGTTACAATAACTATTTCTAAGAGTTCTAAGATTAAGCGCCTGCCTGGCGGGCCGGCATCCACGCTTTGCATGACACAGAAACGCAAAGGAAACGCATTTCGAAAATAAACTCCTGCCTGCAAGTAGGCATGCATTTACCCATTCATTCACCGAAGCTTCTGCGAAGGTGAACCCATTTACCCATTTACCCATTTACCCATTTACTAATTTACCCGCAACCCTGCAACCCCGTAACTCCGTAACTCCGTAACCTCCCTTCTCCTTTCACCCCTGAAACCCAAATTTCCTGTGCGTACCATCGCAAAATGGCTGAGCCCGGGAATGACCACAACGGCAAAAGGACGTCATAATCATGGTCTTAAGTTCGTTGCCCTCAGGTCCGATAATTTTAAAGTCGCCCTCTACTAATAAGGGGCCGTTTCTCATAACTGAGATGTTTGCACCTACAACTGCTTCCTCTTCTTTTTGTTGGTTTAATATATCTTCCGGGGTAACTTCTTCGCCAGAGTGCAAATCAGTTGTTAGTTCCGACTCAGGAATATCTTTATTGTATTTCCAAAAAATTGCCTGGGTAGGACATTTGTCAACAACCTCCGTAATACGATTGCTGGGAGCGCCCTGCATATTCACCCAGGGTCTTTTCCTGGGATTAAACACTTCAATCAGCTCCCTGAAACAGGTGGTAGCATGAATGCATTTGGAAGGCTTCCAATATACTGTTATCTCTCCGTTAGTGTATTTCCTGTCGTTCTGACTCATTTTGATCTTTAAAATAATTCAAATAGATGCTTTCAACAAATATAACAATAAGAATGTTCAGGATAGCTTTTAGCTGTGGGTTTTAAAAACGGATTTAAGATTGAGTAAAGATTAAGACAATATAAAATTCATATTCAGGCCTGAAATCCCTCCTGAAATATAAAAATTATAATATACAGATAACATTATGCTCAGATTAAGGTGAAATAGCAGAGCTTCCTTTGTAGCTATATTAAAAGGACTATTTATTTGCTATGAGATCTATAATAAGTATTTTATTTACAATGTTTTATATAACTGCTTTCTCACAAACAGGCAGTATATCAGGTAATGTTTCGGATGCGTCCACGGGAGAATCTCTGGTGGGAGCAACGGTTTTGATTCAGGGAACCTTTAACGGAACCATTACCAACCTGGATGGAAATTTTGAAATTAAAGGGATTTCCCCCGGTACTTATAATGTGGTGGTATCTTATATTTCTTACGACAAGCAAATTATAAGTGCTGTCGTAAAAAGCGGAGAACCAACTGCATTGGATGTGAAGTTAAGTACTGCATCCCTCTCTGTAGATGAAGTTACTGTGGTAGGAAGGAAGCGTTCCAATACAGAAACTTCTATGGTAGTCAATATTAAATCCATTGATGTTCTGGCTAACGGAATAACAGCCGACCAGATAAAAAAATCTCAGGACAGTGATGCTGCCGAAGTAATCCGGAGGGTTCCGGGTATAACCATTACTGATGGCCGTTTTATCGTAGTTCGTGGTCTGAGCGAACGATATAATTCCGTATTAATAAACGGCGCCATGGCTCCCAGTTTTGAAGCGAATAAAAAATCCTTCTCATTCGATGCCATACCCAGTGGTATGATCGATAATATCATGATTTACAAAAGTCCTGCCCCTGAGTTGCCGGCTGATTTTGCAGGTGCCTCCATCAATATCATTACCAAAGAGGTAGCCGATAAAAATGAATTTAAGATCTCCTATGGTACAGGTCTGGTGCAGAATACAACTTTTATTGATAATTTCCAGAAGTATGATGGAGGAAAGTACGACTTTCTCGGATTTGATGATGGGACCCGGAATTTCCCCTCTGAGCTCCCCTCCACAGATAAGATGAATGAACTCTATAAATGGCCAAGCCTCACTGCCTACTATCAACGAATGGATTCCCTGCAAACCATTTCACGGGCTTTCAATAAAAACTGGAGCACACATAATATAAAAGCAATCCCCGATCAGAATTTTTCAGCCTCACTGGAAAGGCGCTTTGTTCTTGGTAAAATGTCATTGGGAAATATTACCTCCCTTTCCTACAAATTTTCAAACGATTACAAGAATATTGATCGCCTCGAATACTACGATTATGATGAGACTAATAAAATCCTTAATTATTCATATGATTATAAGGATGAAACATTTGTACAAAAAGCAAATATTGGTCTGGTTCACAACTGGCTTTTGATTTTTGGTGATAACCAGAGAATTGGCTTTCGCAACCTGATAAATAATTCGGGCGAGAATAAAACGGTCCAGAGGACAGGCTTCGATGTTTACAATTCTGAAGACATTAAAAGTACCAACCTCAGGTTTGTTCAGCGTTTTATTTACTCGGGGCAGTTGGAAGGTCAACACCACATAAATGATAACAAGACCCGGTTTAACTGGTTACTGGGTTATTCCTACACAGCAAATAACGATCCCGATAACCGCAGGTATGTTTACACCCGTCCTATAAACTCTCCGGACAGCATTCCCTATTCCTTTCAGTATGACAGCAAACCCAGTGTTTATTATGGTGGCAGGCTGACACAGAATCTTAAGGAAAAGGATTTTAACTATAAGTTCGATCTGGTTCAGGATATGTATTACACTTTATCCAATAATCCGATACAGTTAAAAACCGGATTTTTCATCGACGCTAAAAACCGGGATTTTAAAACACGTAAGGTTGGGATAGTTGCGCCCCGGGGGACCAACAAGGTAAAGGTCACGGGTCTTGAGGGCAATATTGATGTAATTATGGATGATTCAAATTTCTATTATGATCCTACAACTCCAAATATTACAGGTTTTGCATATGCTGACGGTTCGGAGCCAATAAATTCCTATAAAGCCTACGAAAGAAATAACGACGCTTACCTGGGTCTTAAATTACCCTTTGGTGATGTAGTTGATATTTATGGAGGACTTAGAATTGAAGATTTTCATCGCACTATTACTGACAACTATAAAAAAATCAAAGATGCAGATGGACAGGTACTCAATGACTCACTCGACTATCATTCTGATACCCTTAGCTTTTTCCCGTCTGTGAATCTGAAGTTTAAGCTAAACAATAAGACCAACTTGCGATTGTCGTATGGTAAAACGGTAAACCGGCCTGAATTCAGGGAAGTGGTGGGTGGTTATTATGAAGATTTTGAATTAAATGCTATTGTTCACGGTAATCCGGAACTTCAATCCTGCTATATTAATAATTATGATATCAGATATGAATATTACCCCACTCCGGGAGAGTATATTTCACTTGCAGCATTTTACAAGAAGTTTAATAACCCGATCGAAATTTTCCAGATTCCTGCAGGAACAACTTTTGATTACAAACCATATAACACTGAAAACGCCTACAGCAGGGGAATAGAGCTTGATATCAGGAAGCAGCTGAGTTTTATGGAAGAAGTTCCGGTTCTTGGATTTATGAAGAATCTGGCGATAGTTTTCAATACTTCTCTGATACAAAGCGAAATTCAAACCGACAAGGGTTTTGCAAGGGATTCGGCCAGGATTATGCAGGGCCAGTCGCCATATATTGTTAACCTGGGATTATCTTATAGCGATCCTGATAAAGGTCTTTTAGTAAGCCTAAATTATAATAAAATCGGAAAAAGGATAGCCTTTGTCGGAACGGATATTCAACCTAATACCTGGCAATTACCGCGCAATTCGGTTGACTTCACCCTTGAGAAAACCGTTGCGGAGAAGCTTAGTATTAAGTTTGGAATCAAGGACCTGTTAAACAGTCCGGAGCATTTTGTTGAATACATGATTGGAGACAATCAGGTGGAGGTTACCAAGGTGAAATATATTCCGAACCGGAAAATCAGTCTGGGAATAGCATACACTTTTTAAGCTTAGTTAAATCTTAACCCGACTTTAACCCAGGCTTAAATACAGGCTGCTTTTTAAGGAAATCTTAACGCTTAGAAAATTTTCAGGCAGTATTGAGAATGTAATTTTGAAATAGCTTAAAAACTAAAATAAAAAAGAAATTATGAAAAAACTTTTATTCCTGACGCTTTTTATTGTGCTTGTAATATCAGCCAAAGCACAGAAAATTACCGATTCATTTTTTGATAAGGTAAGTTATATTGGTGCCTTCGATGGCACAAACGACTGGACTGCAGGATGGACCGAATGGGCTCCGGAAGATGCAGCATATCCCGATCCTACAATAACAAAAGGAAACGGAATATTTGAGCACGATAATGGTTTACATATTACTGCAGATGAAACCTGGAGTGGAGTGATAAAACTCGACGGATGGGTTTATGTTGATGACGGTGCTACCCTTACCATTGATGCAGGAACAATTATCCGCGGTACTGCCAAATCTGTACTCGTTATTGAAAGAGGAGGTAAAATTAATGCAGTAGGTACCAGTTCAAGTCCGATAGTATTTACTTCTATGCAGGGACCCGGATTAAGAGCTAACTCAGACTGGGCGGGAGTTGTTCTTTGTGGAAAAGCTGTAAATAACCTGGGTGGTGGCGAAGGTACTGCCGAGGGAGGTATTGGTTCCCTGTATGGAGGAACCGACAACGCTGATAATTCCGGAATCATGAAATACGTTCGTATTGAATTCCCGGGTTATGAGGTTGCAACCGGCAGTGAGGTTAACGGTTTAACATTTTGCTCTGTAGGTAGCGGAACAACTATCGACTACATTCAGGTTTCCAACTCAGGTGATGATGCCTACGAATGGTTTGGTGGTGCTGTAAATGCAAAACACCTTATTTCTTACAGAACCGAGGATGATGATTTTGATACCGACAATGGATTTGTAGGAATGGTTCAGTTTGGTATTGCCGCCCGCGACAGTTCAATAGTTGATACGGATACGGCCAACGGTTTTGAATCAGATAATGATGCTGCAGGTTCTTCGAACGATCCAAAAACTAATGCTTTGTTTGCCAATATTACCCTGGTCGGGCCATCGGTTACCAACACCAGCCCTGCTGTGTTGAGAACCAACCATAATGAAGGATCAGGTGCCAGAATAAGAAGAAATTCAAGACTTCAGATTTATAATACCCTGTTTCTTGGATATGGTCGTGGAATCAGGATTGAATCAGAAAAAGGCTGGCTGGCTGCCTCAATGGATACTCTTACTGTTCAGTATTCCATTATAGCAGGAATCAGAAATGAGAAATTCAAAACGGATGTGGCTGCTGGTAATACTGCCATACAGGACTGGTATCTTAGTCCAACCCGACATAACTCGGTAGTTGAATTAGGCGTGGATGCTATGTTGACAGATCCGTTCAATTATGGTGCACGTAATTTTCAGCCATTGGCAGGTTCTCCTGTATTGAATGCATCCTACTGGAATGGAATTACCAAAGTGAATGAAATGAAACTTATCTCTCAGGAGTTAAATTGTTATCCGAATCCGTTTACAGCTTCAACATATATTGACGTGGTTTTGGAGTCTAAAACTAACCTGAAAGCTGCAATTTACGATGTAAATGGCAAGCTGGTGAGGGAGCTTTATAATGGAGTTGCATACCCCGGAACCCGGAAACTGGAGTTTAATGCTGAGGATCTTCCAAAAGGTATTTATATTGGTAAAATAGTTACAAATACAGGGAGTTATACAGTGAAAATGATAGCGAAGTAATTCTTCTTAATTATATATATTTTCAAAGGGGCTTTCCTGATGTTCAGGTCAGCCCCTTTTTTATGCAGCCTGAATTGTTATTCTTTCAGTTTTTATCATAAGGAAATAACAAAACCTTTCGTATTTTTATGAAATTAATGCTGAATGGTTTTATTCTGATTAGCGTATGCATAGGCTTATAATTACATTGATGATTCTGGTTTTCCCACTGTCACTCTTTTCTCAGTTGCAGCAGGAAAAGGATACTATTAATGTCATGAGAGCTTTGGTAATTGGAAATGATACGGTTTTGGTATCTTCCATTCCTGAACTCAATATATATCCCCGGGTTTTCAGCAGCCGGTGGGAACACTGGAAATACAGACGACTTATCAGAAACGTTAAGGTTGCCTACCCCTATGCAAAGCTGGCAGGGAAAAAGCTTAAAGATCTTGACCTTCGTCTGGCTTCCATGCGCAATGAAAGGCAAAAGACCCAGTTCATCAACCAGACAGAAAAGCAGCTCAAAGCCGAGTTTGAAGACCAGTTGAAGAATCTTACCATTACACAGGGTAGAATCCTTATCAAGCTTATTTACCGGGAAACGGGAAACACAACCTACGGGGTCCTTCAGGATGTAAAAGGTAATTTCTCAGCCGGGTTCTGGCAGGCTGTTGCCAGGATTTTCGGCTCAAACCTGAAATCAGTTTATGATCCACTAAACGACGAAGAGGATAAAAATATTGAATATATCATTCAGCTGATTGATATGGGAATGCTTTGAGGGGAAGTTAAGGGGTAACGGAAGTAACTTGCTTTTGATACTTTCTCTTGATCAAACTGCGGTTAATGGGTAAATGCCTGCCTGCCGGTAGGCAGGGGAAAATGCATAATGCAAAATAGTAAATGCAAATTGAACGCAGTGAAATCCCGCTCAATTTTCATTCACACAGAGCGTGACCTTCGCTGCGTTCAATTTGCATTCTGCATTCACTATTTTTCATTCACGCTCCGCGTGTTCGTCGCTTCGCTCCGTTCACGCGGAGCGTGACGGTCGCTTCGCTCCGTTCACGCGAAGCGTGACCGTCGCTTCGCTCCGGTTTCCATTTTCTACCCTTCGTCTATCATTTCAATCATCTTCCCGACTACCTTATCAGCCGACTCACCAATCTGATCAATAGTGGCATTGAGCATATAGCAGGGGCTGGTGATGGTTTTGTATTTCTTGTCGACCACAATTTCTCCATGTGTGGCCCTGACATGATTTGCTCCTGCGGCTGTAACAGCATCGGTGGTTGCAACATCATCACCAATGGTTATTTTAACTCCCTTCAGAATTTTTGCAAGTAAAACAGGTGCAATGCACAGAGCTGCCAATGGTTTTCCGGCAGCAACGGTTTCAAGAATGGCCGACTCAACCCCTGGAAGGATGGTGCTATCAGGGCCTTTAGCTGCCCAATCGGACAAGTTTTTTGCCACCCCAAATCCGCCGGGAAAGATAAGTCCATCGAATTCAGCAGCTTTGTAATGGGATAGTTCCTGAATATTCCCCCTGGCTATTCTTGCTGCTTCAACGAGAACATTGCGTTCTTCCTTCATTTCCTTGCCCGTTAAATGATTAATTACATGATGCTGATTAATATCAGGTGCGAATATTTCATATGAAAAACCTTTTCGTGCAATCGCATACAGGGTTAGAGTGGCTTCATGAATTTCAGCTCCGTCGAAAACTCCGCATCCCGAAAGAATTACCGCAATTTTTTTTGTCTTTGACATAACAGTAGAATTATATTGTAGTGAGACAATACTAATATCATTTGAATTCTAAATTTATTGAATTATAAAAGCTCTGTCAATAATTTACAGCTGTTGGATGACATGAGCTCAGATACATGGGCATCATACTCCGCGTCCGCGGATAATAGTCAGAACTGTATAGAAAAGTATTTTAAAATCGACGAAGAGAGACATGTTTTCTATGTAAAGGATGTCATACCTGAGCCTGCGAATCATCTGATCAACATTTTCAGCATAACCATATTTTACCTGTCCCCATGATGTTATCCCTGGTTTTACTTTATGCAGGTGAGTATAGTGTGGTGCCCTTTTTATTATCTGGTCGATGAAAAACTTCCGCTCCGGTCTGGGACCTACCAGCGACATATCCCCTTTGAGAACATTAAAAAAGTTTGGAATTTCATCAAGCCGGTATTTCCTCATAAATCTTCCAAAGTTGGTAAGGCGGGGATCCTCCTTACTGGATAGTTCAGGTCCGTTTTTTTCAGCATCTGTCCGCATGGACCGGAACTTGTAAATATGAAAAGGTTTCCCGTATTTGCCTATTCTTTCGTGACTGTAAAAGACGGGCCCTTTTGAAGAAAGCTTAACACCGATCGAAAGAATCAGAATAACAGGAGAAAGTAGAAGAAGCGAAAGCACCGATACAACAATATCTATCAGCTGTTTCAGATTTGCCTGCCACACAGGCATCAGATCTTTTGAAAGCAAAATCAATGGTGTGCCAAACAGATGATCCATCTTTACCTTCCCTGTAAGGATATCGTACATATCAGGAATAGCCTTGATGATGACGTTATGCAATCCCAAAATATTAATAATCCTGCTAATCTGATGATGTTCAGAGCTTTCCAAAGCTATAATTACTTCCTCAATGTTCTCCCTTTCAATAACCGTGGGCAGTTCTTTCAGCGATCCCAGATTCGGAATGAATTCTGACAATCCGTATTTATCCTGTTTATTAATACTGATAAAACCAACGAACAGGTTTCCCGGAGAAGGGACTGTTTCTGTCAGCTCCCTGTAAATATCAATGGCCTGTTGGTTACTGCCAATAATAATGGATTTAAAACCAATTTTTCGGGAATGGACCTTTTTTACAGTTGCTGAAGTAAGTATCAGACGGGGTATGAGTGTAAACAGGAAATGGAGACTAAAAAGAACAAAGAAAAGTACATAGTAACTCTTATAAGTTTTTATCTCATCATCCAGCAGCAAAAGAAAGAAAATAACCAGAACTCCGGAAATGCTTTGAATAAATGTCCTTAAGAAGTCATCGGTCCGGGAATGCCGGAATATGTTTTTATAAAATCCCGTGAGATAATAAAACAGAAGCCAGGAGGCAGGGAGAATGAGTAATGCAATAAAAAAACGACTTCCAAATGTCAGAGGAATTTCATAGCCAAACTTCAGGGGTTCTATAATCTCTTTCCGGTAAATATAAAAAACAGCCCAGGCAGCGGCAGCGCTTAAAAAATCGAAAATCAGGTACCTTGAAAGCTGTAATTTTTTGTTCATAAAAGCTGGTAATTTATTGCAAACGTAAATCTTATAATATTATTGTTTATACAATATTTTCTGATGGTTAAAACTTTATAACATTCTAAAAACCTGCATAGGGTTTTAATTAAGAACGTGAAATTACTTAAAAAAACCTTAGAGAGCCATAGCATACTGTAGTTTGAAAAGCAGCTTCCGGAAAAAGGGTAAGATTTATTAATTGCTTTTTGGAGATATGGGTAAAAATCGCTGGAATTATAAAATCACTGTAAATCAGACTGGAAAATTTTTAAGAACTTTTCTGGTGGTATGGAATGTACTGGTGAATGATTTTGGTGGCAGTTTTATGTGCAATGATTCCTGAATCAAAGGGGTCGCTGCTTACACCCGTCGAAAACAATCGCAAAGCAAAGGAGTCTAATCCATCTGATAAATTGCTGTCCGGATTTTCTGCAGGTTTATTAAATACCCGGGTTGAATTTGGATTCTTTTTGATTATGCGAAGTTCCGGAACATTCATATCAATTATTACATGACAATCATTCCGGTAAATTTCAATCCTGCACTCATCCCTCCCCAGAAATCCATTTATTGTAACATTGGCTGAAGTTCCGTTTTCAAAGTCAAGCCTTACATTTGTCATCAGAGGATTCGGCGAATAATAGGGCACAAGGCTCGTATAAAATTTTCGCGGATTTACGGGATTAAGCTTCATAACTGTGCAAATGGCCTTGTATAGCGTTTCGAAAATACCGGAGCCCGGTTTAATCTGTTGCTTATTTATGTAGCTATGAATTTCAATAAATTCAGGTTTGCCGCAATGAGTATGAACAAGGTCTTTCATCCAGTCCTTTATGCCATCCTGGTGGAGATAAAAAACAACTCCTGCTTCATCAGCGAGTTTTATCAGGTCCTCCAGATGATAAAAAGACAGCGAATGATCGGGAAAAATTAAAAGGTGTCTGGATTTTTTAAGTATGGAAGGAATAACCTCAAGAAAGTCTCCGGGATTATTGGTTATGATAAGAGCCTCTGAAACAGATATAAGTTCATCAGGAAGGGTATACTGTTTTATAACCGCATGCTTGCTGATAATGCTTGCCCCACTGTGATATCCGGTTATTAAAAATCCATTATGACCCCGAAGTACTTCGAGGGCATTTTCAAGGACTTCTCCCGATCCAAAAACTCCTGCGCGAATCATATATCAATATGTATATGCAAACATAATTTATATTGTTAATATCTGTCTATAAAATCCTGCCGTACTTTTCAACTTTTTCTGTTGATAAAGTTAAATTTGTACTCATGAAAATTAATAATACTGTGGTCGAGGATTCATATCGGCACAAAGGCTTACGAAAGAAACTTGTAGAAGTTCTGAAAAATAAGGGAATAATTGATGAAAGAATACTTTCAGCCATAGGTATAATCCCGCGTCACATTTTCATGGACAGTAGTTTTATTAACTTTTCATACAGCGATCAGGCCTTTCCGATCGCTGCAGGTCAGACCATTTCACAACCCTACACTGTTGCATTTCAAACCTCCCTTCTGGAAATCAAGCCGATGGATAAAGTCCTTGAGGTTGGAACCGGCTCTGGATATCAGACAGCCGTTTTACTCGAACTGGGAGCTAAGGTATTTACGATTGAAAGGCAGCGGGAGCTTTTCCTGAAAGCCCAGTCTGCACTTAAAATGCTTGGATATAAACCTCAGTTTTTTTATGGAGACGGATATGAAGGAATTCCCAGCTATCAGCCCTATGATAAAATACTTGTAACAGCAGCAGCTCCGATAGTGCCTCAGAAATTGCTCGAGCAACTTAAAGTGGGAGGGAAGCTGGTTATTCCCGTGGGAGGTGATTCCGGGCAGACTATGATGCTAATTGTAAGAGAATCGGAGAATAGTTTCATTCGCTCTGAACATGGTGCTTTTGCTTTTGTTCCTCTTCTCAAGGGAAAAGCAGGATGATATTTTTTGAAAGGAATAGCTGAAGCTAAGTCTGAATTTCTGTGCATTGAAAACCGGGATAAGGACTGTTTTGTTTTTGGAAATATAATCTTGAAAGAAGGATATGATAAATATTAAAAGCTTCGTTTTTAATCCCTTCCAGGTAAATTGTTTTGTTCTGTCTGATGAATCCAGGGATTGTATAATTGTGGATGCTTCCTGTAATGAAGAAAACGAATACAGCGTTTTATTTGATTATATCAAGGTCAATTCCCTTAAACCTGTTGCCCTGCTTAATACCCACGGACATGTGGATCATGTTACCGGCAGTGCAAGGGTTTCCATGGAATATAACATACCGTTTATCATGAATCCTGAGGATAATTTCCTGTTGGAAAATGCAGTGGAACATGGAAGGGTTTTTGGTTTTCATACCGATCCTCCAGCCCGGCCTTCCTCCGGATTGTTTGACGGAGATGTATTCAGATTTGGAAATTCTGAAATCAGGGTATATCATGCCCCGGGTCACTCACCGGGTTCATTGCTGTTTTATGCTGAAGTTTCAGGATTTTTAATTACAGGGGATGTTCTCTTTGCAGGGAGTATTGGACGAACAGATTTACCAGGTGGAAATTATAATCAGTTGCTTGATAGCATACATAAAAAGATATGTGTTTTACCCCCGGAAACACAGGTTTATCCGGGACATGGAAGCAGTACAAGCATAGCTGAAGAAATGGAGAATAATCCATTTTTAAACAGGAGTTTTTAAACATGTAAACTTTACTTATGCTCTTGTTACAAGATGTTATTTTTGCACATCCGTAATTAACAGGAAAATTAAAACGTTAACTTTATAAGATATAGATAATCAGTATTTTGCAAGAAAATACTTTTACAGATATTTATCATTAAAATCAATAATTTGCTTACATATGTCAGAAGATAAATTTGTAAACCGCCACAACGGACTTTCGGAAAATGACATCGCATCCATGCTCAAAAAAACAGGTGTTGGTTCACTGGATGAACTTATAGCTCAGACAGTGCCTTCATCCATTCTTATGGATAAGCCATTGCGACTTCCTGAGGGCATGTCGGAATTTGAATACCTGAAATATATCCGTGAAATTGGTAAAAAGAATAAGCTCTTCCGTTCTTTCATTGGAATGGGTTATTACAATACAATTACCCTTCCTGTTATTCAACGGAACATCCTTGAAAACCCTTCCTGGTATACTTCATATACTCCTTACCAGGCTGAGATTTCGCAGGGCCGTCTGGAAGCTCTTTTGAATTTTCAGACTATGGTAATGGAGCTAACAGGAATGGAAATTGCCAATGCATCTCTTCTGGATGAATCAACGGCTGCGGCTGAAGCAATGATTATGATGTATAATTCCCGCTCCCGTGAAGCAGTTAAAGATGCGAAATGCAGATTTTTTGCCGACAAAAATATTTTCCCCCAGACCCTTGCTGTTATGCATACCCGTGCAATACCTCTGGGCATTGAGCTGGTAATTGGTGATTACTCATCTTTTTCGGCCGAGGGTGGATTTTTTGGTGCCATGATTCAGTATCCTGATTCCGGAGGAGAAATAAGAGATTACTCCGGTTTCGTAAAAAAAGCTCATGACAAGGAAGTAATGGTTGGCGTAGCAGCTGATCTGATGAGCCTGGTATTGCTTTGCCCTCCTGGCGAATGGGATGCAGATGTGGTGGTGGGCAGCAGTCAGCGCTTTGGGGTTCCCATGGGATATGGAGGACCTCATGCCGGATTTTTCGCCTGCAAGGATAAATTTAAGCGAAATATGCCGGGAAGAATTATTGGTATTTCTGTCGACAGGCACGGAAATCCTGCTTTGAGAATGGCACTGCAAACCAGGGAACAACATATAAAAAGGGAAAAAGCAACCTCCAATATTTGTACGGCTCAGGCATTGCTGGCAAACATGGCAGGAATGTACGCAATATACCACGGGCCAGAAGGTTTAAAGAGGATTGCTTTGAAGATTCATTCCTCTGCAGCTATTCTGGCTGAGAAAATCACCGCACTCGGATACAGCCTGCAAACCGACTCCTTTTTCGATACCCTTAAGGTTAAAATGCCTGCAGGAATAAGTGCCTCCGACATCAGAGTGCTTGCATTAGAGAAAGAAATCAACCTGTATTATTACCCGGAGGAATGCGTGGGAATTAGTCTTGATGAAACGGTAAACATTGAAGATATAAATGATCTTGTTGACATATTTGCCCGCTGTATTAAACATAAATACGAGCCTGTAAGTCATATTTCCGAATCGATTCACTTTGACAGTAAATTTATAAGAAAATCGGAATTTCTCAGGGCAGAGGTATTTCATAAATATCGTTCCGAAACTGAAATGATGCGGTATATCAAGATGCTTGAGAGGAAGGATATTTCTCTTACCCACTCAATGATTTCTCTGGGTTCCTGCACCATGAAACTGAATGCAGCATCTCAGCTCATGGCTTTTTTATGGCCCGAGTTTTCGCAGATTCATCCTTTTGCCCCGCTGGATCAGGTTGAAGGTTATCAGCAGTTGTTTAATGAACTGGATAATGATCTGAGGGTAATAACCGGTTTTGATGCAGTCTCATTTCAGCCTAATTCCGGGGCTGCCGGTGAATATGCCGGACTCATGGTTATCCGGGCTTATCATGAAAGTCGCGGTGAATCCCACCGAAACATTGTACTAATTCCTGCTTCTGCTCATGGAACCAATCCGGCAAGTGCTGTAATGGCCGGAATGGAAGTTGTGGTAGTAGATTGCGACAGCATGGGTAATGTAAATTTTGAAAATCTCAAGCAGCTGGCTGAGAAACACAGGGATAATCTGGCAGGTTTTATGATTACCTATCCCTCTACTCATGGAGTATTCGAAGAATCGGTCAAACATATGATCGATCTGATTCACCTGAACGGAGGACAGGTATATATGGATGGAGCCAATATGAATGCTCAGGTAGGTCTTACCAATCCTGCACTTATTGGAGCCGATGTGTGCCACCTTAATTTACACAAAACCTTTGCCATTCCGCACGGAGGCGGCGGACCCGGTGTTGGTCCTATAGCAGTGGCATCTCATCTGGTTGAATTTCTTCCTACTCATCCGCTTGTTGAAACAGGTGGGATTAAAGGAATACAGGCAATAGCGGGTGCACCCTACGGGAGTGCCAGCATTCTTACAATTTCTCATGCCTATATTAAGATGCTTGGCGGGAAAGGACTTACTGAGGCTACCAGACTGGCTATTTTAAATGCCAACTATCTGGCTGCCTGTCTGAAAGAAAATTTCAGTATTCTTTACACCAATAAGAATAACAGGGTGGCACATGAAATGATTCTCGACTGCAGGCCTTTCAAACAGGCTACCGGAATTTCTGAAGCTGATATTGCCAAGCGGCTGATGGATTATGGATTTCATGCTCCAACGCTGTCATTTCCCGTGCATGGAACTTTAATGGTTGAGCCCACCGAAAGTGAGTCGCGTGCGGAGCTCGACCGGTTTATCGATGCCATGAATTCAATACTGTCGGAAATAAAAGAAGTAGGTGACGGAAGAGCAGATAAACTGGATAATGTACTGAAAAATGCACCCCATACAGCCTTGGAGCTTACATCTGATGACTGGAAACATCCTTATGGCAGGCAAAAGGCAGCTTATCCACTGGATTATTTAAAGGCAAACAAGTTCTGGCCTTCTGTTGCAAGGCTTGATGATGCCTATGGCGACAGAAATCTGGTTTGTTCGTGTCTTCCGACTGAGGCTTACAAAGCTTGAATTTTTTAGCTTTTTATTGATTTATTTATACATTTGGTGAAGTAATATTGCGAAACTCAAAGGGATGAATAAATACGAAATACCCGAATTGATAGATGCTCTTAAAAAAGAGGATAATAGGGTATTGCTTGATATTTACCGCATACACTTTCCTGAAGCAAGACATTATATAATGGCAAATTCCGGAAATGTTTTCGATGCGGAAGATATTTTCCAGGATGCCATGCTTCTGATTTATTTGAAGATTAAAAGAAATTCACTACAGATTAATTCAGGTTTCGGCAGCTATCTTGGAGGTATTATAAGGTTTCTTTGGTTAAAGGAACTGGAAAGGAAAAGGAAATACTTTGGAAAAGAACTGCAATTGGAAGATTCTATTAATGATCATTCTGATTTATTAGAGGATTATATAAGAATGGAAAAAAGGAAGCTGATACTGGAACATTTTCTGGAATTAGGCAGCGACTGTCAGAAGTTAATACATTTGTTTGTAAATGAAACCCCGGTTGACAGGATAACAAGCCTTATGGGATTCTCAACCGATCAGTATACACGGAACAGAAGAAAGGTTTGTAAAGAGAGACTGGTAAGAGCCATATGGGAAAATCCAAGGTTCAAAGAACTTAAGAATGAAGCATTTAGACAGGATACAAAAGTACCTAGATGGTAAAATGAATGAGTCTGAGCTCAAGAAGTTCAGGTCAGATCTGCAGAAGGACCCTGAGCTGGTGGAAGAGCTTGATCTTCATCGGTCCGTTAATGAAACAGTACTATCCACCGATGAGATCAGGTTTCGTAAAAAACTGGAAGAAGCCTATAAGACTTATAAAATTGACGGGCATAAAGAGAATACCAGTGTCTCCGGCAACAGGACGAAACTAAAAAGAACCATCGTCTTTTCATCCGCCCTGATGATTACGCTTCTGTTTCTGTTTATTTTATCCGAATTCAGGAAGCAATCAAATGACGAGATTTTTGAGGCAAATCTTATAAGTTTTTCTCAGGATTTTACCAGTCGCTTTCAACCGGAATTTGCCAATCAGGATCAGGATCTTCAGGAAGGAATAAAATTGTTTGTAGACGGAAAATATTCCGATGCTTCGAGGGTATTCCATCAGTTTTTAGGGCAGAATCCCGATAATACAGAAGCAAGTTTTTATAATGGATTATGCATGGTCTTCCTGAATGAGTTTGGAAATGCCATCAGTGCTTTTGAATTTGTACTTGCGGCACCATATTCATATTATCAGGAGTATGCATCATGGTATCTTGCGCTTTGTTATATTAAAACCAATAATACTGAGGTAGCTAAATCGCTGTTAAAAGAAATCTCAGGCAATGATTCAAGTTTTTCAGATAAGGCGCGCAGGATTCTGAGAAAGCTCAGGTAATTCAGGCTTACTTCCCTTTTTATCCCTAAGGATAATACATAATTCTAATAATTATTTACTCCTCAAGATTCAGAAAGCCATTCAAAAAAATTGCTTTCTCAAATATTCATGTACAATTAAGAAAGAATTTTCTTAGGTGAATTTATCTTATAATCAGGCATTTAGAATCCCATCTCGATTTTTTTTAATTTTTTTTGAATTCTGATGCTGATTTTTCAGAAATGACAACATTAATAAAGTAGATAAAAACTTAAATCTACTGCGATGAAAAATGGTATTAATAAAGTTACGCTTGTTGGAAACGTGGGAGAAGCTCCCAAATATATCCAACTGGAAAATAACCAGGTAAAGGCAAATTTTTCCCTGGCAACAAATGAACACTATACTGATAAGGAAGGGAAGGAGGTTAAAAAGACCGAATGGCACAAAATTATAGTCTGGAATAAAAAAGCAGAATTGGTCAAGAACTATGTTAAAAAGGGGGATCCCTTATTTATTGAAGGTAAAATTCAATCTTCCAATTGGGAAGATAAGGAAGGTAATAAGCATTATTCGACTGAAATTTATTGCGACAATATTATGTTTCTCTCACCCAGGAGCGACAAAGAGTAACTATTGGGTTTCTGAATCGAATAGTTGATTGGGGTTATTCGTTTATTTTTTGGTTACGCAGGGCAGATGTGAATTTGTCCTGCGTTTTTTGTTTACATATTGAATTGATGTTCAGAATATTGACCGCATAACCAAATGATGGTATTGCATTAATTCGAAAAATTTCCCTTTTGCAAAACCCTGTCCCAGAAATGATTACGTCCATTTGTCCAATATTAATGGTTTATCCAATTCTAAAATTTAATTTTATTCTTACATTTGCAAGGTTAAAAAAAGTTTGATTTTTATCATGTTTTGCGGTTAACATTAAGCTAACTAAAATTTTCGAAGGTTTATTTGTAGTATTAATTACGGACTAAGGTTAATCGAAACCATACATTTATGGATATAAACGGAAGAAATTTCACAAAATTCCTTGATCGGAAGCGAAAATACGATAAGCAAAACAGTAAAGAGGCTGCCGAAAAACAACATTCCAAGGGTAAATTACTGGCATATGAGAGAATTGAGATTCTTTTTGATAAAGGAAGTTTCGAAGAGATAGATGCCTATGTAACCCCGGCCTTCATTGAGAAAGGTTTTGGGAAAATGACTTCCTCCTATGGTGATGGTGTGGTCATTGGGCATGGTCTGATAAGTGGCCGCCTTGCTTTTGCATATGCCCAGGATTTTAATGTTATGGGTGGCTCCCTGGGTGCTGTTCATGCTGCAAAAATCCAGAAGATTCAGAATATGGCACTTAAGATGGGAGCTCCTCTGGTAGGTCTCATTGATTCAGGAGGTGCCAGGATTCAGGAGGGCGTTGCCAGTCTGGCTGGTTATGCAGGAATATTCTTCAGAAATGTCCAGTCATCCGGAGTTATTCCGCAGATATCTGTAATCATGGGTCCTGCTGCAGGCGGGGCTGTATATTCTCCTTCAATAACCGATTTTGTTTTTATGGTTTCAAAGACCAGTCACATGTTTGTGACCGGTCCAAATGTGGTTAAGGAAGTATTGAATGAGGATGTAAGCTTTGAGGACCTTGGAGGAGCTGATGTACATGCCAGGAAAAGCGGCGTAGCAAATATGATATATGATGATGAAGAGAACACCCTTCTTGGGGTTCGGAAACTTTTGTCTTATCTACCCGCAAATAATCTTGAAAACCCTCCTTATTTGTGTCCTTCCGACGCAGAAAAGGATGTTGAGGAGAAGCTCCGCGACATAGTACCGGATGATGCCAATAAGCCCTATGACGTAAAAGATGTCATAAATCTGATTTTTGATAAAGGAAGTTTTTATGAAATTTCGGAATTATATGCTCAGAACATAGTAATTGGTTTTGGAAGGCTGAATGGAAAGACCATCGGAGTAGTTGCCAATCAGCCAAAGGTTCTGGCTGGAACGCTTGACATTAATTCTTCCATGAAATCGGCTCGTTTTGTGAGATTTTGTGATTCCTTTAATATACCCATTCTTGCACTTGAAGATGTTCCCGGTTTTTTACCCGGTGTTGACCAGGAGCACAGTGGAATCATCAGACATGGTGCTAAATTGTTGTATGCTTTTGCAGATGCTACGGTTCCAAGGATTACTGTAATTCTCAGAAAATCATATGGCGGGGCATACTGCGTAATGAACAGTAAAAACCTTGGAGGTGATTTCAACTACGCATGGCCTACTGCCGAAATTGCTGTAATGGGACCAGAAGGAGCTGTGGCAATTCTATACAGAAAAGAGCTTGCTGAATCGGAAGATCCGGCAAAACTTAAAAAAGAATTAGCTGCAAAGTACCGGAATGAAATTGCTAATCCTTATATTGCCGATGAAAAAGGCTTTATTGATGAAGTAATAGATCCTGCCGTAACAAGGAAAAAACTCATTTCCGCCTTTGATGCTTTGGAAAACAAACATGTAAACGTTCCTTCAAGAAAACACGGAAATATCCCGTTATAAAAAACTTGTATGAAAATCAATAGTTTACTTATTGCTAACCGTGGGGAGATTGCAATCAGAGTAATTCAGACTGCAAAACTCATGGGAATTGAGACCTGGGTGATTAAAACATCCAAGGAACCCAATGCTTTGTATCTTGGGGCAGCAGATAAAATAATTGACTTTTCAGATCATTCGGAAGAAATTCCTGAATTTCTGGATATAGAGAAGATTATTAAAGCTGTTAAATCAAATAAGATTGATGCCATCCATCCTGGATATGGCTTTCTGGCTGAGAGTCCGGTCTTTGCAAAAAGATGTGAAGAGGAGAAAATAATTTTTATAGGACCGTCGCCGGAAGCAATTCTTAAAATGGGAAACAAAACCATTGCAAAGCAACTGGCCAGGGAACACAAAGTTCCTCTTTTGGAAGGTAGTCTTGGTAATGTTGCAGATGCCAGTGAAGCTATAAAAATTGCCAACAAAATTGGTTACCCGGTTATCCTTAAAGCTGCCTCAGGTGGAGGTGGCCGTGGAATGAGAATTGTTGAAAATGAACATGAGCTTGAAAAACTCTTTAAAATGGCAAGCTCTGAGGCTGCAAAAGCCTTCAATGACCCCTCCATGTTTGTCGAGAAATATGTTCGTAATCCCAGACATATCGAATTCCAGATATTTGGAGATAAGCACGGGAACATGATCCACCTTGGAGAAAGGGAATGCTCTGTTCAAAGAAAACACCAAAAGCTAATTGAGGAATCACCCTCAGCTGCCCTCGACCCCGATCTAAGGGAGAAGATGGGAAAAGCAGCTATAAATATTGCCAAATCGGTTAATTACTATAGTGCTGGTACGGTCGAATTTCTGCTCGATTCCGACAAAAAGTTTTATTTCATGGAAATGAATACCCGAATCCAGGTTGAGCATCCTGTTACTGAAAAGGTAACCGGACTCGATTTAATAGAACTGCAGATTCGCGTGGCACAGGGTGAAGAACTTCCTTTAAAGCAAAAGGACGTGAAAATAGAAGGCTGGGCCTTCGAATTCCGCATAAATGCTGAAGATGTACAGGCAGGCTTTTCTCCCAGCCTGGGTGTAATTGAAAAAATGTCGCTCCCAAAAAGCAAAAATATCCGAATCGATTCAGGAATACAGGAAGGGGCCGTAATAACCCCATATTATGATTCCATGATCGCCAAATTAATTGTTTACGGGGAGTCAAGGGAAAAAGCAATCCAGTATTCTGCCATTGCATTAAAGAAACTCTGGATAAAAGGACTCAAAACTACAATTCCATTCTGCAAGGCTGTTCTGAACAACAGCAATTTTAAAAAAGGAATTTATGATACTTCTTTCCTTGTTAAGGAAATGAAAATTCATTACTTCGAGGATAAGGATGCTGAAATGCTTGCTGCCTACTTTGCTACCTACGATTTTGCCCGGACACTCAAAGAAGAAGAAGGCAAGACAGTCGATTTTGAAAAGGGAAAAAATATGAATCCCTGGATATTGAACAAGAGACTTAAATCTTTATAAATAAACGATTAAAGATGAAAGATACCAACGGAAAAACTTCAAAAGATGTTCTTATTGCCTGTGGAGAAGGTAAAAGAAATTTTGAAATAGTTAATCCCCTGGATGAGATTGTTAAGATCAAAGGGAAAAAGGTAGACATAAAGATTTTTGAAGACCCGGATGGATTTAGTTACCTGATCTATAAGAATCATAAATACCAGGTTGACATTCTTGAAAAAAATCAAAATAAGTACACTATAATGGTGAATGGGGTGTGGTATTACTTTTCCATTGAAACTCCCATTTCATTCAAACGAAGAAAATACCTTAGCAAGAGTGTGAACTCCTCAAAAATTGTGAAGATCACAGCCCCAATGCCTGGAAAAATTCTTGATATCCTTGTTGAAGAAAATTCTGATGTGAAACAGGGGGAAGCCGTTATTATTCTTGAAGCCATGAAGATGCAAAATGAGATACTTGCACAGATTTCAGGAAAAGTAAAAAAGGTGAATATCAAGACGAATGATTCTGTAATGAAGGATGATATCCTTATTGAAATAGAAAGGTCCTGAGAGTAGCTTAGTTAAAGCTATCTTCTATAACTTTTTCAATTATATCTTCAACTTTTAATCCCATGCTCCTGATTTGCTTGGGAACGATACTCTCTTTACTCATTCCCGGTACAGAGTTCAGTTCGAGAAAAAATATCTGGTTTCCCCTGACTATAAAATCAATCCTTACAATTCCCATGCAGTTGAGGTGGTCATAAATTTCTGATGCCAGAAATTTGCATTGTTTAGTAATTTCTTCAGAGACTCTGGCCGGTGTAATCTCCTGAGCTTTTCCTTCAGTATATTTTGCCTCATAATCGAAAAACTCGTTCGCTGTAACTATCTCAGTAATGGGAAAGATAATTTCTTCCCTGCTTGTTTTTAAGAGTCCGCAACTAAGTTCTGTCCCTTTTACATAGGATTCGATAATTACCTCTTCATCCTCCTTTAATGCCAGACTTAATGCCTTTTCCAAATCCTCTGCCCGGGTAACTTTTGATATACCAAAGCTGGAGCCACCGTTATTGGGCTTAACAAAACAGGGTAACCCGACCTTTGCAATAATTTCTTCATTACCAATTTTACTATTAGGGCTTATCAGGACTGATTCGGCTGTGGTTATTCCGAAATTCTTCAGATATACTTTACAGGCAAATTTATTGAATGTAAGAGCGGAGGATAATACGTTGGAGGTATTATAGGGTATCTTTAGCATGTCGAGATATGCCTGAAACTTTCCATCTTCACCCGGAGTACCGTGCACAATGATAAAGGCATATTCAAACTTAATCTTTTCTTTTCCATAAGAAATGCTAAAATCCCTTGCATCAACAGGCAACATACTGCCATCGGGAAGTTTTGCCTCCCATTTCATTCCTCTGATTGTAACGGGAATTGCCCTGTATTTATCTTTATTGATAAGTTGCAGAATTTGTTCTGCACTCTTTACAGAAATTACATATTCGGATGAATCACCACCCCCTACAATGGCTATATTCTTTGGCATATTCAAGTTTTACACCCGAAAGTTAGTATTTTTTTTAATCTGTTTCCTGCTTGTCCCTGCCGGAAACATATCTTCTCCATTTTTCAAGAACCGTTTGCATGTCCTGAGGGATTTCCGATTCAAAATACATTTCCTTACCTGTTGTAGGGTGTATGAATCCAAGAGAGCGTGCATGAAGGGCCTGACGTGGCAGTATGCGGAAACAATTTTCAATAAACTGCCTGTATTTTGTGAAAGTTGTACCCCTGAGAATCTGGTTCCCGCCGTAATCCGGATCGTTAAAAAGGGGATGTTTAATATACTGGAAATGAACCCTGATCTGATGGGTTCTTCCTGTTTCAAGCCTGCATTCCACGAGATTCACATAGTCGAATCTCTCAAGCACCTTATAATGTGTCACAGCATGTTTTCCTTCAGAATCGTCGGGAAATACATGCATCTTTTTTCTGTCCTTTGGGTTACGACCAAGATTGCCGGTAATGGTACCTTCATCCTCTTCCATATTTCCCCATACAAGAGCAGTGTATTTTCTTTTACTGGTTTTATTGAAGAACTGCAAAGCAAGCTTGTTCATAGCCAGTTCAGTCTTGGCCACTACCAGCAAACCTGAAGTATCCTTATCAATGCGGTGCACCAGTCCGGGTCTTTGTTCTCCCTTCTGGAACAGGGGGTTATCCTTAAGATGATACATGAGGGCATTTATAAGAGTCCCGGTATAATTCCCATAGCCGGGATGAACTACCATCCCCGGGTTTTTATTTACTATGATAAGCTGGTCATCCTCATAAACAATATTTATCGGGATATTTTCCGGTAGCAGCTCTATTTCCCTTGGTGGATCAGGTAATACGATGCTGATGATATCGCCCGGTTTCACCTTATAACTTGAGCGCACGGGTAGATCGTTAACGAGAATGTTTCCTGCATCTGAAGCAGCCTGTATCCTGCTTCTGGAGGTATTCTCAAGCCTGTTTACAAGGAATTTGTCGATACGAAGCAGGCTTTGCCCGGGATCGGCCACAAAACGATAATGTTCGTAAAGTTCACCTTCGTTGACTTCATCATCGATGATCCGGTCTGTCATGTTAATGGCTTATAACTACTTTTTGAGTAGTGATTTTTTTGGAAAGTGAATTGTGAATCCTGATGAAATATAATCCGTTTTCAAGATTTTCTGTTCCAAAGGTATTTTCTTCGGACAAATCTATTTTCTTTATAATTCTTCCTGATATATCGATCAACTCCGCTTCAGAAAATCCTGTGACTGAGCTGTTCTTATTTTTAATAAAAATAACCTGATCCGCAGGGTTGGGGTAAAGCATAAATTCGGGTTCAGGAATCTCAGTTACTGCAGAAACTAATTTAACACTGCTAAATACAGGCCTCATCATGGGTGTACCGGGAAGAACAGTGGTTGTTTGCCAGATACCGTTATCAAAATTATTGAAAATCCTGGCCTTGTTTTCGCGGTTCAGATCAAGGCCTACATTAAGTAATTCCTCAGTGGTCTGTGTGAAACCAATATAAAATACTCCCTCAATATAGACCGCTGAATCAAGGTCATATCTCGCAAATTTGTTAAGTCTGTCCGTATATTTCGGTTGCATCCCAATCTGGTTAGCAAGGACTGTACCCGGTTTTCCGGAATTATCCTTCCATACATTCAGGTAAAAATATCTTTTCTGGTTTATTGAATCTATCACCTGTGCAAAATAAATATCCACGGCTCTTAATGAATCGCCCTGATAGGACGTGAACTTTAAAGCTGACGAAACGTCTTTTGAACCTGCACCCCTCAAACCATAACTTGCCTCTGCGGTACCATCATCCAGTGCATAGTAATTGTAAAATTTCTGATTGTGAATAAGAGTGTCATTAGGTTTGTAATCGTAGGAGTCGGTTTTAAGGATGGCCTTTATTTCAAATTCGGCTGAATCGGAAACTCCAAAATTAAATGGATAGTTATAAGCATATTTATAATGAATGCTGTCTCCTGATCCAATATTGTTATTGAACTCCGTTACTTTATAAACCGGACCCGGTACCAGCTTATCCCTTATTTCAAGACCCGTTCCCACCAGGCGACTGATATCATCATGATTTTTTATAACAACCTCAATAAAAGGTGCTCTCTGGGTATTATAGGCAGCTGCAAAATGTTTCCAAGGAACCGAAGTATAATCTTTCATAATACTTCTTATAGGGTCCATGAAAGAAACGTCGTGAAGCAGGGTGTCACCTATCGTTCTGCCTTTATCGAGCTTTACGTAATCGATGTGCCATAAATCGGTATTTGCCCGTTTATCGGCATAGTCGTTGTTGGCGATATAACTCGCATAGTTTCTGAAGCGAAACCGGAAGCCTTTTTGAAGGTAAGCGTCGGAGTCAATTTTTATCATAACCCTGTAAAAGGTATCGGTCTTGATATTGCCATGCATAGCCCAAACTTTAGTCCACAGAGTATCTATAGGTGAATAGAAATCCAGCAGGAGGCTGTCTCCGGTTTCAGGAGGCTCGGCCAATCCACCTGCCTGGTAAAAGAAACTCAGATAAATACTGTCAGATGCAGGGTACTGAAGATTGATGCGCTGGGAGGTGAGGTAGTCAGCCTGGTAGGGGAGAGAGGAGGCATTTGGATACTGACTTCCGTTATAATTCAGAGCATCCAGGGTGGCAACACCAATGGTTGGAGGATAAACAGCATAGCTGCTATTTATAAAGGCATATTTGTCGGACCATAATTTATATTTCGGCTCAACATAGGAATCAGAAAAATCATCAATAAAGGGCAATTCAATAGTATCGACAGGAGGTCCAGCTTTTTTAGCAGCCTGATGCATGGAGTAATAGTTTTCCGCCTGGGGATTGCCTTGCAGTCCAATCACAATCTCCTGTGCGTAAAGATTTCCAAAGCAGAAACCAAACGACAAAAAATATAGTATGTTAAAAAGACTCTTCATCAGGATTATAGGATTTTTCTAAAAGCAATGAGTCCGGCTGAGGTAATTTGGTAGAATCAACTGTAATCCACAGGTCGACATTCGATCCAAGCTGCAGTCTGACTTCCTGATCATCTTCAGCATCCGGTCTTTGTTTCCAGACAAAAGCAAAAAGAGAGTCATGGGCATTTAAGATCGAATTATCATAAACCAGCGCCCCGGAGTTAAGGTACCTGTCGGCCAGCAAACCTTTAGCTGCAGTGACATCTTTTCCAATAAGATTGGGTACAGGTGTTGTCTGATCGCTCAGCCCCCTGCCCAGCACAAGATTCACAGATGAGCCTTTAATAATAAGACTTCCAGGTTGTATAACCGTATCGTTAACCATTTGTTGAAGTACATTATTTACGGCAATATCAGGTCTGTAGGATATCTTGCCAAGATTCAGGCCATAGGTTTCAAGAATTGCCCTGGCCTGTCGAAGCGAAACACCTGTAACCGTAGGCATGGTAACCCTTTCAGGATTCATAGCATTCATACTGAGGTAAATGGTCCGGTTTGCTTTTACCTTTGACCCCTGTCTTGGGTTTTGTTTCACTACCGTGCCTTTTGGAAGTTCTTTAAAAAAAACAGAATCTGTAACATTATACCTGAGATTTTTTGATTTTGTAATAAAATCGACCTCTTCAAGAGACAAACCTGTCAGATCAGGAACTGTAAGTGCCCTTCCGTGCCGTGTGAAAATCCTAAGTCCAATCAGGGACGTAATCAATAAAAACAAGGCAATAGCAATAGCTATAAGCAGGTTCTTAAAAAATACACGGGTTAAAAGAAACTTTAGAAAATCCATAAAAGCCGGTTTGATTAATCTGTTCAAAGATAAACAAATGCATAATAAGGAACGGGAAAACCCGATAAAAGGTATTATTCCTTCCTGTAAATTTTGAGTGTTTTATAAAGACTATCCCTTTCAACTGCTGTAAGTCCGTTTTTATGAATTACGGCAATCAGCTCTTCTGCCTTCATAGACGGATTTTGCTCTTCAGATCCTGCCATACTGTAAATTCTGGTAGTATCCTCAATGGTGCCATCAAGATCATCAACGCCAAAGGATAGGGAAAGTTCAGCCATTGGCTTCCCAATCATCGGCCAATATGCTTTCAGGTGGGGAATATTGTCAAGAAAGATCCTGGATATGGCATAATTCCGCATATCATCCACTGAGGTTGTCTCAGGTTTATCGGTCATTGTATTTCCCGATCTGTGGTATTTCAGGGGAATAAAACAATTGAAGCCCATTGTCTTGTCCTGCAGTGTTCGCAGCCGGTTGAGGTGGTCAATACGGTGATGATAGTTTTCAATATGACCATACAGCATCGTAGCATTGGTTGGAATTCCTGCTTCATGTGCTGTTTCATGAATACTCAGCCACTTTTCAGAACTTGTTTTATCAGGGGCGATTTTAGATCTCAGTTCCTCATCAAAAATTTCAGCACCTCCCCCCGGAATGGAATCCAATCCTGCCTTTTTAAGTTTTAGAAGACCTTCCTTCATACCTAAACCTGCCTTACGAACCATATAATCAATCTCAACCGCTGTATAGGCTTTTATCTGCACCTTTGGAAGCTCTTTCTTAACAATTTTGATAAGCCTGCAATAATAGTCAAGGTCACGTGAAGGATGCACTCCGCCTACAATATGAACCTCTGTAACCAGCTCGGAAGCATGGGATGCAGCAATCCCTGCTATGTCTTCAAGACTGTACTCCCAGGCATCTTTTTCATTAATCCTGCGACGATAGGAGCAAAACAGACAATTGTGAATACAGATATTAGTGGGTTCAATATGGAAGTTCCGGTTAAAAAAAACTTTATCTCCGCTGTGTCTTTTTTTTACAATTGTTGCGAGGATTCCCAAAACACCTGTATCGGCTTTTTCATAAAGAAGAACCCCTTCTTCCGGGGTTATTCTCTCTCCTCTGTTTATTTTTTCAGCAATCAGACTAAGCTCTGCTGAAAGGTTTGTCAGACCTGTAGTTTTCTGCATTTTCTCTAATTTTTCTCAAAAACGGATGTCAATCCTGTTCGATTTTCGGTAATTATGAATTCACCAGTCCTGTTTTAGTAATTACACTGGATTCCTGGTAGGTTTCATAATCGGTATTGATTTTCCAGAGTTCATTTTTGCTTTCCGAAAACAGGTTTTCAGCTGCCAATATCCCCATTAAGATACTGTGATCCTGGTTGTTATATTTATAAGCACCATATCGTCCAATCACCTGCAGATTTTCAATAGTATCAAGATATTCTTCAATTGGTTTTAATTTCTCCTTGTAACCTTTAAAATAAACCGGGTAGCATCGCGGAATCCGAATAACCTTTCCTGCAATAACCTTCCCGTCGGAAATAAGTCCGGTTTTCGATATTTCTTCGGTGCCCAGGGCAATATAGGCATCGTCGTCTAACTGCCATTCAGGATCTTCGAAATTACACCAGTATTCCAGACAAAGAATCGTTTCTTTTTTATCCCCGTAAAGCTCAGGTACCCAGTTTCGGAAATTTGTAATTCTGCCCATCTTTAAATCGGCAGAATGAATATAGAGCCACTGGTCTGTAAATAGATCAGTTTTATCGATGCTCAGGTACACCAGTATGGTATTTCGAAACTTCAGGGAATGTGCCAGTTCCTTAATATTGTATGGGGTTTCGGGTAATCTTGAAACCATTATGGACAGGGGCATGGATGAAATTACATGATCATACTCGATAACCGATCCGTTATTCAGCTCAAGTCCGGTAATTTTTCTTCCCGAGGTAAGCACTTTTTCCACTCCGGTATTTAAATGGATATGACCTCCGTTTTCTACAATCTTATCAGCCATATTTGAATATACCGAACCGGTACCTCTGAGCGGATAGGCAAACTGATCAACAAGAGTGGCATGTTTATTCTTCTTACTCTGAAACAAGGCATTTTTTATGGCTTCAAAGAGGGAAAGTTTTTTAATTCTTTGCGATGCGAAGTCGGAATCCAGCTCATCGCATTTTATACCCCAGAGCTTTTCACTGTATGTTTTAAAGAATATCTGGTATAACCTTTTCCCAAAGCGATTACTTACCCAGGATTCAAAGGTATCTGTATTTTTATAGGGGAATACTACCTGTCTTCCATAACTTAATACACATCTGACGGCTTCAAAAAACCCCAGACCTTTAAGTGCATTGGATGCCTGAATGGGGTAGTCAAAAAATGTATTCTTGTAAAAAATCCGGGTCTGACGATTAACAATATCATACTCCTTACCGACAACTTCCAGCCACAATTTATTGATTTTAGGATCATGACTGAAAAACCTGTGCGGACCCAGGTCAACTGTTTGGTCCCACATTTCAAGGGATTTGGACAATCCGCCTATGTAGGGTGAGATTTCATAAACATCAAGCTGGCTGACCCTTCCGCTTTTAATTTCAGCTGAGAGCTTATATGCCGCTGTAATTCCGGCCGGACCGGCCCCGATAACTGCAATTTTCATATGCTTTTTCTAAAAAGAGAGTCAAAAATACTAATATTTAGCCGGATTACAATTTGCTGGCATAGTCGCGGATTTTTTTTGCCTGGGCGGCATCACCCTGTCTCTCTATAATTGCAGCCATCATGTAATAGGAATCTTTTGCATTGGGATTTATTTCGATGGATTTCTGAAAGTATCTGTATGCCGTACGTTCATCTTTTTTTACCATGTATGCCAGACCCATGTTATGATAGGCTGAGGCAAATTTGTAGTTCACACGAATGGTTTCATTAAACACGGAGATTGCCCTGTCAACAAGCATCATATTCCCAGTAAGTTCACCTTCATTCATATAGGAATAGCCAATCAGGTTCAGGGCTTTTTCGTAATTCGGATAAAAGCTGAGCAATTCATTTAATTTTTTCCTGGCAAGATCAAAGTCCCTTCTCAGGATATAGGCCTGCGCAAGATTCAGATAAGTTATCTCATTGTGATCATCAAGCTTCAATGCATTTTCCATTAATTCAATGGAGACATTCAGCTCAGGTATACTCCTGTCTTTAAGAGCCTGATTCATCATTTCATAACCTTTGTAATCATCCTTGTTCAGCCTTTTTACAACAGCACATATTATCACTCCGTCTATAGTTACGGTATGTATGGTGTTTTTCGGAGGCCATATATTATGCGTAATATGATAGGGATCAATATAATTGCAATAATAAATTCCATAATCCCAGTCATACATACCTCTGTCGTAAAAGCGGGTATACGGAAGCTGTACTTTAGATTCATATCCCCTGAAATAATAAGCAATTATATCACTGGGTGCATTTGAAATTATTTTTACCGGCTGGGCCGAGTCAGCAGGTATTCCCTTAAGGATATTTTCCTTTACCCATTCAGAGCCCTGTTTCAGACTAACCATATAGTAGTCGGTTTCATATTTTTTATATGCCTTTTTTACTCCGCCTGCCAATTCATTAAAATAGATATACTGATTCGGATAATTCCGGAAAATATAAAAGATGGGATTTATCATTGAGGCAATATAGGCAGCTAATATCAAGGCCCGGAAAATCCGGTTTCTGTATAGCCGGAAAAGCCAGTCCAGACCAGCACCTGCTAATACCACCAGGGGCGGATAAATAAACAAGAGATGCCTCCAGGCTCCATAAACATTGGATTCTTTGTATATAATATAGGCAACCGGAAATACTACAGTAAAAACTAAAAAGAAAATCCAGTACCTGAGTCTGCTTTTGCGCAGCGTAAAGAAAGCTATGACCGAACCGGCTAAAACCAAAAGAGGGATGGTAAGAAGAATATTTTTCGGGATATAATTTGATGGCAGGCTATCGGACCATATTATTTTCCCCTCGAACATAACCCTGAGTGCTACCGTTATATTCGACATCATTTTCATAGCCTCAAAGGGATTTTTCAAGGGGTTTTGCAAGGCGTAAGGCCATGCCAGTATTCCAAGGAAGTATGCTGCCAGGGAAATAGTAAACAGCACTATCGTGCCTTTCAGAGCCGTCTTAAACCAGAATTTGCTGAATATCTTCCAGGGTAACCGTACAAACAACAGGTACAAACCACTGAACATAAATATGTAGGGAATAAGCACAAGTCCGCCAATTCTTACGCTTATGGTGAAGGCAATGCCCAGGGCAATCAGAAATGCAATACCATAATTGATCTCAGGTAATCGTTTTAAAAACCTGGCAAGTTGCAGGAGAGTAAAAATGTAACCGAGTGCAAAAGGAATATCCAGTGGATTATTCATGGCATGGCCCAGATAACCAGGCGAAAAGAACATCAGCAGGAGGGTGAAAATACCTGCAATATTTCCAAAAAGTAAACGGGCCAGCAACCCGCTGCATATAATGGCAATCGCTCCAACAGCCCCGTTCATCATATGTCTGGCCTCGTAAATATGAGCGATATGGAATTTCTTAATTACCACATAAGTGAACAGGTCAAATGACTGTCCGTAATAATTCAGCTTGAATTTTTCATCACTAAGTGCAGAAGTATCTTTTCCTGAGCTGGCATAATAATTATATACTTTTTCTGCCTGGGCATAGTGTTTTTCTTCATCTCCTGAAATCCCTGCATTGTAACTGATGAGAGGTAATACAACCAGTATCAGGAGGGAGAGAAAGGTGAATATTAATCGACCAAGCGGATTAACTGAAAATTTCCAGACTTTTCTTTCTTTTGAAAATCCCGAAAGTGCAAGCTTAATTTCTCTTCTCAGACCGGAGAAAAACTTAAAATGCAGATTTTTATAAAATTTTGAAGCTGAATACGGCAGGCTGCCTGCTAGCGAAAGATATTTTTGATCAAGTCCCATTTGCCTCAAATACCAGTCGAAATATTCCAGATCCGGTTTTTTGGAGAATACAGTCCGGGACAGAAGATAATCTGATGTTTCGGAATTCACGGCCCATCCAAGTGCCAGAGAAGTTTTATCATTCTCCCAGTTTAGCCGGTATAGTGATTCTGACTCAGGATTCAGGACTTCGGACTTAAAAAAATCGTAAAAATTAATGGCAGATATGAGCCTGTCAAGATTCAGCCAGATACAAACACAATTTTCATCAAGAGGAAGCGGATTGTTAAAGATTCCTTTTACCGGAGCAATAGTGTGAAAGTTTGAATTCTCAAAGGATTCAGACTTTTCAGATCTTTTATCTATTAGTTTTTTAAGATGCCCGTCTTCAGAATCAAGAATCAAAAAGTTACAATTCTCAGACTGTTCCTTTTTAAGCCTTTTAATAGATTCTTCGAGGAAATTCAGGTTGTCGTCATTGCTATTCCCGCCGGGAATGATAAAACGGTAGGAAACTTTTGGAGATTCAGCCGGCCTGTTATCCCTGTACTGCTTTTTGTTACGACTCATTACCTTTTTACTTTTAAAAAGTGAAGATAATAATAATCATACTTTTTTTGGATAATCTGAAAAGAAATAAAACACTGTGGTCTGTTTAAATTGCTTTTAGCAGCGATTAAAATCGAAAATGATTTCCAAACATCCCGTTTTATAATACCTGTTTCCCATTTTATTGAAATAAAAAAACGAACTGCTTATGGCAATTCGTTTTATATTTTTAACCTGAAGATCAGGAATTACAGTTTATGTTTCGGCTCGTCTGAAGTGGTGAGTTTCTTCCTTCCTTTTGCACGTCTGGCAGCAAGCACTCTTCTACCGTTTGCAGTAGACATTCTTTCTCTGAAACCGTGCTTATTTGCTCTTTTTCTTCTGGATGGCTGAAATGTTCTTTTCATCTGTATTGTATATTATCCGTTAATGTCGTTCCTAAAAATTCGGACTGCAAAAATAAGCTTTTTTTCTTACTATCAAAAAGAATTGGAAAAAAATACGAGTAAATCAGGGAAAAATGAATGGTTTTTCAGGGAACGTTTACAAGCCTGAGAATGAATATTGTAAAATTCTTTTTTCCATGAGACTTAAATCTTTGACTTTTTCCCCATTCCTAAAGCTGAAACAGGTATGGCTGCAAGCTTTTTCAGACTACCTGATGGCCAGAGAAATGAACTTGCAATGGCCGTTATAATTATAAAAACTCCGGAGAATGCCATAAAAGTATTGAAGGATACATTCCTGTCAAAGAAAAATGCAAACACCGGAGGCCCAAGAGCCGTGCCTATTACCAGTATGGTACTGAAGTAGCTTCTTACCTGTCCGAGTTTTCCGCTGCCATAAATTTCGGTTTGAGTTGCTGTTTTTATAGTGCTTCCAAGTCCGGAAGAGAGTCCCAGTAATGCATAAAATACCGGAAACACATACTGGTTATTACTTACAGCAATAAGGAAGGATGCCAGGATGGCAGGAATTAGATAAAGAGGGAAGAGGCGAAGGCCGGTAAAGCGATCTGTCAGATTTCCTGAAAGCAATAATCCGGCAGCACTGAAAATGGCAAAAAAGCTAAAGGAGAAAGCTACCCACGCAACTGACCAGCCCTTTGCTTCTCCAATGGAGTACTGATAAAGAAAAACGGCAGTGCAGATAAAAGGAATAGTGAAAATATTTAGCGCAATTATCCAGAATCTGATACTTTTCAGGTAGGTAAAGAGGGAAGTTCTTTCCACATCTGCAGACTTCGATAGCCTGTCTTTTTCTGATATTCCGGGCGATTTCAGTGCAAACAAAACAGGGGCCATTATCATTAAAGAGATAATTGCCATTATCAACAGACTGTTACTCCAGCCCGTAAGTGAAATTAAGGGAAGTACAATAAAAGGAAAGATGAAGGTTCCTGCAGGCTGACCCATTACACTAAAGCTTAAGGCTTTGCCTCTGTCCTTGTCAAAATATTTTGCGATTCCTGTGGAGGCCGTATGTGTCATCATTCCCTGCCCAAGCCATCGTACCAGAAATAATCCCAGGGTGAGTATGAGGATGTTTTTTGCCAGGGATAGAAAAATTACTGATACAATAAGTCCACCGAAAACAAATGAAGCATATTTTCTAAGTGGAATGGAGTCGATAAATTTTCCGGTAAGAGATAATAAAACAGCAGCAAAAATGGTAATTATGGCATAGAGCGATCCAAATGCAGTTTTGGTGATATGCAGGGAGTCTACCCAGAAAGGCAGGAAAATAGAAATAAAAAATGTTTGTCCGAAAGAAGAGAAAAAGCTGAACAGAAAGCCAAATACCAGCAAACGCTTATTCCCTATAAATAATCTGTACCACTCCAGCATTCCGGTAATTCCTTTCTTGTTTATTTCCGCCGGCAAAGATAGCAATCTTCGTTTTTTTTGAAAGCTGTCTCAGGAATAATAAACCAGCTTTTTTGTCAGGTAAAATTCCTCAGTAAAAAAGTCTTTTAGTTCGAAAATCTGAATATGTTTTTTAAAAGCTGAAAGTTCCGTCTCCAGATCCCCGCCCTTCAGATAAAGAATACCATTGACAATTTTATTTCTGTTTTCCTTCCGGATTTTTGATTTTACCCAGGAATGAAATTTCGGGAAGTCTGTTACAGCCCTGCTTACGATAAAGTCGAATTTCATGTCCAGATCTTCAGCACGCGCATTTACGGGCGTAACATTCTTTAGTCCCAGGCTTGCTGAAATTTCAGAAACCACCATTATTTTTTTCCCTATTGAATCATTCAGGGTAAATTGTGCTTCAGGGAATAAAATAGCGAGGGGTATTCCGGGAAATCCGCCACCTGTGCCCACATCCAGGATACATGTTTTGGGGCGGAACTGTACCACCATGGCGATGGCAAGGGAGTGAAGAACATGACGTTCATATAAACCCTCAAGATCTTTCCTGGAAATCAGGTTAATTTTACTGTTCCAGTCCTTGTAAAGACTTTCGAGCAGGGAAAACTGCCTGATCTGTTGATCAGTTAAATTCGGGAAATATTTTAGTATGATTTCCAATCTTTCAGTTGCGTAATACCTTGAATGACTGACTATTCCGGCTTATATTTTACCCTCTGTATTCTTCAGAATGTTATACAGGAGTTCTCTTGCCCTGAAAAGTTGTGCCTTAACGGTTCCAATGGGAAGATTGAGTTCTGAAGAAATCTCTTCATAGGAATATTCACTGAAATATCTGAGTTCAACCAGTCTTCTGTATCTTGGTTTGAGTTTGTTCACCACATCCCTCATAAGCTTAATTTTCTGCTGATTGATCATATGAGCTTCGGGATCCGGTGTGTCCGACTGTATATGTGCAGAAGGTGAAAAAGAACTGTCGTCGTGAATGTTTTGATCGAGGGATACAACATTTCCACGACGTTTGCGGATAAAATCAATACAGTTATTGGTGGCAATCTTGAAAAGCCAGGTACTGAAGGCAAAGTTCGGGGTATACTGGTTTATATTTTTAAAAGCCTTACCAAAGGCTTCAATGGTAAGGTCCTCAGCATCGCTCGAATTATTTACCATCTTCAGAAGCATATAAAAGATGGCATCCCTGTATTTCCCAAGAAGTTCGGCATAGGCTTTCTGATCGCCTTTACGTGCGAGTTCAACCAGCATAAAATCATATTGTGCCTTCTCCGAAAGATTAGGATTTACTTCCATCGTCCACGTTTCCTATCTGTTAAGTTACTAAGGTGCAGGTAACTGTAAAACAAGGGTATAATAAGCTCAATTACAGGCGAAGATAAAAATAAAATGCCTTCATTCAAACCTGTAAAAACAATTTTATAAACAATTGCTTTAAGCAGCAGAAGGGCTAAAAATGCAATAAGTACATATTCTTTATGAGGGAAGCTTATCATCAGGAATATAAAACTTGCCAGAAGGAACATCCTGCTGACATTCTCCAGCAACAGTCTGAACTTTGTTGATGCAGAATATCTCGGACCAGTTGTAAGATGGCGTTTCTTCTGAATGTACCATGCCTTAAAGGTTTTCTCAGCATCCGACATGGTAAAACTTTCCGGGTTAAGCTCGAGAGCAGTGTTTTTGGCGTTGGCAGTTTCGTTCACAAAGAGATCATCATCACCGGAATACAGGTTCGAATGACTTGCAAAGCCTTTATTTGTGAAGAAAAGTGATCGGCGATATGCCAGATTCCTTCCAACTCCCATATATGGCTTTCCCGCTGCAGCCATTCCAAAGTATTGCATTGCAGTAAAAGCTGTTTCAAAGCGGATTATGTGGTTCAAAAGGCCTTTTTCTTTTTTGTAACCTCCATATCCAAGGACAATATCCTTATCTTTTGTGAAATTTTTCTGCATCAGCCTCAGCCAGTCTTTACCCGCAGGTATACAGTCAGCATCGGTAAGCAACAGCCATTCGTGACTTGCAGCCTTGATGCCAAGCGTGAGTGCCAGCTTTTTCCCGTGAGTGAAGACAGGATTATTTCTTACTTCGGAAATACGGAGACGGGGATATTTTTTCGTGAGATTTTTAAGAACGAGTTCAGTATCATCTTCGGAACGGTCGTTTACTACGATCACTTCAAAGTCGGGATAGTCCTGTTCCAGTATTGCCGGAAGGTTCTTTTCAAGGTTAACAGCCTCATTTCTGGCGCAAATAATTATGCTTACGGCTTCTGTTTTATTTTCAGCTTTGTCGTAAATACTTGATTTTTTGAAATAAGCCTTCCTGTAAAATCGAATGTAAAAGTAAAATTGAATGAAGAGTGAGAGTAAAAAAATTCCTGCTGCAACTTGATTCTGCACGCTCAGACCCGCGATAAGTTTTTCCAATTTATAGTGTTTGTTAAGAACAGGCAATTTTAGGAAAGTTTTTGCTATGAACCAAAAGGAGATAGAAATAGAACTGCACAATTTATTCACATAATATTATCTTTGAGGCAGATTTTGGGAATATGAAATTTAAAATTCTGCATCGCGATCCGCACTCAAAGGCCAGGGCAGGAGAGATTACTACGGATCACGGCACATTTAATACACCGGTATTTATGCCAGTTGGCACTGCCGGAACCGTAAAAGGAGTTCATCAAAGGGAGCTTTCTCAGGATATTAAAGCCCCTGTGATACTTGGAAACACCTATCATCTCTACCTTCGTCCCGGAATTGAAACCCTCAGGGCGGCCGGAGGGCTGCATAAATTTATAAACTGGAATGGCTCTATACTTACCGACAGTGGCGGCTACCAGGTATTTTCTCTTTCTGCCAACCGAAAGCTAAAGGAGGAGGGGGCCTTCTTCAGTTCACATATTGATGGTTCAAAGCATACTTTTACACCCGAAAATATCGTTGATACGCAAAGAATAATCGGTGCGGATATTATGATGGCCCTCGATGAATGTACGCCTTTCCCATGCGATTATGGTTATGCGAAAGACTCATTAGCGCTTACTCATCGATGGCTGGAAAGGGGGATTAATCATTACAGGGAAACCGAAGGATTATACGGACACCATCAGTCCTACTTTCCAATAGTTCAGGGCAGTACATATAAAGATCTCAGGATTGAATCGGCTGAAAAGATTGCCTCCTTTGAAATGGAAGGGAATGCCATTGGCGGGCTTTCTGTGGGAGAACCGGCTGAAGAAATGTATGCCATGACCGATGTGGTAACCAATATTCTTCCTGCCGACAAACCCCGGTATCTGATGGGGGTTGGTACTCCTGTAAATATTCTTGAATCGATTGCTTTGGGGGTGGATATGTTCGATTGCGTAATGCCCACACGAAACGGCAGGAATGGAATGTTATTTACCTGGGATGGCATTATAAACATAAAAAATCTCAGATGGAAGGATGATTTCAGTCCTTTGGATCCTAAAGGAAAAACATATGTAGATCAGCAATACTCGAGGGCATATTTGCGCCATCTGATAATTTCAAATGAAATTCTGGGTGCGCAAATTGCAAGTATTCACAATCTTGCATTTTATTTGGAGCTTGTAAGGGAAGCATTTGAAAAGATCAGAACCGGAGAATTTGCAGCATGGAAAAACAGCATGATAAAAAACTTAGCCACAAGATTATAGAGGCGCTTGGGCTAAAAATCATTGATCTCTATATTATAAAGAAGTTCCTGGGAACATTCGTGTACTCAATCGTGCTCATTCTAGCCCTTGCTGTGATTTTTGACCTTTCTGAAAAAATCGACGACTTTATTGAATCGTCGGCGCCTGTGAAAGAGGTGGTGTTCGAATATTATCTGAACTTCATTCCCTATTTTGCAGTTCTCTTCTCTGCTCTCTTTACCTTCATATCAGTTATTTTCTTTACCTCGAAGATGGCGTATAATACCGAAATCATTGCCATTCTCAGCAGCGGTGTGAGTTTTAGAAGAATGCTGCTTCCTTACTTTATTTCTGCCAGTATCATTGCTTTTTTTGCTTTTATGCTTAGTAACTTTGTAATCCCCAAAGCCAACAAAACAAAACTTGAATTTGAGGAGAAATACATTCATAAGCGACCTCAGACATATACCCGTAAAAACATTCACAAGCAGATTGAACCCGGAGTCTTCGTTTATCTGGAAAGTTACAGCACCGTAAGCAATACAGGCTATAATTTTTCTATTGAGAAATTCGAGAACGGGAAACTGATTTCAAAAACAATGGCTGATCAGATTGTGTGGGATACTGCCAGCTTAGATTGGCGAATGCGAAGGTATTATACCAGAGATTTTAATGGTTTGCAGGAAAAGATTACCGAGGGAAATACAAAGGATACTTCCATCAGGCTCGATCCGGCTGATTTTAGCCGAAGACTCAATGCCGTCGAAGCTATGTCGTACAATGAACTGAATGAGTTTATCAGCGTCTCACGAATGCAGGGCGAAACCAACCTTGTGGCTTACCTTATTGAGAAATATAAAAGAACCGCTTTTCCATTTTCAACTTTCATACTCACACTGATCGGGGTGACCGTTTCCTCACGAAAGGTAAGAGGAGGGATTGGTGCGCAGCTGGGACTGGGACTTGGGATCAGCTTCGGGTATATTTTGTTTATGCAGTTTTCATCACAGTTTGCCATTGGAGGAAGTCTTCCTCCGCTGCTGGCCGTATGGTTGCCCAACCTGATTTTTGCCGTTGTGGCCCTCTTCCTGTATCGATTTGCACCAAAATAGATAAAACGAAAGAAGCTAAATACCTTTTGATTTAATACGGATTTGAATTTTATCCTTCCTGACGATGATTAATTTTTTCTTATTAAACCAAAGTTCAAGCAATCAGAGCTATACAATCTTAAACAGTCTCTAAATAAGAAAGACATTTTTTTAAAAGGCGGGGATTTCTTAATCTTGTATCCTCAAATCGGGATTAAATGGGTCATGGAAACTCATAAGTTTAACTAATACAATTGTTTATGCCAGTCAATAAGAAAATTCTTGAATTAAAGAAAAAAAGGGAGCAGGTATTTCTTGGTGGTGGAGAGCAGGCAATACAGAAGCAGAATGCCATGGGAAAACTTACCGCCAGAGAGAGAATAGTTGCTCTGCTGGATAAAGAATCCTTTAATGAATATGATTTATTTGTAGAACATGATGCGCGTGATTTCGACATGGAGAAAAAAACCCTCCATGGCGATGGTGTTATAATCGGCACAGGAACCATTCATGGTAAACCTGTGTGTATTTTCGCTCAGGACTTTACCGTTGCCGGAGGTTCACTGGGTTCCATGCATGCCCGTAAAATTACCAAGATCATGGATCACTCCCTTAAGATGAGGATGCCACTGATTGGTATTAATGATTCCGGAGGAGCTCGTATTCAGGAAGGTGTAAATTCGCTGGCTGGTTATGGGGAAATATTTTTCAGGAACACCCTTGCATCCGGTGTGATACCTCAGATTTCTGTTATACTTGGCCCTTGTGCAGGTGGAGCAGTTTATTCTCCGGCACTAACCGATTTCGTATTTGTTGTCGACAAAATATCGAAAATGTTTATTACAGGCCCGGAGGTTATCAAAACTGTTCTGGGTGAAGAAATCTCCATGGAGGAGCTTGGAGGAGCACGCGTTCATGCTGAAATAACAGGAAACGCTCATTTCTTTGCATTAAGCGAAGAGGAGTGTTTTAGCCAGATTAAAAAACTCCTTACTTTCCTCCCCTGGAGCAATACGGAAAGATCAATAGTAACGGAACCAAAACTTCCGAAGAAGAATTTTAAAATTACCAGTATTGTCCCTGAAGATGCCAGACAGCCTTATGATGTGAGAAATGTTGTGAGAAGTCTGGTTGATGATTCTGATTTTCTTGAAATTCAGGAATTATGGGCTGCAAACATAGTTATTGGCTTTGGAAAAATTAATGGAGGAACCGTTGGTTTTGTGTGCAATCAGCCACTGGTGCTCGCCGGTGTTCTTGATGTTGACTCTTCCGACAAAGCAGCCCGTTTTATCAGGTTCTGTGATGCCTTTAATATTCCTATTGTTACGCTGGTTGACCTGCCGGGGTATTTGCCCGGAGTTGATCAGGAACATGCCGGTGTTATAAGACACGGAGCAAAGATTCTCTATTCCTACAGCGAGGCTACAGTGCCAAAAATTACTGTTATCCTGAGGAAGGCGTATGGAGGTGGTTATATTGCCATGAACTCCCGACATCTCAGAGCCGACTTTGTATTTGCATGGCCATCAGCAGAAATTGCCGTTATGGGTCCTGAAGGTGCTGCAAATATTATTTTCAAAAAGGAAATCACAACTGCTGAGGACCCTGAAAAGATGAGAGCTCAGAAGGTGGAGGAGTATAAAGAGAAGTTTGCGAACCCATATGTAGCTGCGGCAAAAGGTTATATCGATTCAGTAATAGAACCGGGTGAAACAAGAAATATGCTTACCCATGCCATTGAGGTATCCCTTAGAAAAGAAATCGGTATGCCCAAAAAGAAACATGGTATTCCACCTTTTTAATCTCTTTCAAAAATGGCAAACAGTAAAACCGTAAAACAGGCAAAAGCCGGTAAAAAGAACATTCCCAGTCCATGCGATGAAAAAGGTATGAATTGTAAACCTTTGCAAATTGAGGAAACGATTTACAATACTCAGTATACAAAGAAGTTTGAAAACCGGAAATTCTATCAGCCGGTTGATCCCAATAAGATTCTGGCATATATTCCCGGGACTATTCTCAAAATCTTTGTTAAGGAGGGGACTGTTTTAAAAGCCGGAGATTCCATCCTCATTCTGGAAGCAATGAAAATGAGAAATGTGGTTACAATGCCTTTTAATGGCAAACTCAGGAAAATTTATGTTAAAGAGGGAGATATTGTAGCTAAGAATTTTTTGATTGCTGAAATAGAATAAACTAATACTTCAAAAGTTAAAAAGGGGATGGCAGAAATGTTCATTCCCTTTTTTTATGCTGGAATCATTGAAGTTTAGCATGAAATATCAGGTACTTTCTCAAACCGGAGGGGATGACATAATTCTCTCCGAAAAGGCCATAAACAGCTGAGCCGCTTCCGGTCATTGAAACATAAACTGCACCGGCCCTGTACAACTCTGTTTTCAGATTCTCCAGCTCGGGAAATTTACGAAATACGGTATTTTCAAAATCATTTTTAAGATGTTCCTTCCAGACAGAAAACTCTTTATTATAAATTGAAAATAGTTTTTCTCTTGACGCGTCCGGGACCACACCTTCATAAGCTTCCCTGGTTGAAACAGGAAAGCCCGGAAAAAATAATGCCAGATGAAGATTCTCATTCATATTGTTCACCGGTTCGAGAATTTCTCCTCTCCCGTATGCGATCGCTGACTGGTTATCAATAAAGAAAGCACAGTCAGATCCCAGCTCAGTGGCATTGCTCAGGAGTTCCTGCTTTGAAAGATTCAAATGGAAGTATTCATTCAGTCCTTTAAGCATAAATGCAGCATCTGACGATCCTCCACCCAGTCCTGCCCCGGAAGGAATAAGCTTATGCAGGTGGATTTTAAGGGCGGGGAGATGGTGATCTTCAGCAAGTCTTGCATATGCCCGGTATACCAGGTTTTCTTTCATCTCCCCGGTAATCTCAATACCACTCAGCTTCAGCTCAGTGACCTCTTCGCCGGATGGCAAAAACTCGAGTATATCACAAAGTCCGATTGGAAGCATGATGGTTTCAATATTGTGGAAATTATCCTCTCGTTTTGAAAGCACATGCAGGCCAAGATTAATTTTTGCATTGGGGAACAGGATCATAAAATTTGATGTTTTCGTAAAATTAACTTTTCCGGGGAACAAAAAAAACCGGTTAAGCGGTAACACACCATTCGTATTTTAATGCAGGCAATAGGATCTGAGAGGCAGCAGAATTTTTTGTTTGCCTCTGATTATTTATTGGGCGCTTAATTTATATCCTGATCTTAATTTTTTTATTCACAATCCGGAAACTTAAACTATAAAATGTTAGAAAAAGGAATCGATTTTTCTAACTTTGGATGCTAAACATCAGAAATTTCCATGGCCGCTAAGAACCCCAGAAAAGAGACAGCTGTTGCTAAAATTTTGCCGGACTATGGTCGTATGCCGCCTCAGGCCGTCGACCTGGAAGAGGCAGTACTGGGTGCCATAATGCTTGAGAAAGATGCGGTAATTGCTGTACTGGATATTCTCAAACCTGAAAGCTTTTACAAGGAAGCACATCAAAAATTATACAGGGCTATCGTCGATCTTTCCATGAGGGAAGAGCCTATTGATATCCTGACCGTTACTGAGGAACTTAAGAAAAAGGAGCTTCTGGCTGAAGTGGGTGGGGCACTTTATATCACCCAGCTTACGAGTCGAGTTGCCTCCGCTGCCCACCTGGAATACCATGCCAGGATTGTGGCCCAAAAATATATTCAGCGTGAGCTCATTCGCGTTACCTCCGAGATACAGGCCCGGGCTTACGATGAATCCTATGATGTCGACGAACTACTCGATTTTTCCGAAGCCCAGTTATTTGAGATTGCTGAAGGAAACATCAAGAAGGAAACCGCAAAAATCAACCAGCTCATTAAGGAAGCTATCCACCAGATTGAAGAAGCATCCAAGAGGGAAGATGCCCTTAGCGGTGTGCCTTCAGGATTTACAAAGCTCGACCGGTTAACTTCCGGCTGGCAGCGTTCCGATCTGATAATTATTGCAGCCCGTCCATCTATGGGTAAAACCGCTTTCGTTCTTTCTATGGCCCGCAATATGGCTGTTGAACATAAGCGACCCGTTGCTCTTTTCTCCCTGGAAATGTCTTCTATACAGCTGGTAAACCGACTTATAGTTGCTGAAACCGAATTGCCTTCCGACCGGATAAGAAACGGACGACTGGAGCAGTATGAGTGGGAGCAGCTGGAATACAGGATTAAAGGACTTATTGAAGCACCAATTTATATCGATGATACTCCTGCTATCTCCATCTATGAAATAAGAGCCAAATGCCGGCGTCTCAAAAACCTTTATGACATTCAGGTTATTATTATCGACTACCTTCAGCTTATGAGTGGTTCCGGTGATTCAAAAGGTAACAGGGAGCAGGAGGTAAGTACGATTTCACGCGCATTGAAAGGGATAGCCAAGGAACTCGACGTGCCTATAATTGCTCTCTCCCAGCTTAACCGAAGCGTCGAACTGCGTTCCGGAAACAAGAGACCGCAGCTTTCCGACCTGAGGGAGTCAGGTGCCATTGAGCAGGATGCCGATATCGTTTGTTTTATTCACCGCCCGGAAAAATATAATATGGATGTGGATGAGCAGGGGAATTCATTGAAGGGTATTGCAGAAATTATCATGGCCAAGCACAGGAACGGGGCAATTGGTGATATTACCCTTCGATTCAGGGAAGATTTTGCCAAGTTTACTGAGCTTGAGGAAATATCTCCGGTATTTGAAGAAGAGTCCGGTAAACCGGTGGTTACCTTCGGATCCAAGATGAATGAAGACTTTAAGAAGGGCAGGGACACTTCCTTTGATATTGGTCAGGGCGGGGGATTTGAAGATCAGCCTTTCTGATAAATGATCCGGTTTTTACAGAATATCTTTTAATTCAATCAGCGATTGAATCTCAAAGCTGGGATCTTCATTATGAGCCAGCTTTTCAGGATTGAAATAAACCTGATCAATGCCGTAGCTTTTGGCTCCCAGAATATCTACTTCAAGATCGTCGCCAATCATCAGACTTTCCGATTTGCGCGCGTTTACTGAATTCAGGGCCCATTGAAATATTTTTGGATGAGGCTTGTTATACCCAATGGTCTCAGAAGTGAAGACCGTATGGAAGTACTTCTGCAAATCACAATTCCTGAGCTTGCTAAACTGGGTTTCACGAAAACCATTCGTCAAAATATATAAGGGATATTTTTTTTGCAGATAGCTTAATATCTCATGTGTATAGGGAAAAATAATTGTTTTCTCCGTACTCAGGCTAAGGTAATCCTCGCCAATTTCTCTGGCAAGTTCAGGATTCTCAATTTTAACATCAAGAAGTGCCAGTTCGAAACGTAGAGAGCGCAGAAGGTCTTTCTTTATCTTCCCCTCCCGGTATCTTTCCCACAACAAATCATTGTGTTTATGATAAATATTCACGAAGGTTTCAGGGGATTCAAAATATCTCCCTAGCTGATGATTTTCATAAATATCATTCAGTGCAGCCCGTGAATTGGCATCAAAATCCCACAGAGTACGGTCAAGATCTAAAAATATGTGCTTGTATGTTTTCATTGTCAGGATTGCAAAAATAAGATTTTTAGCGGATAATTTGCCTTTCGCTAAAGAAGCAGAGAAATTACCTACCTTTATGCCGGATATTATCCCTGAAAAAAAAAGGGAGATATTCTAAGTAAATTGCATATCAGCAAATTCCTTAAACCATTGATTGAGATAATCACGAAAAAACAACGGAAGAAAAAGTGTCAGAATTTAAACAGTTTAATTTTAAAGATGAAGTTTTCCAGGGCATAGATGCTATGGGATACGAAAAGCCAACTCCCATACAGATTGAGGCTATTCCGGCCATTATGGAAGGCAAGGATGTCCTCGGTTGTGCTCAGACGGGTACCGGTAAAACAGCAGCCTTCTTACTCCCGATTCTGAATCGCTTGTGCGACAAGGATATCGAGGGAGATAAAATCTATACCATGATAATTGTTCCGACCCGTGAGCTTGCTCTTCAAATAGATCAGCAGCTTGAAGGTTTTGGATATTTCATGAATCTGAGTTTTATATCCGTTTATGGAGGCGGAGATTCCTCCACCTGGGAACAGCAAAAAACAGCTCTGGTAATGGGCGCTGAAATTGTAATTGCCACCCCGGGACGATTACTCTCCCATCTCGCTCTTGGCTATGTCGATCTGTCACATCTCGAATGTCTGATCCTCGATGAGGCCGACCGGATGCTCGATATGGGTTTCTATGATGATATCATGACGATTATCAAGCTTCTGCCAAAAAAGCGGCAAAATCTGCTGTTTTCGGCTACCATGCCTTCACGGATCAGAACCATGGCGAAAACTATTCTCAAAAATCCGGTACAGATCGATATCGCTGCATCAAAGCCTGCTGACGGCGCCATACAAGGTGTTTATATGCTGGAAGAACAGCAAAAACTTGACAAAATCGTAGAGCTTTTTTCCAAGGATGAAGTAGCAGGAGCCATCGTCTTTGCTTCATCAAAAATCAGGGTAAAAGAGATCAACTCTGCACTTAAAAAACTTAAGCTGAGTGTGGCCGCAATTCATTCCGACCTGGATCAGAAGGAAAGAGAACAGGTAATGCGTGATTTTAAAAACCGGAAACTGCAGATACTGGTTGCAACCGATATTATTTCCCGTGGGATCGATGTGGAAGGACTCGATCTTATTATAAACTACGATGTGCCGCGAGATCCTGAAGATTATATTCATCGCATCGGAAGAACCGCCAGGGCCGAAAAATCGGGTGTGGCACTTACTTTTGTGAGTAAAAAGGATATCGGAGGACTTAAAAAAATTGAGAGATTTCTCGGAAAACAATTATTTAAAATTCCCTCAGGAAGTTAATTTCCGGACTTATATTTATTAAAACAGATTCCTTTTTTGCTGCATTTCATTACTTCTTATGACTGATAATTATTGGTCTTTCTGGCCCGGTTTTAGCTTTTTTCTTATAACTTTAGCTTCCTAAAACTCATTGTGGAAAATGAATTTCATTGAATTATTAGCTGGAATTGGAATTGGAGCCCTGCTTAGCTGGATTGTCATGAAAATGATTTCAGGGAATCAGCTTGCTGTATCAAAGAGCAGGGAGGAAGGACTTGAAAACCAATTGGAGGAGACTAAAGAGCTTCTTAAGAGCAGGGATGAACAATTGCTGAAAGCGACTTCCGAACTTTCGGCCTCCGTTAATGAGAATAAAAATCTGGCTGAAAAACTGAATCTTCAGAAAGATGAAATCCGGCTATTGTATGAAAAGATGAATATTGAGTTTAAGAATCTGGCCAACGAAATCCTGGAAGAGAAATCAAAGAAGTTTACCCAGCAGAATAAGGAAAATATCGATTCCATTCTTAAACCTCTGACCGAGAAAATCAAGGATTTTGAGAAGAAGGTGGAAGATGCTTATGTTGAGGAGACCAAACAGCGATTTTCACTTAAGGAAGAGGTTAAAAAACTTGCTGATCTGAACCTGAAAGTCAGTGAAGAGGCTAAGAACCTCACCCGCGCGCTCAAAGGAGAGAGCAAGACACAGGGAAATTGGGGAGAGATGATTCTTGAAAGTATACTTGAGAAATCAGGGCTTGTAAAAGACAGGCAGTACTTCGTCCAGCAAAACCTGAAGGATGAGGAGGGTAAAAACCAGCGGCCCGACATTGTGGTCGAATATCCGGGTGAACGCTATGTGATCGTTGATTCGAAAGTATCACTCACAGCCTATGAACGCTATTTTTCAGCTGAAGATAAGCAGGATCAGGAAAAGTACCTTACAGAACACCTTTTATCCATCAAAAACCATATTATTTCTCTTAGCCGGAAAAATTACCAGGAACTTTATGATGTAAAAGCACTTGATTTTGTAATGCTATTCCTTCCGGTCGAACCAGCCTATCTGGTGGCAGTTGAGAGAGACCCCGAATTATGGAATTTTGCCTACGAAAAGCGAATTCTATTAATGAGTCCTACAAACCTTATTGCTGCGCTTAAAATGATCTCAAGCCTTTGGCGTCAGGAGTTCCAGAATCGCAATGCGAGGGAAATTGCCAAGAAAAGCGGAGAGCTGCTGGACAAATTTTATGGTCTTCTTGAGGATCTTTCTGATGTCGGGAACAAACTCAAGTCAACACAGAAATCATACGATTCTTCGATGAAGAAGCTAAGTGAGGGTAACGGGAATCTGATAAAAAGAGCAAAGGACATTGAACAACTGGGAGCCAGGCCGCTAAAGTCGGCTCCTAAACAATTCAGAGAGGAAAGCGAGTCTGAGGGAGAAGATGAGACAGATACCGAGGATCAGGGAATTTAGTAAAATCATTGTTTAGGATAGCTTATTTGTTTACTTCTTCCAGTTTTCAGGTTGACTCATCCAGTCTTCAAGCTGCAATTCTTCTTCTTTTGGGGTATTGTCAACCCAGTTTGTTTCCATCATCCAATCTTCAAGAATAAGCTCTTCCTCAAATTTGGTTCCGGGTTTTTCATTATTCCAATCGTAGGGCGTCAGCATCCAATCTTCCAGGATTTCATCATCTTTTTCTTCACGTAGGTTATTTACATCTGTTACTGCATGAAGGATTTCAGCTTTGCTGTTACTGAAAAAATTTTCACTCAGACTGGCAAGGATATTTTGATGGTAAGCCTTTTGCGCTGAAAGACTGAGACTTGAAAGACTTATCAAAAACATAGCAATAATTCCTGCCAGACTGTAATTGGTTTTTGCTGTTGTTTTCATGGCTTTTATATTTATGTATGAGAATTGTAATTATTTCCAAATCAAATACACGATCTGTGCCAAAATTTATAAATAACTAATATACAATTAGATACAGCAGTGAAAACCTTATTTTTGGAACTGTTAATAAATGGTAAAACTGATCGTTGTGGTACAGGAAGTGTCCGAATCCGAACAATTAAAAGAGTGGAAAGTCTTAATTAAAATCAGTAAAAAGGAATCCAATTATAGAAACTTAAAACATTGGTTTCTAGACAGTATCAGTTCCCGCAAGGACTATTACTATTTCTCCCTTTACAGTTTTTGCCTTGAAATGAGCCAGAACCTCGGATAGTGTACCGTGTTTGTTCTCTTCGTACATTTTACTTAGCTCACGGGAGACGGAACATATTCTGTCCGGTCCGAAGATTTCAATAAACTGCTCCAGTGTTTTCAGCAGGCGATAGGGAGATTCGTAGAAAACCATGGTGCGGCTTTCTTCCTTTAGCTCAAGTAATCGGGTCATTCTGCCTTTTTTCTGAGGGAGAAATCCCTCGAAACAAAATTTATCACTGGGTAATCCCGAATTTACCAGGGCAGGGATAAGTGCGGTTGCTCCGGGCAGGCATTCAACAGGAATTGAATTTTTTAAACATTCCCGAACAAGAAGAAAGCCGGGATCGGATATGCCGGGTGTTCCCGCATCGCTTACCAGGGCGATTGTTTGTCCGGAAAGCAAATCCCTGATTACAAATTCAAGACTCTTATGCTCATTGAATTTGTGGTGGGAGCGAACCGGTTTTTCAATACCATAGTGTTTCATAAGGAAGATTGTCTTACGGGTATCTTCCGCCAGGATGTGATCACAACTCTTAAGAACCTCAATGGCCCTGAAGGTCATATCCTGAAGGTTCCCTATGGGTGTAGGAACCAGATAAAGCTTACTCATTTCCTGAGGTAATAAATTTCCGCCTGACGAGGTTTAAAAGCAACTGAACGGCTTCACTATCCATATCCCATTGAAATTTTTCCATGAGGTAAGAGTGCGCTTCATTAAAATTACGGGCCATGTCAAGATCATCCATGGTAGTTCTGAAACTCTCGGCATTGCCGGCAAATAATTCGCGAATAAAGAAAAATTTGTCATTAATACCTATGCTCCCGGCTATACTCTTTATAGCCTGGTTCTGAATTTTTGAGCTGACATCTTTCTTATTACTTTGCTCAGCCAGTTTCTCATTTATGAATTTAATGTCTCCGGCAGATTTCTTTTCAGCAGCGGGTATAACAGGCTCTTTTACTTCCTTTTGTGATTCTTCATCTACTTTTTCCGCACTGGGCGCTCTTGAAGAAGCAATCTCTTCAGCCTGCCTTGCCCGCTCCCGTTCACGCTCTCTCTCCCGCTCTGCCTCCTGTTCCCGCTCCCGCACTCGCACCCGCTCTCTTTCCCGCTCTGCCTCCTGCTCCTTTTCCCGCACTCGCTCTCGCACTCGCTCTGCATCCTGCTCCCGCTCTGACTCAGCTTTTTGTTCTCGTCCTTCGCCATCCTCCCTGAATAATAGCAATAAATCATAAACATTCCTCAATCGGGAAAGCGCAAGGTCAAGTTCTATATTGGGGATTCTTGAATAATTTTTGAAATTGCTTACTAATTTTTCTATATCTTGTATATCTTTAGTTACAATTTCCAGTGTGTTTTTGAACTCCATAATTATTTGATATGTAAAGACTTCGACAATTACCTCCTGCAAAAATAGTTATATTATTACTAATATCTCAAACTTTATACTTTTAATAATGTGTCTGTATTTACCTAAACAGGAAACATTTTTGCAGAGAGCTAATCCTTATAAGAAGAAATGAGCAGAGTAGTAAAATTGCAAGTGAAACAGAAAACAATTATTTTTTAATGTTTCTTGAAAACACCATAAACCGAAACGAAAAGAGAGGCTGGATCGAGGTAGTCTGTGGTTCAATGTTCTCGGGTAAAACTGAGGAACTAATCCGACGACTAAAGAGAGCTAAATTCGCCAGGCAGAAAGTTGAGATATTCAAACCGAAGGTTGATACCCGTTATTCTATGGAAGAGGTTGTATCCCACGACGAAAATGCAATCATGTCCACCCCGGTTGAAACAGCTGCTGCTATATTGTTGCTGACCTCAGGTGTTGATGTGGTTGGAATTGATGAGGCTCAGTTTTTTGATCTTGGACTGATAGAGGTTTGCAATAAGCTTGCATCTCAGGGAATCCGGGTAATTGTTGCCGGACTGGATATGGATTACCTTGGAAGACCTTTTGGACCTATTCCTGGACTAATGGCAACTGCTGAATATGTTACCAAGGTCCATGCAATTTGTGTGCGCTGTGGAAATCTTGCAAATCACTCTCACCGGACCGGTCTGGGCGATAAGCTCGTGGTTTTAGGTGAAACCGATATGTATGAACCCCTTTGCAGATTTTGTTTTGCAAAAGCCCGGGCTCAGCAGAAGAAAGGAGAGAAAGCCTGAGATGTATTCCTATAACCTTCATGAAATAAATGAAATAATATCCGGACGACTCTCCGGCGACAGGGAATTTCTTGTATCCCGTTTCTCCATCGACAGCCGTATTCTATCAAATCCTGAGAATACTGTATTTATTGCACTTAAGGGACAGCGACATAATGCGCACGATTATATTCCTGAACTTATCCTTGCAGGGGTATGCGTTTTTATTGTGGAGGAGGATTTTACTCCCCCGAAATCCGATAAATCACTCAACTGGATATTTGTTGCCAATACCTTTGCTGCTCTTCAGACACTGGCAGCATGGCGACGAAAGAATTCAGAAGCGGAGTTTATTGCCGTAACGGGTTCCAACGGCAAAACCATAGTAAAAGAATGGATTTATCAGTCGCTTCACAAAGAAAACCCTGTGTTCAGGAGTCCGCGTTCCTACAATTCCCAGGTTGGCGTTCCCCTCTCCGTATTGATGATACGCCAGCGCGACCGGATTGCGGTACTTGAGGCCGGAATATCTCAACCGGGTGAAATGGAAAAACTTGAAAAGATAATTTCTCCGGAAACAGGAATCATTACTAATATCGGTGAAGCCCATCAGGAAAATTTCTCATCCATTGTGGAAAAACTGGAAGAGAAAATCAAACTGTTTAAACAGTCCGGAACAATAATTTACTGCAGAGATCATGAACTGATACACAGGGTACTCAGGACTACTTACCCAAAAAAGAACTTTGTTTGCTGGGGAAAGCACCCTGAATCCGATTATGTGGTGGAGGCTGTAAGTTATCCCGGAAATATGACTGAAATTAATCTTACGGGAAAAGCGAAAAATAATCTGGTGATTCCTTTTGTGGATCATGCATCCTTCGAAAACGCTATGCATGTTGCCACTTTGCTATATCATTTTAAAAAATCCAATGATTTTGTGAAAAAGGCTTTGAGGGAGCTGGAACCGGTTGAAATGCGGCTCGAAATTCTCAAGGGAATTCACGATTGCACCCTGATTAGCGATACATACAATTCCGACATAGCTTCACTTTCAAACGCACTTGATCTGCTGCTTCAACAAAAACAGCACAAACAGCGCACACTGATTCTTTCCGATATCCTCCAGAGCGGACGGAGTGATGAAGATCTTTATGCCGAAGTAGCAAGCCTGCTTATTGAGAAGAAAATAGACCGCTTTATTGGAATTGGCCCTGGCCTGGTGAAAATGTCTGGAATTTTCCCCGGAAACTCAAACTTCTATGATGATACAAGTTCCTTCCTTAAAGCTGTAAATACCCTCAATTTTAGAGATGAGGCAATACTTGTAAAAGGGGCTAGAAAATTTAGTTTTGAAAAGATCAGTCATGAACTGCAATTTCGCACCCACCAGACAGTGCTGGAGATAGACATGAATTCCATGATTTCGAATCTGAATTTCTATCGCAGTATCCTTAAGCCGGGTACAAAGATCATGGCTATGGTAAAGGCTTTTTCATATGGAAGCGGAAGTTTTGAAATAGCCAATATTCTCCAGTTTCATAAAATTGATTACCTGGCAGTTGCTTATATTGATGAGGGAATCGACCTTAGAATAAACGGAATCAGCCTGCCCATAATGGTTATGAACCCCGAATCCGGGAATTTTAAAGCACTTGTGGAATATGGGCTGCAACCCGAAATATATGGCTTCGAAGGATTAAGGGAATTCAGGTCTTATCTTGAGAAGAATGATATAACTGACTATCCTGTCCATATTAAGCTTGATACAGGCATGCATCGTCTTGGATTTTTTTCAAACGAAGTGGAACAACTTTGTAAGGAGCTCGAATCGGGTCATATGAGGGTTAAGTCGGTATTTACGCACCTTGTCGGAAGTGAAGATGCTGTTCATGATGAATTTACCCGTTCACAGGCGGAACTGTTTGTCAGAATGTCTGATATTCTGAAAAAGAGGGTAGGGGGAGATTTTCTGATGCATATTCTTAATTCAGCCGGCATTGAAAGGTTTCCTGAATTCCAGATGGATATGGTAAGGCTGGGAATTGGCTTATATGGAGTGAGTAATACTTATCCCGGTAACCTGAAAGAGGTAAGCACCTTTAAAACCACTATTTCCCAGGTCAGGGAGCTGGAAGCAGGCACAACGGTTGGCTATGGGAGAAAGGGAGTCCTGGAGAGAAAAAGCAAAATTGCAACACTGCCGGTAGGTTACGCTGACGGGCTGCCAAGAAGTCTGGGAAATGGAAAAGGAAAATTTCTAATCGGGGGAAAGCAATGTCCGACAGTGGGAAATATATGTATGGATATGTGCATGCTCGATATTACTGACCTAAATGCCAAAACAGGAGATGAAGTTATTATATTTGGAGAAAATCTTTCCGTCAGAAACATTGCTGCTGCGGGAGATACCATTCCATATGAAATTTTAACAGGAATTTCTGAAAGGGTGAAACGAATATATTACCAGGAATAAATTATTCGGATATGCTAAAACTGTCGGTCGTTATTATTACACTGAATGAGGAGAAAAACATTGGTCGATGTCTGAATTCGGTAAAGGAAATTGCCGACGAGATAGTTGTTGTCGACTCCTTTTCTACCGACCGGACAGAAGAAATCTGTAAGGAATATGGAGCCCGATTTATCAAACACGAATTTGGCGGTCACATTGAGCAGAAAAACTGGGCCATCGAACAAACAAAATACCGCCACGTACTTTCCCTGGATGCGGATGAGGAACTTTCTGAAAGGCTGAAGAAATCGATACTGGAGGTTAAAGGGGACTGGAAATTTGATGGTTATTATTTTAACCGCTTAACAAATTATTGCGGGAAATGGATACGGCATACCAGCTGGTACCCTGCCAGGAAACTGCGTCTCTGGGATAAAACAAAGGGAAAATGGGGAGGCATTAATCCTCACGATAAATTCAAACTGGATAAGGGTGCCACCAGAAAATTCTTAAAAGGGGACCTGCTCCATTACTCATACTACACTATAAATGAGCATATTGCACAGATAAACACTTTCAGTACCATTGTTGCAAATGCTTATCTTAAGGAAAATCGTACCGCCAGCTATCGCAATATTATATTTCACCCTCTCTGGAGACTCTTCAGAGATTATATTATTAAACGGGGTTTTCTGGATGGTTTTTACGGGCTGGTAATCAGCGTCAACTCTGCTCATGAGACATTTCTGAAATACATTAAGCTAAGGAAGCTCGTCCATGAAAAAAAGCTGGTTGAGGCGAATCATATTTGTTTTTTCAATTCTGCGATTTCCTGGGGTGGGGGTGAAAAGTGGCACTTTGATGTTTCAGAATTTTTTCATCAAAAAGGAACAGATATCCTTGTGGTCACCAACAGAAATTCAGAGTTATATCGCAGAATCGCTGGTACAAACATACCTCACAGGGAAATAAGTGTGAGCAATCTTTCATTCCTGAATCCATTTAAAATAAGGGCATTGGCAAAGTTATTCAAGTCTGAAAAGGTCGGAACTATAATTATAAATCTGTCATCCGATTTAAAGGCCGCAGGAATAGCAGCAAAACTCGCCGGGGTAAAAAATATTATTTACAGGAGGGGAAGTGCTATAGCTATCAGAAATACTTTTCTAAACAGGTTCCTTTTCCGGCGCATTGTGACGCAGGTAATTGCAAATTCAGAAGAGACCAGCCGGACTATTCTTCAAAAAAATAAAAATCTTATTGCGGAAAACAGGATTGAAGTTATTTACAATGGCATAGAACTTAAGGAGTACGGTTCTCAGCCTCTTGAGCCTATATATACCAGAAAAAACGGCGAAATTGTAATAGGAAATGCCGGCCGTCTTTCAGAGGAAAAGGGACAGATTTATCTGCTGCAACTGGCTTCAATATTGAAGGAAAAGGGTTATAAGTTTAAAATACTGATTGCCGGCAAAGGAAAATTGAAATCCAAGCTCATGAAAACGGCCAAACATCTGAAGGTGGAGGAGGAGGTAATTTTCCTTGGCTTTATAGATAATATAAGGAGATTCAACCAGTCAATTGATATCTTTCTTCTAACCTCACTTTACGAGGGTTTTGGTTATGTTCTTGTTGAAGCTATGGCTGAAAGAAAACCTGTAGTTGCTTTTGATATCAGAAGTTCGGCTGAAATTGTGAAAGATAATGAATCGGGTTTTTTGGTTGAGAGCTTTAATGTACAGGAGCTTGCCTACAAAGTTGAGATTTTGATTAAGGATAGTAAACTGCGGAAAACGATGGGAGAAGCCGGGCGCAGAATTGTAGAAGATGTTTTTACTTTCGATCATACTCTGAATAAGGTGGAGGCGCTGATTGAAAGAGAATCCAATAAAGAGATTTATTCGAAGCCCTGAGGGATTAGGCAAATTTCAACAAGAGAAAAAAAGAACTTCTCTTGCTTCTGCTTACTCTGACTTTCCTTTTCACACCCTTGCTGTTTTTCCACTTCCTGCCTTAATTTCCTCGCGATGTCCATATCGTCGGAAATACTCTTCCTTATTATGCTTCCATCGGTTATGAGTCCAAAGCCAGTACGCAGGAGCCTCTGTGATCTGTTTTTCAAGCAGGGAAAAGAATTTATCAGTTATCTCATATTCTTTTGTATTGCGCGCATCATCGCTGATAAGAGAAAATTCACATTCATAGAATCCTCGTCTGACTCTGTTTATTTTTAAAAAGACAACAGCAAAGTCAAATTTTTTTGCGAGTTTTTCCGGACCCAGCATTACCGGTGTATCCTGGTGCAGGAAAGTTGTCCAGTATTGTATGTTTTTCATTAGAGGCCTTTGATCAGCTATAAAGTAGGAGGCATGCAATACTTCCGATTTTGCGAATTCCGACAAGGTTCTCAGACTTTTTTCAACCTCAATCATTTCCGCTCCGAATCTGGATCTTGCCCTGATGAACATCCTGTCGAAATAAACATTATGAAGCGCTTTATATACCGGAGTAATTTTATGCTTAACATACCTGGGCATGGTAGATGACAATTCCCAATTGGCATAATGACCAAAAACCAGGATAACGCTTTTTCCCCTGTCATATAATCCATCCAGAAATTCAGGGTTTTTATATCTGAAACGGGCCATTACCTCTTCTTCCTTGAGGAAAGGCAGAATGCTTGACTCCAGGAATACATCGCAAAGAAACCGATAAAACTCCCTGGCGGTTTTCTTAATCTCCTTCTCTTCCCAGTCGGGAAAGGAGTTCCTTAAATTTTTTAATACAAGTCTTTTGCGATAAGGAATAATGTAATAAATAAGGTAGAAAATGAAGCCGGACATCCCATATAATACCCTTAAAGGCAATCTTGTAAGAATCCAGATAATACAATAAAGGCTATAATATGCTATAAACTGCATGAGATGGAGAATTGAAGCTGACAATCAGGACTATGTTACCTGTCTCAGTTTATTGATCTAACCCAGATCACTTATTCTTTCCAGCTTAACCAGATCGGTAATCTTTATTTTACGCCCGTCAATGGCAATTACGCCTTCCTGTGCAAAGGTCGACAGGGTGCGGATTGCATTGGATGTAGTCATATTCGAAAGGTTTGCGACATCCTCCCTGGATAAATAAATTTTAATAGTCTGCCCGTCCTCTTCATAACCATAGGTATCCTTAAGAAAAATAAGTGATTCAGCCAGGCGCCCGCGAATATGTTTTTGGGTCAGGGTAACTGTACGGTTATTCGAAAAACCCAGTTCAGTAGCAAAGGACTTTATGATACTCAGGGATAAATCAGGATTGCTGCGTAAAAGCTTGTAAACACTGTCTTTATCAATTACACAAACAACTGAATCTTCAATGGCAACAGCTGTTGCTGTGTGATGTTCTTCGGCGAAGAGGGCACGGTAGCCGATAAAACCAACGGGTTTAGCCATCCTCACAATTTGTTCCCTTCCTCCGACACCTTCCTTAAATACTTTAACTTTTCCTTCAGAAAGACAAATCAAGGCATTTGGCTTATCGCCTTCCTTAAAAATTATCTCACCCTTTTTATAAAAAGCACAACTATGGTCCTTCTTTAATAAGTCTTTTTCTTTTTCCGTCAGAACGTGAAATACCGATTTTGGGTTGTCAATGCAGTTATCACAATTAATTACCCTTTCGTGCATTTTTAATAGTGTTTTTCGTTAGTGTGTTCAATAACATTCAAAGTTAGAAATAAATATCAAATACGATCTTATTTCATTGAAAATTCGTTCCAATTTGCCCGTTTCTGAGCTGTTCTTGAAAATTACTGTAATCAATTCCAAAAAAACAGCTTTTTTCAGGCTAATACTTTGCAACAATGGGTATCCGTCTTCCTCCGCCAAAAGCCTTAGAAGATATCCTGAGAATAGGAGGGGTCTGGTATCTCTTATATTCATTCATATTAACCAGCCTGATTATCCTGCTTACCAGGGCTTCGTCAAAACCCAGGAGGCTGATTTCATGTACGGATTTCTGATGCTCAATATATTCTTCAAGTACTTTATCCAGAACCTCATATTCAGGAAGAGAATCGCTGTCTTTCTGGTCAGGTCTCAATTCTGCTGAAGGAGGTTTTGTAATAATATTCAGTGGGATGATTTCTTCTTCTTCATTTATAAAGTCAGCAAGTTCATACACATCGGTTTTATAGACATCGCCAAGAACAGCAAGACCCCCGCTCATGTCGCCATAAAGGGTGCCATATCCAACGGCTGCTTCACTTTTGTTGCTGGTGTTAAGTAAAATGTGTCCTAACTTATTGCTATATGCCATGAGCAGAACGCTTCTGATTCGCGACTGAATGTTTTCTTCGGTTACATCCCATTCCCTGTCTTTAAATATGGGTGATAACTGTTTATTAAAGAGTTTGAAAATCTCCTCAATGCCTATAATATCGTATGAAACGCCCAGTTTTTTTGCCAGTTTTTCTGAATCGGTAACCGAGTGAGACGACGAAAATCCTGAGGGGAGTAATAATGCATGTACATTGTCACTGCCAAGCGCCCTTGCTGCAAGAACAAGGGTTATTGCAGAATCGATTCCTCCTGAAAGTCCGAGGACTGCGGAGCTGAAATTCATCTTTGAAAAATAGCCCTTTATCCCGGTAACCAGTGCATTGTGGACCATCTCAATCCTGGAGGGTTCAATAATATTTACAGGACTTTTATGTCCATCAAGTTCTGAAGTATCAATAAGTTTTATTTCGGGGGAGAAATAATCGAGTTGGGAAATGATTTTTCCATCTTTATCAACTGCCATGCTTCCCCCTTCAAATATCAGCTGCGTTTGTGCACCAACCTGATTTACATACAGTACCGGCAGATGATGTTTTTTTGCTTTTTTAGTAAAAATTCCTCTTTTAATCTCTTTGCGGGTATGAGAAAAAGGTGAAGCGGCTATGTTAATTACAATGTCAGGATCTGATTTACTCAATTCCTCCAGCGGGTGACGTGTATAAAGCCGGCCTCTTGCAAAATCCATTTCAACCGGCTGATCATCCCATAAATCTTCGCAAATAGTTAAGGCAATCTTCAGATCTTTAAATTTTACGATATTAAAAATTCGGTTTGGTTCAAAATACCGGTATTCATCAAAGATATCGTAAGTAGGGAGCAGGGATTTATTCACAACCTGCATTATTTCTCCTCCATACAGAAAGAATGCTGAATTAAAAAGCATTTTCCCTTCACTGGCTGTATTGAAGGAAGGCCCTCCAATAATCGCGGCAATCGTATCACAAACTTTGGCGATTTTTTGAATTTCATCCAGGCAGTTCTGAACAAATTCTTTTCTCTCAAGCAGGTCGAGAGGGGGATAACCGCATACCGACAACTCCGAGAAAACCACCAGTTCGGCATCCATTTGCCTTGCCTTTTCAATAGCCAGCACAATAGAAGCCGTATTCTCAGCAAAATTGCCAATATGGTAATCGAGTTGGGCAAGGGCTATTTTCATAACTGGATGGCTTAAAAAAGAATTCCTATTTTAAGACTCAGAGTATTAACCGTGATCTTATCTACTGAGCGGGAGGTAACATCAACGAATCCGGAAGAATATCCGAGACCACCGATAAGGGCAGTTGAACCGCCAAGTGAATACTGCACTCCCAAATTCAGAAAATAATTCATATTAAAAAGCATGATCTCATCAGCAATGTTCGATTTATCCAGAACACCCGATGCATCACTTGCCCGGTCGCGGATATTTACCATGGGCGTCACACCAATATTGGCAAAAAAAGTGGCATACCCGATTTCATTCGTTTTAAATTTCAGTCCGAGCGGGATGCTGATATATTGAAGCTTATAAGTGATGTCCTGATTCGAAGGAACAGACAAATCACCATCAGTTGTTTTAAAACTGACCGTGTCGGAAAAGCTCAGTTTACCTCCAATATTATTCACTGAAAGGCCGGTGGAAAAAGCGTAATTTTCTGCAAAAAAGTAATCCATATCCAGGCCGGCATTTATGCCCAACACAGCTCCCTTTGCCTTAATTTCCTTTGTATCCGGGACCATCCATGAAAACTGGGGATCTGCCTTTAAACTAAATCGGAGAGATTGTGCAACAGCTATCAATGGCATAAAAGCAATCAGCAATAATATTAATCTTTTTTGCATGACGTGGATTATTTCCGTTTAAATGTTTTGATTAAAATCACAATTTAATTGTCAATGAATTTTTTGCTCAGGTATTTGGGCAATAACGAGGAAACAGAAGCAATATTCTGTTTAAAATAATTTATCTCCTCCGGAATTACACAAGGATTGTTAATTTTGCAACCTGCTGTACAAAAATATGAAATTTTAGCGTTAATTCTTCAAACGATTTAAAATGCAACACAGATCCACAATATTATTATTTTGTATCTTTTTTTTCTCCCTGGTATCCTGTAAAAGATCAAATCACGGCATCGATCCCGGGAGTAACAGTGTGAAAATAAATATCAGTCGTTTCGACAGGGAACTTTTTTCTATGGATATGGACACTCTGGCCGAAGGGATTTCATATTTGTATAAAAAATACGATGATTTTCTGGATGTATTCAGTTACCATATAATTGGAATCGGAAGTCCTTCATCAAAGGATTATCAGTTGTATCTGACAATGTTTCTGAGCGACAGGCTAAACAGGGAAGTTTACGAAGAAACTCAGAAGGTTTTCCCGAATCTGGAAAAAACAGAAAAGGAACTTAGTAAAGCTTTCAGTTTATACCGGAGTGCATTTCCTGAAAAGGAAATTCCCGGGGTTGTTGCTTATGTAAGTCGCTTTAATAATCCCTATTTTACGGTAAGTAATTATATTGGACTTGGTCTCGATCGTTATTTGGGAACAAATTCTCCCTATTATAAAAAGCTTGAATTGCCCGAATATCAAAAGATGGACATGTTTCCTGATAAAATCCCCTCTGACCTTATGTATTCCTGGGCTTCTGCCACTTTCCCTTACAACGATTCTTTAGATAATGTTCTTTCACGAATGATTCATGAGGGCAAACTTCTCTATTTTGTGGAGAGCATGCTGCCCGACGAGCCCGACAGTTTAATCATTGGTTACACAAAAACGCAGCTCTCCTGGGCAAAGTCAAATGAGGAGGCTATGTGGACTTCTCTTGTGGAGAAAAAACTTTTGTTTTCGAGGGATGGCATGGATATCAGAAAGTTAACAGGCGCCGCGCCCTTTACTTACTTTTTTTCCAACGAATCACCGGGCAGGGCAGGAAGCTATATAGGATGGCAGATATTCAGGGAATATGCAAGAAGAAGCCCTGATATTAGCTTTGCTGATCTAATGGCTGAGAATGATTATGAGAAAATATTACGTCTGTCGAAATATAATCCCTGATTTCTGATCTCCGGGTTTTTTAAATAAAAAAAGCGCAAAGGCTGCATACCTGCAATTCCTTTGCGCTTTGATTAATTCAGAGGCTTACCCTATCTCGAGAGCATTGTTTTGCGGATTACCGCAGCTCCATCAACATAAATTTTAAGATAATACAGGCCGGAGATGTAATTTACATCAGCTGCCTTCATCTCCAGTTTATGGTTTCCGGATGATTGATTTTCATCCAGTAGCACTGCTATCTTTTCTCCAACTACATTATAAACTTCCACCTTCATTTTTGCAGGTTTCTGCAGAATGTAGCTTATTGAGGCAGATTCAGTAAACGGACTTGGATATACAACAAGCTGCAATGATTCAGCAAGTGCATTGTCGATGCCATTGGTCAAACGGTTATCCTCAAGGTTTGACAGCGAGTGTACAAATGGACCCGAGTTGGCTTTTTTGTTCAGCTCCAATGGAACACAGGCTGCAGCTTTAACACCGGCTATACGGTAATACAAATCTACTCCGACTGGTGCCTTATTGTCGACATACAGGGTATTGTTTGAAGCAATGGTATCAAGCGGAGTTAACTCGTTAGAGGCAGAAGACCTGTAAATTATATAACTTACAAATCCAAGAGTTCCGGATTGTTTTACATACTCAGTCCAGGATAGGTTAACAGTCGATTTTCCGGTTCCGGGACTTGAACTCAGGAACAATGGTTTGTGCCATTCTGATGGAGACGACTCATTACCACAGGTATCAACAGCGGTTATGTAATATCTCTCTGTTTTAGTCTCGGGTTGAGAATCCATATCAACATATACGGAAAGAGAATCTGCGGAAATTGTATCCAATACCTCATAAACATTACCCACATTAGATTCTCTGTAAACTTTATAGGATTTAATTCCGACATTTTTGGTTCTTTCCCAAACCACCATATACTTTCCGGTCTCAATATCAACCGTTACCAGGCAGATTTCTTCACCTTCGTATGGATATGCCACGATGACATCATGACTGGTCTGACCTGAAACGCATTCGTTCTGAGTTACCGATAAGGATACAGACTTGGTTCCCGGAGTTGCCCAGGCAACCTGTATGGGGCCCTGGTTACTGCCGTTTGTAAGTGTTCCACCCGGATAGCTCCAGTTATAGCTAGCGTCTGATGGTGAATTCCCGGTATAAATCATTACAGCAGAGCTGCTACCGCAAACCGTTTCGGGTGCGCTAAAGTCTGATATTGGCTGTTCCCTAACGTTTACAACTTTAACAGTAGGAATGCTGGAGCAGGAATTTTGTACTGTGGTCAGGCTAACGATTTTATCACCCAGACTTGCCCAGCTAACTTTAATAGGTCCGGCACCTGCGTCGGAAGTAGTACCTCCATCGAAATCCCAGTTGTATGTTATTCCACTTACTTTACCTGTGTATGTAAATGTACCCTGATCGGTACCGCATACAAAACCCGGAGCAGAGAAATCGGATGTTGGTAATGCATTCACGGTTACCTTAACGGCATCGGTGCTGCTACAACCTTTATTATCCGTTACAGTAACGGTAAAGGTGGTTGCCAGCCCTGTCGGGGGTGTAGCTACCGGGTTTGATATTGTGCCATCATTAAGGTAAGAAGCATTATTCCATGAATAGGAAGTACCTCCGCTTGCCAGAAGTTGTGCGCTTTCTCCATCACAAATTGCTACATCAGCACCGGCATCCGCTGTTGGCAGAGGGTTGAAGGTAATTACTACAGTATCAGTTGCAGTAGTACCGCATTCATTAGTTACCGTAACACCATATGTGCTGGAGGTAGTGACGGTAAGCTTACCGCTGGTCTGGTTGCCCGGTGACCATAAATATGTACAGTTAAGGTTATTTGCAAAAGTGTCAGCCACCAGTTGAATGCTGTTTCCGGAACATAATTCCTGATCAGCATAAAGATTTACTTTTGGATTCAAACATCCTCCCATTGCGGTTCGATGAATTTGTCCACCATCAGCAACCAGGTAACCATCGTCCATGTTTGCCATTTCTACTGAATAAACCAGATTGGAACCTTCCAGTTTCTGACGGACCCAGTTGGTACCACCATCTTTTGTTTTAAGAACAGTCCCTGTTATGCCGCTTTGATTATAATAGCCGGCCATATATCCGTTATTGCTGTCTACGAAATCAATAGAATACAAATAGGAGACCGGCAATCCGGTCAGAGCAGACCAGCTCGAACCTCCGTTTGTTGTCTTATAAACTCCACTGGTGGAGACGGCGAAACCCTTGGTAGCTGAAGTAAATTCGATATCACTAAAAGTATATGTAACGCCGGTAGTTTGTTTAGTCCACGCAGTACCACCGTTAGAAGTCTTTAGAATAACACCGTTTTCACCTGCGGCATATCCATTGGATGCATCTACAAAAAAAACTGTATAAAGTATGGCATCTGTTACATAGCCTGGGACAGATTGATAATTTTGTTTTACCCAGGATGATCCTCCGTCAGTTGTTTTTAAAATCAACCCTCCTGCTCCAACAGCCCAACCAACAGTTCCACTGATAAAGTGAATATCATTAATTGAATCAGTAAAACCCAGATTGGTTTGAAGGTCATAACTTGTCCAGTTTGTACCTGCATTGATTGTTTTCATTATTTTCCCATAACCTGCTACAAATCCGGTATTTTGATCTGTAAATTCAATGGCTTTCCAGAAAGTGCCTAAACCGGTGGTAATGTTACTCCAGGTACTGCCACCATTGGTGGTTTTAACAATCTTATCCGCATCATCGGCAATAGCATAGGCTACATCCTTATTTACAACGGAAAGTTTTTTCAGGTCCTTAGATGTCGGAGATGTTTGCAGGAACCATGCTTCAGGATAGGCAGGAGCTGTAACTGTCAAAACTGCTGCATTTGAAGTAACAGGATTGCAACCTGTAACAACACAGGTATAGGAACCTGCGTCTGCCAGTTGAACTGAGGAAATTGAGTAGGATGGTGAATTTGTTCCCACATTGGTAGTCCCGTTCTTTTTCCACTGGTATGAAGTTATGTATCCCGAAGCGGAAACATTGAATGTAACACTTTCCCCAACCAGTTTGCTGGCTGAAGAAGGACTTGAAACAATGGCTGCGTTCGAATATACTGTTAACACAGCTGAATAGGAAATTAATGTCTGACCTGCCCCTCCACTCAAAAGACAACGAAACTGGGAATTATTCATAGAGGTTGTAAGTGGATCAATAACCAGCTGGGCAGAATTTTCACCTGGAATATCCTGCCATATAGAAGCTTTATAGGGTAGTACCTGCCATTGATAACCTGTCGCAGTTGTTGAGACAACAGCAAATCCGGCAGTCTTACCTTCACATCCCGAATCTTTGCCGGGTTGCTTATCAATAGTGAGGACCGGATAAACGTTAAGAGTGGCTTCACGGGTATAAAGTGTTGAACATACTCCGTTACTCACCAGACAGCGGTATTTTCCGGCATGATTCAGACTTACATATTTTATGGTATAACTGGAGGAGGTTGCGCCCAGAATATCTGCATAACCCTTTCCTCCGTCATACTGCCATTGGTATAATAAACCTGAACCACTTGCTGTTACTGAGAAAGATGCCGACTGGTCAACAATCTTATCAAGGTCGGAAGGCTGACCTGTAATGCTGGCCTGAGAGACTACGGTAAGAATAGCAGATCTTGAGGTTTCAGTTGTAAGTTTAAAAGATATAACGCATCTTACCGCAGCACCATTGAAATCTGTAGTAAGCGGATACGTCTTGCCAAAAGAAAATCTAAGATTTGCTGATGTCGCACCTGAAATTCCAGGTGAAGTTTTTGACTCAAGCTGATTGGTAAGATTTACCCAGATTGGTTTAAGCGGATTTGAAGCAATTTGCCATTGATAGCTGGGCGAAAGAATGGTTGTTACAACGGAGAAGGATACAGTTGCAGGTCCTGCACAGGCTGTAACATCTGATGGGTTTGAAGTAATTGTTGCATTAACATAGTTTGTGCCGGTAAACCATATAACCAGAAACAAACTCAGAATTTTGAATGAACGTAAATTTTTCTTCATAGTATCAATGATTTAAGGGATATCAAGTTTAATTACGAAATATACAATTTTTATAATATCAAAGTAAAATCGTTTGTCAAAGTATTGGGTAAATTCAATAATTAAAAGAAATGGTAGACAAGTCGGTGCTATCTAATAAATAAAATTAAACTTCAATAAATCAACATGTTAATTTAAAACACAATCGTAATATTTATCTAACTGCAAAAATTTTGCAAATCCATTTGTCAAAATCAGTCCCAATAAATCTTATTTTTTATCAAAAAAGTTATTCTGACTGCGTTTAATTTAATTCCTGCATTAATATAAACTCTGTGTATTTTGAACTAAATTAGTATTTGGTTAGAGTGCTTTGAGGAAAAAAATGTTGCATTTGATCAAAAGTTTTTTTTTATAAATTGCCTGTATAAAATATTGGATTATTTATTCTGTTATAAATAGTATATTTTTGTAAAAGCTGAACGATAATTTTATGATAAGAAGAATCCTTATAGTCCTGATATTGGTAATTTCGGTCTGGGCTGACTTTTATGCTCAGGACACAAATACCGATAGTCTTATCAATCTTCTTAACGAGGCTGAGGGGAAGGAGAAAATTGAACTATACCTTCAGATTTCAGAGGCTTTTACGATTACCGATGCTCAGAAAGCCAATGATTTTGCCAATCAGTCGATAATTTATGCCCGTGGAACCAAGGATGATAATCTCATTGGACTTGCCTATAAAAATCAGGGCTCAGTTTTTGACAAGGAATATAATGATTTGCAAGCTTCAGAAGCATTTCAGACGGCGATCAGCTATTTTGAAAAATCAGGAAATCAAAAAGAACTGGCATATACGCTAAACCTTCTGGCCACCTCAAAGAATTTTCTTAATGAGGTCGACGAGTCGATAAAACTGGCAAGCAGATCCCTTGAAATTTCTCAGAAAATTAAGGATTTGGCACAGGAAGCAAATTCATATTATACTCTGGGAAACTGTTATTATAACCAGAATAATTTTGAGAAAGCTCTCGAGTTTCATAAAAAATCCCTTGAAATAAGGCAAAAGCAGGGAGATAAGAAAGCCATAGGAACTTCTCTTAACAGGCTTGGAATGCTCTCTTATGCCAATCAGGATTTTAAAAAGGCAGAAGAGTATTACCAGCAGGTACTGGAAATCCGGCGCGAGCAAAATGATTCAAGAGGAATTGGAATTGCCTTGTTGAACCTTGGTAATGCCAGTAATCAAAAGGGCGATTTGGATGACGCTATCGCTTATTATAAAGAAGCCTATGAGATTTTTAAACAGCTCGATTTTAAGCAGGGAATTGCTTCTACTCTGACAGGAATGGGCGTAATCTATGGCCAGTGGCAGAAATACAACAGTGCCTTAACAGCTTACCTCGAAAACCTTGCTATCGTTGAGGAATCAGGAAATCAGAAGGAAATTGCCAACACCCTTACAAATATCGGGATCGTCTATAATAATATAATAACAGATACTCTCACTAAAATTTATGGCGAGAATTACAGGGACAGCGTGTATATCAAAAAGCCGGTTTTAAATTTTGATGCCGTTGGGAATGCCATCCGTTACCATAATCTTTCACTTGAGAAACGACGGGAAACAAATGATATAAGGGGAATAGGAGCCTGTCTGGCAAATCTGGGAATTACCTATTCTTACATCGGAAATATTAAAAAAGCAAGGCAGTACTTTGAAGAATGGCTTTCCATGGCAGATCAGATTCAGGATCAGGATCAACAGGTTGCTATCTATATTTCAATGGGACAACTCTACCGTTATGAAGGCCGGTATGATAATGCAATAGATTACCTGAACCGGGCAAGAGCTATTGCAAGCAAGATTAATATGAAGACGCATCTTCAGACAATTGCTGATAATTTATCCCAGGTTTATGAATTAAAAGGTGATTATAAGCTGGCACTTGATAATTACAAAATATCTACACAGCTGAACGATACCATTAAAAGTGAAGCAGGACAGAAACTGATCTCTGAGATGCAGGTAAAATATGAAACCGACGCAAAGGAAAAGGAAAATCAGTTGCTCAGAAAGGATCAGGTTATTAATGAATCAAGATTAAAACAACAACGCTTTGCCATTTATTTGTTTTCATTTGTAATCCTGGCCATTGCGTTCTTTGTAATCCTGCTCATCCGGCAGAATAACCAGAAGAAAAAGGCAAATGCTGAGCTGGCTAAGAGAAATGCCCTTATAACCGAACAAAAGAAGGAAATTACCGACAGTATTCAATATGCAAGTCGCATTCAGAATGCCATTTTGCCTCCCCCGGAACTTATTACCAGACTTATTCCTCAGCATTTTATTATTTACCGGCCCAGGGATATAGTGAGCGGCGATTACTACTGGATTACGGAAAAAGGACCGAAAATATATATCATGGCCGCTGATTGCACGGGACATGGCGTACCGGGAGCTTTTATGAGTATGCTGGGAGTTGCTTTTCTGAATGAAATTGTGAGTAAGCATGTGGAAATAACAGCCAATGAACTTCTGAATGAATTAAGAAAGCAGGTAATTGAGTCGCTGCACCAGACGGGCAGGGAGGGAGAAAACCAGGATGGAATGGATGTGGCCCTGTATATTATCGACAGGAAGGAAATGAAGCTAGAGTATTCAGGAGCTAACAATTCTCTGTTTATTTTCAGGGGAGAAGAGTTCATTGAACTAAAAGCAGATAAGATGCCTATCGGGATCCACCGGTTGGCCGATACTTCCTTTACCAACTACAAGATTGATATTCAGAAGAATGACATGATCTACTCATTCTCCGACGGTTATCCTGATCAGTTTGGCGGACCTCAGGGGAAAAAGCTGATGATTAAAAATTTCAAGAAAACTCTTCAGGAAATTTGCGACAAACCTCTGTCAGAACAAAAACAAATTCTGGATAAGACTCTGGATGACTGGATGGCAGGGACACACCAGATAGATGATATCCTGGTGATGGGTGTGAAAATATAGATGATATGAATTCGGTATGGTAATTTATTCCATTCTGCCATTTCACAGCCAGCTAGCCAACCTCTTTTTTATTAGCATGATAAATGTAAAATCAAGATTAGCTTTCCATGCCCGGTGATTTCTGAAACAAAACAACTGCGTTTAATTTGCGTTTTCCCAGCGTCCCGCAAAGCGGTATAGCGCTTAATCTTTAATGCTGTATCCTATTTATTTAAAACCCTTATTTAAGGATTTCCTCCAGTTTCGCTTTCAGTTCCTCTCCCCTGAGATTTTTGGCTAAAATAGTCCCATCTTTTCCAATTAACATGGTATGAGGAATGCTTGCAACACCATATAGTTCAGCTGCCTTGCTGTTCCATCCTTTCAGATCAGACATCTGGTGCCAAACAAGCCCATCTTTTTCAATAGCTTCCTTCCAGGATTTTCCATCGGTATCAAACGAAACTCCTACGATATCAAAACCTTTATCGTGAAATTCATTATAAATTTTCACAACATTCGGGTTTTCTCTTCTGCATGGACCACACCATGATGCCCAGAAATCAACCAGAATAACCCCTTTACCTGTAAAATCTGACAATTTAATAGTGTTGTCATTAACATCGGGCATTACGATATCGGTGAATTTTTGTCCGATATCCACTTTTTCGAGGACGGCAATTTTATCCTTCAGATCGAGCGCATAGACCGATTGAAGTACAGCTGAGTTGAGTGAAGAATACAGTTTCTTCAGGTCGGCCAGCTCCAGGGTGTAAAACATCGAGCGGCGGATTATGTAGGGAGTAACAAAGGATGACGAGTGACTTAAAACATAATTCCTGTTGTAGGCATTTTCAACAGAATCCAGCTGGTCGTATTTAATCTCCAGAGCAGAGAGTTTTTCTTTATCTCCATCCTTCTGAGCTGCTTTCCAGTCCTTAAGAATGGCTTCCTTATCACTTGTTACAGTCTTAAGTCCTTCGAGGTAGGAATCATATTCCTTATGTGCAGACGAGCCTGAAACCTTTGTCAGGGAAGGATCCTCAAAATCTGTACTGACTGTAATTTCTGAGTTTTCAGTAAAAACAGGTACCAGTGAATTAGAACCGGTAACCCGCAGGTAAAGCATTTCAGGCACGTCCTGCTTTCCTTTAAGAACAATCGGAAAGACAGTTATTTTAGCTGAATCGATATCGGCCATCGACCCGTTTTGTCTTCTTGAAATATAAATCCATCCTTCACCCGCATTTTCGGCAGTAACAGTTATGGTAAACCCTGCCCTGGGTTTTGGTGATTGAGCTTCCAGAACCGGATTAATGCTGTTAATGGCTAAAAACAGGCTAATAATTATTATAAGCTTTTTCATCGGGTAAAATTTTGAAGTTGGGTTACAATATTATAAAAAATCTGGATGAAAGATGCACATCAGTTTTATTTTAAGGAACCGGAATTATAAATCTTCATTAGCTCAGCTGCGGCAATAAAAGAGCTGATCTGGTTTCCGAGAACTTTCTTTTCAAGCTGAAGGGATGCTTTCTTTATTTCGGGATTTGTATAAAACTGTCTTTTCAGCAGATCGTTCACGGATTCATACATCCAGTATTTAGCCTGCCCGTTTCTTTTCCTGAGAAAATATCCGTTTTGTTCAGAAAAATTTCTGTATTCTGAAATCTGATCCCTTATTTCTTTGATTCCTTCGCCAGTCCTGGCACTGCAGGTCAATACTCTTGGTTCCCATCCCGAATCTGCAGGTGGAAAAAGGTGAAGCGCATTCCGGTACTCCGCTTTGGCGAGATTTGCCTGGGAAACATTCAGACCGTCAGCCTTATTTATAGCGATCATATCTGCCATTTCCATTATTCCTCTCTTAATCCCCTGCAGCTCATCTCCCGCACCGGCCAGCATAAGCAGAAGAAAAAAGTCGACCATGGAATGCACGGCTGTCTCCGATTGCCCCACCCCAACCGTTTCAATAATAATGGTATCGAAACCTGCAGCCTCACAGAGTATGACTGACTCTCTGGTTTTTCTTGCAACTCCTCCAAGCGATCCGCCGGAAGGAGAGGGGCGTATGAAAGCATTCGGGTCGGCTGATAATTGCTCCATCCGGGTTTTATCACCCAGGATGCTTCCCCCCGATCTCTCGCTGCTGGGATCAACTGCCAAAACCGCTACTTTCCTGCCACTGCGGGTCAGACTTTTTCCATAAGCCTCAATAAATGTACTTTTTCCTACTCCGGGCACGCCTGTTATTCCTATTCTGATTGACTTGCCAGAGTGAGGTAGGCAGGCTTCTATTATTTGCTGCGCAACTGACTGGTGAGATTCAAGGGAACTTTCGATAAGAGTAATGGCCTGACTTAAAACAGTGCGGTTTCCGGCAAGTATTTCCTTTATATAATCGTTTGCACCGGATTTCTTTTTTCGGGCCGAACGTATCCTGTCAACAGCATCTGAATTGACAGTCTCAGGCTGCGTTATGCCTTTTGAAACACTCAGGGCTGAATCAGATTTTTTCTCCTTTTTCATTATGAAAAAATATTCTTTACCGGCTTTATTGCTTTTACAATAAAGGAAATCCTCTGTTACGAGGTTCGGTTATTTGCCGGCCAAGTTACAAAGGATTTCAATAATCTTTTAAGGAAATGTTATTCAGTAACTTCTCCTTTAATCCAAAGAATTACTTTCGGATTCTCAGGGTCGTTTGTAATAACGGTTATGGTTTTATTCTGCTGACCCATTTTGCCGGCTGAGCTGAATGTAGCTTTGATAGTGCCTGAACCACCGGGAGGTATCATGTCGGCTGATGTGTTAACAGCCGTACAGCCACATGCCGCAGTAACTTTTCGGATCATCAGGTTGGATTTCCCGTCATTTTTAAACTGGTAATCATAAGTAGCGGGTGCACCCTGCTTGATGGTTCCGAAATCAAATGTGGTCGACGCAAAATTTATTTTGGGAGCTTTCGCTTTTTGCTCAGGAGTGATATTGCTGAAATCTTCTTCGAGGTTGGCACTCACAATAAGCTTAAAAGAATTCTCAGTGGTACCGTTAACATAAATATCCATTCTGTCGATCAGGAATCCCCAGTCGTTTATTTTAGCAGAATTGTAAGTTATTTCAAAAATACCTTTCTGGTTTGGAGCCAGGGTGGAAGGAATTGCCTTAACCGACAGATGAGGAGGAACATTTTCCAGCTTAACCGTCATTGGCTGATTCGAGGTATTAATAATTGAAACTTCCTTAACAATAACCTGTCCTTTATAAACGGTCCCAAAACTCAGATGGTTCATATCGGTGCGCAGCTGTCCAAAGGCAAACTTATACTCATCTTCAATGCTTAGTGGCTTAGGGGTAACTTTACCTGTTATGGTTAGTTTTACAACTGCGGGTTCTGCATTTGACTGAACAGTGATATATTTTTCGAATGGACCTGGTCTGCCAAGAGGATTATAAGCAGCACTTACATACCCTTTCTGACCGGGTTTAACAGGTTCTTTTGTCCATTCGGGAGTTGTACATCCGCAGGATGTGCTCACATTCTGGATGATAAGAGCCTCACCTCCGGTATTTGTAAATTCGAATTTGTGAACCTGCAGACCGCCGGATTCATCCACATCAGCAAAATTATAGCTAAGTTCATTGAATGAAATTGCGGCTGACTTTGATTGTGCCTGAACCCCCATCAGGGAAGTTCCTGCAACCAAAGAAACAAGAAATAATATTTTTTTCATTTTGTTTATTTTGAAATTACCTGGTTAAACTATCAAATTCCGTGCTAAATTGTTATTCTTACAAAATTATACTTTTTTAAGGCCCTTATACAAGCATTAAGTTTTAAATGTTTCAGCCTTTCCGGAAGGATTCCTGAAATAAAATCCGTAAGCCCGAAATAGTTCCGGCTAATAAATTAAATAACAATACTTTGCAAAAGTATCCTTCCTGATTTAAAACAATAAATTTAAATCTTAAAAAATGTTAAATTAAATATTTAGGTGCCTGAGCAGCTGAAATACAAATTTTTATTTATTTCCTTAAACACATGGCTGCTTAAAAATGTTTACATAAGCATGATTTGATTTTGCTTTATAAAGCAAGGAATAATTAACTTTAGCAATTGTTTAATATCCCGATTTGGAATCACGAAGAATTATAAAATATTTTATCCTTGCGGTTTTCATTTTGATCCCGCTGCTTGGTAATGCGCAGTTTTACAACGGACACCAGATGAAATTCGGGAAGAACAGGGTACAGTATAATACCTTCTACTGGAAGTTTTACCGCTTTGAAAACTATGATGTTTATTCCTACGAGGACGGTACAGAGCTCTCCCTGCAGGTTGCTGATTATGTTGGTAAGGAAATTGAGCGACTGGAACGCTTCTTTGATTATAACTTCGAAAAACGTCTGATATTTATCGTTTATAATAAAATGTCGGATTTCCGGCAAAGCAATATCGGCCAAAGTCTTTCCCAGGAAGATGATTCAAATATTGGCGGAGTTACCCGGATCATTCAGAATAAAATATTTCTCTATTTTGAAGGTGATCACGTGAAGTTTGAACATGAGATCACATCAACCATCTCCGAAGCCCTGATTCAGGAGATGCTGTACGGTAACGATTTCAAGGATAACTTCACCAATTCAACCCTTATCCAGATTCCCGACTGGTATCTTAAGGGCCTGGTATCCTATGTTACGGAATCCTGGAATTTCGATCTTGATAACCGTGTAAAGGATGGGATAATCTCAGGCAAATATGAAAAATTCAACCGGCTTTCCGGGCCTGATGCAGTGATTGCGGGTCACTCGTTCTGGAAATATATTGCCGACACCTATGGTCAGTCGGTAATTCCAAATATCCTCTATATGACGAGGATAAATAAAAATACCAATTCAGGTTTTCTTTATGTGCTCGGACTTCCGATGAAAGAACTTTCCTATGAATGGCTGGGCTACTACCAGGAAATGTACGAAGCTGGAGAGAGTCTGGGAAGTCTTCCAAACGAAGGGCAAATTTATAAACGAACAAAAAAAGCAAGAGTATATCAGCAGGTAAAACTGAGCCCCGATGGAAAATACATTGCATACGTAACCAATGAACTGGGCCAGTTCCGTATTTATTTATATGATACGGAAACCGGGAAAACCAAACGAATTATAAAAAAGGATCATAAAATTGACCAGATAACGGATTATTCATATCCGGTACTTGCATGGCATCCCTCAGGAAAAATTCTGGCATTTGTTACCGAGGAAAAAGGACTTCTGCGACTGAATTATTTCAATCTGGAAACCAAAGAGCTTACACAGAGGGTTCTTTTGCTTTATGAAAAGGTTCTGGATCTTTCGTATTCCGACGACGGACTTAAGTTTGCCATCTCCGGAGTTGTGAAAGGCCAGACAGACATTTACGTCCACAATATTGTATCAGCTACCAATGAGCAGATTACCAATGATATAGCTGATGATTTTAACCCTCGGTTTATTAATAATTCTTCGGGAATTATATTCACCTCCAACCGTAATTACGACTCACTCACACCACCAGATCCCGATAATCCTGAAAACAGTATTTCTCTCAGTCGATCTGTTTTTACAATTGATCTCACAGATCCCAAAGCTGAACTGAAAAGGATCAGCGACCGGAATTATTTTGATTACGAAGATCCCTTTGGAACGGAAACAAAGAAGTTTACATACCTGTCGGACGAATCGGGGATCAGGAACCGTTATATCGCCAAATACGACAGTACAATCAGTTTTATTGACACTACCACACATTACCGTTTTTTTAGCAGATCATTCCCGCTAAGCAATTACAGAAGAAACATAGAAGAACAGGATTATATTCCCGCTCTTAAAAAGTACGCCGAATTGATTTTCAATAACGGAAGGTATAATATCTATGAGGGCACACTTGATGAAGAGGATAACAGAGCCGAAGATGTGCATAACACTTTGTTCAGGGATCAATACCTTAAAAAGATTCAGGAAACCGATAGCCTTCAGAACATTAAGAAAAAGACAATATTTATAAAAAATGTTATCGATAATAATTTTATTTCCGGGGAGGACACATTCCGGCTTGATTATACCAACATTGATATTAACAACTATATTTTTGAGAAGGAAAAGCTCAATCTCTACAATGAACGGTTCAGGGATGATGGCTTTACAATGGTTTTGGATACTACCGTTGAAACACGAAAGATTTATATTGACTATGAAACTTCCTTCTATCCGAATTACCTTGTAAATAAGATAGATTTCAGTTTTCTAAATGAATCGTATCAGGCATTTACCGGTGGAGCGGTTTATTATAACCCGGGCTTTAATATGCTTTTTAAAGTTGGAACAAATGATTTATTTGAGGATTACAGAATTGTTGGCGGAGTAAGGTTTGCCACTGACTTTGACAGTAACGAATATCTGATCTCAGTCGAAAACCTGAAAAAGAGACTGGATAAGCAACTCATTTTCCATCGTCAGGTATTTAAAACGGCCACAGACTATTCATACCTGAAAATATTCACCCACGAACTTTTCTATTCCCTGCGTTACCCGCTAAGTCAGGTTGCCGCCTTCAAGCTTACCGCTTCAGCGAGGAACGACAGAATTGTTTACCTTTCCACCGATCTTCAGAACCTAAATCAGAAGGATGAGTATCGTCCCTGGCTTGGAATTAAGGGTGAATTTATTTTTGACAATACCCGAAGCCTGGGAATCAATCTTTATACAGGCGACCGGTTTAAAATTTTTGCAGAGGGATACAGAAGATTAAATGCAGCCAATTCAGGATTGTACGTCCTTGGTGCCGATTTCCGTCATTATACCCGTATTCACCGGACCCTTATTCTGGCTAACCGCTTTGCTGCCAGCACCTCCTTTGGCGGAAGCCCGCTGATTTATTATCTTGGGAGTGTCGACAACTGGCTGAATCTGTTTGGGAAGGTGGCTACCTTTGATCAGTCGGTACCGATTGATTACACCAAAAATTATGCCTACCAGACCCTTGCCACCAACATGAGGGGATTCACCCAGAACATCCGGAACGGGAATAATTTCGCTTTATTGAACACTGAGCTCCGCTGGCCGGTAATACGCTATTTTGCAAACCATCCCATCAGCTCAAATTTCTGGAACAATTTCCAGGCAATTGGATTTTTTGATATCGGATCTGCCTGGACCGGACTGACCCCCTGGTCGGGAGAAAATGCTTATGATAAAGAAACTTATAACAATGGCCCGGTTACCGTTGTTATTGATTCGAACCGCGAACCTCTGGTTGCAGGATATGGATTTGGACTGCGAAGCCAGCTTCTGGGATATTTTGTAAGAGCCGACTGGGCCTGGGGAATTGAAAACAGGACAATTCTCCCAAGAATTTTTTATCTTTCGCTAAACCTTGATTTTTAATGCTTTGAATTAATTTCTAATTATGTCAATTACACAATTAATCATAATCATCCTGGTAGGAATACTTGGAGGATTCGCAAGCGGAATTTTCGGGATTGGCGGCGGAATAATAATTGTCCCGGCACTGGTTTTTCTGGTAGGAATGACGCAGCAAGAAGCTCAGGGCACCAGCCTGACGATGATGCTTGCGCCCATTGGAATACTGGGTGTAATCAATTACTATAAAGCGGGCTATGTAAACATGAAATATGCGGTGATTCTTATGATTGCCTTTTTGCTGGGATCTTATTTTGGTTCAAAACTGGCCATTCATATTGAAGGAAAAGCTTTGCGTCAGGCTTTTGGTGTACTTACCGTTCTCATGGGTATGAAATTGATCTTTGGAAAATAAATTATGGACAATCTGCAAAATATTAAAAAGCTCGCCACCGGATACTATGATGAAATCATTTCAATCCGTCGTCATATTCATGCTCATCCTGAACTTTCATTTGAAGAATATGAAACCTCGGCCTTCATTTGTAAGATTCTGGACAAATGGGGAATTTCTTATAAAAAGGGAGTGGCAGGTACCGGAATAGTTGCCTCAATTGAAGGGAAGGGCCCTGGGCGTACCATTGCCTTTCGTGCTGATATGGATGCTCTCCCCATTCAGGAATCAAACGATATCCCATACAAATCATTAAATGACGGGAAAATGCATGCCTGTGGTCATGATGTCCATACATCATCCCTTTTGGGAGCAGCTAAGATACTTAATGAACTTAAGTCGGAATGGAAGGGAAAAATAAAGTTTATTTTTCAACCCGGGGAAGAAAAAATTCCGGGTGGAGCAAGCCTTATGATAAAAGAAGATGCCTTGCTGCCTGATGAACCGGAAATCATTATTGCACAGCACGTTTTCCCTGACATGGAGTCGGGAAATGTCGGTTTCCGTTCCGGGCAGTATATGGCCTCAAGCGATGAAATATACATTACCGTGCATGGCAAGGGCGGACATGCGGCTTTGCCGGATCGGCTGATCGACCCTGTTTTGATATCTGCACATCTTATAACATCCCTTCAACAGATTGTAAGCCGGCATGCAAAGCCCGGAATGCCTACAGTTTTGTCGTTTGGAAAAATTGAGGCCGCCGGAGCTGTAAATGTGATTCCCCAAAAAGTAAAAATTGAAGGGACCTTCCGTACCATGAATGAAGAATGGAGAAAGAAGGCTCATGAACTTATCAGGAGTATCTCTGAAAACCTGGTAAACGGTATGGGTGGAAAACTGGAACTGGAAATACGTCATGGTTATCCTGTTCTTGTAAACAATCCTGATGTTACTGAAAAGGCCCGTTCCATTGCAATTGATTACCTGGGACAGGAGTCTGTTCATGAACTTGACTACAGGATGACAGCTGAGGATTTTGCCTATTTTGCGCAGAAATATCCGGCTACACTTTTCCGGCTGGGGACGAGTGAAAAGGGAAAAGAAAGTTCTGCATTGCACACATCAGCATTTAATGTCAATGAAGAATCCATTGAGTTGAGTATGGGACTTCTGGCGTATATGGGGATTAGGTTTCTTGAGTAAAAGCCTGCCGGTAGGCGGGGGTGAATGGGCTCACATTCTTTTTTACTTCTAAAATTTAATGGGTGAATGGGTGAATGGGTGAATGGGTGAATGGGTGAATGGGTTAATGGGTTAATGGGTTAATGGGTGAATGGGCATTCCTTCTAACTTCTGCCTTCTACCTTCTACCTTCTACCTTCTAACATGTGCCTTCGATCCCCTATTTAAAATCAATCAAAATAACCTATTATAAAGGAAAATTCGTTTTGCAAATCGTTTTAAGAATATACCTTTGCATCAGGTAATTTTTGTTTAAACAAAAGATAGAAAAAATGGCTTACGTAATTAGCAAAGACTGTACTGCTTGCGGTACCTGCATTGATGAGTGTCCCGTTGAAGCAATTTCTGAGGGCAGTATTTATAAAATTGATCCGGAGCTCTGCACTGACTGTGGTGCATGTGCTGACGTTTGCCCGGTTGAGGCAATTTCTCCAGCATAATCTGTCGGATAAAATTTGATAGTGGCCGCTTAATCAGCGGCCTTTTTTTTGCCTCAAATCGGAAATAGTAATCCTCACCTAAGGGATGTAAGCTGTTCTTACTCCACAAACTTTTCACCTTGACGGTAAATGGCTTACTGCCCTCAGGTAAAAGTTTCCGGTATATGAAATCTTACCGTGTAATTCTCAGATTATCAGCTTTATATAGCTGAATTACAATATTTTTTTTGAAATACGGTTTACCCTTTTACTCTCTTTTCCTGATTTATTCCGAATCAATCTACCTTCCTTTGCAGGATTTTCTAAACAATATGGTGTTTTAATTGTCTTATTATTGGTAAATTTGAAACTCATCACTAATTAACAAGAAAAATATCCTAATCCATAAAATATGAAGTACGACGTTTTAATAATCGGTACAGGTCCCGGAGGTTACGTTGCCGCTATTCGGGCATCACAGCTTGGTTTAAAAGTTGGAGTTGTTGAGCGTGAATCGCTGGGAGGCATTTGTCTAAACTGGGGTTGTATCCCGACCAAATCCCTTCTCAAATCGGCCCAGGTACTTGATTATTTCAAACACGCGGAAGATTATGGTATAAAACTGGAAGGAACTGCTAAACCTGATTTCGCTGCGGTTGTAGCAAGAAGCAGGGGAGTTGCCGATGGTATGAGCAAGGGAGTTCAATTCCTCCTCAAAAAAAACAAGGTTGAAGTAATAACGGGTACAGGAACGCTTACAGCTCCCGGAAAGGTTGAAGTAGTCTCTTCCGACGGTAAGAAAGAAGTGCATGAGGCTGATCATATCATTCTTGCAACCGGTGCACGTTCAAGAGAACTTCCCAATCTGAAACAGGACGGTAAGAAAATCATCGGCTACCGCGAAGCCATGACACTGCCAAAACAGCCTGAGTCTCTTATCGTTGTTGGATCAGGTGCCATAGGCAGTGAGTTTGCAAGCTTTTACAACAGTATGGGAACCCGGGTTACCCTGGTGGAGTTTTTACCCAACGTGGTTCCTGTCGAAGATGAAGAAGTTTCGAAACAGCTTGAGCGCTCATTCAAAAAGGCTGGTATGACGGTTCTGACAAGTTCAAACGTTAAATCGGTTGATACCAGCGGTAAGCTTTGCAAAGTGGTAATCGAAACTCCCAAAGGAGAAGAAGTACATGAAGCAGAAATAGTTTTATCGGCAGTGGGCATTGCTCCAAATACAGAAAATTTAGGACTGGAAAAGCTTGGTGTGGAAATGGAAAAAGGAAAAATAAAGGTGGATGAATTTTACCGCACCAATGTAAAAGGGGTTTATGCCATTGGAGATATCGTGCATGGTCCTGCCCTTGCTCATGTTGCATCAGCCGAAGGAATTACCTGCGTTGAAAAGATTGCCGGGAAAAACCCTGAACCGGTTGATTACAGCAATATTCCCGGTTGTACATACTCCAATCCTGAAGTCGCTTCTGTTGGTATGACTGAAAAGGCTGCCAAGGAAGCCGGATATGAAATCAAAGTTGGGAAATTCCCTTATACTGCCTCAGGAAAAGCCAGTGCCGCAGGTGCAAAGGATGGATTTGTAAAGCTTGTGTTTGATGCCAAATACGGAGAATTGCTTGGTGCACATCTTATCGGATTCAATGTTACCGAAATGATAGCCGAACTGGTTGTTGCCCGTAAACTGGAAACCACCGCACACGAAATAATAAAAGCTGTTCATCCTCACCCAACCATGTCAGAAGCAATTATGGAAGCAGCTGCAGCAGCTTATGGAGAGGTGATTCATTTATAATCCCAGTTATATTAAGACAAAAAGTTAATACTTATTCATAGGAGGGCGAACCGAGCTTTCCTATGAAAAGTATGGCATTACTGTTTTTTTCTGTAATAAGGAAAATAAAAGGCCTGTCGGCGGTGAACCAGTTACTTCCCGGACCTGCTGAGGTAACTTCAATTTCAACTACGGTCACAGCCGCGGCTTCGGTTCCTTTTTCATTCACATCGATAAAAGACTGGTGAATTACTCTTGAGATCGCCAGATTGCCATCCGGATTTATTCCCGTGAAATCAGCACCTCCCCCGAAAGCAATTCCGAGACCCATATCAATTAACGGAATATTGAGCAATTCCTTATAACCAAATTTGAATTTTGGAATTTTTATCACCATATCCCTCTTAGTGAATTTACTCTTCCAGCTTCCGAAATTTTCCGGGTTTAATTCAGAAATTATGTCTTCCGTAGTTTTTCCTTCCTGTGGCAGAAGTATATACATGCTGTAATTTCCGTTTCCATAAGGCAGTTCAATTGCCGATAACAGGTCGTTCCCGAAATACTGAATATCCGATTCCATTTGCATAAATTCGGTTTCAGTTGTTGCGCCGTTCTCCTTGTGAAAAATGCCTGTTGAATTGTCCTTGTCATCAAAAGCATATTTCCAGGTACCATTGAAATAAATTGCGTTTATCAGATACATGACAGCATCGGCCGGGATTCCATCCAGAACATTCTGAATTTTATCATGTGTTTTAAGTGCACACCATGAATTGATTATATTTACGGAATTGGGATTTGCGAAATCAAGGTCACGAACATCAGCATTGTAATATATTCTGTTGGTATCAATAAAGGTTTGCAGAACGGCGAATCCCTGCTTATACCAGATGGAATTGGCAATTTCAAGGGTGGTTTTGGGATCAGTCTTAAGTAAATAATCGATTAGTGACAGGTTTATGGAATTGATTTCTCCCCTTGAATACCCTGTAAATCCGAGCGTTTGCTCAAAGGCGGTTTTCGTATCGCCCTCAGCACCATTGTAGGTCATTCCCAGTGCGACGGCCACGCTTATCGGGGAAATCATGAAATTATCAGGACAGGTTTCCATTGAGCTGATTCGGGAAAACAACTCCAGCCCGAAATGACTGTCTGCATCTATGATTTCGGACGCTTTTTTATTGTCCAGCAGGTCCGGAACCGGATTTGGCACATTTTCTTTTTTACATGAAAAAAGGATTAATAAGGAAAGAGAAAAAAGAAGTGTTTTCATGGGAAAATTTTTTTCGAATGACTAGATACACTTACAAGACGAAAAAACCATTTAAGAGGTTGCGTTCTTTTAATTAGCGAATTTATTCATTTTAAGTTTATATTGAAAACCAGTACGAAAACTTTATCAGGAAAATATTCCCCGGCTTCAGATCCCATATTTGTTTCATAGAACGGGAAACAGAGCTTTCGGCAGGATCTGTCAGTCCGTTACGGCTGTCCGACCAGACTGCATAAAGAAATGATCCGGGTCTGTATTCCCATTTTAATACCAGGTTCGATCTGAATTCATGGAAATTAAAGTCTGGATTATTGACCGGACCCGTATAATTTTCATACCTGTCATAATAATTCTCTGCCGTTGGATTTGTAAGCTCTTTAAATTCTGAGTATAAACCCCTCGAAACAAAGGGTGATCCGTAATATTGAAATGAGAATTCGGGAGACAGGCTATAATCAACCCGCAGCGTGAAGCTCAGGGTTTTTTGATCTATTTTACCAAGAATGTATCGTGTGCCAGTGGTTTCGGGAATGCTTGTCACAAATTGCAGCTCATCTTTATTCCTGTTATAATCGGTGGAAACATCAATTTTAAGGGTGTTGAAGGGACGTATTGAGATATTCCCGCCAAGGCTGTACATATCTGCGGATCCCATGCTTCTGTGTGTTACTTCATAATGTATGCCTGCATTCAGCTTTTTACTGTGATCAGATCCCAGATAGGCAAGTCCATTAACGGAGCCCGGAATTTTCATGTCGGGTCCTCCCCTGAGAATGCGGCTGTCAATAGAAGTCGAATAAGCCAGAAAATTTAGACTGAAACTCCATTTGTTTTTAAAATCAGCCATGAAGGATACACGACTGCCCGATCCAAGGTATGTGCCGCCGAAATTCCAGTTGTTGTATTCTCTAAGCCCAATGGAATAGGAGCGAAAAACAGATACGGGTTGAACAACAAAATACTTCAGTTCGCTGCTTTGGCTTATCTGATCAGACATCTGCATATAACCAATGTCGTTCAGTTCAAGTCCGGGAGATTTAAAATTAAGTCCGGTATTGTACCTCCAGAGTCCTGATCCCTTTCCGATCCTGAGTTTTCCACCTGATCCTGATATATTTGAAGCTGTTGTATCATAATCAAGGTATCCGTTTCCGGGACGCTGAAAATACCGGGCTGAGGATTCCTGAAGTCTCTTAATCGACAGATTACTGCCATCTATATAACTTCCGACAAGCCGTGCATCGACAAAATATTTTTTTTCTTTCCAGTAATGCAATGCATCAAGACCTCCCGTGAAAGCATTCCTGCTCAGAAAATCCAGATGGGGAACATTTATGTTGCGGTTTACCGATGTCAGAATGCCGCCAATCATAGTCTCACCTGAATGATAGTCTTTCTGAACCCGTGCGATCATAAAATTACTAAGCGGCTCAGTTTTTATTTTCCCTTCATTTCCCTGCAGGTCTTCGGTAAGGCTGTACTCCGGCGATGTTATGCTTTGCAGGATTCCAAGAGAAAGTCCATCAGAGGTTTTGCCACTAATTTTCAAAGCGTTGAGTATGGTGGTATTTGGATTAGCTTTTGTGAAAAGGCTGTCATTTTCCGGTAACTGATAGGAAGGCGAATGCCCAATTCTCCTGGAATAGAATAAATTCAAATCATCGAATTCATAGGAAAAGATATTGCCGCCTTCCAGAAAAAAGGGCCTTTTTTCTTCATAGAAAGTCTCAAATGCTGAAAGGTTCATTACGGAAGGATCCGATTCAACCTGGCCAAAATCGGGATTAATGCTCAGGTCCATGGTAAAGTTACTGGATAAGCCTACCTTCATGTCCAAACCTGCATTTCCGTTCCAGCTTTTGCCCGACTCAGTAAAGGGGTTACCCGGCTGTTTCTCAAAAGTGCTAAGGTCACCGCGGGCATAAGGCATTATTTCAAATCTCCGGGATTTTTTCAAACCATCAATTCCCCTCAGTTCGCCAAAATTATACAAAACTCCAGGCCCGGTCAGTGACTGATACTCCCAGTCATTTTCCTCTGCAAGTCTGCCTATCCATCTCCAAACATGCAATCCCCAGACCTGTTCATCCTTGTTATCATATCTTAATTGGCTAAGCGGGATTTCCATTTCTGCAACCCAGGCATTTTGCTCCGTTCCAACTTTACCACTCCAGACCGGGTTCCAGTTTGGTGCAATTTCCATCGGGTTTGTGAGAACAAGGTCAACCTTTTGTCCATAGGCGGTAAGATCAAATTCAAAGCCTGTTCTGTGATCATGATAGCTGTCAAAAGTAACACCAACCATATCCCCCTGAAATTCATCCCGCATTCCTGCATATTTCTGCGTTTTCTCAGGCTCATCGTCAAACGACCGGATTGCAACATAAATGTTTTTATCATCGAAAAGTATCTTAACCTGAGTGGCAAGACTGGGTATACCCCCTTCTGAAGGAATAAACTGTATGAAATCGCCGGCCCAGTTACCCTGACTCCAGCAAGTGTCATCAAGAACGCCATCAATTACCGGTTTTTTTGTGTCAAGCCTTTGTGTATGATAAACTTTCAATGGCCTGTTTTTTTGAGTAAATGCCAGACTGTCTTTTCCGGAAACACCGGATGTATCATTTTGAGCAGACGCCTTAGATGGTATTATCTGTAAAAAGGATGCCCAAAGCAGGCATTGAAAAATTATTAATTTCATTATATCCGGGAAGGCTTGGTTATTTTGGTATATAAAGATAGATATTTTTGTTTCAGCTTATTATCATAACAACGCAACCCTTCAACATTTTAATTCATCTTATTTAGCAGAAAAAGCAGGATAGGTATTTGTCCGGCCTGTTCATTGTTATACTTTTAGAGAAAAATTGCTGAGAGTTGGCGGACGTACCTGAAAAAATAATTGAGGGCTGTAAGAAAGGCAAAAGCCGGGACCAGGAGGAGTTATATAAAATTCTTTCCCCGGGGATGTATGGATTATGTCTTAAATATGCCAGTGACAGGGATGATGCCAGAGATATAATGCAGGATGGATTTATTAAGATGTTTCAAAAGATTGAACAATATAGTGGCAAGGGATCCTTTGAAGGATGGGTTCGGAGAATAATGATAAACACCGCACTGGAAAAATATCGCAGCCAGGTTAATATGTATCCGCTGGATGAGAAAATTCCTCTTTCAGATGAAGGTATTAATACTACGATTATTGAAAAGCTGAATGCGGAAGATTTACTGACTTTGGTTCAGGAACTTACTCCCAGGTACAGAATGGTTTTTAACCTGTATGCCATTGAGGGTTATAATCATAAGGAAATATCTGAAATGATGGGTATTTCAGAGGGAACATCCAAATCAAATTTATCAAGAGCCCGTCTGGTATTGCAGGAAAAGGTGAATGAACTGTATAAGGTCAGGGAAGAAAAGTAAGATGGAAGAGTTAAACAAACATATGGATAAGATCTTCAGAGAGAAACTTGGAGATTACAGGCAGGAGCCTCCTGTGGAGATATGGGATGGGGTTAAGGCTGGTATTGCTGATAAATCAGGGAAAAAGGCCCTTGTTTTGCTCTGGAGAGCCGCTGCAGGAATTGCCCTGATAATTTCTGCCGGTGGATTATATTTTTATCTGAATCAAAATCATTCTCAGAATCTTGCAGGAGATAGCGCCATCACTCCTGAACACATTGAAAATTCTAGTTCTTCAGACGAAAAGATAAACAACAGCTCAGGTCTTTTACCTGAGAAAAGAAAGCCGGTTTCAGCAATGAATATTTCTTCCGAAGCCTTAAGTTATTCCGGAAATAGGCTGAAAACAAGGACAGAGACATCAGCTAAACCTTCAGGTTTAAAGATTAAACTAGACAAAATTACCGACAGCACGGAAGAAAATACAAGCGCGGATATTAAATCCGGAACGAAAATCATTTTGGGTGCAGCCATGCTTTATCATGCAAAACAGGACTCAATCCCCCGAAAAACCTATCTCATGCAGGCAAACTGGGATATGCTTAAGGATAACTCCATAGCTGATGATGCAGTTAAGAACGCATATCCAGGATTAATCCTGAGTGCTCAGGTTTCACCAACATACTCCTACCGCGACATTGGATCGAATAGTTCAACGGATCCCTCTGTATTTAATGAGTCTGAAACAGGCAGATTAAATTATTCCGGGGGTTTGCAGATTGGTGTAAAAACATCTGAACGACTAAGTTTCCATGCGGGTATTATGTATGCACGGATTGGATATACCATTAGCGGACTGGAGAGTTTTTCAGGAGGACAACTTGCCACAACCGGAGACATACTTTCAGGGGTTGAAAAGAGCGGGGCGGGAATTGAAATAAAAAATTCGATTGGCAGCCTGAGTGCACCCTCTCCCGCAAATAAGCTGGTTGGAGTTAATCAGGCATCGCCAAAAGGAAAATACGAATATGCAGACCTTTCATCGCCTGTTATTCCTACCTATACTGCTGACGGAAAGGTAGAACAACTGTTTCAGTATTTGGAAGTCCCTTTCTTGCTCAGGTACAGACTGATTGATCAGAAGTTCGGAATGAACCTTCTTGGTGGTCTCAGTACCAATATCCTCGTTGCAAACTCTGCCGTGCTTGTAACTGAAACTCAAAATACCGATCTAAGCACCTCCGGAATTCGGAGTTTTAATTACCTGGGAAATTTAGGACTGGGATTTGACTATGCCATAACTAAAGATTTGCTCATTACCCTGGAGCCCCAGTTTAAATACTTCCTGAATTCCATCAATGCTGACAATCTTATCTCCAGCCGGCCTTATACTTTTGGGATATTTACGGGGGTGAGGTTTGTGTGGTAGGATTTTGAAGGAAGAAGGCAGAAGGTAGAAGGTAGAAGGAATGCCCATTCACCCATTCACCCATTCACCCATTCACCCATTTACCCATTCACCCATTCACCCATTAAATTTTAGAAGTAAACAAGAATGTGAGCCCATTCACCGAAGCTTCAGCGTAGGTGAGCACTCATTCCCTTGATCCCGCGGAAGTATAAAAGTCAAAGATCATACTATCTTTCAAAATCCGGATTAAAAGAGCTAAATTTGACCGGAAAATAAAGTCAATGAAGGAACTGAAAATTCTAATCCTATGTACAGGAAACAGTTGTCGAAGCCAGATGGCTCAGGGATGGCTGCAATCCTTTGATAAAAACCTGAAGGTATATTCGGCCGGTACTCAGGCTTCAGGAAAGCTTAATCCAAAGGCGGTTATGGTTATGAATGAAGCCGGGATTGATATTTCCCATCATAGCTCTGACCCCGTGGATTTATATCTGGGTGAGGAATGGGATTACGTTATTACGGTTTGTGGAGGAGCCCATGAATCATGTCCGACATTTAACGGGAAGGTCAAAAACCGTCTGCACATGGGATTTGAGGATCCATCGGACACCATTGGAAGTGAGGAGTTTATATTGTCTGAATTCCGAAGGATAAGGGATGAAATAAAAACTGAGTTCAGGGAATTTTATAAGGGCCTGCCAAAGTAATTTAAAAAGCGCGGATCCCGCGCAGCGGGAACACTAATTACGCAAAGGAAATGCGGTAATGCTAGTCTGAATTTTCTGCGAAGATTCAATAAAATCAGAATGAATTTCAATAATAAGTTTTAAGTCAAAATATTAATTGCGTTTTCCAACTGCGAATCTTGCGTCACGCTAAGCGTGATTGCACTTATCCTTATTAATTCCTGGCATAATTATCAAACAATATGTCGGGTTCTTAAAAAAATCCCGGCAAACTAAACTTAAAAACATCAGGAAAATTTCACTATCCCTCTCTCTTAAACTCCGAACTGGTATGAAAGGTAAGGGCCGGAAACGACTCACGGGCAGTTTGCAGTGTCCATTCACTATCTGCAAAGAAAACCGGATTATCATCTTTATCATAAGCCATATGATCCCCCTTTCTCATTAAAAAATTTTCCAGAGAGGCCTTATCATTTGTAGTTATCCAGCATGCCTTGTGATAATTGAGAGGGGAGAAGCTGCATTTGGCTCCATACTCATGCTCAAGCCGGAATTTGATCACATCAAACTGCAGCTCTCCAACGGTACCAATAATTTTCCGGTTACCCGGCTGACGAATGAACATCTGGGCAACTCCTTCTTCAGTAAGCTGCCGTACACCTTTATCAAGTTGTTTGGTTTTAAAGGGGTCCATGTTTACCACCTCCCTGAATATCTCGGGGGAGAAACTGGGAATTCCTTTAAAATGAAGCATCTCACCTTCTGTAAGCGTGTCCCCTATCTTAAAATTACCGCTATCATACAGTCCGACAACATCACCCGGGAAAGCCTCATCTATAATACTCTTTGCATTTCCCATGAAGCTCGCAGGGGAGGGGAAACGTAACTTTTTTTCATGGCGTACATGAAAATAGAATTTATTTCTTTCAAATTTTCCCGAGCATATCCTGAGAAATGCAATTCTGTCGCGATGATTCGGATCCAGATTGGCATGAATCTTAAATACAAAGCCGGTTAACTTACTTTCGGCAGGAACAACTTCTCTTTCGCTGGCTTTGCGTGCACCCGGACTCGGGGCCATTTCAGTAAATGTATCCAGCAACTCCTTTACTCCGAAGTTGTTGATGGCACTTCCGAAGAATACCGGAGCAACATGTCCGTCGAGGTAATCGGAGACTTTTATACTTTCGTAAACTTCAGAGATAAGATGAATATCTTCCCTGAGCTTAGCCACAAAATTTTCGGGAATATATTTTTCAATTTCGGGGCTGAATACGTCTTTAACGTTGATAATATCGTCGGTCTTCTGACTTTTGCTTCCCTCAAACAGGTTGAGGTTCTTCTTATGTATGTTGTAAACTCCGTGAAACCTGTGACCCTGTCCGATGGGCCATGTAAGGGGAATGGTATGAATGGAAAGACTTTTCTCCACTTCATCGAGAAGATCAAAAGGGTCTTTCCCCTGAGAATCGAGTTTATTTATGAAAATCATTACAGGTGTATTTCTCATCCTGCAGACTTCCATCAGTTTCAGTGTTTGTTCCTCCACTCCCTTAACACTGTCAATAACCAGGATAACACTATCCACTGCTGTGAGTGTTCTGAATGTATCTTCTGCAAAATCCTTGTGGCCGGGAGTATCCAGTATGTTTATCCTGAGATTATTATAATCGAAGGCCATGACCGATGTGGCAACAGAAATACCCCTCTGTTTTTCAATCTCAAGGAAGTCGGAGGTAGCCGTCTTTTTAATTTTATTACTTTTTACAGCTCCGGCAACCTGTATAGCTCCCCCAAAAAGAAGAAACTTTTCTGTAAGGGTAGTCTTCCCGGCGTCGGGGTGGGAGATGATGGCAAATGTTCTGCGTTTCTTTATTTCAGTATTGAGATCCATGGTTATGCTTCCTCTGTTTGGGAGCGCAAAAGTAGGCAAAAATTTGATAATCCGTGAAAAAGGGAATTTGAAAATTTAATCAGAAAAAAAGTGCGGGAATCACAAATTCAATGAAATGTTGTTCACCCGCTTTAAGAAAATAAATGTCCCACGGGCCGGGACGCGAAATACGCAACGAATTCAGAAGTAATAATTTGGCTGAGTATCATATCAGGATACTTTATGACCTGTTTTTAATGTTATTTTAATTCCTTACGCTCAATTTCAAAATATGATATTTCTTTTAGCCAAGTAAACCTGCTTAATCACTAAGAATATGAAGCTTTTTAACAAAAACACAGACTGGCATATACTTCCGAAAGTCCATTTTTTTCCCTATTTTTGCCTTTTGGTCAAAATTAGAAAGACATAATAAACACTCGATATTCCATGACTTTTTTCAAAAAAACTCATCCATCCTTAAAAATTGTAGTTCCGGTACTTGCATTCTTCTTATTCATGGCTGTTTATTTCATATCCGGATTGTTTGCCTCAGATAAAAGCAATGATCCTGACCACGACCCCAGGAGTAAGTATGCGGTATTTTCCTTTGATATTCCAGAAGATGTATATTTTGCAGGTGAGAAAGTGCCACTCGACCAGATCGATATACTTGAAAGTCTTGACCGGGAATTACTGGTAAACACATACTGGCAATCACAGACTCTGCTGTTTATAAAAAGAGCTAATCGTTATTTTCCTGTTATAGAGCCAATTTTGAAAGAATATGGGGTTCCGGATGATTTCAAGTACCTGGCTGTTGCAGAAAGCGGACTCACCAATGCCGTCTCACCTTCAAATGCTGTTGGCTTCTGGCAATTGCTTGAAGGTACAGCAAAAGACTATGGGCTTGAAGTCAACTCCGAAGTAGACGAACGGTATAATCTGGAAAAATCGACCGAAGCTGCATGTAAATACCTCCTCGAATCGCACAGAAAATATGTTAACTGGACTCTCACCGCAGCCTCCTATAACGCCGGCAGGAAAGGGGTGGACAAACAGATTGAAAGACAGAAAGAGCTCGATTATTATGACCTTCTGCTGGGTGATGAAACCGGCAGGTACGTCTACAGGATTCTTTCCTATAAACTCATTATGGAAAACCCTACTGAATATGGTTTTATTCTGGGAGAAAATCATCTTTATCCCGAGATTCCCTTTTTTGAAGTTACTGTAGAAGGAAGCGTTCCGGACATTGCGGAATTCGCGAAACGTTATGGTATTTCTTACAAAATTCTCAAATGGATGAATCCATGGCTTAGGGAGGCTTATCTTAATAATCCCTCAGGTAAAACCTATTATTTTAAAATTCCGAAGGAAGGGTATTTTAAGATGAGCAATATTGATAAGGCTGTAGCAGATTCTATTGGTTGAGGGTTGCATTTTTAATTGGTCAGTTTAATTATTTCAGGATTTAAAGAGAGTGAAAATGAAGCAGGCGGGTGAGCAGAAATGGATCAGTGTGATGGGAGCAAGGGTCCATAACCTGAAAAATATAGATGTTGATATTCCCAGGAATAAACTTACTGTAATCACAGGACTAAGTGGCAGCGGGAAATCCTCTCTCGCTTTCGATACAATTTATGCTGAGGGTCAGCGCAGGTATATTGAAACACTTTCGGCTTATGCCCGACAATTCCTTGGCAATATGGAGAGGCCTGATGTGGATAAGATCACGGGTCTGAGTCCGGTAATTTCCATCGAACAAAAAACCACCAATAAAAATCCGCGATCCACGGTGGGAACCATTACCGAAATCTACGATTTTCTCCGGCTCCTGTATGCGCGGGCAGGTGAGGCTGTCTCATATGTCACCGGTGAGAAAATGGTCCGCTATACCGACGATCAGATTATTAAGCGAATACTGGATGAATATGATAATAAAAAAATATACATCCTTGCTCCTGTGGTAAGAGGAAGGAAGGGACATTATAAAGAGATGTTCGAACAAATTCGCAGAAAGGGATTTATTTCAGCACGGATAAACGGAGAGATCACAGAACTCAGACCTAATATGAAGCTGGATCGCTACAAGGTTCATAATATCGAAATTCTCATCGATAAAATGGAAGTGAGCAGGCAAGGCGAAAAAGCTCTCAGGGAATCCGTAAAAACAGCCATGGAACATGGTAAAGGAATTATCATGCTATTGGAGAAAGAAAAGGATGAGTCCAGGTTTTTCAGCAGGATGCTGATGTGTCCTACCTCCGGAATCTCTTATGATGAACCGGCCCCTCATACTTTTTCATTCAATTCTCCTCAGGGAGCCTGTCCTCACTGCAACGGACTGGGAACAGTAAGTGAAATTGATATTGAAAGAATTATCCCGAATCCTGAACTAAGTATTAAAAAAGGAGGGATCACCGCTTTGGGTCCATACAGAAATTCACTGATATTCTGGCAGATTGATTCCCTTCTGACCAAGCATGGACTCAGTATTACAACTCCACTGAAAGATATTCCCGAAGATGTTATGGGGATAATTCTCTATGGCAGTGACGAACCCTTTAAACTGCAGAATACACCACTTGGAAATACGGCAAACTATTTCCTTACTTTCGAGGGAGTGATAGCTTATATTCAGAATCATAACAGTGATGAGAGTTCTTCTTCCGACCAGAAATGGGCAAACCAGTTTGTCAGAAAGGTAAAATGCCCCTCATGCGAGGGTGCACGACTGAAAAAGGAATCTCTTCATTTTAAAATTGATAACCGCAATATTGCCGAGCTGGCCCAGATGGATATCAGTGAGCTGTTTGAATGGTTCAGGGAAATTGAAGCGAGACTTTCGGAGCGGCAGAATAAGATAGCAAGGGAAATTCTTAAGGAAATACGCAACAGGCTCGGGTTTCTTCTTGATGTGGGACTCAATTATCTGGCACTCGACCGACCATCGCGAAGTCTTTCAGGAGGCGAAAGTCAGAGAATCAGGTTAGCTACCCAGATCGGTTCGCAGCTGGTGAATGTTTTGTATATTTTGGATGAACCCAGTATTGGCCTTCATCAGAAAGATAACCTCAAGCTTATTCACTCCCTGCAACAGTTGCGCGATAATGGGAATTCCATAATTGTGGTTGAACACGACAGGGATATGATTGAATCGGCCGATCATGTGGTTGATATGGGGCCATTTGCCGGACGACATGGGGGCGAAGTTGTGGCTTTTGGAGACCCTGAATGCCTAAAGCAACTCAGCTCTCTGACAACCGATTACCTTCATTATAAAAAAATTATTCCGCTTCCCGAAACCCGCCGAAAAGGAAATGGCAAAAAATTAAGTTTAAAAGGAGCAAAGGGCAATAATCTGAAAAACCTGAGTGTTGATATTCCGTTGGGTTTATTTGTATGTGTCACAGGAGTCTCAGGAAGCGGCAAATCTACTCTCATCAATGAAACGCTTCATCCCATTTTGTCAAAGCATTTTTTCAGATCCAATAAAGAACCACTGGAGTACGAGTCCATTAAAGGCATTGAACACATCGACAAGGTAATTGAAGTTGACCAGTCTCCCCTTGGCAGGACACCCCGTTCAAATCCCGCAACGTATACCGGGGTATTTGGCGATATAAGGAAGCTTTTTGAACAAACACCGGAGGCTAAAATCAGGGCATACGGTGCGGGCAGGTTTTCATTTAATGTTAGCGGGGGAAGATGCGAGACCTGTAAAGGAGCTGGGGTTCAGACCATTGAAATGAATTTTTTGCCGGATGTATATGTGAATTGTAAGGATTGTAACGGAAAACGTTACAACCGGGAAACCCTTGAAGTTAAATACAAAGGGAAGAATATTTCTGAAGTGCTCAATATGACTATTAACCAGTCGCTCGACTTTTTCAGTAACGTACCCAATATAAACCGGAAAATAAAAACCCTGAAGGAAGTTGGATTGGGTTACATCACACTTGGACAGCCTTCCACTACCTTATCAGGTGGTGAGTCACAAAGGGTAAAGCTTGCATCCGAGCTTTCTAAAAAGGATACAGGCCAGACCGTTTATATTCTTGATGAGCCCACAACAGGACTCCATTTCGAAGATGTAAGGGTATTGCTGGAAGTGATTGGAAAGCTGGTGGATAAAGGCAATACGGTAATTATGATTGAGCATAATATGGATGTGATAAAAACGGCCGATTATATTATTGACATAGGGAAGGAGGGTGGAAGGCTGGGAGGTGAAATTCTGGCAAGCGGAAGCCCTGAAAAGATTGCTGAATGTAAGAACTCTTATACCGGACAGTTTCTTGCGAAGGAGCTCAGTCATTCATTTACTGATGGAAAGGCAAATAACAAAAAGCCCGTGATTGAAGCGCAATAGCTTTTCAATGGTAAATTGTCTGTCTCCCCTGTTTTAACAGCATAGTCAGACATTCAGTTTTCATTTATCCTGCTTGTATTTTGTAATTTAATTGCTGATATTTAAAGTATTAAACTGATCAATTCTACTAATTAACGTACAATATTATGTCATCCTCAAACGAAGAGAAAATTCTAAGAGCCTTTAAACAAAAGGATTGGAATGAAATTAAATCATCAGATTCATGGCAGATTTTTAAGATTATGGCCGAATTTGTTGAGGGTTTTGAAAAACTGGGAACCATCGGTCCCTGCGTTTCAATTTTTGGATCTGCCAGAACCGAACCCGGCACTCCTTACTACAAGCTTGCCGAAGATATTGCCTTTCTTCTTACCCAGCATGGATATGGAGTGATTACCGGTGGGGGTCCGGGAATTATGGAAGCCGGTAATCTGGGAGCCAAAAGAGGGAAGGGCCGCAGCGTTGGTGTTAATATTGACCTTCCTTTTGAGCAATCGGCAAATCTGTTTATTGATTCCGACAAGTTGCTGAGCTTTAAGCATTTTTTCGTAAGGAAAGTAATGTTCATGAAATATGCTCAGGGATTTGTGGTGCTTCCCGGTGGCTTCGGTACCTTTGATGAGCTTTTTGAAGCAATAACACTTATACAAACCGGGAAAATAGGTCGTTTCCCGATTGTGCTTGTCGGACAGGAATACTGGGGAGGACTGGTGGAATGGATCAAGGAGGTTATGCTGAAGAAGGAGGGAAACATCAATGAGGGAGATATGGATCTGTTTACGCTGGTAGACACTGCAGATGAGGCGGTTGAAGTAATTGACAAATTCTACAGCAAATACCTGTTGAGTCCGAACTTCTAGAATTGTTAATAAGCAGGGGCTATTGTTAATATCTTAAGGTCTTTGGCTGTTTTTATATCCTTAAAAGCTTCTTACTTTGCGCACAAAATACTGATAATCTAATGATTAGATCTTTTGTGCTGTTTATTAATTTCCTGGGAATTATCCTTTTTGCATGGATATTTGAGTCGAACATCACGGTTAAAATGGAGGTTCCCAATCAGGTAAAAGCAGGACAGGATTTTCAGGTCAATATCAGTATAAAGAAAGGCGACATCACCAGTTTCTCCCGGTTCCAGCAGGATTTGCCCTATGGGCTCACAGCCGACAGATTGAGTAATCCGAATGCCGATTTTACTTTTGAAGATCAGAGATTGCGTCTGATATGGCTCAAACTCCCCGCTGATTCCAGCATTGAAGTCAGTTACATTATACATGTCCACGAAAGATTAAAAGGGTCCTTCACGCTGTCGGGCGAGTTCTCATATATTGAAGGGAATGAAAGAAATACCATTAACGTCGACGGAGGAAAGGAGATCAAAATTATTCCCAATCCGTCAATTGCTGAAAATATGCAGGTTGACATAAAGGATTTTGAAAGAATAGTACAACCTCAGCTTGCAGCCGCCGGCTCATCCGGGAAATTTTCTGTCCTTAGGAAAAAGCCTGTCCAGATAAACCCAAGGGAGATACTCGTGGAGATGCAGGTTAATAAAGGCGATCTGGATCGTTTTGCGAAAATTGAAGACTTTGTGCCCGAAGGATTTACCGCTGTTGAAATGAAATCAGCCGGGGGTATTTTCAGCTTTGAGGACCATATGGTCAAAATCCTCTGGATGAATCTTCCCAAGGAACCGGTTTTTACCGTTTCCTATAAGCTTGTTCCTGAAAGGGGAAAAACCGTAAATGATCTCAAAATTTCCGGTACTTTTTCATTTATTAGTGCGAACCAGACAAAAAGCCTTGAAATAATTGAAAAAAATTATGATCTTGCCGATAATAATGGCGTGAAGGAAGGGACGGAGCAGGTTAAGCAGGAGATTAATGCCAACAATGATTCTCAGGAAGGGAAGAAAGATTCCCTTAATATTGAAGTGAAGCTTCCTCAGAAAGAGGATGTTAAACCGGTAAAAACCCGGAATACTGTTGCAGGAGATGAATCATATACCCTGCAGCCAGAAAATGGAGTTTATTACCGAGTACAGCTGGCAGCGGGACATTCACCTGTAAATATAAGCCGGTACTTTAGTAAGCTTAGCCTCGATAAATCGGTGAAGTTTGAGTTTCATGAAGGCTGGAGAAAATATACGGTAGGGTCATTTTATGTGTACAAAGATGCCCGCGATTATCGTGTAATGGTTTGGGACAACACTCCCGTTAAAGATGCTTTTGTTTCTGCCTATAACAATGGAAAAAGGATCACGGTTCAGGAAGCACTGATGCTTACCAATAACCAGTGGTACCGGTAAGCCAGGAACATGCCCAGGGAAAACTAATCAAGGGATGACCGGAATCAGGAAGTATCTTTTCTTTTTAATACTGCTATCAGTACCCTTACTGCTTGT
>JACJXF010000007.1 GCA_020636775.1 Bacteroidales bacterium
TAGCTTTAATATATTCTGCGGCCATAACAGCGCCCAGGGCGAAGCCTTTCCGGGATTTGGCAAAATGCCTTATGCTCATTATATCTTCTTCGGATTCATAGCTGATTTCATGTATTCCTTTAATATCCCCTTCACGAATAGCCTTAATGTTAAGGGTGTCGAAATCATTTTTAGCCTCAGGATTTTCGAGAGCCCAGCGGTTCTTTCTGTCCAGCTTTTTAATTATTTGCTCCGCAAGGCTAATAGCTGTTCCACTTGGTGCATCCAGTTTTTGAGTATGATGAGTTTCTTCCAAAGTAACATTATACTGATTGAAGTTATTCATCAGGCCGGCCATGTATTCATTCAATACAAAAAATATATTAACGCCAATACTGAAATTTGACGAATAAAATAATGCCTGCTGCTTGTCCCTGCACATCGAACTTATTCTGTCAAGCTCCTTATTCCAGCCTGTGGTGCCGCATACTACAGGTATTCCGGCATCAAAGCATGCCATGATATTTCTGACAGCTGAGTCAGGGGTTGAAAAATCAATAGCTACATCGGCCTTCCTGAGATTATCGCTGTTAAGTTCATGCTGATTATCAAGATCAATAATAAGAGTGACAGTGTGTTTGCGTTCAATGGCCATTTTTTCAATTTCCTTTCCCATTTTGCCATATCCCAGAAGTGCTATTTTCATAATGCAAGAATTAATTTTCAGGTAAAAATAATCTATTTATTTAAACTCAATTGCATGAAGGAGAATTCCCACGAACAAAAGGTGTATCAAAATGTTTTTCTAAGAACCTCAACACTGAAAGCCATGAAAACAATGAAGTGTAGTGAGCTGGGTGGAGCATGTGATATGGAATTTCATGCAAATTCGTTCGAAGAAATAGCCGGGATGAGTAAAAAACATGGGATGGAAATGATTCATGCAGGGGACGCAGGACACATAAAAGCCATGAGTAAAATGTCGGAATTAATGAAAACTCCTCAATTAATGAAAGAATGGTTTGAAGAAAAAAGGAAAGAATTTGACTCCTTATAAAGTATAATACAAAGCAAAAAAAAAGTGCCCCTCGAGGCACTTTTTAAATTGACATATATCTTATTAAGCTTTTACCTGCTTAACAACTTCTGCAAATGCCTCGGGATTGTTCATCGCCATATCGGCAAGGGCTTTTCTGCTAAGGGTAATGTTCTTTTTGTGTAAGAGTCCGATAAATTCAGAGTAGGAAAGTCCGTATTCGCGCACACCTGCATTAATTCTCTGAATCCATAGTTGCCTGAAATGGGCTTTTTTGGTTTTTCTGTCTCTGTATGCGTATGCTAAACCTTTATCAAGGGCGTTCTTAGCTACTGTCCACACATTTTTTCTTCTTCCGAAGTATCCTTTGGTCTGCTTAAAGACCTTTTTTCTTCTCTGTCTTGATGCGACAGAATTCGTTGCTCTTGGCATTTTTTCTGGTTTTTTGAATGAAAAGCGTTCCGTAAAAACGGACTCTTATTAAGCTCTGCACTCTGGTTTAAAAATTATTTTACTTCATTGCAAGGAGGGCCTTTACGTTGTTCAGATCGGTTTTATGAACGGTTCCGAAATACGTAAGATTCCTTTTCCTTTTTGTTGATTTCTTAGTCAGAATATGACTTTTGAAAGCATGCTTCCTTTTAATCTTTCCGGTGCCGGTAAGAGTAAATCTCTTTTTAGCTCCCGGATTGGTTTTCATCTTAGGCATCTGTTCTACTATTAATTATAATTATTACATCCTACTTTTTCTTCTTGGCCACCTTTGGTTTGGGGCTGAGAAGCATTGTCATTCTTTTTCCTTCAAGTTTAGGAAGTGACTCTACTTTACATTCTTCCTCAAGTTCCTGAGCAAATCTCAGCAAGAGTATTTCACCCTTTTCCTTGTAAAGAATAGTTCTTCCCTTAAAAAATACATAAGCCTTTACTTTAGCACCTTCTTCCAGAAATTTCTGGGCATGCTTGAGTTTGAAGTTATAATCGTGTTCGTCGGTATTAGGGCCGAACCGTATTTCCTTCACCACAACTTTTGTGGTCTTGGCTTTAATTTCTTTTTGTTTCTTTTTTTGCTGATAAAGAAACTTCTGAAAATCAACAATTTTGCAAACCGGGGGATCAGCAGTTGGTGAAATCTCAACCAGATCAAGTTCCAGGTCTGCTGCCAGTTTAAGGGCATCAGGAACTGAATAAAGTCCCGGTTCACTAACATTATCACCTACAAGGCGAATGGTTTTAGCCCGGATTTGTTCATTAATCCGGAAATTCTGTTGATCTTTTGATTGCTGGGGTCTGAAACCTCCGCGTTTGTACAATGGACCTGCTATGGTAAATTCCTCCTATTTAGTTAATATTCAATTATTTTCAATCGCTTCAAGCTGATTGCTTACTTCTTTTTGTAAAAATTCAACAAATTCTTCGAGTTTCATACTGCCTTTATCGCCTTCGCCCTGCCTTCTGACGGAAACCGTATTGCTTTCCATCTCCTTTTCACCAACAATCAGGAGGTATGGAATTCTCTTTAACTCGTTATCCCTGATCTTCTTACCTATCTTTTCGTTCCTCTGATCAACGAGAGTGCGAATATCGGAATTATTTAGAAAATCTGAAACTTTTTGTGCAAAATCCTCAAATTTTTCGCTGATAGGCAGTACCACAGCCTGATCCGGGGTTAACCACAGTGGAAATTTTCCTCCGGTATGCTCAATTAATACGGCAACAAATCTTTCCATTGAACCGAATGGGGCACGATGAATCATTACCGGTCTGTGCTTCAGGTTATCGGCACCAGTATACTCCAGTTCAAAGCGTTCCGGCAGATTGTAATCGACCTGAATGGTACCCAATTGCCATTTCCTTCCAATAGCATCCCTTACCATAAAGTCGAGCTTTGGTCCGTAAAAGGCAGCTTCTCCAAGTACGGTTACCGTGTTAAGTCCTTTTTCCTGACAAGCTTCAATAATTGCACTTTCAGCTTTTTCCCAGTTTTCATCACTTCCGATATACTTATTTTTATCAGAAGGATCGCGCAGGGAAATCTGAGCTGTATAGTCTTTAAAATCAAGAGCCTTGAAAATATAAAATACAATATCAATAACCTTGATGAATTCTTCCTTAAGCTGATCGGGCCTGCAGAAAATATGTGCATCATCCTGGGTAAATCCCCGAACCCTGGTTAAACCATGAAGTTCGCCACTCTGCTCGTATCGGTAAACAGTGCCAAATTCGGCATAGCGAATGGGCAGGTCACGATAGGAATGTTGCTTTGAATTGTATATCTCACAATGATGAGGACAATTCATGGGCTTAAGAAGGAATTCCTCTCCTTCCTGAGGAGTATGTATAGGCTGGAAACTGTCTTTTCCATATTTGGCATAATGACCACTGGTAACATACAGTTCTTTTTGTCCGATATGTGGCGTCATAACCGGCTCATAACCATATTTACGCTGTATTTTCTTCAGGAAGTTCTCCAGTCGCTCGCGAAGCTGGGCTCCTTTTGGAAGCCATAATGGCAAACCTGCACCGACCTTCTGGGAAAAGGTAAATAATTCCAGTTCCCTTCCTACTTTTCGGTGATCTCTTTCCCTTGCCTGCTCAAGCATTACAAGGTAATCATCCAGCATTTTTTGTTTAGGAAAAGTAATACCATAAATTCGGGTAAGCATTCTCCTTTTTTCATCACCTCTCCAGTAAGCACCCGCAATATTGAGCAGTTTTATTGCCTTGATATGACCTGTATCGGGTAAATGCGGACCACGACAAAGATCCGTAAAGTCACCCTGGGTATAAAATGAAATAGTGCCGTCTTCCAGTTCAGAAATTAGTTCAATTTTGTATTCGTCACCTTTCCGGTTAAAATATTCCAGCGCCTCTTTCTTGGAAACCAGGCGGCGATTGTATTTTTCAGATGCAGCTGCAAATTCTCGCATTTTTGCTTCAATCTTTACCAGGTCAGCATCCGTGATTTGTTTTCCTTCGCCCGGATCCACATCATAATAAAATCCATTTTCGATGGCTGGACCAATTCCGAATTTTATTCCCGGGTAAATTGATTGAAGTGCCTGAGCCATAAGATGTGCAGAGGAGTGCCAGAATGCATGCTTCCCTTCTTCATCTTCAAACTTATGAAGCCTGATTTCAGAATCCGATTCAATCGGGCGGGTTATGTCCCAAATCTCTCCATTAACCGTTGCTGCCACAATTTCCCGGGCAAGACTGTTACTAAGACTTCTGGCAATATCGAATGCGGTAATCCCCTTCTCAAATTCTCTGACTGATTTATCCGGAAAAGTAATTTTTATCATGATCTGTTCACACGAATTTTAAACAATCTGCAAAAGTAGTCAAAATACTTGATATATAAGTATTCCATCATGAAAAACTATAGAAAATTCATCTGTTTGAATGGAAAAAAATTGTCTCAAAGCAAAAATTAAGAAATAGTTTGACTCATACGGTATTTACCAGGTGTGGAGTTTTCAAAGTCCTTAAAAGCTCGTTGAAAGGAATTTATGCTTCCAAAGCCGGAAAGCTCTGCTATTGCCTCAAGCGAATAATTATCATGTTCTTTGTCTGTGAGAAGCTTTTTTGCTTCTTCCACCCTCTTATGATTTATAAAACTACAGAAGTTCATTCCATATTCTTCATTGATTACACGGGATATATAGGTTCTGTTTGTGTTCAAATCCCTGCAAAGGTCCCATATTTTAAGATCTGCATTCAGGTAAGGCTTCTTTTCGCTGAGGAATTTCTCAAATCTGGTTTTAACAAGTTCATAACCCTGATTTGAAGAAACAGCCATTTTACTCTCTTCAGAATCAAGCTCGTTAAAATAAAATTCCGTTGTTTGCTCATTTCCGATGTAACCAAATGAGAAAAGGAGTACAGTTGTCAGAACAGACGGAATAATAAGTGCTTCAGGATTCCCAACAAAAAAACCCCTGCCTGCAATCGCAAGAGCTATGCTGGTTAATGCCATGAGCACCATTATAATAGTCAGCCGGTTGACCCAGTTTAACTTAAACCTTTCGGTATTTGAAAAAAGCTCATTTACCTGATCCTCATGCTCTTTCAACAATCTGCTGATCATAAACAAATAACTTACAACCTGCACAGCCAGAATTATGCGGGTCATAACCGACGAAATGTATAAAATACTGTGACTGAGATTTTCCGAATTAATTCCCAGCTGGGGATTTTCTGCCTGAGAGATTCTTTCCTGCATATTTAATCGGGAATAAAAGAAAATTGTTGTGAATCCAAATAATAATGCAGGAATAAAATGGCTAAGCTGAGCCATTTCAAAAGGCTTACCGGTACTGAGGAAACGCACATACAGATAATAAACGGGATAAACAGACAGTGTGGATAAAATATAAATACCATCCAGGTAGGAATACAATAAAAAATTCCTGGAAAAATAAACTGCATGGCAAACATACAGGATAAAAGCAAGCATCATAAAAATTCCAAGACCTATGCGTGATCTTCGGTTTTTTCCTGCTCCCAGCAAAAACACAGCTGACCAGAAAAATGTGACATACACCGGACTTAACAATTCTATGGTTTGCAAAGACATATCAAAATTGAATGAATTTTACCTATTGAATACGGGTTTTACATTTTGCAGCATATCCCTTGAATCAATTAAATACATTTGACAAGACTATAATTCATACAAAGATATCCCATCCTGATTACCTGAATTGATAAACTGACCTGCCCCGATACACTAATTTTGGTTTTCCCGGCAGGTCATTTTATTTTATTTTATTCCATATCCTTATAAATTCTCTTCAATAAAATTTGTCATTTTGGTATATAGGTGGAAGGTCGCGTTTCCGCCATAAATCCCGTGGTTGCGGTTGGGATAGAATTGCATATCAAACTGTTTGTTTGCCTCAATCAGTTTCTCAACCAGTTCCACCGAATTCTGAAAATGCACATTATCATCTGTCATCCCATGGACCAGTAACAATTTTCCTTTCATCTTATCAACATGATTAATGGGAGAGTTATCGTCGTAACCATCCGGATTTTCCTGCGGGGTTCTCATAAACCGCTCGGTATAAACAGAATCATAATATCTCCAGTTGGTTACAGGTGCAACAGAAATGGCCATTTTAAATACATCAGCACCTTTAAATAAACAAAGCAGGCTCATATAACCTCCATAACTCCAGCCAAATATACCTATCCTGCTTTTATCAATATATGATTGATTCCCAAAGTATCTTGCAGCGGATATCTGGTCTTCTGATTCGTATTTTCCGAGTTGCATGTAGGTGGCTTTTCTGAAATCCTCTCCCCTTCCATCTGTACCTCTCCCATCCACACAGGCAACAATATAGCCTTTCTGAACCAGCATCTGGTACCAGCTGTCAGAATAAGAAAAATTATCGGTTACATCCTGCGATTGGGGACCTCCATACACAAATATGAAAAGCGGATATTTTTTTGAAGGGTCGAAATCCACAGGTTTTATGATCCATGCATTCAGCTTCGTATTCATCTCCCCCGGAACCTGCAAAAATTCCCTTTTTGCAAAACCATATTCCTTCATCGTTTTCTGAAGTTCTGCATTATCTTCGAGAATCCTTATATGTTTCCCTTTCGAATCACAAAGAGTGTACTTTGGCGGAATATTCGCTGAAGAATGGATGAGTATATAATATTTAAAACTGTTGCTGAAATCAGCGGAGCTCCAGCCGTCTTCATCACTGATTCTCTTTTTATGTGTGCCGTCCGTCCTTATCGAATAAACATCCTGATGAATAACACCCTGCTCATGAGATTCATAATAAAGAGTTTTCTTAGCCTCATCATATCCAATATAACCCGAAATATCCCAGGGTCCGGATGTTATTGGCTTAATTTCCTTTTTTACAAAGTTATAAAGGTAAAAATGCAGCCAGCCGTCTCTTTCAGACTGGATAATAAAATTCTGTCCATCGGGCAGATATATAACCGAGTTATCCGTTGGTTCATTAATGTAACGTGCGTTTTCTTCAGTAAATACCAGCTCCGAAGCGCCAGTTGAAGCTTTCGCATGAAGTACATCCAGTTTATTCTGCAAACGGTTAAGTCTCAATATAGCAAGAGTTTCTGGGTCTTTTGTCCAAAGAATCCTTCCAATATACTGATCGGTTTCTTCTCCCACATCCATTTTTATTGTTTTTTGATTCCCGAGATTAAAGCAATGAATACTTACAATGGAGTTGGCTTCTCCTGCCTTGGGGTATTTGAATTTATAAATATCAGGGTACAGATTCTTAAAATAGGTCATGTTAAATTCCTTAACCCCTGATTCATCGAAGCGGTAAAATGCCAGCTTTTTACTGTCAGGAGACCAGGCAAATGCTTTGGAAAAACCAAACTCTTCCTCATAAACCCAATCGCATGCCCCATTTATTATAAAATTGAATTTCCCGTCATTTGTTACCTGAGTTTCCTTCATGCTTGCCAGGTCGGTATAATAAAGGTTATTGTCACGAACAAAAGCCACCATTTTTCCATCAGGTGAAAAGCTTGCCAGCTGTTGCTTTCCATTTCCGGAAAGGGCCTTTAGTTCTTTTTTGCTTATATCATATATGTAATAATCGGCTTTGAATGATCGCCGGTAAATCCTTTCTTTTGCAGTAGAGATAAGTATTTTACTCTCGTCATTACTAAATTCATAATCGCTTATCCTGCTAATTTCCGTATTTTCTGCTGTGAAAATAATACCGGCTTTTTCTCCGGTCTCATAACTCCATTTTACAATTGCCATGCCGCGTTCAAGACTTGTGTAATAAACACCATCGTTCATGGAACGAAGACTTGCTATTGAACCGGGATAAAATTTATATTCCTGAAAGATGTTTTCCAGACTGATTTTCTTTGCTGCCATCTGTGCAAAAGATATCTGTCCCATTGCAAAGGAAAGCAGAATAAGGCTGATAGATTTTACTAATAGTTTCATAATCTGTGTATGTTTTAGGACCTAAATATAATAAAGAAATTAATTTAAAATCTGTTTGCAATAAACCCTCCGTCGACAGCAATACATTGTCCGGTAATATAGGAGGATGCAGGCATTGCCAGGAAGGCTGCAAGGGCTGCCACTTCGGAAGGTTTCCCGACGCGCTTCATGGGAGTTCGTGCAAGAATTTCCTGCAGGTAATCCTTGTTTTTAAGAACCTGTTCCGCCAGAGGTGTCTGAATATACCAGGGAGCAATTGCATTAACCCTTATATTGTCGCCGGCCCATTCAACAGCCAGGTTAGCTGTCATCTGATTCATGGCTGCCTTCGTCATTCCATATACAAGGCCGGTTTTCATATGTCCCAGACCTGCCACGGAGGATATGTTTACAATACAGCCATCACCAGAAGCTTTGAGATAGTCATGAAGAGACATGCTGAGTTCAAATGCTGAAATTAGGTTGGTTCGGAAAATTTTATCGAATTCTTCAGCAGAGTATTCAATTGCCTTTTTTCTGATGTTGGTCCCAACATTATTAACAAGGATATCAAGTTTTTGCCAGTGACTTTTGATATTATCAGTCAGCTTAAGCCTTCCTTCAGCTTTGCTCAGATCGCATGCAGTGAAAAATAAGCGTGATCTGTCGCCGGGATTCTTCTCCAGAATCTTTTGAAAATCATTTTCATTTCTGGCAGCCACATGAATCTCTGCGCCCAGTGCGAGAAACTCCTCAACAATAGCCAGGCCAATTCCCTTGGTACCGCCGGTAATCAGGGCTTTTTTATTTTTCAGACTCCATAGTTCCATAGTTAAATCTTTATTTGTGATTCTGATTTAATAAAATTCCAGGCATCCCTGACATGTTTTTCAGTAACCGAGGTCTGCCCTATTTGCATTCTCAGAAATACTTTTTCATTTACCTTTGTATGAGAAAGATAGACCTTACCAGAGCTGTTCAATCTGTGTAAAAAATCCATGGTGCGGGCATTATGATCTTCCATACTAACTCCACTCTTCTTAGATAAGCTGAAACAAACCAGAGCCAGATTCTGGGGTTCCAGGAGTTCAAATCCCGGCGTTTTCCTTATTTCTCCGGCCAGTTCATTTGCCCATTTTATATGATTGGCAATTTTTTGTTTAATACCTTCAACTCCCATCTCCCTGATAACAAACCAGAGTTTCAAAGCCCTGAACCTTCGGCCCAGCTGAATCCCCCAGTCCCTGTAATTATTGACCTGACTATCGGGTCTGGTTTTAAGGTATTCCGGAAGAATCTCAAAAGTTGAAATAAGCTGTTCCCTGTCTTTCACAAAAAAAGCTGAACAGTCAAAATTCGTGAACATCCATTTGTGGGGATTAAAGACATAGCTATCGGCATTTTCAATTCCCTTCAGCAGATATCGTTGTTCTTCGAGAACAAATGCAGAGCCTGCATATGCCGCATCGACATGAAGCCAGACATCATTCTTCCGGCAAATTTCCGAAATGTCCATTAATGGGTCCATGGCCGCTGTACCCGTTGTTCCAAGCGCTGCTACAACACATAAGGGTATGAATCCCTCTTGAATATCCGACAAGATAGTCTCTTCAAGCATTTCCGCCTTCATGGACAGATTCTCATCCACTTCAATTTTTCTGAGGTTTTGTCGTCCTATACCAGCAATTTTCACAGCTTTTTCAACTGATGAATGTGCTTCAGTGCTACAATAAACCCTGTATAGGTTTCCGGTAAACCCGGCATTATTTACAGAATTCTTACTTTTCTTTTCCCTGGCCGACAATACTGCCACCAGGGTAGAAGTAGAGGCTGTATCCTGGATAACTCCTTCAAATGTCTCAGGTATTCCTGTCATTTTCTTCAGCCACGACATTACCTTTTCCTCCAGTTCAGCAGCCGCAGGTGAGGTCTCCCAAACCATGCACTGAGATCCCAGGGCGGAGGTCATCATTTCGGCCAAAATTGAGGGATAGCTCGTGTTTGCAGGAAAATATGCAAAGAAATTCGGATTCTGCCAGTGAGTTATGCCCGGCATGATTATTTTGTCTACATCATCCAGGATGGTTTCCATATTTTCAGGTTTCGGGGGAGGCAAATCCGGAAGCTGAGAAATTATTTCACCGGGTTTCACCTGGCTTCTGACCGGATATGCTTCAATGTTTTCGTAATAATCGGCCATCCAGTCTGCAACCCTGTGAGCATATTTCCTGAAATCATGCTTATCCATATGAAAGTTTTATTTATTTTTAGGTCGGTTGACAAAGTAATTATTCAAATTCAAATTTAATAACTTCTTTGGCACGTTATTTGGATTTTACCAAATAATAGAAATCATAAAACGCTGAGTCATGAAAAAAATATTTCTCCTACTCCTGACGGTTCCATTATTGCTGGCCTCCTGCTCTAAGGATCCTTATTCCGATTTTACCGTTTCTTCGTCAACGGTTGGAATCGGCGAAAACGTATATTTTACTAACCGTTCACTTGATGCTGAGAGCTTTGAATGGGATTTCGGTGATGGATATGTATCCACCAGTTTCAACTCCAGTCACTATTTCGACTATGATGGTATTTATACCGTCAGACTGAAAGCCTTCAGAAAAAACAAGGTAGATATTAGTACATTAACAATTACGGTTATTGATGCCAGCATTGAAATCACTGTTGAAGAATATTACGAACCCTATTATCTGGTTCCGGATATATCAGTTATTTTATATCCTAGCGTAGCCGATTGGCAGAATGAAACCAACATGATTGAAGAAAGGTTTACCAATGCAAATGGTGTTGTTCGTTTTGATCACCTGGCAGCAAAGCGTTATTACGTGGATATCTGGGGTCCGAATCATGATAACTACCAGCTTGCAGCCGAAGATGTCGGATTTATTGAGACACCGGTACTGATTCCGGGTACAATAACCAGCTGGACAGCCCTGGTAGATTACTATCCTAACGGAAAAAAATCCCTTCTGAGCCGCTTCGAGACCAAAGCTCAAAGAATGCTTGAATCTCAAGCCGCAACCACTAAACGATCGGTGGGCGAAAGAAAGAAATAAAGCTCAGGACAAAATAGTTCTTAAGTCACAGTCAGCAGGATGGTATATAAGGAATCCTGCCAACTGTGACTTTTTCTTTTAATGCGGATGAAAACTGAAAACTAAGAATGTATGTATTTCGGCATCCCGTTTTTATTTACTTATTTTGCAATTCGATTTAGAACTTTCAAATTCATCAATATATAATGGCAAAAGAACTAACTACCCGGGAAGAAAATTATTCCCAATGGTACAACGACCTTGTAATAAAAGCAGATCTTGCAGAAAATTCGGCTGTGAGAGGCTGTATGGTAATTAAACCCTATGGTTATGCTATTTGGGAAAAGATGCAGGCTGCGCTCGATAAAATGTTCAAGGATACCGGTCACTCGAATGCCTATTTCCCGCTCTTCATTCCCAAATCGTTTTTTAGCAGGGAAGCTAGCCATGTTGAAGGATTTGCCAAGGAATGCGCGGTAGTTACTCACTATCGCCTTAAAAACGATGAGGTAAATGGTGGCATTATGGTTGATCCTGACGCAAAACTTGAAGAAGAACTCGTTATCCGGCCTACTTCAGAAACTATTATCTGGAATACCTATAAAAACTGGATACAGTCGTATCGCGACCTTCCCCTCTTAATCAATCAGTGGGCCAATGTAGTGCGCTGGGAGATGAGAACCCGCTTATTTCTGCGTACAGCCGAATTTCTATGGCAGGAAGGACATACCGCTCATGCAACACAGCAGGAAGCAGTGGAAGAAACCATGAAAATGGTAAATGTCTATGCCAACTTTGCTGAAAATTTCATGGCAATGCCTGTTATTGTTGGAAAGAAAAGTGAGAATGAAAAGTTTGCCGGGGCTATCGATACCTATTGTATTGAAGCTCTGATGCAGGATGGCAAAGCACTGCAGGCAGGGACATCTCATTTCCTTGGACAGAATTTTGCCAAGGCTTTTGATGTTCAGTTCACCAGCAATGAAGGGAAGCTGGAGTACGTCTGGGCCACCTCATGGGGTGTATCCACCCGTTTGATGGGAGCTCTGGTTATGGCTCATTCCGATGATCACGGACTTGTTCTTCCCCCTAAACTCGCACCTATACAGGTCGTAATTGTACCTATATACAAAGGACCTGAACAACTGCCCGGACTCAATGAGGTAGCCGAACGGATTAAGCAGGAACTTGAATCGAAAGGAATCTCTGTGAAATATGATAACCGCGATACCCAAAAGCCAGGCTGGAAATTTGCCGAATATGAGCTTAAAGGGGTTCCTGTACGACTTGCCTTAGGCCCCCGTGATCTGGAAAATGGAAGTATAGAAATTGCCCGAAGGGATACTCTTGAGAAAAAAGTTCTTCCTCAGGAAAATATTGCCGTATATATTGAAAATTTGCTGGTTGAAATACAAAATAACATTTATAATAAAGCGCTGAATTTCAGGGAAGAAAATATTCGTACTGTTTCCAGCTGGGAGGAATTTAAAGAGGTTCTGGATAATAAAGGTGGATTTATCTCCTGCTACTGGGATGGGACTGTGGAAACGGAATTAAAGATAAAAGAAGAAACCAAGGCAACTATTCGCTGCATCCCACTGGATTCGGAAGAAAATACGGGTACTGATATTCTGAGCGGAAAACCAGGAAAGTACAGGGTTCTGTACGCCAGAGCGTATTAGGAATTAATCGAATACAATGGTTTTTCTTCCATTCAGAAGAATCCTGTGCTGAGCGTGAAAGTAGACAGCCCTGGCTAAAACTATCCTTTCAAGGTCTCTTCCTTTTCGAATAAGATCTTCGGTAGTGTCCCTGTGTGAGATTCTGACAATATCCTGCTCAATGATGGGTCCTTCGTCGAGATCCTCAGTCACATAATGACTTGTGGCTCCAATAATCTTCACCCCTCTTTCATAGGCTTGTTTATAGGGATTTCCACCCATAAAGGCAGGTAAAAAAGAATGATGAATATTGATGATCCGGCCCGGGTAATTGTCGATAAATGTTGAAGATAAAACCTGCATGTACCTTGCCAATACTATGGTATCGATGTTATTTTCCCTGAGGAGTCTAATTTCCTTTTCTTCCTGCGCAGCTTTATTTTCCGGATCTATTGGAAAAACATAAAAGGGAATCCTGTGATACTCTGCCATTGATCTGGCATCCGGGTGATTGGAAATAATAAGGGGAATCTCTGCAGGATAATCATCCAGTCTCTGCCTCCATAATAATTCCTGCAGGCAATGATCGTACCTGGAAACAAAAACAGCTATCCTTAATTTCTGACCGGTAAAATGAATTTGCCAGGTAGCATCAAGCTCTTCAGCAAGAGGTCTGAACTCATTTTCCAGCTCTTTTTCTGAGATTTTAAACTTTTCCATATCCCAGACTACCCGAAAGAAAAAAGTCTTCTCAAGAGTGTCCACATGCTCGTTAAGGGAAATAATATTCCCTCCCCCTTCAGAAATGAAGTTGGATATCCGGGCTACCAGTCCCTTGTTATCCGGACAGGATAACAGCAATATGGCTCTTTTGTGGTTCATTATATTTTGTAAACTTAGAGAATGCAGGCAGAATCTGCAAACCCGATTGAATTTTTATTTAGAGGATTGAAGTTCAAGCCTTTTTAAGTTCAATTACGGTAATTTCGGGCGGTGTGCCAACCCTTCCGGGGAATGCAATATATCCAATACCAATATTGACATAGAGATTTTGTTTTCCTTCAGTATACAAACCTCCCCAGCGCGGGTATTTCATTTCAACGGGGCTCCACCTCCAGCCCGGAATCCTAATGGCAAACTGCATACCGTGAGTATGCCCGGAAAGCGTGAGATCAATATCCGATTTTGGGCGGACTTCGGCATCCCAGTGAGAAGGATCATGCGACATTAATATTTTGAATTTCGTATTTTCCACATCTGTAATGGCTTTACCCAGGTCGCCATACTGAGGAAAGGGAGGTAATCCCCAGTTCTCTACTCCTATAAGGCCTATCTCTTCTCCGTCTTTTTGAAGTTTTACCGACTGGTTTCGAAGAAGGGTAAATCCAATCTCCTGATGGTGCCCGTATAAGTCTTGCATATTTTTCTCAAGTTGTTCCCTGGAACTCCAGTTGTAATATTCACCATAATCATGGTTTCCAAGAATGGAAAACTTCCCTTTTTTTGCTTTTAAAGACTTAAGTATTGGTATAAACTCAACTACTTCTGTAGCAATATTATTTACCAGATCGCCTGTAAACAAAATATAATCTGCATCCTGCCTGTTAATCAGATCAATTGCCTTTTCAACCATTTCAGGGTTTCCGGCAAAACTGCCTATATGAAAATCGCTTATCTGAAGAATTCTCGTTCCGTCGAAGGATGCCGGCAGGTTTGGATAGGCCAGTGATAATTTTGAAACCTTGAAATTATATCTTCCTTTCCAGATACCCCAGATGATTGATAAAAATGGAATGGCGGCAATGATAAGTCCGGCCTGAAGAAGAAAATCAGATCTGCTGATTTTATCAACTCCGGAAGAAATTGCACCTCCTTCAGGAAACAGATATGCCACTGTTTTTGCGAGGAGTCGGGATACATCATTTACCAGCTGAAAGGCGTTAAATAATAATTTAGGGACATAAACAAGAACGAAAAAGCCCATGAAAGCGGCAATATTCCGGTAACTGGCTTCATAACTGAAGCTTTTAAATGACAATACAAACCAGACTAGCCATATGAGAGCAACGAGGGTTATTATCCAATAGGCCGAATTAAACCATATCTTCTGACGTGAAGAAAAATTCCCGATAAGAGCTGAAAATCCTCTGAAAGCATAAAGGTCTACCAGGATTATGAAAACGGACAGGAAAATGACAAAGTTGATCGGATGGCGCATTGAATTAAACTATTTGTTTGTATTTTAAGTAAGAAACAAAGTAACAAAAAACAAGCAAGAAAGTTTTGATTCAAAGCTTTGGCAAGCTGCCAATTGCAAGAACCTTGTCGTAAATTTTTAAAAATCATGCATTTCAACTAAATTCACCCGCAACAATTCAGCTAAACTAAGCTGCAGATATATTCATTACCCGGGTAAACCAAAGTTTATTTTAAAATTGAAAACATTTTTAAAAATAAGCATTCTTCTTTTTTCACTCTTTCAGGCTTATACCAGCATTATTGCCCAGGAGCCTGAAGGACTTAAGGATTCCCTGTCCCTGAAAAACAGCAGTGAGACACGACATAAAAAGGTATTACGAACGAATTTATTTTTTGATAATATACGCTCTTCATCTGCGAACAGAAAATGGATGAATGAATTACAAAACGTTGTAATCCTTCCTCCTCAATCAAAAATTACAGACACTATTCCAACTCTCAGAGGGGATCTTGAATTTCTGAGCTATGACGGATTTACCATCAGAAGCATACGCTTTATTAAGCTTGATGTTTTTGCGTCAAGTATAAATGATACGATTCCCGCTGCTGATTCATGGCTGAAGAAAACTGCTAATTCGGTACATGTAAATACCAGTGACCGGATACTGAGACGACATCTTCTATTTACAGAAGGAGACAGGATCGACCCCAGGATATTAGCCGATAACGTGCGTATATTCAGGGACCTGAGTTATATTGAAGATGCAAGGATTATTGTTGATCCCGTGGCTGACATGCCGGGATATGCTGATATTATTTTTGTTGTGAAGGATCAATGGTCCATGGCATTTTATCTGGAGTTAAGTTCTGTAAATTCTGGAAGAGTAGAGCTATGGGACCGGAACATTTTTGGAACGGGTAATGAAATTCAGAATAACCTCCACTGGGATACGGATAAGCCAAACAATCTTGGTTATGAGGCAATTTATAACACAAGAAATATCTACGGAAGCTTTATTGACGGGAGGTTTTATTATTCCCATGTTTTTGATTCAGAATCCTATGGTTTCCAGTTTAACCGCAAGTTCTTTACTCCAAATACCAAATATGCCGGGGGTGCAGCAGCATATCATCAGAGTTCTGTACAGAATATCTGGAATCCCGACTCCGGATATTTTAAGCAAGTTGTAAGCTTCAACAGTTCTGATATCTGGATTGGCAGGGCTTTTAAGCTTAATAAAAATGCCATGATCGATAAAAACAGGCTAAACCTGATCCTTGCAAGCAGGTTTTATAAACTAAGCTTTTTTGACCGCCCCGAGCCCACCAGAAATCTGTACTACAACTACCAGGATAAATCAGTCTGGCTTAACACCATAGCTCTCTCAGCTCAAAGCTTTTACCAGAGTAATCTTATTTACAGCTATGGACGCACTGAGGATATACCTATAGGGTCGCTGCTTAATTTCACTATGGGACCTGAGTTTGGAGAGTTTGAAAACAGGTTCTATACTTCACTGAGTTATGCACGCGGAAATTATCTTACAAATCTGGGATATCTTTATTTTAAAATTAATGAAGGAGGATTTATAACCAATTCAGGGAATTTTGAGCAGGCCGTTTTTCAGTTTCAGCTGAAATACTTCTCCAATCTTTTTATTTTTGGTCAGTTTAAATTCAGACAATTTATAAATTTTGGATATACCAAGGGTATCAAACGCTATGAGGACGACAGGTTGACCATTAATGACAAATACGGTTTAAGGGGATTTAATGAGCCATATGTGTATGGACAGCAGCGATTTACAATGAACTGGGAATCGGTAGCCTTTAGTCCCTGGTATGTTTATGGATTTCGATTTACTTTTTTCGGCTACATTGATTTTGCTTTACTGGGACCTGAAAATTCTTCTATTATTTATCAGGATGTATATACAGGTATTGGTATAGGAACGAGGATAAAAAATGAAAGGCTGGTTTTCCCGACTTTTTCTTTCCGCTTTGGATTCTTCCCCAATCTGCAGAATATCCCACTCGGAGACAGGATGCATTTTTCAGGTGAACCAAGGCTTAAACCCAATAACTTTTACCTTACAAATCCGGGGATGGTTGATTATCAATAATTGCAAAAATCCTGAACTTTAAGGGGAATTTTTTGTTATCTTGGTATAATTAAAAACATTATAAATATTAATAATTAAAAATTATAAAAAATGGCAGTATTAGTTGGCAAAAAAGCCCCACATTTTTCAGTTCCGGCAGTTATTAACGGAGGTGAAGTAGTTCAGAATTTTTCATTGAATCAGTATGTTGGTAAAAAATATGTAGTATTCTTCTTTTACCCGGCTGACTTTACCTTTGTATGTCCTACTGAAATAATTGCTTTCCAGGACAAAATTAAAGAATTTGAAGAAAGAAATGTTGCAGTTGTTGGATGTTCTGTTGACTCTGAATTTTCACACTGGAAATGGCTGCAGACACCTAAAAACGATGGTGGTATACAGGGGGTAAAATTTCCTTTGGTAGCAGACCAGTCCATGACCATATCAGAAAATTATGATGTTCTTGCAGGAGAATATGATATGAATGATGATGGTACCTCAAGTTTCACCGGTATTCCCCAGTCTTATCGCGGACTTTTCCTTATCGACAAGGAAGGTGTTGTAAGGCACCAGCTTGTGAATGATATGCCACTTGGGAGAAGCGTTGAAGAAGCTATCCGAATGGTTGATGCACTGCAGTTTTTTGAAAAAAATGGCGAAGTTTGCCCGGCCAACTGGCATAAAGGTGACGAAGGTCTCCAGGCAACCCAGAAAGGAATTGCAAGCTTCCTGGCAAAACACTGATTTCAGTTAAGAGCCTGACTGAATCTTCACTCTGCTAATTAACATTGAATCGGAGCGAAGATTAGCGCATCGAAGCTAATCCCATACTGTTTAAGTGTTTTTGTGTTTTAGTAATTTGCGCTCATCATTATTCAAAGTTTTAAAAGGCAAAACAGGGAAAATTCTTCCCGGTTTTGCCTTTCTCATTTTCCCATGCTCCTGTTTTATTAAGGCATACTTTTTCCTACCTTAGTGGCAAATCTATTATAATGCTGGAGCGACTCAGAACATTCATTAATGAACATGATCTTTTTCATAAAGATGACCGTTTGTTACTGACAGTCAGCGGAGGTATCGATTCAGTTGTATTATTGGATCTGCTGGTAAAACTGGGTTATGATTGTGGAATTGCGCATTGTAATTTTCATCTTCGCAACGAAGAATCTGACGGGGATGAAAAATTTGTAAGAGAGCTTGGAGACAGTTATGGAATCCATGTATATGTCAGGAATTTTGAAACCGCGGAATATGCTGAAGGGAACAGGTTATCAATACAGATGGCCGCGAGGGAGTTGCGTTACGACTGGTTTGAAGAAATAAGGCAACAGGAAGGTTTTGACTGGATAACCACGGCTCACAATAAGAATGATGTATCTGAGACATTCCTGCTTAACCTGAGCCGAGGAACAGGACTTCAGGGACTTACAGGCATTAAATATAAAAGCGGCCGACTAATACGTCCACTGCTTTTCGCTACAAGAGATGAAATAAAAAGCTATGCTCTCAGTGCCGGCTTAGATTGGCGTGAAGATTCGAGCAATGCCAGCCTGAAATACAGCCGGAATAAAATCAGGCACTCTCTGATCCCCCTTTTCGAAGAAATTAATCCAAAATTTACGGATACCCTTGCTGAGAATATTCAAAGGCTAAAGGAAGCTGAGGAAATTTATCTGGATGCCATACTTAAAGTCCGAAATAATGTAATCCACCGTGAAAAAGGCTTGGTATGGATTTTTATTAATGATGTAGCGGGATTAAATCCAATTGAAACCTGGATGTACGAAATTCTGAAGGAATTCAATTTTACATCTTCCGTAGTTAATGATATCATCAGGAGTCTTGACGGGCCGGCCGGCCGGCAGTTTTTTTCTTCAACTCACAGACTCGTTAAAGACAGGGAAAAATTAATACTACAGCTGATAACGGAAGAAAATCAAAGAAGGTACTATATCGAAAAGGAAAACGGGATTATCCTGGAGCCCCTGAAGCTAAAAACCGAAATATTTGAACGAAGTCATGATTTCATTATTCCTGCAAATCCGGATACAGCCTGTCTGGATCTCGATACCCTGGAATTCCCGCTGGTTCTGAGAAGATGGGAAACAGGAGATTATTTTTGTCCCCTTGGAATGAGAAGCATGAAAAAACTAAGTGATTTTTTCATTGACCTGAAACTCTCAATACCCCAAAAGGAAAATACCTGGATCCTTCAATCAGGTAATGAGATTTGCTGGGTAATTGGTCATCGCATTTCTGATAATTTCAAAATTCTGGCACATACAAAGAATATTCTGAAGATAAGCCTGGATAGCGATTCAGAATAGAAAAATGCTTGAACCAATTATGCCGGAATTTACTTAAACCAGGAAAATTATCCTGGTTTTTTCATTCCAATATTGCTTCTTAACTGGTTAAAATATTCCTTTAGGGCTGGTTTATCCGAAGAACGTATCAGGTTAATGAGGTCTCCCAGACTTTCCTTGATCATTTCAACCTGTGACAAACTGTAAGGATTAAGCAATATCTCCGATAAAAGGTAATCATCTTCTGTTAGAAGTCCTTTTGCAATTTCATAATGTTTACGAAATGTAGTACCCGGAGCTTCCTGCTCTTTCATGCAGGACGCAAAAACAAGTGTGGATGAAAATGGAATAGAAAGAGAATAGGCAATGGTTTCATCATGCTCCTTAAAACTATAGTCGAAAATCTTAATATTCAGTGATTTATAAAAGTTCCTGAAAAACTCTTTGCCTTCTTCATCCCCTTCTTTGATAATAATGGCATTTTCTTCTGCAAGATGTCTGATATTGGCAAATGTGGGTCCGAACATCGGATGGGTTGAAACAAATCGCATCCCGCAGCTTTCGTAGTATTTCTCCAGCCCGTTTTTAACCGAAGTGATGTCCGCAATTATACATTTCTTATTCAGGGAGGGAACAATTTCCTTGAAAACGTTTACAGTATTTTCAAGACTAACGGCATTAATAAGCATATCAGGCTGAAATTCAAGCAGTTCTTCCAAATAAAGAAATTTGCGCGAATTGAAGAAATACTTCAGTTTATTCCTGTTTGCATCATAAACGCCTACCTCGTAATCCAGGCAAAGCGATTCGACCAGCCATGATCCCATGTTTCCTGCACCTACTACTGCTACTCTCATTTTTATTAATTGTTATTTTGAATTATGAATTTATTTTGGGAATTGTTGTTAATGTCTGCCTGCCGTCAAGGCAGGGGTTAATGGGTGCAAACAAGCTGGCGATATAAGTGTTTGTTTTCAAAATTATTAGTTACGGTATTAAGTTTATTATTTTGCCTTGCATCCTCTTTCATTCGCACAGAGTGTGATACCGTTTCACTTCATTCCTGCGGAGCAGGATTTCACTACGTTCAATTTTCATTCACTATTTTGCATTTCTCTCCTTCCTTCTCACCACACTCTTTTAATCCTGTTTTCAATCATAAGCAAATCAGCCAGCACAATAGCAGTGGCAGCTTCAAGGACCACCGGAACGCGCAGGGCGATGCACAGATCGTGCCGACCTTCAATTCGCAGCTCTGCCATCTTTCCTGATTTAATATTCATGGTATTCTGAGGGAGCGGAATACTGCTGGTAGGCTTTACCGCCACCCTGAATACAATATCATTACCGTTTGCAATACCTCCGTTTACACCTCCTGCATGATTGCTTGATGTCTTACCATCGACTGAAATAAAACTGTCATTGTGTTCGCTGCCTTTCATGCCGGCGGCTGCAAAGCCCGCTCCAAATTCAATAGCTTTGATGGCAGGGATACTGAAAGCGATATGCGCAATCAGGGATTCGACCGAATTGAAGAATGGTTCCCCTATTCCTGCAGGAATTTGAGAGGCCCTGCATTCTACGATTCCTCCTATTGAGTCCTGTTTTGCAATGGCTGCCTCTACAGCTTTTTCAATATCCTTCATTCCTCCTGCTTCAGTCAGCTGAGCAGAAACCAAAACTGGAGATATTATCTTTTTTGCAATTACCCCGGCAGCCACCAGACCCAATGTAAGTCTCCCGCTAAAATGACCACCTCCCCTGAAATCCTCAAAACCACCAAATTTTTTATATGCAACAAAATCAGCATGTCCGGGTCGCGGAGTTTCCCTCAACTTTTCGTAGTCCTTAAATCTTGTATTGGTATTTTCAAAAATAATAGTCAGTGGCGCGCCAGTTGTATGATCATTAAATACACCACTCATAAATCGTGGCAGGTCAGCTTCTTTTCTTGGAGTTGTACCTTTGGAACCACTTCTTCTTCTGTCCAGGTCAGTTTTAAAATCGGATTCCAGCAAAGGAATACCGGCAGGGCATCCATCTATAGTAACGCCAACAGAATTTCCATGCGATTCACCAAAAATACTGACTCTGAATAAGGTTCCAAAGCTATTCATGATTTACTGGATTTTATGTATAATATCTTTCAGTTCCGTAAAGTTAAACTGTCCCTCAGCCGTTTCGCTTCCCGCTGACGGAGAGGCAAAAGTAAACTCGGAACCAAGAAAGGGTGCTGCAATACGGGTGATTTTGCCGGCTTTTCCCATTCCCAGAATTACCTTTCGACCTGTAATTGCATAAAGCGATAAGAGTCTGGCAGAATCAGCCCCCGAATATGCCCTGCAGGCAATCTTTGCAATGTCTGCTCCGGCCAGATAACATTCGTTTAAAATATTTTCAAGGCTTTCCGATGAGGGTGTCATTTCATAATTATGGTACGAGACAATAAGGTCACAGTTATGAGAATCAGTAAGCTTCCGGATTGCCTGTATAAAATCTTCACCGGATTCTATCTCAACATCCAGATAGCTTACACCGGATTCTGCAGCCAGTGTGAAGAGTTCCAGCCTTTCTTCATCATTAAACTCACCAGGCCTGCAGGTAAAGATCAGCTTTCCGCCTAAACGGATCACATCGGCATAATCGCTCGCCTGCCAACTTAGAAGATCAGCTCTTAACTCAATAAATCCTGTGTTTTGCAAAACCTTCTTTGCCTCAGCAGGACTTCCGGTACCAATACTAACGCAAATCATGTAATACAGTTTTTAATGTTTGAACCTCAAGCTTATGGATTACAGCTTTTCCTATATCTTTCAATAAAATAAAACTGATACTTCCTCCGCTGCGTTTCTTGTCCTTTTTCATAGCTTCTGCAAGTACTTCCACTTCCCATTTGAAGCTTACAGGGAGGCTGCATCGGATCAACAGTTTCTCGATTCTTTCAGCTTTCTCAGCTTCAAGTAAACCGAGCTTAACAGATAGTTTTGCGGCAAGAACCATTCCCAGTGAAACAGCCTCACCGTGAGGTATTTTGTACAATTTCTCAAAACCATGAGCAAAGGTATGACCAAAGTTAAGGGTTTTTCTTTCACCAAGCTCTCTTTCATCAGCCTGAACTACTTCAATTTTATTTTTAACCGAGCGGCTTATCATATATTCAAGTACTTTGGCATCCCTTTTTATCCCACTCTCAATATTCCTTTCAAGATACTCAAAGAATTCCGGATCCCTGATGGCGCCATATTTAACTATTTCAGCAAAACCTGCCAAAAATTCTCTTTCAGGAAGACTGGAAAGGCTATCAATGTCGCAGAATACCTGAGCGGGTTGATTTATAACTCCGATCATGTTTTTAAAGCCATCAAGGTTTACCCCGTTCTTTCCACCAATGGATGCATCCACCTGACCCAGCAATGTTGTTGAAACAAAAGCAAAACTGATTCCCCTCAAATAGGTAGATGCAATGAAGCCCGAAAGGTCAGTTGCAATTCCACCGCCGGCTCCAATAAGCGTCCAGCTGCGATCCACTTCCAGTTCCAGAAGTTTATGATAAAGTTCAATCGCCCGGGTCATGGATTTCGCCTGCTCCCCTGCACCTATTGAGATGATATTAAACGAATCAAACTTCTTACGGTGATAGGTCAAAAGATTTTCATCAGCAAGGACAAGGGTTCTGGCTGGGTCGAAACCCTGCAAAAACTTCCGGCTATCTCCACCAATAATAATTATGGAGGCCCCTCCCTTACTGACTAGTTCAAGCGTATTCATTTTACAGTTTCCTCACTTGAGTTCATGACTACGGTTTGATGATTAATGGATTCCTGGTGAATAGCCTGAAACACCTTGAGGATAAAATCCTCGCTGAGTCCTTTCCGGCTGCCCAGGTTAATACGGTTTCTTACAATATCGTCCCATCGCTGTGATTGCAGGATGGTAATATTATTTTCTTTTTTGTGCTTTCCGATTTCTTCAACCACCTTCATTCTTTTCTCAAAGATCTGAATAAGCTTATCATCAAGTTTATCAATCTGCTCTCTGAGTTCGGCCAGGTTTATTGTAGCATTTAAATCGCCTTCTTCCCTGAATATAAGTCTTGACAAAAGCTCCTTAAGTACCTGAGGTGTTATTTGTTGTTTCGCATCGCTCCATGCCTCATCGGGAGTGATATGGGTTTCGATGATAAGTCCGTCGAAGTTAAGGTCCATGGCCTTTTGAGAAACATCATACAGCATATGACGATTTCCGCAGATATGACTTGGGTCGGTGATGATTTTTAATTCAGGAATTCTTCTGCGTAATTCTATAGGTACCTGCCATTGCGGTTCATTGCGGAAGAGAGATTTATCGTATGCCGAGAAACCCCGATGGATTGCCACGAGCTTTTTTATTCCGGCATTATTAATTCGTTCAAAGGCTCCAATCCATAATTCCAGATCAGGGTTCACGGGATTTTTAATCATCACGGGAATATCGACTCCTTTAAGAGAATCGGCAATCTCCTGAACAGCAAAGGGATTCGCAGATGTACGTGCCCCTATCCACAGAATATCGATTCCATGTTTCAGGCAGTCTTCCACGTGTTTCGCATTGGCAACCTCTGTTGTGGTAAGCATACCGGTTTCTTTACTGACCATCTGAAGCCACTTGAGACCTTCCGTTCCAACACCCTCAAAAGCGTTAGGTCGTGTACGCGGTTTCCAGATACCTGCGCGATATATTCTGATTCCCCTTGATGAAAGCTCTCTGGCGGTTTTCAGTACCTGATCTTCTGTTTCAGCTGAGCAGGGTCCGGCGATTATAATTGGCCTGCTCATGCAATCGCCGCAAAGCGCAAGAGGCTCCAGATCTAATTTAATTCCCATCGTTCTGTTATTAATCCATTATTGAGTTTCCTTTAACATATTCACCCAGTATTCCCAGCTCACTGGTAAAAGGGCGTATTGCATCGAGTGCCTTTTTGTACCATTCGTAATCATCAAAAATTACATCCACATAAAACTGGTACTCCCAATCCTTACCCATAATTGGCAATGATTGTATTTTGGAAAGGTTAATATCGTAATACGACAAAATTGATAAAATTTTTGATAACGAACCTGTTTTGTGAGCAAGGGCAAAATGCAGAGATGATTTGTTTACAATGGATGTATCCTGAATTTCTCCATTTTTCTCCCTAAGAATCAGGAAGCGGGTATAGTTCATTTTGTTTGTCTCAATTCCGGCTGCTATTATTTCGAGTCCGTATTTTTTAGCTGCCAGATCACTGGATATAGCTGCTTTTCCTTCCAGCTTTTCATCATGTATCATTTTAGCACTCAGGGCCGTATCAATGCTTTCTATAAGTTTTATATTTGGATAGTTGTCGAAGAAAAGCTGACACTGCAATATTGCCATGGGATGAGAATACACCTCCACAATATCTTCAATTTTCTGACCCGGTAAGGCTACAAGATTCTGGCGAATGCGGAGGTAGATTTCGCCTATGATCTGCATTTTCGAATCCTTAATAAGAGCATAGTTTGGAATGATGCTTCCCGCAAGGGAGTTTTCAATGGCCATGATTCCAAAATCAACCATCCTCTGCTTCAGGGAGCTCATAAGATCCTTGAAGGTATTATTTGGAATGATATCGATTTCCTGACCCTCAAAATAATGTTTAGCGGCTATCTCATGAAAAGCACCATATCCCCCCTGTATTGCAATGGTAATAGGCTTATTTTGAGAATCTGATTCCATATTTTTCGTTATTAAAAAAGGCCCCGAATGAACCGGGGCCTTTTTATGAGATTTTATTTAGTTTTTAATCCACACAATTCCCGGTCAGCTTTTTCAGGCTAAAATAAAAGAAGTAAAAGTAATAGAATACCGGTATGTAAAGATTTCTGTTCATGATAAAAATAAAAAATCCCGATCAAAACCGGGATTGTAATTAATTATATTTTTCCCGATTTGGATTAATTTGTAAAATAATATGAAAAATAAAATCGGTGCATTTCATGTAAGATTTACGCAAAGAAAACTATTTTGCTTAACATATGCAAGGGAAAACCTGAAAATTGTAACAGGATGATCATATCCCCCCTCAAAATCATTACCAGTCATAATCAAAATAAGTATCTTGCGAGAAATCAATTTAAATTAAGGGGTAATGAAAAGAAAAGAGCTTTTCGAAAAAACAATTGCCTGGTTCAGTGAAAATATGCCGGTTGCGGAGACAGAGTTACAGTACCATTCTCCTTATCAATTGCTGGTTGCCGTAATACTCTCGGCGCAATGCACCGATAAAAGGGTTAATCTTATAACTCCGGGTTTTTTTTCACGGTATCCGGATGTTTACTCCCTCTCGGAATCAGATACTGAAGAAATTTTCAGTTATATCAAGTCCTGCTCCTATCCTAATAATAAGGCAAAACATTTACTGGGAATGGCCAAAAAAGTGGTTGATGATTTTGGCGGCAGTATTCCATCAGATCCTGAAAACCTTCAAAAGCTTCCGGGAGTGGGACGAAAAACAGCAAATGTGATTCTCTCTGTTGCCTTTGACAAACCTGCACTTGCAGTCGACACCCATGTATTCAGGGTGGCGGCAAGGATTGGATTAACGGTAAACGCAAAAACACCTCTTGAGACTGAAAAGCAGCTCCTAAAGTATATTCCTGAAGATCTGCTGGGGATTGCCCATCACTGGCTTATTTTACATGGCAGGTATGTATGTATTGCCAGAAAACCAAAGTGCGGGCAATGCGGCTTACAGGCATTTTGCAGGTATTACTCAAAGCTCTGATATCAATATTTTAATTTCCCTTTATTCCCTGAAGATTACCGAATTCAGCCGTAAATCTTAATTAACTCAGAATTTTACTATTTTTGTTACATAAAGACATTCATATGAAAACCATTCTGAAACTTAGTCTTCTTAGTGTATTTATGCTTTTCGCAACAGGATTCGGACCTCAGAAAATCGATTACAGAACCGGACGATATAATAATGTTTGCAAAGATCTTAAAAATGAGGTACTGCTTTATTTTGTGTTTATTGATACCCGAACCACCAGTCCGTGGACAGAATTTGATATAAAATCCACCATCGATTCAATGGGGGTTGTGGTTGACTGGCTGGAAAAGCAGGCCGAAATGAATAAAATATTTCTCAGAATTAAATCTGATTATTATATAGGAAAGAGTTTTGCAACCATATCCAAAGACCTTCCTCTGGGAACCGTTCTTGAATCGGTCACGGAACCAAACCTGAAACAGGGAAATATTCAGATTAACAAATGGGCGAATTATGTTTCCAAAAAAATTGGCGATTCCTTTGTTATTGAAGAAAAGGATGGCATACCCAAGTTGCAGAATCCAAAGGATACCGAGCGGCTGATTGCATATCTGCGCGACGAATACAAGGTTGAAAGTGTTGCATTGATATTTATGGTTAATAATTATTATCGTACCGATATATCATACGCTGTAAATACTTTAACTAATGCCAACGTTGAGTATGCCATCGTCAGCTATAAGTACCCCGCTGAAATTGCTCACAGCTTCCTGCGTTTGTATGGGGCGGCTGACTTATATGAAACTCCTCTTCGCAAATCTTCCAAAAAGATACAGCTGGCGTCAGAACTGCTTCCAAATGACATTATGCAGGATCCATATGCCAAAAACATCTGGGGACTTGAAATTTCAGATTTTACAAAATATCTTATCGGCTGGACAAATGAGATTGACCCCCGTTATGAAGATTTACTGACGGAAAGAATCAGTTTATTCTAAGCTGGCATTTCTCTCCATTCTAAAAATCCTACAATGCAGCCTGTTTATCTCGATTACAATGCGACTACACCTATTGACAGGGAAGTTGCAGATTTTATGATCCCTTTCTTAAGAGGCAAGTTCGGAAATCCCTCCAGCATTCACAGTTTTGGCATTGAGAGTAAGAAAGCTGTTGAAAATGCCCGAAAAAGTCTGGCAGCCCTTCTTAATTGTTCGCCAACAGAAATAATATTCACCAGCGGCGGAACTGAATCAAACAACTTTGCGCTGAAAGGAATCGCCTATTCATATCGTGAAAAGGGAAATCATATCATAACCAGTAGTATTGAGCATCCCGCAGTTATTGAAGTTTGTAAATCCCTTGAAAAAGAAGGCTTTAGTATTAGCTACCTTCCGGTGACCCGCGAAGGTCTCGTGGAACCAGACAGCCTCAGGGAAGCTATCAGAAAGGACACCATTCTTGTTAGCATCATGCATGCCAATAATGAAACCGGAGCTATTCAGGATATCCGCTCACTTTCTGCCATTGCACACGAAAACGGACTACTGTTTCACACCGACGCTGCCCAGTCGGTTGGTAAAATTTCCACCCGGGTTGACGATCTGGGCGCAGACCTCCTATCGGTTGCCGGTCATAAATTTTATGCCCCGAAAGGAATTGGTGCCCTTTATGTTAAGGAAGGGATACAGCTGACAAAAATACTGCACGGAGCCAACCACGAACATAATCTCAGGCCGGGAACTGAAAACGTTCTTGAAATAGCGGGTCTGGGCAAGGCTGCAGAGGTGGCTCTAAGGGATCTGGAAAAGAATGCCGGGATCATGTCTGAAACCAGAGATTTACTATTTGAGCTTATTAAAAAAGAAATCCCGACCGTAATCAGGAACGGTCCGGCAGACAAGGTCCTTCCCAATACCCTGAATATAAGCTTTCCTTCAATGGATGCAGGAGCTCTGCTGGCGGAGATGCAGGAGGTAGCAGCTTCTGCCGGTGCTGCCTGTCATGCTGATGATGTGGAAATATCCCATGTTCTTCAGGCAATGAAGGTACCTGTTGAAGCAGCAATGGGAACGATACGGTTTTCAACAGGAAAAGACAGTAAACGGGAAGAGATAATAACTGCAGCAGGATTAATTGCCCGGAAGGCAAAAAATCTGATGGGGACCACGTCTGCAGGTACTATAAATAAAGAGTCCCCGCAAACTTTTAAACTTACACAGTTTACGCATGGTTTGGGTTGCGCATGCAAGATAAGTCCCAAAATTCTTGAGGACGTACTAAAAAATTTCCCGTCACCGGTTCATCCTGATATTCTGGTAGGCACAGAAACATCGGATGATGCAGCCGTTTACCGTATTAATGATGAAACGGCCCTTGTTCAGACGGTGGATTTTTTCACTCCGGTCATTGACGATCCATTTGAATTTGGGGCCATTGCCGCAGTAAATGCCCTGAGTGATATTTATGCCATGGGAGCCAGACCCTTGTTTGCACTTAACATAGTGGCCTTTCCGGTAAACCGTCTTCCCATCAGCGTTCTGCAGGAAATATTGCGTGGTGCCTCATCTGTTGCTGAGGAAGCGGGTATTTCCATCCTTGGCGGGCATACAATTGAGGATAATGAACCAAAATTTGGAATGGTTGTAAGCGGGATTGTTCATCCATCCAGGATTTTGAAAAACTCAGGGGCCAATGTTTCTGATCTCCTCATTCTGACAAAACCATTGGGTACCGGCATACTAAGTACGGCTCTCAAGAGGAATATGATTTCACCTGAGGAAAAAGACGGACTTTTCAACAGTATGAGAAAGCTGAACCGTAGCGATGCAGAAATTATGGCGAAATATAATGTAAGCGCCTGCACGGATGTCAGTGGTTTCGGACTGCTGGGTCATCTGAAGGAAATGGCCGAAGGCGCAGGAGTTTCAATTGAATTAAATTCTGAATCCATTCCTCAGCTGCCGGGTGCACTCGACTATGCCTCCCAGGGAATAGTTCCTGGCGGGACTTCCAATAATATTGGATATACCGCAGCCTTTGTAAATTTTTCTCCGGACATCCGAAAATCAATGCAGATCCTGCTTGCCGATGCTCAGACTTCCGGGGGCTTGATTATGGCTGTAAAACCAGAGGAGGCTGAATCGCTTTTGCAGGAAATCAGGGCAAATGGGAACAAAGATGCCGCAATAATCGGTTCCTTTACTCCTTCTTCCAAATATCTGATTTCTGTAACATCCTGAATTACTATAGATTAACCTATGAAAATTTAAGATTAACTTAAGATTGGAATTAATGTTAAGTAAATATTAATTCCTAGCTTTGTATTAAGCTAATGTAAAGTTAATGTTAAGACAGGTGTTCAGAATCCTGGTCTTACTTAAATCCGGAAATCATGAAAACACTAATAAGCAGTCTGTTCATCCTTTTTGCTTTTACCAGCTTAAAAGCCCAGATATCAACTGGAGAAGACGGAAAATATTACGCTGATAACAATTCCCTCTATTCCGGCACATATACCGAATCCTTTGCCAACGGAAATCTCAAAATGAGTATGGAGTTAAAAAATGGTTTAGCCGAAGGACAGACCCTTATATATTCTGAAGAAGGAAAATTACTGGAAACCCGCTCTTATTCCAATGGTTTATTTAATGGTGACTGGTTTACATATAATCCGGAAGGACTTAAAGTTGCAGAAGCACATTATGTCAACAATAAGAAAGATGGAAAATGGTACATCTGGGATAATTCAGGCAAACTCCGTTATGAAATGGAGTACAGGGCAGGTGTTAAAACCGGCACATGGAAAGAATGGAATGAAAATGGTGAATTGGTTCGTGAAAAAAACTACGAATAAGCATCCTATAGAATTTTTATTTATAACTTGGCTCCTGAAAATGCATTTCAGGAGCTTTTTTATTTTAATGGCCTTTATGACGAAACAAGGGTCATCATAGATGAATGATAAAAGAAATGCTTCAAAACTTTGGTATTCTATGAATTGATTTCTTATTTTTGTTAAAACCAATGTTCATGGAACTTTCATGAGTTTTGTTTTTTAAAAAAAAATAGTATTTTTACTTTCAATATAGAACATTCAATATCAGATTAATTTAAACCAATCTATATGAATATAAGGCTAATGGATTCTGGAAAAAACGTCGTATTAATCTTCACATTTCTGGTTTTTCTATTTGGAGGTTGTTCATCCGATAATAGCAAAAGCGGAAAAAACGCTGATACTTCCGGACTTTCCGAAGATTTCAACTCTGAAATGGATGATGATCTGGTTGAAAAAATCAACACGGCAAAAAGAATATTTTACTCTCTGCCTTCCCCACTGGAAACCGCTATGCTCATTAAGAGTGCAGGCGCCAGTTACAATGGAGATCTTTTAAACAAAGTCGAGAATACATCCAAGTACAATACCAACCTGAAAATGGCTCTTAACCTTGGAATATACACTACTGACTTATCATATGCCAGTCTCTTTGACCAGTCACAGGCAACATTAAGCTATATAAATGCTGCCAAGAAGATGGCCGACGGACTTGAAATACTGGATGCAATTGATGAGGCAACCATACGCCGGCTTGAAGAAAACATTAATAACCGTGATATAATCATTGATATTATTTCAGAAACTCTTCTTAATTCAAACTCATTCCTGGAAGATAAAGGATTACAAAATACTTCTGCCATGATCCTTGTAGGAGGCTGGGTAGAAGGACTGTATGTGGCAACCAGCCTGATTGCTCCAGGTACTGATCTGAAAACAAATAAACTGGTGGAAAGAATTGTGGATCAGAAACTATCCATTAATATTGTTCAGAGTCTTCTCGAAAATAACAAAGACAATCCTGAAGCTCAGCTTCTCATGAATGATATTTCTGAACTAAAAAAGATTTATGACAAGATCAGTATACAGCAATCAGAAATAACTCCTGTGGAAGACCCGAATACAAATATTACTACTCTTAAGTCAGAATCGACTATTGTGATGAGCAGGGAAGTATTTGATGAGCTTACCAGGAAAGTTAAAGAATTAAGAACCCGATACATTTCATAAATAAATATATCTTCGTTATGAAAAGAAGTTTATTTGTTAGCATATTATTCGTTGTTTTTGCATTATTTTCTTTTAATGCTAGCGGACAGTGTAAGCAATTTGCTAAAAACACCTGCAAGGTAGGGCTTGCTCCATATCAGCATGATGGAAACTATCATGCTGCTGTTCTCCTTGAAGGTGAGGAAGCCGAATTATATAAGACCTTTTATTCCGACACACAGTACCGTATTGGAATCTGCGGGGCTAATAACCTGGGCGAAATTGAGTTTAGTATTGTTGACGGTAACGGCAAAGTTCTTTACAATAATAAATTCCACGGATACGAGTGGAAATGGGATTTTAAACTCGATTCCAGTCAGCAGCTCAAGATAGTTGTTAAGGTTCCAGTTACCAATGGTATGGCCGATGAACCTAAAGAAGGATGCGTTGCAATAATGTTTGGATTTAAAGAAAAATAATATCCCGTAAAATATTCCCAAGCCTATGAAAATTCATAGGCTTTTTTTTTAAACTTTTTTATCATGAAGACATTCAGAATTATTGTACTTGCAGCATTATTGGGACCATTCGTTCAGGGCTGCGCAGAACTGATGAATATAGCTACCCAGGTTACTCAGGAACAAGGCGGATCGAACCCCCTTTCGGGCAACGAGGTAATTGAAGGTCTGAAGACTGCACTGCTGGTTGGGACCGACACATCGGTTACACTTACCTCCCGACTCGATGGTTTTTATAAGGATGAGGTCATTAAAATCCTTTTACCTCCCGAAGCGCAGAAAATTTATGAAAATAAAGACAAAGCAATATTTAAGGCAGTGGGACTGGATAAAAAACTGGAAGATGCCGTTATGGCTCTTAACAGAGCTGCTGAGGATGCCTCAAAAGAAGCAGGACCCATTTTTAAATCTGCTATTACAAACCTTTCCATCAGAGATGGCTGGTCTATTCTTAAAGGTAAAAACCCTGCCAATGCATCGCAGCAGGCTGCCTTTGACTCAACTGCCGCAACAGCCTATTTAAGATCCACAACATATTCTCAGCTCAGCGCAGCCTACTCACCTAAAGTGAATGCCTCCCTTGATAAAAAACTGGTAGGAAATTATTCTCCAAACCAGATATGGAATACTCTTACCTCCAGCTATAATACTGTGGCAAATAACTCTTTTGGCCGGATTGAACCAATTGCCACAACAGATCTGGGTACCTATGTTACCGAAAAAGCCCTGGATGGGTTGTTTTATAAGGTTTCTCTTCAGGAAAAGGACATAAGGAAAGATCCAATGAAGTGGGCAAAAACAGCAGTAGGAAATATTCTTCAAAGAGTTTTTGGTAATTCCTGATTCTTATCAGTTTCCGAGTTTTTCCTTCAGGTATCCGGCAGTATATGATGATGAAAAACCTGCCAATTGCTCAGGTGTGCCTTCAAAAACCACTTCACCCCCATTGTCTCCTCCCTCAGGACCCAGGTCTATAACCCAGTCGGCCGACTTTACAACCTCAAGGTTATGCTCAATTACAAGAATGCTGTGCCCCCTTTTAATCAGTGCATTAAAGGCATCCAGCAATTTACGGATATCGTGAAAATGTAATCCCGTTGTGGGTTCATCGAAAATAAAGAAAATATTCTCTGCAGCACCTTCCTTACTTAAGAAATACGCCAGCTTCACCCTCTGGCTCTCTCCCCCGCTAAGGGTACTGGACGACTGACCCAGTTTAATATATCCAAGTCCGACATCCTGCAGGGGCTTAAGTTTGGAAACTATTCTCTTCTCAGTACCTGAATCCTTCCGGCCAAAAAATTCAATGGATTCATCTACTGTCATTTCAAGAATTTCATAAATATTTTTTCCACTATATTTTACTTCCAGAATTTCATCCTTGAATCGTTTTCCATGGCAGCTTTCGCATATCAGGTTCACATCAGCCATAAACTGCATTTCCACCCGTATAAATCCGTCTCCTAAACATTCCTCACATCTCCCTCCATCAATATTAAATGAAAAATGGCTGGGTTTGAAGCCACCGATGGTGGAAGCAGTCTGATCAGCGAAGAGCTTTCTAATTTCATCATAGGCCTTCAGATAAGTCACCGGGTTTGAACGTGACGACTTACCAATGGGGTTCTGATCGACAAACTCAACATTTTTTATCATATCAACATCACCTTCCAGAAAGTCGAACTTCCCGGTCTTATCCCCCATACCATTAAGCCGCTTATTTAAAGCGGGGTACAGTATTCCCTTTACCAATGATGACTTGCCTGATCCACTTACACCTGTTATGGCAGTCATAATATTCAGAGGAATCTTTACACTAATATTTTTCAGATTATTTTCCCTGGCTCCTTTTATATGGATAAAGTTATTCCATTTTCTGCGGGTATGGGGAACATCTATTTTCCTTAAACCTGTCAGGTATTCTGCCGTCAAACTTTTTTCAGATTTAATGAGGGACTTATGGTCGCCGCTGAAAACAACTTCACCCCCATGACGTCCGGCTCTTGGTCCAATATCAATAATCATGTCGGCTGCCCGGATAATATCTTCATCATGTTCAACCACCACGAGGGTATTTCCCATGTCTCTTAATTCCTTAAGAACTTCAATCAGCAGGAAAGTATCCTTGGAATGAAGTCCGATACTGGGTTCATCGAGTATATACAGCGATCCGACCAGGGCACTTCCCAGAGAGGTAGCAAGATTAATTCTCTGAGACTCGCCCCCGGATAAGGTTGCTGAAAGTCGATTAAGAGTCAGGTAGTTAAGACCCACGTGCTGAAGAAATCCCAGTCGATTTTTTATTTCTGTAAGTAATCTTCCACCTACCTTTGTATCATGACTGTTAAGCTTGAGGGTCTTAAAAAAATCAGTAAGTTCATCAACTGACATTAGCACCAGATCATGAATGGCTTTGCCGGAAATTTTCACATATGACGCCTCTTTTTTTAATCGCCCGCCCCTGCACTCATGACACACGGTCTTACCTCTGTAACGCGACAGCATAACACGGTACTGGATTTTATATTTCTTTTCCTCCAGATGTTCAAAAAACGACCTTATTCCTTTAAAATATCTGTTTCCTTTCCAAAGAATTTCCTGTTGTTGCTGACTAAGTTTATAATATGGAGTATGTATAGGAAAATCAAATTTATCTGCACTGTATATCAGCTTCTCAAGCCATTTGCTCATCTTTTCACCCTTCCAGCAAACAATGGCTTCCTGGTATACGGATAAGCTTTTGTTAGGAATTACAAGGTCCTCATCTATTCCGATTACCTGACCATAGCCTTCACAAACCGGGCATGCTCCCAAAGGATTGTTAAAACTGAACATATGTTCGCTGGGCTCATCAAAGACAATTCCATCTGCTTCAAAGGCATCGGTAAACTCATGATATTTTGGTTCCTCAGCTTCACGAAGTCTGCAAATTCCCTTTCCAATGCTGAGTGCTGTTTTTACTGAATCTCCAAAGCGACTTACCATATCTTCATCCCTCCCAACAACAATCCTGTCGATTATCAGGTTATTTCCTGAGCTCTCTTTCAACAACTCCTTATCCTGCAGAACTTCCTCAATCTGCAGTATGGTTCCATTCATCTCAATACGGGTAATTCCCTGGCGAAGGTAGAGTTCGAGCTGATAAGCCACAGTAGTACCTTCACAACAGTGAAATGGAGCAAGGATATACATTTTGGTGCCATCGGGCTTTGATAAAATGTAATCCACAACATCAGTAACAGAATGCCTTTTTACCTCTTTTCCTGAAACCGGTGAATATGTTCGTCCTATGCGAGCATAAAGAAGTTTCAGGTAATCATAAATTTCTGTGGAAGTCCCAACGGTTGATCTGGGATTTCGGGTATTCACCTTTTGTTCAATGGCAACTGCGGGCGGAATACCATGAATATAGTCGACATCCGGTTTATCAATCCTGCCCAGAAATTGCCGGGCATATGCTGAAAGGCTTTCCACATAACGTCTCTGCCCTTCTGCATAAAGGGTATCGAATGCAAGGGATGATTTTCCCGAACCTGATAAACCTGTTATAACAATAAATTTATCCCTTGGAATAACTACATCAATGTTCTTAAGATTGTGAACTCTTGCTCCCTTAATAAATATCTCGTTCCTTTTCTCTCTCTCTTTTTCTGGCATAGAAATTGCGGCAATTACAGTATCTTTTAACAATATTTAACGAATATCAAAGGTAATATTTTTTGGACAATTAGTTTTTATTACTAATTTCGCTTTCTCTCAGTGAATTAAGTAATAATTATTTCAAACAAATCTCAAAAACGGAGGACCGCCTATAGATTTATTTCTACCTGAACATTAAAATAAGGAGGTAGTTGTGAAAGTAAGCAGGAAAACAGATTATGAACTGGTAGAAGAGTTCATTGCTGGTGGTGAGTCCGCGATCGAGATTCTTATCAAACGTCATAAAAACAGGGTTTTTACCTATATCATGCTCATGGTAAAGAATGAGCAATTGGCGGAAGATATTTTTCAGGACACTTTTATTAAAGTAATTCATTCGCTAAAAGCGGGTAAATATAAGGATAACGGAAGGTTCTTATCCTGGGTTATTCGTATTGCCCATAATCTGGTAATTGACCATTTCCGTAAGGAAAAGCAAATGAATACTTTATCGAATGACAGTACAGTTGTTGATTTATTTAACAATAAGAAACTGGCTGAAAAGAATATTGAGGACACAATTATTTATGAGCAGATATGCCAGGATATTCGCACACTCATAGAAAGACTGCCTGAAGATCAGAAGGAAGTTATACTGTTAAGGCATTACGGTGATCTCAGTTTTAAGGAAATTGCTGAACAAACGGGTGTGAGTATTAATACGGCTTTGGGAAGAATGAGGTACGCTCTTATCAATCTTCGCAAAATGGTAGAAAAACATGATATTAGTTTAAGTATACCTTAAAAGTTTTTCTTGGGATTTACAATATTCCATTTTTTGAAGCGTTTATGAAATACCTAAACATTTTAAAAATATGGTCTGCCTATGAAGAAAAATTCTACCCTGTTATTTATTCTGGATGGTAAAAATGGAGAAAATCAGCTGGTAAATGCTGATGAAATATTTGACCCGAAAGGAAGCATTAATCGTGAGATGGAGAGCTTTTTCGGAAAGATTGAATATATACCCTCCAACAGAATAATTAAGAACATTCTAATGCACAGCTAATGAGCATGCAAAGGAAACCGTTAGGTAAACCCATCATATAAATATGATGGGTTTTTTAATGCAATCGCATCAGGTCAGCCACTTCCTGGCAGGCAACCAGGCCAGCAGTTTCTGTCCGCAATCTGCTATTTCCCAGACTGACAGCCCTAAATCCGGCATTTGTTGACAATTTGATTTCTTCCTCTGAAAAATCCCCTTCGGGACCAATAAGTATGCAAAAGCTACGCGATACAGGTTTCAGCAGAATCAGTTCTTCCCTGTCTGCTTCTCCGCAGTGTGCAATCAATTTCTCTCCCTGGAATTTTCGATTAATAAATTCACCGAAACTACACATATCGTCAAGTTCCGGAAGATATGCCTTCAGAGATTGTTTCATGGCAGATATAATCAGCTTTTCAAGCCGGTCTGTTCTTATGTTTTTCCTTTCAGAGTGTTTACACAGTAAGGGAGTTATGCTGTCAATTCCAATTTCAGTGGCTTTTTCAAGGAACCATTCGAATCGCTCAATATTCTTGGTAGGTGCAATTCCAATGTGCAGCGAATAATCTCTTTTCTGATGCAGACTTTTCGAAGAAACAATTTCAATCGAGCAGTTCCGGGTATCAGCATTCATGATCTTTCCCTCATAAAATCCCCCTATACCATCCACAAGGTATACCGGTTCTCCTTCTTTCAAACGTAATACTTTAACACAGTGAAAACTTTCGCTTGCATCAAGATACCCTAAATTACCTCTTATATCTGTGGAATAAAATATATTCATTTGCTGATTGTTTTATCTTCCGCCTCAAATTTACCAAAGAAATCGGCTTCCGGCACATTTTTCACTTTTGGTTCCTGATTTTTTAGGTAAATTTCCGGGGTATTTATTACAACATATGCCTAAGATCGGTCTTTTATCAGATACACACGGATTTTTTGATCCGCGCCTTAAGGAATTTTTCTCTGAATGCCAGGAGATCTGGCACGCCGGAGATATAGGAAACCTTGAAACGGCTGATGAAATCGCTGCGTTCAGACCCCTGCGTGCGGTTTATGGGAATATTGACGGACATGAAATAAGGCAAATTTATCCTGAGCATCAAAGATTCCGGTTCGAGGGAATGGATATCTGGATAACTCATATTGGAGGATATCCCGGGAATTATGACTCCAGGGTAAGAAATGCCCTAAGGACAAATACCCCGGAAATTTTCATTAGTGGTCATTCTCACATCCTGAAAGTAATGCCAGATAAAAACCTGGGTCTGCTCCATATTAATCCGGGAGCAGCCGGAAAATCCGGATTTCACCAGGTACGCACAGCGGTAAGGTTCACCATATACTCAGGCAAAATAAGTGATCTGGAAGTACTGGAGCTGGCCCGATATTAGGGTTGCCCATCCTGTCCTTCATCTTCACCTTCCCCTTCAAGATAACGGCGCAGGAATAACTGTACCCTTCTGTCGGGGGCCAGTGCATATATATAACCACTCCCCTTTGTCTTCACTTTCATCTTTCGGTCAGAATCCTTTAAATTAAGAATAATTGAATTAAAGTTAGTGTTTGAAGATGTTACCTGTAAACTTCCGGGATTATAACCAAAGTAGTAATAGGTTTTCGGGTCGAGAACAAAGTAAATATCGAGAAGATCTCCCGAACCACGCTTGGATAGTTCAATATAGGCTTCCACCACTTTGTTGACCGAAGTATTTCCTACCCGGATAATCCCAACAGGACCATGATACCTGTAGGAGCGGGTATTCTGATTCCATTCCAGTCTTACATCAGAAATCAGCAGCTTCTTATTGAAAGCATCAGGAATGGTTTTAATGTTTCCATAAAGCCCAAGCTCATTTTCCATAAGTTCCGCATTATCGAGTCCTATATAATCACGTAAGGCCTTTTTATAAAATGGACTGGTAAGATCATAGGCTTTAAGATTTGCAAGACTATCTAGTTCACCCGCGAATACGCCCAAAGCCACATCTGAAAAAAAGAAATCAACCCCAAGCAGAACATCAGTTTTATAGGTGTTTTCTCCCATATCATGTTTTGCATTTCCGGTAGCGAATACTTTTACCTGACCATAATCAACATGGAAATTAATCTTACCTTCTCCATACTCAAAACAGGAATCTGTATCAAGGCTGAGGTAATCGCCCGGTAAAGCCTTATTTTCCAGCTTATCCATCTTGGCTATCTCATACTGCTCATTGTATTTGTCATACCTCAGGAATCCGGAGGCATGGGTCAGATATTCGTCGAAATAGTCTTTCCTTCCTGAAAAGAAGGTGGAATAAATATGGGTCGAATCCCTTGTAATCATAGTTCCCGCATAAATCTTCTTAAGGTTTATATCGATGGGTTCATCAGGAACTGGGATGAGGATACTATCCGGGTCAATTTCCGTTTCAAATTTCAGCCAGTTTCTTCCGGGCTGACATTGATGAACAAGTCTTGTGGCTCCGTCAAACATAAGATTCGGCCTTCTGGCGGATAGACGAACTTCTCCCTGGAATTCAAAATAGGGACTTAACTTAAACGAATCGATCACTGAAATATCTGCAAGTCCTATGGTCTGAATGGATGTATCCACCTTTACCTCATTAAAACTGATTTTCCACTTCTTTTGGTTTTCATCTATGTAATCATAACTCGCAGATGCCTTATAATCATTTCTGGCAAGAATATCCACCTTACTGTCATACAAGGGATAGTACTTATTTGTATAATCCGCAATAATATCAGCCTTTAACAGTCGCTGAATTTTGGCATTCTTTTCTACATTCAGCCTGCCTTCGCTGGGATAAATTCTCGCATCGGCGATTTGAATATAAGGTACATCGAGAGCTTTAATAATAACGTTTTTATAGTCGAAAACAGATTTCCCCGAAACAAAACTAAGAGAATCCTGAGCAGGATTAAGTGAAATGTACCTGGCCCCGCTCAGGCTGTCGGCAAATATTTTTGAATTAAGATTTTTGCTGAGTCCCATTTCAATCTCTTTCGTTTTCATATCCCAGTTAAAGAAATCAAGCATACTTATATACCTGTTTTCCTGGAATTCGACAAGGGTGTAATCTTCATTCGATTTAATCTGAGCAGTACGCGAAGTAAAATCGACGGCCAGATTAACATTATCCATATTCATTGCCGGTTTTTCCAGACCCGGTCCACGAAGCCTGAAATCAGATGAGTCAGAAAGTATCTTTTCAGATTTGTATTTGAATTGTGCAGATGCGATTGTTGCATCTACAAGGTCCATTCTTCCTTTTCCTGAAAGGCCTGAAGGCTGGAGGAGTAAATCTCCGCCCAACCGAACAGTATCGCTAAACAGGGTGAAATCTTTGTCTGTTTTGCTGGCATAAAACTGGTCCTTTTTGGTGTACCAGGTAATCTTATTATTTGAGGAATTAACTTTTGGAAACTCTACCGGTGCAATCTGTTTTCTCACAAGAAATTCACGGCTGACCGTCATAACTGAGTCGGGATGGAAAAGGAAATCGTCGGAATAGGTGGTTGAAGTCAGATAATCAAGCTGACCAGAACCATGGAGTCCCCTGTTTGACATCTCCATGTCGTTATAAAATGTCCCTTTTGCCTCGTAAATTGGAATTCCTTCTTTGGGTGCTTTATAGAAAAATCCGAGGGAATAGTCATCACGCAGGGAAAGTGTTTGCTCAAGCGGTGGCAAAATCCCTCCGGATACAAATTTTCCGGGCAGGAGCATTCCTTCGCGACTGAAGTTATCAAGCGAGTCAATGGTGAATGGATAAACCTCAAAATACATGTCCTTTTTTCCGTACACCCCTTTTTGAATAGTTGGCTCGTTAAAGTAAACGAAGGCATTTTCGCGACTGGTAAATATAGGATACTGCGGAAAGTCGCGAAGCCCCGATTTATTTGAGGGATCATCAATTTGAATTTCGCCGGTAACCTGCTCAATCAGGTTGCTGATTCCCTTAACAATGTTTTGTCCGTAGTTATCCTTTTCTCCTGTCTTTACCCTGAGGCTAAGCGAATCAATATTCTGCAGATTAATTTTAAATCCCTCATAATCAAAAAAGAAATTGCTCCCATAGTAGGTGAACAAACCTGCACGAATAGAACCATTAAACTGAAAGTTTCTGTTTCGTTTCATGATGATCTGGTTCTTATCAGGAATAAGGACCACATTTTGAGAGTCGCTCAGAAAAATTCTTTCAATTCCGTTAATGGTCAGATCGTTATTTTCAAGGTTTAAGCTTGCATTCTCCAGAGGAGCATTGGTTCTGGAGGTAAAATAAATAACATCATAATCTGTTTTTCCAATACTTGCATCGAGAAAGTAATTTATTTTATCGTTTAGAATAACCATATCGGAGGCATCGTCAAAGAAAATAAACCCCAGACGTGACAATTTCATAAGCTGCTGACGGACCTGATAATTATCGATACCAAGATAATTGGCATAGTTGGATGCCGGGAATTTGTTCAGTCCGATTCCCCGTCCGTACTGCCATAGCCCAACCAGTGGATGAATATTATCCATCCCCTGAATCTTATCAAAGAATTCCGCATTAAAAAACCCGTTTGATTCGAAAGTTGCCTGACCAATAGCAGTGCCGGTATTAGGTTTAAACAATATGACGCCGGAATTTCTTTTCCACAGAAACTCTTCAAAGTTCATATCCATTTTATGATAGCTATTCTTGTAAGGCCCTTCAGAAGTATAATCCTGTGATTTATTAAACCTGAATTCATCTCCGTTCTCAATAAAGTTAAACTGCAGGTCGGGATGGAAAATTGAATCATTTTCTAGATAAAGACTCATGCTCACACTACCGGAACGCATACCTGTTCCGGTAATAAGAAGTTGTGTGGTTTGAATGCGCATTTTGAGAGTATCGCGGTAATAAATATCCAATTCAGCAGGTTCATATTCATTTCCCGTTCCATTCAGTTTGGCTCCCTGCATCGACAATCCCCCGGTAAACTCAATTCCCTTAAATAATCCGGGGAGGATATATTTGTTCTGATAGGAATAAAATTTAGGATAAAGTGCGTTTTCCGGTTTATTAATGAGCATCACTTTCTCTTCAATCTTTCCGAGAAGCGGGCTGTTGAAATATTTTTTATAATAGAATTGTACCGAATCGGCTTTATACTCTGTCTTTCTAAGTGATAAGGAATAGTTGGATAATTCAGCGTAGACGTCGGTTGCATTGTATCCGGCACGCTCCCATGTAACAAGGCCCTTTTTCCCTGTCCAGCTAAGATCTTCAGGATTTAATACACCAGATGTATTTGCTATAAAAATGCTATCCCTTTTTGAGTTACAGATAAGATCAACATTCGAAAATCTAATAAGCGGAGATTCCTTACCGAATTCAAAAGTGAAATTTGATTGAGGCACCCTCCAGATTGTTGCAGAGTTATTATAAAGAGTATTCGATTCAAGAAGGGTCAGAGTCAGGTCGAGAAATTGCTCTGTAACCTTTAGAGAACTGGATTTATTCTCCAGGTAAAAGCGAAGGGATTTTCTCCAGTCATTAAAATTCATCTTTTCATAGTTCCCGCTGTAGAACAGCAGCAGGGAACTAAAATATTTAATGAAATGCGGGCTGGGTCGGCCGTTCTTTTTTAGCAGGAAATTGGAAAACACTACGATTTCATTCCTGTCTTCGGGACTCAGAGTTGGGGAGCTCCATAACAGTTTAAAGGCATCGAGTGTTTTACTTTCTTCGGAAGAGATATAATTATCTGTAAACTTGTCCAATTCCTGCAGGTAAACTGCTGAGTCGGATGTAAAGCTGCGGATTTGCTGAGCAAAGACAGAGGCAAATATAATATTGGATAAGAACGCTAACAGTAAAATCTTTCTCATAATATCGCCGGTTGAATTTAGGAAATCAATTATTTCCTCAAATTAAGCGAAATCCAGTTATTTTCATAGAAACTACTGATAAATATCAGTCCAAATTCCTTCGCTCTGGAAAGAATGGTTTCCTCATCGCTTTTCAGAATCCCGCTAAGAACCATGATTCCTCCCTTTTTAAGCGCTTTATAATAATGATGCATGTCCGCCAAAATAATATTCCTGTTAATATTGGCAAGGATGACATGGAAGGTATGCCCTTCAAGAGCACTGGCATCTCCAGGAAGAATGTCATAAGCCTGAGGAATATTATTCCGCTGATAATTTTCAAAAGTATTGTTGTAAGCCCATTCGTCTATATCCAGGGATAATACATAGGAAGCGCCCATCATTTTGGCCACTATCCCCAGAACACCCGTACCACAGCCCATATCGAGAACCTCCTTGTTTTTCAAATCCAGACGGAGCATTTCACGAAGCACCAGTCTGGTAGTTTCGTGATGTCCGGTTCCAAAAGACATTTTGGGTTCGATTATCACCGTATATTCAAGATCGGGAACTTTATGGAAGGGAGCTTTTATTAAAATCCGGTCATCGACAACTATGGGTGGAAAATCCTTTTCCCATTGTTCGTTCCAGTTCTTTTCACTGATAATTCTTGTGGAATAATTTAGATTCCGAAAATCCTCAAATGGAAAAGACTTTATAATATCAGGAATACTCTTTCCCAGGGAATTCTCCTTACAAAAAGCCTTTAATATTTTACCATCATCATGAAAACTGTCGAAACCTGCTTCTGACATGAAAGCCAAAAGCAGGTCTGTTTGATCAGAATTGAGTCCGGATATGTCTATTGACAGTTCAAGATGATTCACCTGAAGGATTTTAGAATGCGTTTACAATCTGTAAAAATTCTTCTGCTTTGAGCGATGCTCCTCCAATAAGACCGCCATCTACATCAGGATTAGCGAAAAGCTCTTTCGCATTTGAGCCTTTGCAACTGCCTCCATAGAGGATTGTAGTAGAATCAGCAAGCTGAGATCCGTATTTTTCAGCTATTACAGAACGAATGAATTTATGCATTTCCTGCGCCTGTTCAGGACTTGCTGTTACACCTGTGCCAATAGCCCATACAGGCTCATAAGCAATAACCAGATTCTCAAATGCATCCGGACTCAGGTGGAAAACACCTTCGCTTAATTGCGATTTAACAACATCAAAGTGCTTATTAGCATTTCTTTCGGGCAAAACTTCGCCAATACAGAAAATGGGTTTTAGTCCGGCTGCAAGGCAAAGGTTTACTTTTTTCGCAAGAATTGCATTGTCCTCATGATAATAAGCTCTTCTTTCGGAGTGTCCTATAATTATGTATTCTGCTCCTAGGGATTTCAGCATGCCTACAGAAACTTCGCCGGTAAAGGCCCCGGATTCTTCAGAAGCACAATTCTGGGCTGCCAGTTTCACATCAGTTAGGGTCTTTTTTATTTCAGCAAGATGGGTAAAAGGCGGGGCAATTATTACGGTTGCATTACTGGTTTTATTTTTAGCGAGGGAATTTACAGCGGTTGCAAGTTCCATACCTTCCTTAAGAAGGGTATTCATTTTCCAGTTGCCTGCGACAATATTTTTTCTCATAACAGATTAAGGGTTAAAGCGATTAATAATGAGCTTCAAAAATACTAAAGAAGGATGATAATACCGTAGCTAAAATGCAGATTATTTAATTTATTTCCGGATACGCGGATCCAGGAAGGCATAGAGTACATCCATGGAAATATTAACGGTCACAAAGATAATACTGGTAGTAAGTACACAACCCAAAACCACAGGTAAATCGTAGAAATTCAGAGCATTTACGAGCATGTAACCCAGTCCCCTCCAGCCGAAAATATATTCAATAAACACTACACCAGCCAGCATGCTTGCAAACCACCCGCTTATTGCAGTAATAACGGGATTAAGGGAATTTCTTAAGGCATGCACTATGATAATTCTTGATTTCCGAAGTCCTTTCGCATATGCCGTGCGAATATAGTCCTCGTTGAGAACTTCAAGCATGGAGTTCCTGGAAAGCTGAACAACGACTGACAGAGGCCTGATTCCCAGTGTTATGGCTGGCAAGATCAGATTTTTAAGACTGAGGTGAATGCCTCTGCCAAAATCGTCAATTTCATAAAGATTTCCGGTAATGTTCAGATGGGTTATATCACCGAGTTTATAGGCAAATAGCCATGCCATCAGTATAGCAGCAAAAAAGGAAGGTACACTCATTCCGAATGCAGACACCAGAATACTTATTCTGTCGTACCAGCTATCCTTATGAAGAGCTGAGAATGTCCCCAGAAACGTTCCGATGAAAAAAGCAATTAATATAGCCGTAAGTGCCAGAATCATGGTATTGGGAAAGGCTTCTGAAATCATATCCCCCACAGGTCGCCGGCTTTGAAATGACCTTCCCAGCCAGGGTTTCTTCAGAACAAGTGCTGATCCTCCATGAGCTGTGAAAACAGGCAGGGCTTTACTTCTGGAAGGATCCAGATAAAAATAGCTGCCTTTATTTTTTAGCTGGTAAACCGATAAAGGAGAAAGATCATTGATATAACGAATGTATTGCAAATATAGGGGACGGTCGAGACCAAGTTCTTTCCGTATACTCTCAAGGCTCGCCATATCTGCCCTTTGTCCCAGCATCATTCTGGCCGGATCACCCGGGAGTACATTGAAAAGAAAAAAGATAAGCGTAATAACGCCAAGCATAACTGCTATGCCATAAAGAAGCCGGTCCCGGATGCCTCTTAACAGGTTCATTCTTTATTTTTAAAAGGATCTTCCAGAAAAACCCTGATAAACAGACTCAGGAAAAGGAAAGCCAGGATCAGAATGTAGATTCTTTGACTCTCAATAGATTCTCTGTTTTTACTGATCAGGTAAGGCATTATAGCGGATTCAAAATCTCCCCCGTCAGGCTGAATTCTTAGCATTTCATCAAAAGAATCCGGACCCGGAATAGCTGCATTATCCCACCGGCCTTCAATCTTTCCGTTTTTCAGATGAAAGAGGGAAACGCCATTTCCGGCAACAGATTTAATAAAGGAGGTATCCCCCGAGCAGAAGTTTATGGGGGTTATGTAGGAGTCGGTAAACCCATATATTTGCGGAGAACTTAAGCCACTCATTCCATAAAAAAACACCGGACCAGTGTTATTTGAGGCTCCCATAACAGACAATTTGTTAAGCCGGTTCAGAATGTCAGGATCAAGATTATGGGGTTCGTTTGCGACAACAAGAAAGACATCTCCCCTTTCCTGTAAAACGCTCTCTGAAAGGTCCCGACCTTCGGGTGTTATAATTTTAAAATCCTTAAGCGGGGAAATATAGCCCGAACTGACTTTCTCAGAATGAGAACTTACAAAAACCCAGTCGTCTCCCTGAGGGAAATTTTCCATTGAAAAACTTCTTGTACTGTCGTTCAGAATATTTTTATATACCAGGCTGGTGGAATATTTATCCGGACGGGCACCAATGGGTGGTACAGACAAAGCTGAAAGATCAACTCCCACAGCCATGGGGAATTCATGCACCATTGAAACCAGTGACTCTTTTATTTCAGATAAATCAGGAAAGTCGTTATAATGCCACTTTGCAAGTATGGTGCCATCCTTAATAAGCAATAAGCCCGGGTTTGAACGTATTATTGTTTTCAAAGCTATTTCATCGGCTCCCCCAAAATCGTAGCTGAGATTCAGACTTTCCCGTGTATTCTTAACATCCTCATCAATGGAGGCAGAAACAGCATAGAAGCTAAGACCAGAGTATACCGATGCAAGCTTATTATATGCATCCGCAGTAAGCAATGCATTTTTATCGGCCTTTGGCAGGTTGTAGGAAATCAATAAAAACACAAATCCTTTATCGTTTTTAATAGTTTCAGTAAGGTCTTCCCCATTAGGTGCTGAAATGGAGAAATCGTGAATGGGAGCTTCGTATCCTTTTGAAAGTAAAACCGATTTTGAATCAACGAATTCCCAGGCAGAATCGTCGGGAAAATTATTGATTGTGAATTCGCTCGTTTTTCCGTCAATCGTATTCCTGTAAAATAATCGGGTTTCGTAAACATCTGCCGGGGCTCCTTCAGGAATACTTGTTGCTGCCGGGATGTTTGTACCTGTTTTATAGGGTCTGAAATCGATGATCGGCAGATGATTTTTGCAATGTGAAGATATGCCAATGACCAGGAGAAAAAAAACTCCCAGTACGCTCCATTCAAATATTGCTCCCCTTACAACTGCAAACTTGTGTCTTCCGATAAAGATCAGAATAGCGAAAACCATCAGGATTATATTTTTCCCAAAGGTCTGCCAGTTTGTAAGAATCAGGGCATCACCGAAACATCCGCAGTCGGTAACCGGATTATATAAGGCGAGGATAAATGTCAGTATAGTGAAGAAAGACATAAAGACCAGGACCAGCCATGATATGGTTTTCATCCTGTAGCCCAAAAGAAGACTGATACCCAGAACCAATTCAAAGGCCGATAAAAGGAAAGCAAGCGGAAGTGCTAGAGGTACGAAGAAATCCAGGCTGAATGCCGTAAAATAATCACTGAATTTATAGGTTGAACCCAGAGGATCAATGGCTTTTACAAATCCGGAAAAAACGAATAAAGCCCCAACGAGTATTCTGCTTATAGTCCTTATTACTTTCATTTACAGCTTTTTACATTTATTAATTAAAAATCCTGGCAATAATCTTATCGAATATTGCCTTCGGGTTTAAAACTGTACCATCTCCTGAGCTGCATTCGATTAAAGCAAAATTCTTCTGCTTTGCGCCAAGGTTCAGGTACACTTCCCTTACCCTCTTCTGAAATTCAAGATCATCTTCATGTATATCAATATTTCCCTTAAGATAGCTGCGGTCATCACCCGTTCTTCCTGCGGAAAGCTGAGATCTTGTAAATTCGAAGGGAACATCCAGAAAAATATTCAGGTCCGGTCTGGGAATTCCAAAATGCGAATATTCAAGCTGAATAATCCAGTCATTAAGCTTTTGCTGTTCATCTCCTTTAAGCTTGGCGCATTGAAATGCAATGTTTGAAATTACATAACGGTCAACCAGGACAAAATATCCTTCTTTGAGCCAATCCTTAATCATGCCGGCAGCTTCGTTCCGGTCGCCAGCATAAAGCAATGCAACAAGATACGGATCCACGGTATTGTTTGCCCCCAGCTCTCCTCTTAAAAATCTGGCAATCAGTTCTCCATAAACCGGAGCATCCATGCGCGGAAAATGAAGATATTGATGTTTTATATCCCTATCATCCAGGTATTTCCGCAGGAGCTTTATTTGAGTAGATTTTCCGGAGCCATCGAGTCCTTCAAGAACAACAAATTTCATCGGCATAATGTTATCCCGCAACCACGGGTTATAAAAAATACTATTTTAAGAATGCAGTTCAAACTCCCTGTACCACATGCCTCCTAATTGTTTGACAAATTGTTAACTTTGTAAAATCAATATTAAAAAGGGATGAGGAATTTGTCGCTTAAAGATACATTTTTTCCGGAAAAACACAGCCTCAATTGCGGAGGTAAACTTTTGGATCTTTCGCGTCCGGCGGTAATGGGGATTCTTAATATCACCTCCGACTCATTTTATGACGGTGGAAAATACCTGGATAAGAAAGCAATTACAGACCGGATAGATCAGATTGTAAAAGAAGGTGCTGAAATTATTGATGTTGGTGCTATGTCGACCAGGCCGGGTTCTCAGCCGGTTGATTCCGGAACTGAACTGGAAAGACTCAGCATTACCCTGGAGCTGATTCGCAAAGCTTATCCTGAAATCCCTGTTTCTGTTGATACTTTCAGACCATCAACGGCACGGAAATTAATTAAAGATTTTGACATCGACATAATTAACGATATTACTGCAGGCGGAGAATCAGAGGAGATGTTCAGTCTTATTGCTGAAACAGGGAAGGCTTATATAATTATGCATATGCAGGGTGAACCCTCCACTATGCAAAAAAGACCTGAATATAAAGATGTTGTGGATGATATCCTGCTGTATCTTTCAGAAAAAAGCATGAAACTTCGAAAATTAGGAATTGCGGATATCGTGATTGACCCCGGGTTTGGTTTTGGAAAAAGCCTTGATCATAACTATAGTCTTCTTGCACATCTCAATGTCTTTCGGTCAATCGGACTTCCAATCCTGGCAGGAGTTTCGAGAAAATCTATGATCTCAAAATTTCTTGATACGGGTCCGGAACAGGCACTAAACGGTACCACAGCCCTGCATATGTTTGCGCTTGTTCAGGGTGCCAGCATACTCAGGGTTCATGATGTAAAGGAAGCAGTTGAGACCAGGAATTTATTCCGGAAGTTAAGAGAGAGTTCCAAATCATAAAAATCCAAGGTATTTTTATAAATTTACTGAAAATATAAATTTCGTGATTCCACTTTTTCTCCATGTTCGTTTTCTGGATGTTCTGGATATTCTTCTGGTCGCAATTCTGCTATACCAGTTGTATATGCTTGTGCGTGGAACTGTGGCACTGAATATTATCATTGCCATAATCATAATTTATTTTTTCTGGGGACTGGTTAAGATGCTTCGCATGGAATTGCTAAGCAGCATCATCGGACAGGTTATAAGTGTTGGGGTTATTGCACTTATCATTGTGTTTCAGCAGGAAATAAGGAGATTTCTGATTGTAATCGGGACCCGTTATATAAATAAAAACAAACTTCGGCTTGAAGGAATGTTTAAAATGGATATTGATGCAATGCCCAAGCTTCGGATCAAGTCCATTGTTAAGGCTGTAATCAACCTTTCCAACTCCAAAACAGGTGCACTTATTGTGATAAAGAGAAAATCCAACCTTGAGATGTATGCACAGGCTGGTGACGTTCTCGACGCAAACACTTCCAGCCGTTTGATCATTAGTATATTTAACAAGAATAGTCCTTTGCACGACGGAGCCATCATAATTGATGCCGAAAAGATTTTTGCTGCCAGGGTTGTTTTACCCGTTACGGATAACCCTGACCTTCCACCCGACTACGGATTGCGTCATCGTGCAGCTCTGGGAACCACCGAGGTTACCGATGCACTTGTAATAGCTGTTTCGGAGGAAACCGGTAAGATCTCCATTGCGGAAAACAACGAGATTGACCGGGGAATAAGTGCCAAAGATTTAATGGCCAGACTGGAAAGTGAATTTCAGAACGTCTGATAAAAGGAATTCCAGATTCAACTTTGCCTTCTTCAACTTTTTTTTCTTAATAAATTTGTTAAACGGAAATTTGTCCATGCTTTTTCAAAAAAGCCTGAAACAGACATGTCGAAGAAAGGAAATAATCGATCTAACTGGAAGATTTTGAAAAAATACTGGTTTTGTTTTCATTTCCATTCCAGAGTCTGACGACATTTTTCCTGTGTGTAAATATCAGCAAGACAGCCACCAGCAATGAAAATATTTTAAGAAAGAAATGCGGCGTAGTAAACACAAATATTATCCATATCGGGAATGATAATCCGGCGAGGATTGATCCAACCGAAGAATAGCGTGTTGCAAAAAAGGCAACAACAAAAACTCCGGCAGCACAAACAGTAGCCAGTGGATGCAATGCCAGTAAAACACCGAAAACAGTTGCCACGCCCTTACCTCCGCGAAAACCTTCATATATGGGGTAAATATGACCCAGTACAGCAGCTATACCCAGTATTATCTGTACATTAACAATTTCATCCGAGCCAGGCTGCAGGAATGAAAACAGCTGAACCAGATTTACAGCAGCATATCCCTTAAAAATATCGAACAGAAGAACAAAGCTTCCGGCAATGGGTCCAAATACCCTGAAAGCATTGGAGGCTCCTGCATTTCCACTTCCAAATTCCCTGATATCGATTCTGAAAAATATCTTACCAATCCATATTGAAGTAGGAATTGCTCCAATCAGATATGATGAAATGAGCATCAGAAAGAGATCAATAAAATGTTTCATAGTTCGAAATATAATAGATTAATCCGGAGGTTCAAAAAACAAGGGTCCGAAAAGTAAGGAATTCCTTTATTCAGACCCTCGAAAAATAATTCGTATAAGGATCATAGCTTTGGTCCGGCTACTTCAGCCAACTTTCTCCCTGCCTCATTATGTGTAAATTTTTCAAAATTAGCAATAAATTTCCCTGCCAGATCCCGGGCACTCTTGTCCCATTCGGCAGATGACTTCCAGTAATTCCTGGGATTCAGAAGCTTTGAATCCACTCCTTTCACCTGTTTGGGAATACTCAGGTTGAAAAAAGGAAGAATTTCAAATTCTCCTGATTCCAGCGAACCGTCAAGAATGGCATTGATTATTGACCTGGTACTGGGTATATCAATACGTCTTCCCACTCCAACCGGACCTCCAATCCATCCGGTGTTTACCAGATAAGCAGATGTGCCGTGCTGTTTCATCTTGCGGGTCAGCTGCTCAGAGTAAACCGTAGGGTCAAGCATCAGGAAGGCGGCACCAAAACAAGCTGAAAAAGTAGTCTGAGGTTCATTAATACCTCTTTCGGTGCCAGCGACCTTGGCTGTGTATCCACTAATGAAATGGTACTCAGTTTGCTCAGGAGTCAGTCTGGAAACGGGAGGTAAAACTCCAAAAGCATCGGCTGTAAGAAAAATGACATTTTTAGCATGGCCGGCCTTACTAACAGGTTTTACAATATTATGAATATGGTAAATAGGGTATGAAACCCTTGTGTTACTGGTTTTTGAGCAATCCGCGAAATTAATCGACAAATCGTCATTCAGACCAACATTTTCCAGCAAGGCATCTCTTTTAATGGCATGATAAATATCGGGTTCCTTTTCAGGATCAAGATCGATCGTTTTAGCATAGCAACCTCCCTCGAAATTAAATACACCGTCATCATCCCATCCATGTTCATCGTCGCCGATTAATGCACGAGTAGGCTCGGCGGAAAGGGTTGTTTTACCGGTCCCTGAAAGTCCGAAGAAAATTGCTGTATCCCCTTTCTTGCCAACATTGGCGCTGCAATGCATTGCAGCCATACCTTTTAAGGGAAGGTAGTAGTTCATAATGCTGAAGATTCCCTTCTTCATTTCTCCCCCATACCATGTACCGCCAATACACGCCATTTTTTCCTTAAGGTTAAAAACGACAAATACCTCTGAATGCAGTCCGTGCTCTTTCCACATTGGATCAACAGCTTTGGAAGCATTGAATACAACAAAATCAGGTTCAAAATTCTCCAGTTCTTCCTCAGTGGGTCGTAGAAACATATTTTTCACAAAATGGGCCTGCCAGGCAACTTCCATAATGAATCTGACCTTCAGTCGGGTATCCGGGTTAGCACCGGCATATCCATCCTCAACATACAATTTCTTACCTGAGAGCTGGTTTACACTTATTTTCTTTAGATCATTCCATACCTCCTGTGATACCGGTTTATTATCACCGGCAGGCTGGGTTTCTGTTTTCCACCAGATGTTTTTCTCAGAAGTTTCTTCTTTAACAATAAACTTGTCTTTTGGTGATCTACCCGTAAAGATTCCTGTGTCCACGGCGACAGCGCCAAGCTTAGTAACTATTCCTTTTTCATAACCCTTGAGCGATGGATCTGTTTCATGCTTAAACAATTCATCGTATGAGAGATTGTGATAGATTTCTACAGCATCATGGATACCATATTGATTTAAATCAATTTTTTTCATTACAAAGTTTTTTATGATAAAGAATTTTAAAACAGAAAAAGGCAGTAAGACCGCTGCTTACTGCCTTTTTAAAGCATTATATTATAACTGTTGAATTCAAATCAAATCCTTTACAATTATTCCGTCCTGCCCGAATTCTAGTTATTTATAGCAGCCTGTGCAGCAGCAAGTCTTGCTATAGGCACACGGAAGGGTGAACAACTAACATAGTTCATTCCAACAATATGACAGAACTCAACTGATGAAGGCTCGCCTCCATGTTCACCGCAAATACCTACTTTAAGTTTTGGTCTTACGCTGCGACCTTTTTTAGTTCCCATTTCAACAAGCTGTCCAACACCTTCACGATCCAGAATCTGGAAGGGATCGTTTTTAAGAAGGCCTTTCTGCAAATATACAGGAAGGAATTTCCCGGCGTCATCTCTGGAATAACCAAAGGTCATCTGGGTCAGGTCGTTGGTTCCGAATGAAAAGAACTCAGCTTTATCTGCAATCAGATCTGCAGTAAGAGCAGCCCTTGGAATTTCAATCATGGTACCTACGAGGTATTCAACTTTCATTCCTGTTTCTGCAAAAACTTTTTCAGCAGTTGTTCTGATAATTTGTTCCTGCAATTCGAATTCCTTAATTGTTCCAATGAGAGGAACCATAATTTCAGGAATCGTTTCCACACCTTTTTTCTTAAGGTTTATTGCAGCTTCAATGATAGCTCTTGCCTGCATCTCGGTGATCTCAGGATAGGTATTACCTAAACGGCAGCCTCTGTGTCCGAGCATTGGGTTAAACTCAGCAAGATCATCAACTTTTTGCTTAACTTCCTCAACACTGATTCCCAGCTCTTTGGCCATTTCCTTCTGATTTTCAGGTTCATGGGGAACAAATTCGTGAAGAGGCGGATCGAGGAGACGAACAGTAACCGGCAGTCCTTTCATGGCTTCGAAGATACCTTCGAAATCACTTCTCTGGATTGGAAGAAGTTTGGCAAGAGCTTTTCTTCTGCCAGCTTCATCGGCTGCAAGGATCATTTCACGCATGGGTTTAATCCGGTCGCCTTCGAAAAACATATGTTCAGTACGGCAAAGACCGATTCCCTGTGCACCGAAGTTACGGGCTACGATAGAATCGTGGGGAGTATCGGCATTGGTACGAACCTTCATGGTGGCGTATTTATCAGCCAGAAGCATAAGTTCGCCAAAGTCACCGCTCATTTCAGGATCAATGGTAGCAATTTTTCCTTCATACACTTCTCCGGTAGAACCGTTCAGTGAAATCCAGTCGCCTTCCTTATAGGTTTTACCATCACAAACCATTGTTCTGGTTTTGTAATTAATTTTAACTGCACCGGCACCTGATACGCAGCATTTTCCCATTCCTCTGGCAACAACGGCAGCGTGAGAGGTCATTCCTCCCCTTGCAGTTAAAATACCCTGTGCGAGGTTCATCCCTTTGAGGTCTTCAGGGGAAGTTTCTGTACGAACCAGTACCACTTTTTCTCCCTTGGAAGAGAAGTTTTCTACTTCGTCGGCAAAGAACACAATCTTACCGGTTGCAGCTCCGGGAGAAGCAGGCAATCCTTTTGCAAGAACCACTGCTTTCTTAATAGCAGTCTTTTCAAAAACCGGGTGAAGCAATTCATCAAGCTTGGCTGCTTCGCAACGCTTAATGGCAGTTTTCTCATCAATAACACCTTCTCTAAGCATATCCATGGCAATTTTCACCATTGCAGCACCTGTACGTTTACCGTTACGGGTCTGGAGTAGCCAAAGCTTACCATCCTGCATGGTGAACTCCATATCCTGCATATCCTTATAATGCACTTCAAGTTTATGCTGTGTTTCATTGAGCTCTTTATACACTTCAGGCATAATTTCTTCGAGGGAAGGAAATTTGGAAGCCCTTTCACTTTCAGAAACCATGGCAAGAGCAGCCCAGCGAAGAGAACCCTCTTTGGTAATCTGCTGAGGTGTTCTGATACCGGCAACCACATCTTCTCCCTGTGCATTGATCAGGTATTCACCATTGAAAATATTTTCACCGGTTGAAGCATCTCTGGAGAAACAAACGCCGGTTCCGGAGTTGTTACCCATATTACCGAAAACCATAGCCTGAACGGTAACGGCAGTTCCCCATTCTTCTGGAATGTTATTCAGGGCACGGTAATATATTGCTCTTTCGTTCATCCAGCTGTCGAAAACGGCACAAACAGCTCCCCAAAGCTGTTCCCATGGATTGGATGGAAAATCTTTGCCGGTTTGCTTTTTAACTGCAGATTTGAATAATTTAACAAGTTCTTTAAGATCATCTACGGAAAGATCGGTATCATCTTCAACACCTTTCTTCTCTTTCATATGGTCGATAATTTCCTCGAAAGGATCCTGATCTTCTTTTGACTCAGGTTTCATTCCTAGAACAACGTCACCATACATCTGCACAAAACGTCTATATGAATCCCATGCGAAACGGGGATTTCCGGTTTTGCGTATCAGTCCTTCAACAGCATCATCGTTCATTCCCAGGTTGAGAACAGTATCCATCATTCCGGGCATAGAAGCACGGGCTCCGGAGCGGACAGAAACCAGACATGGGTTTTCATTGCTTCCGAATTTGGTGTTCATGATGCTTTCAATATTTTTTACGGCAGCTTCAACTTCGGATTTGACGAGTTCCACGACTTTTTCCTTGCCAAATTTGTTGTATTCTGCACAAACTTCAGTTGTAATGGTAAACCCCGGAGGTACGGGAACTCCGATAAGGTTCATTTCAGCAAGGTTGGCACCTTTACCGCCAAGCAGATTCTTCATGTCAGCTTTTCCTTCGGCTTTCTTGTTACCAAAGGTATAAACGCGTTTCACTTGTGGCATTTTATTATCCTTTCTTTTTGTTATTTGAATTTATTATAAAGAGCATTTTTTTGCGAGTACAAATGTATTATAAAATTCCGTAAAATAATTCTAAATTACTTTAATAATACCTGCAGATTGCATTGCCGGAATTCCTGCAACTCAATGTGAACGGGGGTGGAAACTAATTATGGTATTGCGCAGAAACTCCCGATCGAGGTGAGTATAAATCTCAGTGGTAAGAATACTCTCATGTCCCAGCATTTCCTGCACTGCTCTCAGATCTGCCCCACCCTCAATGAGATGGGTTGCAAATGAATGCCGGAATGTATGAGGACTCACATGTTTTTTGAGGCCTATTTTTGTGGCAAGGTCTTTTATTATTGTAAAAATCATTACCCTGGTAAGCTTTCGTCCCCTCCGATTCAGGAAAAGAATATCCTGACTGTCTTTACTTATGGTTTCCAGGCTGTTCCGGTCAGGAAGATAATTTCGGATTTCCCGGCCTGCCTTTCCGCCGATCGGAACCAGTCTTTCCTTATTCCCTTTTCCGATAACCCTGATAAATCCCTTTTCCAGGTATATATTTGAAATTTTCAGTTCTGTCAGCTCCGAAACCCGCAATCCGCAACTGTATAATACTTCAAGGATGGCTCTGTTTCTGTGCCCTTCCGGTTTACTAAGATCAACTGCCGAAATAATCCTGTCGATTTCCTCCACGCTGAGAATATCCGGCAGCTTCCTTCCAATCTTAGGTGTTTCAAGTAATTCTGTGGGATCAGACTCCATCTTATCATTCATAATCATAAAACGGTAAAATGCCTTTATACCTGAAATAATCCTGGCCTGTGTTCTCGCACTACCTCCCATTTTATTAACCCATTCCAGAAATGCTGTAAGATTTTCCAGGGTAATTTCGGTGGGATTCAGATCCAATTTATGATAATCAAGATATTGCACGAGTCGCGTAATATCTGAATGGTAGGCTTCAATCGAATTTTTCGAAAGGGATTTCTCCAGTTTAAGAAACGTACTGAAATCCTTTATATCATCGTCCCAGTTCATATTTATCAGGCTTTAATCTTACCAGGGGAACCTGTCAACCATCAATATTGTAGAAACTCCCAATGCCACACCCGACCAAACGAGTATCCACTCTCTTCGTTTTACACCTGCAACATCAACAATAAGCAGTGATAATGCATTAATAATCAAAAGAATAGTAATCTGACCTATTTCAATTCCCACATTAAATGAAAACAGAGGGGTCAAAAGGCTTTCGGACCGGCCCAGCAGACTACTCAGGTAATTTGAAAATCCCATGCCATGGATTAATCCAAAAAATAATGCCGCCAGGTACTTAAATTTATGAAGTTTGCTGTTGAAATTGTCCGATTTTTGCAGGAGATTTCCTGCCGCTGTAATAAATATGGTAAGTGGGATAAGGAATTCAACGAGCCTTGTATTTATTGTAATTAGCCTGAGTGTGGCAAGGGCAAGCGTAATGCTGTGACCTATGGTAAATGCAGTGATCAGGATCAGAATTTTTTTCCAGTATTTGATCGGATAAATCACTGAAAGTGAAATAATAAATAAAATGTGATCGTAACTCTGGAAATCGGCAATATGTTCAATTCCTAATTTCAGGTATAGATGAAATTCAGACATATATTGATTTTGCAGCAAAGTAAAGAAATTATTGTATAATTTTACACAAAATTAAGAGCATGAATTTTTTAGTGCTAAAGCTGGTTCTTTCCTTTTTTTTGTATGCCGTGCACCCCGTTCATGTATCGGTTTGTAATCTGGAACTGAGTGAAGCGGAGAAATCGCTTTCGGTAAAGGTTTTTACAAATGATTTTGCTCTTTGTCTGAAAAACACTTACCAGAAGGAGGTTGAAATGGAAAAAGCAGACGAAGTGGCTAATGCAAGTATTATTAGTGATTATGTGAACTCTTGTCTGATTATTGAGGTGAACAAAAGCAAAAAACTCAGGTTAATCTACCAGACAAGTGAGATTAATGAGGATGCCATATGGTTTCATTTTCGTGTAGATGGTCTTGAACCCGCTGCACGCAGTTTGAAAATCACAAATAAACTTATGTTCGATCTGTGGGACGATCAGACAAATCTTTTAATAATCAACTGGAAAGGAAAGGAAAACGGATATCGCTTTAACAAATATAATCCCGAGACTTCAATAGAACTGGAAAATTAATGAAATCCCTATTACAATATATTATTTTATCCGTCCTGCTCCTTTGTCTCCCCGCAACAGGTTTCAATCCGGTATTTGCCACACATAACCGTGCCGGCGAAATAACGCTCAGGCAGGTTAAGGATCTTACCTACGAAATCACCATAACTACATATACTTATGTGCTCTCAGCTGCCGACCGACCAGAACTGGAGGTACAGTGGGGAGATAATTCAACCTCAATTGCCCCGAGGATTCTTGCTTTTAACTTGCCAAATGATTATCGTAAAAATGTTTATGTAAAGCAACATACTTTTCCGGGACCTGGCACCTATGTTATCGTTGTTCAGGATCCTAACAGGAATTATGGTGTAAAGAATATTCCAAATTCTGTAAACGTAATCTTTTCCATAAAAACAACCATTAGCATAAATCCTCAGATCGGACAAAACAGCACACCTGTGTTACTAAACCCTCCCTTTGATAAAGCAGGGCTGAACCAGATCTTCATCCATAACCCAGCTGCATTTGATCCTGATGGCGACAGTATTTCGTATTCGCTTACCGTTTGTACACAACAAAACGGAGAACCAATTCCCGGCTATACTCTGCCCAAAGCCAGTGACACCTTGTATGTTGATGCAATAACCGGAGATCTTGTGTGGAATACTCCTGTGGATACAGGAATCTACAATATTGCCATGAATATTGAAGAATGGAGAAAAAATATTAAAATAGGAAATATTGTAAGAGATATGCAGGTGGAGGTTTACAAAACAACCAACCTGCCACCTGTAAATGATAGTCTTCCCAAATTATGCGTCGTTGCCGGTACTAAGATAAGCTATGATATAAGGAGCACTGATGCCAACTTCGATCCTCTGAAGCATTTCTTAACGGGCGGACCCTTTGTTGTTAAGGACAGTCCGGCCGACACCATGTTTGTTTCGAGCGTTCCGGGTGAGATTATAACCAGGTTTATATGGCAAACCACCTGTGAGCATGTGAGAAAGCAGCCTTACAGCGTGCTGGTGAAAACCAATGATTTAAACCCTAAGCTTTCACTGGTGGATATTGACAACCTGGAAATCAATGTTCTTGGACCTCCACCACAGAATGTTAAGCTCGTGCCGGCAAGTAACCTTATTCGGGTTCAATGGAAAGCCGGGGAATGTGATAATATAAGGCATTATAATATCTACCGGAGGACCAGTTCATCGGGATATATGCCCGACAGCTGTTCATATGGATTACCGGCTTATGCCGGCTTTAAGCTTGCCGGATCGACCTCTGCGGGGACTGACAGCATTTTTATTGACGATGGAAACGGTAAAGGATTGCTTCAGGGAACAGAATATTGCTACCGGGTTGTTGCTGTATATCCGGATGGTTCTGAAAGTATCCCTTCCGATGAAAGCTGCACAATACTTACTCCAGGTTCACCTTCTATCCTCAATACTTCAGTAACCAAATCAGATGCCGTTAACGGTGAAATATTCCTCTCCTGGGCAAAACCATTGAAACTGGATACCATTCCCGCGAACGGACCATATGAATACATCATTTACAGAGCAGATAACCTGTTTGGGATGAATTTATCCGAGGTTCACCGGTTTACCACGAGTGACCTGAATGACACGGTCTATACCGACACAAATATAAATACACTCCGGTTCCCTTATACCTACTCGGTAGAGCTTTACAATGACGCTCCCGGTAATCGCTTCTTAATTGGAAAGCCTGAAATTGCATCAACCATGTATCCTGAAGTTTCCGAAATGGACAATGCAATAGGACTGAAGTTTGTGAGAAATGTACCCTGGCTGAACTATGAGAATACAGTTTATCGTTTTAATAAAAATTCAGGCGTCTTTGATTCAATCTATGTCACGGATGCAGATACTTATACAAATAGCGGACTTGTAAACGGTAACGAATATTGCTATCAGATTAAATCAAAGGCTACCCGAAGCCTCAATGGCATTACCTACTTTATGGAGAATGTATCACATGTTGGCTGCGGAACACCCATGGATACGATTCCTCCCTGTCCTCCCACATTGCAGGTATCCTCAATATGCGACAGTACCTATAATTTTCTGAGCTGGTCAATTTCCGACAGTGCATGTGCAGATGATGTAGTCAGGTATAATATTTACTACACCCCACAGCTAAATCTGCCGCATACACTTATCGACAGCACAGAATTAACGACATATATTCACAGACCGGCCTCCAGTCTGGCGGCCTGCTATTATGTAACTGCAATTGATTCATTTGGGAATGAGAGTAAGCCCTCCACAAATATGTGTGTGGACGAATGTTTTAATTATGAAATACCCAATGTTTTCACTCCTAACGGAGATGGGGTAAATGATTTCCTGCATCCTTTTCCTTACCAGTTTGTTGAGAAAATCGATATGAAAATATTTAACCGATGGGGACAGCTGATTTTCCAGACCGATGATCCTGATATAAACTGGGATGGGAAAATTTCAAATTCAAATAAGATGGCATCACCAGGTGTATACTATTACATTTGCGACGTATTTGAAAAAAGATTGACAGGTACTGAGGTTAGAAATATTGTAGGCTTTATTCATTTATATACTGATGTAAACGCGAAAAACTCAGAAAAGTGAAGTTTCCACTAAAAACCATATTGTTGTTTTTAATTCTTTGGATGGTTCCATTTTTTGCTTTGTTTTCACAAACCAAGGCTGAAATTTTTTACCTCACAGGGAAAGCAAAGCTGGAATCCGGTCAGAATGATTCGGCTTTATATTACATTGATAAATCACTCGAATTGAATTTTAATAATCCGGATGCTTTTTTAAACAAGGGTCTGGCATTGTACAGATTATCACAGTATAAAATGGCGATTCAGCAATTTGATAAGGTTGAAAAAGCCTCTAAAGGAGAAGCCTCTATATGGATTGCCAGGTGCTATGCGGAGCTGGGTGATGCCAGCCATTGCGTTGAAGCACTTCAGGCACATCTAACCAGTAATTACCGTCTTCCCGAAAGTACACTGCTTCTTGACCCGGCATTATCAAAACTTGAGAATGACCCTCAATATATTGATTTCTGGAAAAACGGAAGCTGGTACACAGGATTCGACCAGACTCTTGCCGAGGCGGGTTACCTTACGAAACTAAAAAAATATCCTGAGGCACTGGATGTTCTTTCAGATGGTCTTGGCAAAGGCTATCGCAAAGCACCCATATATGCTAAAAGAGCAGAAATTTATATGTTATCGGGGAATGAAAAACTGGCACTGGAGGAACTCACCAAAGCCATTGAGTTCGATCGTAAAAATCCTGAGTTATTTACTAAGAGAGCAGAATTATTATACATGGCCGGAAAATATAAGGCAGCCCTTGAGGATTATAATGCAGCGATTAAACTGGACCCGGAGGAGCTTCGATATACAATTGGCAGAGCGAGAGCTTTAAGTAAGACCGGAAATTATGATGAGGCTGTAAACGACATGAAAAACTATCTTCAGTACTATCCGGGAAGTGATTCCGCATGGTATTATTTTGGTATGATTAATTATGAAAACGGAAATTATTTTGATGCCTTAAACTGCTTCAGCACTTCTCTGAAAATCAATCAGAAAGACGCACGTTATTTTGCAGCACGAGGCGCCACCTATTTAAAAACGAGAACCTATCAGTATGCCTGGAAAGACCTTTCTATGGCCCTGGATTTGAATCCAAATGATTCAGAAAGTTATTTAAACAAGGGGATAGCAGCTCAAAATACCGGAAATATGGACGATGCCTGCTTCTGTTTTGAGATGGCTAAAAGAATGGGTAACAAAGAAGCATTTAACTACGCAGAAAAATATTGCAAATAAAATTTGTGAATAGAGTGGAAAATAAAGATGAAACCCAAAAAAATCTGCTGGCAGGATTAAGTTCGCCTGATGAAAACACCATATCTGAAACCATTCAGGAGCTGAGAATTCACGGGAATGTTAAGTTACTTCCGGATCTGATAAATCTTCTTTTTACAAGTAAATCAGAGATGGTAAGGGAAGGATTAACCGGCTTATTAAATGATATCAAGGACCCGGCAGCTGTACCGATTTTTATGGAAGCTGTTAATAAATACCGCAAATCTGATGGACTTGACTTGCTGGTTTCTGCATGCTGGCAATGTGGGCTCGACTTTTCTGAATATATCGACGAATTTATAGAAATGGTTATTTCTGAGAAAGAATACTACACCTCGATTGAAGCATTTTCAGTAGTAGAAGAAAATTCAATGAATCTCAATTCTCAGCAAAGAACAGCCCGTTATGAAATGGTCAGATCAAGGTTGGAAAGTGTACCTCAGGAAAAACGCAAGCTGGTAAATGAGCTTCTTTCCATATTAAGCAATGTATCCGGTCCGGTAAGGATTGATCCGGATTTGCTGAATTAGGATTGTGATGAAAAGTATTTCATAAACTGAGCTCGTTCATAAACTGCAGGATCACCAACGTTTCCATAGTTTAATTTCCCTCTGAATTCGTTAACCGATTTATAATTATGCTCAATCATCCATGATTCGAACCTGTCGATGATCTTTGGAAGAAATTCAATACCGTTTTTATAGAGGACAGAACAGAGCTGCACTGCCCTGGCTCCGGCAAGTATCTGTTTAACTGCCGCATCGCCGCTGTGAATACCTGTGGATGCGGCAATGTCGATCTGGGGAATTGAACTGGAAATTATGCCCACCCAGCGAAGGCTGTTTCGAATATCGGCCGGGGAGCTGAAAACCTCAGAGGATATAATCTTCATATCACTGATGTTGATATCAGGCTCATAAAACCTGTTAAACAGAACAACACTGTCGGCTTTGCGAAAATATATCTGATTTACGAGATGGGTAAGATTTGTGAAGTGATAGCCCAGTTTAATTATTAGGGGTATCTTAATTTTACCGCGCATAGCTTCAAGAATATCACAGTATATTTTTTCGTAATCAGCAGAGGATTTATCCTTATCAACAGGAAGATAAAAAACATTGAGTTCCAGTGCATCCGCACCGGCTTCCTCGATTTTTACTGCAAAATCCATCCATTCTGACGCACTTACACAATTAATACTTGCGATTACAGGTATGGAAATGGCTCTTTTGGCATCTCTGATTAATTCAAGGTATTCAGACACAGAATTTTCACGGGTATATGCCTTCACATAATCATGAGCCTCAGGATAATCGGAGCCCTCAAGGTTTCGGCCTGCTTCATGACGAATTTGTTCCTCAAACAATGATTTCAGAACAATGGCGCCTGCACCCAGTGAATCAAGTTTCCTTATTTTATCGAGAGAACTGGTAATTCCTGAGCTGCCGATAATAAAGGGATTCCTTAAGTTTAGCCCGGCATAAGTAGTTGATAAATTTGCCATTCTGATGATTTTATTACTGGTTTTCAGCCTTCAAGTTAATCGTTTAATGTTCAAATTATGAATGAAATGACGAGTGATGAATTGAAAATGCATTTGTCAGTAAACCCATCTTTCAAAGATAATTTCTTTCACCAAAAATGATACTTCCAAGACGAATTATTGTTGCACCTTCTTCGATGGCAATCTGGTAATCTCCCGACATTCCCATTGAGAGTTCAGAAAAAGATGAATTTCCGGCGAAATATTCAGACTTGCACTTCAGGAAAAATTCATGCAATTGCCGGAATTCCTTTCTAACCTGTTCCCTGTTTTCGGTATAGGTTGCGATTCCCATCAATCCCCTTAGCCTGATATTTTGAAGCTCGTAAAATTCCTTTGAATTTAAAATCTCAAGCACCTCGTCCCTATCCAGTCCGAATTTAGATTCTTCCTCTGCAATATACACCTGCAACAAGATATCAATAACACGGTCCGATTTTTTGGCTTCCTGTTCAACAATTCTAAGGATTTTAAAACTGTCTATAGAGTGAATCATACTAACAAAGGGGGCAATATATTTTACTTTATTGCTTTGAAGATGACCGATCTGATGCCACTGAATATCTTTGGGGAGTTGCTCATATTTAGAACTAAGTTCCTGCACCCTGTTTTCTCCAAATATTTTATGCCCGGCATGATATACCCTGAGAATTTCTTCAACGGGCTTTGTTTTACTTACAGCGACCAAAGTTATACCCTTTGGCAGACTGGAAATAAATTCACGGATATCGTAATCAGAAAGTTCCACGCAGAAATATTTATTTTCTCAAATTTATAGAAAAAAAGGGAGGCAGGAAATAATTCAGGGGATTAAGCATAAATCCCCTGTAAACATTTATGTATGAATAAGAATTTCTATTCTAATTATTTGATTTTCTGCCACGAATGCGAAAAAACCTGAGTTTGCTATTCCAGTTCATGAATTACGAGTCCGCTTCTGAGCTTTGGTTCAAACCATGTAGTTTTCGGGGGCATTATATTTCCTGTATCGGCAATATCCATAAGTTGTTTCATACTTACGGGATAAAGGGCAAAGGCAGCTGCCATTTCGCCACTGTCAACCCTTTTTTTCAATTCACCCAATCCGCGAATACCACCCACAAAATCGATTCGAGTCGACTTACGCAGATCCGTAATATTCAGAACCGGACCTAAAACAGTCTCTGACAATACGTTCACATCAAGGCAGGCAATTGGGTCATTGTCGTTGTAAGTTCCTTTTTTTGCGGTAAGAGAATACCATATACCTGACAGGTACATACTAAAATTATGAAGTGAAGAGGGTTTATAAATTTCCTTTCCTTTTTCTTCAATAACGAAGTTCTCTTTGAGTTTATCAATAAACTCAGGGACAGTATGCCCATTCAAATCTGTAACCAGACGATTGTAGTCAATAATAGTCAGTTCGCCTGCAGGGAAATGCACAGCAAGGAAAAAGTTATATTCTTCTTTTCCGGTATGTGCAGGATTATTTTTCCTTCTTTCATTTCCTACAAGGGCTGCGGCCGCTGTTCTGTGATGTCCGTCAGCAACATAGGTTGCAGGAATATCATCCCTGAAAATTTCTTCTATGCGCCTGATTGTCTTTTTATCGCTGATGAGCCAAAGCCGGTGTCCTACTCCATCCGGAGTTTTAAAGTCATATTCAGGTTTTCCACCGGCTACCTTTGTGGTTATTTCTTTTAATTCCTTATGATCGGGGTAGGCAAAGAAAACAGGTTCGGCATTAAAATTTGAAACACGAATATGGTTCATCCTGTCCTCTTCCTTATCAGGCCTTGTCAATTCATGTTTTTTGATCACGTTGTTCATGTAATCTTCAACCGCGGCACAAGCCACAATTCCATACTGGGTTTTATCCCACATTGTTTGGGCATAAATATAAAGATGCTCTTCCTCGTCCTGCACAAACATCCCTTCCGATATTAGCTTCCGGAGATTTTCCTTCGCTTTGGAATACACCACATCAGAATGAAGGTCAATATCTTTTGGAAGGTCAACTTCAGGCTTAACAACGTGGAGAAAGGAATAAGGATTCCCTTTAACTTCTTCGCGGGCTTCATCTGAATTTAAAACATCATAGGGTCGCGACGCCACTTTATCGACATACTGTTTTTGCGGTCTGTATCCTCTGAAAGCTTTGATAATTGCCATGTTTGTCATTTATTTAAAATGACAAAGACGCATTCCGTAATGGAAGGCTGCGTCTTTGCCGGATGAATACAAAATATTATTTGTTAACCTGGAAGGTCGTATCCCCTTTATCCAGAAAGTTTATGATCTGACGTGCAGCTGCCACGCCGGCATTCAGATTTGCTTCCGCAGTCTGAGCTCCCATTTTCTTGGGGGTTGCAAAATAGCGACCTTTATATTTAGCCAGCTGTTCTTTGCAATCAGGTTCAATATCGGTAGCATATCTGAAATCGTCCCTTTGTTCAAACATTTTAATAAGGGAGGGTTCATGAATTACTTCCTTACGGGCAGTATTTACCAGAGTAGCACCTTCCGGCATGCTGTTCAGGAGTTCAAAATTAATGGTTTCCTTAGTTTGCTTATTAGCAGGAATATGCAGGGAGACATACTGGCATTTGCTGTACATTTCAGCTGCAGACTCTTCCCATTTAACTCCATCATTTTCAATTATTACCCTGTCAACAAATGGGTCATGCGCATACACCTTCATTCCAAATCCTTTAGCTATAAGAGCTACGATGCGTCCAACATATCCATATGCATGAATACCGATTTTTTTATTGCGAAGCTCCGTTCCGGAAGAGCCATCGAATCCCCCTCTGTTCAAATAAACCAGCATCCCGAATACCAGTTCTGCAACAGCATTGGAATTTTGTCCGGGAGTATTCATAACAACAATACCTCTTTCGGAAGCAGCAGCAAGATCAACATTATCATAGCCCGCTCCTGCCCTTACCACAATTTTCAGGTTTTTGGCAGCCTTTATAACTTCTTTGTCAACCACATCAGATCTGATAATAATGGCATCCACATCAGCAGCTGCCTTATGGAATTCGGATGCTGAAGAATATTTCTCAAGAAGAACGGATTCATATCCCGCTTCCTTTATGACATCCTGAATCGCCTGTACGGCAGGCTTTGAGAATGGTTTATCAGTTGCAATCAGAATTTTTTTCATGGCATGTTATCTTTAGTGGTTTTAAGCTTTGGCTTCAAATTCCTTCATACAGTTTACCAGTGCCTGAACACTTTCCAATGGCATTGCATTATAGATGGATGCTCTGAATCCGCCAACAGAGCGGTGTCCTTTCAATCCTACCATACCTGCAGCAGATGCAAATTTGGAAAAATCTTCTTCCTTATCCTTGTATGCTTCGTCCATTACAAAACAAACATTCATAATTGAGCGGTCTTCGGCTTTTTCTACAGTCCCCCTGAACATTTTATTTCTTTCAATTTCAGCATATAGAATTTCAGCCTTTTTGAGATTAAGGGCATACATGGCAGCAACTCCACCCTGCTCTTTATACCATTTGAGGGTTTGCAATGCAGAATAAATTGCTATACAGGGAGGTGTATTAAACATAGACTCATTTTCAATGTGAATCTGGTAATTCATCATTGAAGGGATTGGACGGTCTACTTTACCAAGAATATCATTTTTAATAATCACAAAAGTAACTCCTGCAGGCGCAAGGTTTTTCTGTGCACCTCCGTATATAATTGCATATTTTGAAACGTCAACCGGCCGGCTGAAGATATCCGATGACATGTCGGCAACAAGGGGAACCTTAACATTCAAATCTTTATGAAGTTCGGTACCATAAATGGTATTATTGGTTGTAATATGCAGATAGTCTACATCCTCAGGAACCTTAAAATCTTTTGGAATATAAGCGTAATTCCTGTCTTTTGAAGATGCAACGACAGTTACCTCTCCAAAAAGTTTTGCTTCCTTAATAGCTTTGGATGCCCATACCCCTGTATCCAGGTAAGCTGCCTTTTTATTCAGGAGATTGTATGGGACCTGCGCAAACTGAAGGCTAGCACCTCCCTGAAGAAATAATACTGAATAGCCTTCGGGTATCTGCAGCAATTCTTTAAAAAGGGCGGTAGCTTCATCAACAACAGCAATAAAATCCTTACTCCTGTGGGATATTTCCAGTATTGACAATCCTGAGCCATTGAAGTCAAGAATAGCTTTTGCCGTATTTTCGATTGTGAATTGTGAAAGAATGGATGGACCTGCAGAAAAATTATGCTTTTTCATGATAAAATAGTTTATTATTAAAGGGAGTTAAAACCGTTTTGTTTAACCGTAAAATTAAACATTATATTACGAATTAAAACAAAAAGAGGGCTTATGGTTAATAAAAAGGAATGAATTGTTAATTAATTCACAATCTATTCAAATCCGGAGAGCTTAACCAGATAATCCTTTTCAAGGACCGGAATAATACGGCTTAAATCAAGGCTCAGGCAATATTCAATTACATCGTCGAGACCATTCTTCTTAAGGCGGTTTCGCTGTGCCGATTTATCCACATACCCTATCAGATCATGCCTGGCTAAATTCCAAAGATCTCTTGAAGCAAGTGCGGAATCACAAATCGTTTCAAACTTTCCCGATTCGATCAGTAAATCAGTCATTGCACCTGCAAAGAGGGTATCTTCAAGGTTGAATTTATGTTTCCATCCTGCACAAAGAACAATAATATCGCGGGATTCAGAAATGGCATAATCACACAAGGCCTGAAGGTTCAGGAATGCTCCTATAATAACTTTGTATCCAGAAGAAGCCAGCTGAACAGCCTGCGTTCCGTTGGTTGTACTGTACACGATATGTTTATTATTTACTCTTTCAGGAGTAAAGTTGAAGGGTGAATTCCCAAAATCGGCAAAATCCTTCACTATACCGTCGCGCTCGGCAGCAACCATATAGCCCCTTGATTTAAATTCTCTGGCTTCCTCTATGGTTCCAACGGGAATGATCCGGTCGGCTCCATTAATAAAAGCAGTACAGATAGCGGAAGAGGCCCGCAGAATATCGCTTACAACAACGATGGCTTCAGGATTTTCAAAATAAGGATACAGTGCAGGTGAGAAACATACCTCTATTTTATTCTTTCCCATAACAATTTCTCCAGCATGTTTTACTTTTTATAAAAAGGCATCTCAACTATTTTTGCTTTCAGATCTTTGTTTCTGACGCGAATAAAAATTTCATTACCTGTCCTGGCATATTCTGTTTTAACATAAGCCATACCAATACCAATTTTAAGCATGGGAGACATAGTACCGGAGGTAACCTCGCCAATTACCTCTCCCTTGTGATCTGCCACTTCATAATGCTGACGGGGGATACCACGGTCCACCATTTCAAAACCGACTAATTTCCTTTTTAGTCCATCGGCCTTAAGCTTCTCCATGAAAGGGCGATCGATGAAATCATTTCCTTCAGTAAATTTAGTGATCCATCCAAGACCGGCTTCCAAAGGACTGGTAGTATCATCAATATCGTTTCCGTAGAGACAATAACCCACTTCGAGTCGGAGGGTATCTCTGGCTGCCAGGCCTATGGGTTTGATTCCAAACTCAGCTCCGGCTTCCATAATTTTCTCCCAAATCGAAACAGCATTGTCATTGTAAAAATAAAGCTCAAAGCCTCCGGCCCCGGTATAACCTGTAGCTGAAATAATAACTTCTTTTTCTCCGGCAAATTCTCCTGTCACAAAGCTGTAATAAGGTATCTCCGCCAAATTTACACTGGTAAGTTTCTGAAGTGCTTTTATGGCCAGTGGTCCCTGGATGGCGAGTTGTGAAATAGTATCACTTGCATTTTCTATGTCAACGCCTTCCGAATTCTGGCTCTTCAGCCATTCAAAATCCTTATCCGTATTTGAAGCATTTACCACGAGAAGAAATTTTGAATCTTCATAATAATACACCAGCAGGTCATCCACAATTCCCCCTTTACCGTTAGGGAAGCAACTGTATTGTATTTTGCCGGGGACGAGTTTGTTCACATCATTGGAGGTTACTTTCTGAACAAATTTCTTTGCTCCGGATCCTTTTACCCATATCTCTCCCATGTGGGAAACATCGAATACCCCAAGTTTTTCTCTTACAGTAAGGTGTTCATCGTTAATACCGGAATATTCAACAGGCATTTCAAACCCGGCAAAGGGGACCAGCCGGCCCCCCAGTTTTTTATGAATTTCATTAAATACAGTATATTTCATCTGGCATCGGAATTAAATTTTAGGTCCTCTTTTCCGACGTCAAAAGTAGTACTTTTTTTAAGGCTCCAATTTGTTTAAAAGCATTTTCCGCCGAAATCACAGCCAAAGAAAACACTATTTAGAAATAACCTTAAATTCTACTCTCCGGTTTTTCTCCCTGCCTTCCGGAGTGTCATTTGGAGCTATTGGCTGATTGAATGCATAGCCTTTGGCTTCAAGTCTGGATTTATCGATTCCATTAGCTATAAAATAGTCAACCACAGCCTTGGCACGGTCTTCGGAAAGTTTCATATTTGCTTTCAGAGATCCAACATTATCGGTATGACCTGAAATTTCAAGATGAATGGTTTCATTATTCTGAAGGAAGGTCACCACCTGATTTAACTGCGGATATGAGGCTGCAGTAAGCGTAGCCTTATTGGTTTCAAAATAAATATTTTCCAGAACCACCTTGGTTCCCACCTCAACTTTTTCGAGATGGAAGTCGTGGATATAGGGTTCATCGGTAGTAGCCGAGTCCATATTAACCACATCCAGGAAGAACAGATAATCCTTTGCAACTATTTCGACTCCATAATTTTTAGCCACAAGGAATTTGGCCTGGTATTCACCCTGATCGTTTGAAATGGCCGTAGCTATTACTTTTGATTCTTCAGGATCAACAAATTCGAGTTTTGCAACTACAGGCTCATCATTGGATTTATTAAGAACCCTCCCCTTCAGATAATAAAAGGAATCAATAGGAATAGCTTCGGGTATGGTAAAGAAACCAATCTTTTTTCCGTCAGGAATCCCGGCTATAAGGATATCTTCATTTTCAAGAATCATTTCTTTCTCAGATCCAAGGAATACAAGTTTATAGATATCCTTGGCGCCAATTCCCCCGTCGCGTATTGTTGAAAGATAAGCAGCCTTTCCATTTGCAGAAAGACAGAAAAACAGTTCATCATCAGGAGTATTCACGGGATATCCCATGTTAACAGGATCAGACCAGGTTCCATCGTCCTGCATGACCGACTTAAACACATCAAATCCTCCCATGGTATTATGTCCGCGCGATGAGAAATAAAGTGTGTTTCCATCAGGGGTCAGAAACAATCCCTCTTCATCGTATTTTGTATTAAGCAGGCTGCTCAGGTTGGTTGGCTTCATCCACTTACCCTTGGCATTTTTATAGGATATCATAATATCCTTCCCTCCCAGGGTAAGATCTTTGTTAGCAGAAATAAAATAAACGGTATCGCCTGACTGCGTGAAAAATACGGATGACTCAGATTCGTCGCTTGAAAAACGGGAGACCCATGAGCCGGGTGACTTCCATTTTCCTTTTTTCAGGGGACTGGCATATATTTCTCCGCCTTTATTTTCACCGCGGTATATATACAGTTCATTATCATCTTTTGAGATTCCTACAACAGCATCATTATGCTTTCCGTTTATTTTCTTGCTGAGAGGAACTGCAGCCGACCAGGCGCCTCCGGTAATTGATGAGGTGTAAACATCTTCATAAAACTTATTGTCGTAGGGATTCCGTTTACTTTTTGGCTTCATTGGACGCCTGGAAGTAAAGTATATTACCGAATCATTTGATGCGAAAACGCTGTTATAGTCATCATAAGCCGAATTGATGCTGTCTCCCAAGTTTGAAATAATCAGGCGCTTTCTGTCACCGATTATATCCTTTCCATTCCTGCATTCAATAATAAGTTTGTCGATGGCGTCGCTCTGAATAACCTTTTCTGCCGGGGGCAATGACTGAAGGTAGGAGTTATATTGTTCAATTGCTTTATCAAATTCAAGAACAAGGTGATAGGCTCTGCCCAAAAGGTAGTTTATATCCGGACTTATTCCCGGTTTTTTTTCATAGGCTTTCCTGAGATATTTGATGGCTTCATATTTATCGTCGGTGTAGAGATAGCATACACCGATGAAATAGTTTAATTCGGGATTCTCGCTGTTGTACTGATGTGCTTTCAGAAACAGATCGCGGGCAAGATTATAGGTACCAATCCCCTGAGCAAAATATTCATTTGCGTCAAGAACAGCAAGCCATGCATCCTGAAAACCTTCTGCGTTGGGGATCTTAAACTCTGATCTTTTTATCTTTACTTCCTCTTTTTTCTTCTGAGCATTTACCTGCCCGAGAGAAACTAATCCCAGAATTAGTATGGCCAGCAAATAACGGTATTTTATCATAACTGTATTATTTTTTTAATCAAATCCCGGTTAAGGGGGAATATTTTATATTCTTTTTTGTAAAACAGGCTGCATAAAATAACAGGCTATTTATTTACACTCCTTCAAATATTTTTCTGCTTCCTTAACTCCAAGTTCATTTGCTTTTTTCCAGTCGGAACAGGCTCCATCAAGGTCGCCGGTAAGTTCTCTCACCAGTCCCCTGTTAAGATAGGCTTTTCCAAAGCCGGAATTGCCTTCAATAATCTGGTCAAAAGGCTCAAAGACTCTTTATACATTGCATTTTTCGACAGACTTGCTGCCTTATTGTTCATGGCAGGCACATAATTCCCGAGAATTGCAAGTGCAGAGTCGAAATCGACCATGGCTGAATCTGGTTGGCCCATAAAATATTTGGCAGCTCCACGATTGTTATAGGCGATGTAAAACTGAGGGTCAAGGGTAATTGCCACAGAGTAATCTGCAAGTGCACCTTCATAATCTCCGAGGGCAATCTTTACACTTCCCATATTGTTAAAGGCAAGGGAAAATCATTTTTATAATTTACAGCCATCCTGTAATCGTAAAGGGCTCCCTGCATATCGCCCAGTGCTCTTTTGCTGATGCTCTGTTATGGTAGGCAAGCGGGTAATTGGGCTTTAATTCTGTTGCGGAAGTAAAATCGTTAATTGCCTCCGAATACTGCTCACTTAGCAGGTAATACATTCCTCTGTAATAAAAGGCCTGAGGTTGTTTATAGCCTTTTTGAATAGCCATATTCAGATTGTTGATAATTAGTTGCGAAGTATCTGAAGTAAAAGGCAAATAACCCAAGTAAAAGTATGATTCACCATTCCCAGGGTCCTTTTCAATGACCTTTTTAAAGTCCTTAATGGCATCATCGGTCTTTCCCAGTTCTACCTTAACCTTGGCTCTCTGTAGCAGCGCAGTAGTCATGCCGGGATCCAGTTCAACAGCTGCATCAAGATAGCTTAAGGCAGCCTGAAAATTCATGGTTTGTATATTCTCAACTGCAGAATTATAGGCTGTTTTGGCTGCCTTTTTGTTTTTATCACTTACCTGCGAAAAAACAGAAGAAAAAATCAGCAGAAGAGTGAACAAAATCGGAAATATTTTCTTCATATGGTGGAAGTATTTAGGCTATGAATATTTACTGTAATCTGGATGTGTTAAAGTTAAAATGTAAATGAAACATTTTTATATCTAAAATTAAAAAAATAAATTTACTTTTAATTAACAGCATGCGCAACTGAATTTATAAACCCTGAGCATAAAGTAAGCAAAAAAAACCAATAATAAGGAATTGAAGAAAGTAGATTTAAGTTATTTGCAGGAAATGTCGGACGGGAATACGGAACTGATCCTTGAAATGATTGATATTTTCACCTCGCAGGTTGAGGAATTCCGGAATGAGATGGATGTGCTTTATAAGCGGGGCGACTTTGAAAATCTGGGGAAGCTGGCACATAAGGCAAAATCGTCTGTTTCAATATTCGGGATGACTGAAATCTCCAATAAACTTAAAGAACTTGAAATCCTTTGCATGAAAAAAAAAGATACAGGATCATATCCTGAAATTATCACTAAATTTAAAACCGATTGTTCGCAGGCTGTTTCAGAACTTATCGATTATAAACGAAATTTAACTTCAAAGTAACAAACATAAATTATGCTGAAAATAGAACGTATAAATGATGTTACGGTTGTTTCCTTTAAGGGGGTAAACAGGTTTAATGCACTTATTACCGAGCAGGTTAAGGAAGAAATGAAAGCCCTGTTTTCATCCCCTAATACAAAACTTGTGTTGGACCTCAGCGGGGTGCAGTTTATTGACAGTTCGGGTTTTGGAGTTTTCCTTTCCATTATGAAAACTGCAAATAACAATTATGGTTATTTCAAAATCTCCAATATTTCTGAAGAAGTTATGGAACTGTTTAAGCTACTTCAGCTTCACAATGTTTTTGAAATATATAATAAGAGGGATGATGCACTAAAAAGCTTTAATTAATTTTTCTGAAAATTCTTATTCTCAGCTTAAAAAAAAATAAAGGGCAACCGCACATAATGCGGTTGCCCTTTAACTTTTTTGGAAAGATCAACATTCAAAACTAACCTTAAAGATCATTCTGCATTTATGAATATCAGCATATTATCTTTTACATCAATAACCACTGGTTTAGCTTTTTCAACCTTATCCTGCAAAATCATTTTCGACAGTTCATTGAGTAAAAATTTCTGTATGAGTCTTTTTACAGGCCTTGCTCCAAATTGAGGATCAAATCCGCGTTCTGTAAGCCAATCCAATCCTTCCTTTTTAATTCTAAGGTCAATTCCCGACTCAGCAAGCTGGTTCCTGAGCCTGTCGAACTGGATCTCAACAATTTTATGAATCTCTTCACGACTCAGGGGTTTGAACATTATTATCTCATCAATCCTGTTTAAGAACTCGGGAGGAATTGTTTTTCTCAGCTGCTGAAATATCTCATTTTTGGTCTTCTCATATACTTCCTCACTTTCTGAATTCCTGCCGTTTGCAAGGTTATCACGAATAATTGACGATCCAAGGTTAGATGTCATTATGATAATAGTATTCCTGAAATTAGCCGTGCGTCCTTTGTTATCTGTTAAACGTCCGTCGTCCAGCACCTGAAGCAGAATATTAAAAACATCAGGATGAGCCTTTTCAATCTCGTCGAGCAGGATAACAGAATATGGTTTCCTTCGAACCGCTTCTGTTAACTGTCCTCCTTCATCGTAGCCAACATATCCGGGAGGAGCTCCAATTAGTCTGGAAACACTGTGTCTTTCCTGGTATTCCGACATATCAATGCGGGTCATCAGACTTTCATCATCAAAGAGAAATTCTGCCAGAGCCTTTGCGAGCTCTGTTTTCCCAACGCCTGTGGTTCCCAGAAAAATAAAGGATCCGATCGGTCGCTTTTGATCCTGCAGCCCGGCCCTGCTCCTTCTTACAGCATCGGCTACTGCTTCAATTGCCTCATTCTGTCCCACAACCCTTTTATGCAGTTGTTCTTCGAGATTGATTAGTTTTTCCTTATCCGACTGAAGCATTTTGTTTACGGGGATACCCGTCCACTTCGACACTATCTCAGCAATATCCTCAACCCCTACCTCTTCCCGGATCATGGCATTATCGCCCTGTCTGGATGCGAGTTCCTTATTTAGTTCAGTGATATTCGCTTCAGCTTCCTGAATTTTTCCGTATCTTAATTCAGCAACTTTTCCATAGTCACCTGCTCTTTCGGCCTCATGAGACTGAAACTTATAGTTTTCTATGTTTTCCTTTTCTTTTTGGATTTCAGCAATAATTTTCTTTTCCGATTCCCATTTGGCTCGTAGCTTACTTCTCTCATCGGAAAGGTTCGCTATGGCAGATTCAATATCTCTGATTTTATCATTTTTGCCATCTCTTTTAACAGCTTCCTTTTCTATTTCAATCTGTTTGATTTTCCTTTCGATTTCGTCAATTTCTTCAGGCAGACTGTTCATTTCAAGTCTTAGCCGGGATGCTGCCTCATCGATCAGGTCGATGGCTTTATCCGGAAGATAGCGATCAGAAATATATCTTCTGGATAATTGAACAGCTGCAATAATTGCTTCATCACGAATTCTGACTTTATGATGATTCTCATATTTTTCCTTTAGACCTCTTAGAATGGATATGGCACTTAGTTCATCCGGTTCATCGACCATAACAACCTGGAATCGTCGTTCGAGAGCCTTATCCTTTTCAAAATATTTTTGATACTCTGAAAGCGTGGTTGCACCAATGGCTCGAAGATCTCCCCTTGCCAAAGCTGGCTTAAGAATATTTGCTGCGTCCATGGCTCCTTCAGACTTTCCTGCACCCACGAGGGTATGAATCTCATCGATAAACAATACAATTTCTCCTTCAGAGGCAATGACTTCCTTAACAACTGATTTCAGTCGTTCCTCAAATTCACCTTTGTATTTGGCACCGGCAATCAATGCACCCATGTCCAGGGAAAAAACTTTTTTATCCTTCAGGTTCTCAGGAACATCACCATCTACTATCCTGTGGGCAAGTCCTTCAGCAATGGCAGTTTTTCCAACCCCCGGTTCTCCGATTAAGATGGGATTATTTTTGGTTCTTCTGCTTAATATCTGAAGAATACGGCGAATTTCCTCATCCCTTCCGATTACCGGATCCAGTTTACCTTCTCTGGCCCGATCGTTCAGATTAATGGCATAGCGTGAAAGGGAATTATAGGTATCCTCTGCATTCTGAGATTTGATTTTTTCACCTTTTCGCAATTCCTCGATAATATTTTTAAGAGATTTCTCGGTAAGTCCATTATCTTTAAGCAATTGGGATATATCATCAGAGGCCGAAATCATTCCCAGCAACAGATGTTCAATCGAAACGAACTGGTCGCCCATGGTTTTAGCCTGTTGTTCTGATTTAGTTATGCTGCGAGTTGCAGAGTTTGAAAGAAATGCTTCTCCACCTCCGCTTACTTTGGGATAAGAGCTTATAATCCGGTCGAGAACTCCAAGAATGGCAGGCTGACTGATCCCTGCTTTCCCAAAGATAAATGTCAGCAAATCTCCAGCAGTTTCAGATATAGCCTTTAATAAGTGACCATTTTCCACTGACTGGTTGCTGTTTGCAGAAGCAATGGCAAACGCCTGCTGTAGCACCTCCTGAGATTTGATTGTTAAATTGTTATAGTTCATACTTCAATAAATTTTTACACAAAAGCTGTATCAAAACTACTGCCAATCCGAATTTTACTGTATTTTTATGTCAGTATGTCACATTTGAAATCTGTTAATCCCTTTATATGTAATTTCTATTTCATGAATTCCATGGCGAAAATATTTGTGAAGTTTTTTCTAATGATCGCCTGCGTATTCATTAATCAGGAGAGTTTTACCCAAAACCCCCTGAAGCGATTTGAATTTGCAAATCCCCGGCAGAAAAGTCTGAAAATCCCTTTCAAGTTTATTAATAATTTAATCGTAATACCTGCCGCAATAAATAATTCAGATACACTCAATTTTATTCTCGATACCGGGATTTCCACCACTATGATCACTGAACTCACGGATGTAGACAGCCTGGTTCTTAATTTCGCCAGAGAAATTGAACTAAGAGGTCTGGGAACCGGAGAACCGTTAAAAGGATTGCATTCTTATGGAAATGAAATTAAAATCAAAAAGATCATCGGACAGAATCAGGACATTTATGTAATATCCGACGATGTTTTTCATTTATCTTCCCGCATGGGATTACCTATTCAGGGCATTCTGGGGTATTCAATATTCAGTAATTTCATTGTATCGATTAATTATGACACCAAAACCATAAGTTTTGAAAAGCCGGAGACTTTCAACTACAAAAAAAAGCTCTCCCATTATTTTGAACTCCCCATTGAAATAAACGATACTAAACCTTATATCACCATAAATATAATTGATGATAAGGGCATATCCTATCCTGTAAAACTACTTATGGATACAGGTGCAAGTCATGCTATCTGGCTTGATCAGAGTTCAATGCAGAATATGGGCTTGCCACCGGGAAGTAAAGAGACCTATCTGGGTACAGGTCTTAATGGAGAGGTTTTCGGATATCTGGGCAGAATGGCCTGCGTTGATTTTTTTGAAGCGCAACTTAAAAATGTTATTGTCAGCTTCCCCGACTCGTCTTCTATTGCCAATGCTGCAGGATTAAACGGCAGGAACGGCAGTATCGGCTCTGAACTTCTAAAAAGGTTTAACATTATAATTGATTACCCCCATCAGAAAATATTCCTCAATCCCAATTCTTACTTTAAGAATGAATTCATACAAAATTTAAGCGGGATGGAGGTAATAGCGCCTTACCCGGGCTTAAGGATTTTTACTATTGAAGGTATCAGGAAAGACTCTCCTGCAGACAGGGCGGGTTTGATGAAAGGTGATGTAATCAAATCCATAAACGGTCTAAAGTCTGAGAAACTGGATCTTTCAGATATATACCTGCTGCTGCAACAGCATCCGGGAAGAAAAATGCTTGTAATTTATATGCGCGACGGGGTTTTACTTGAAACCAGTTTTGTACTTGAAGAATTTATCTGAAGAAAATTACATTTTCTAAAGCATATTAGTTTTTTGAATATTCTTTTCCAATTAAGAGCTAAAGAAGTTTCAGATGATTATTTTTGCACACTATATTAAAATCTTAAATCAGAAATGATTAGCTAATTAAATTACAATTCAAAATTTTAAAAAATGAAAAAAATTCTCTTTCTATTCCTGTCCGTAAGTTTTTTAATGGCATGTCAGAACTCAGGCAAACAAGCCGGCACAAGCGAGCAGGAAGTGGTAGCTGTAAGTGTTGATTCAATTCTTTCCAATCCAGCAGTATTTGCTGATCAGTCGGTTGTGGTATCAGGTATGGTGGCTCATGTTTGTACTCATGGGGGACAAAAATTATTCCTGGTAAGTTCAAATCCTGAAAAGTATCTCAGAATCAATACCGGCAAAAGTATTCCTGAATTTCCTATAGCTCTGGAAGGATCTACAATAGAGGTCAAAGGAGTGGTTTCAAAATTTGTTGAAGAAGGAGAGACAGAGCCAGCGATGGAAGAAAGCCAAACTGATACTACCAGCAAGGAACATGCTTATCATAAAGATAATGTTTATGTTATCGTGGCTGATTCTTACACAGAGAAAACAAATTAACCTTATCAGATTTGCTGATCTGTTTCCTGAAAACTTTTTAAATTTTTAAAGTTCAGGTCATTCCGGTTTTCGGTTGGAGTAATTTGATTTAAAATTTTTAAAGTTTAGCAGGAAGGTTCAAAATCCGGACTGATCCGGTAATTTCCTAAAATTTCTTATTCTTATGAATTGGAGAAAAATTAACCGTGTGATTCACAGGGATCTGGGATATTTCTTTTTTGGGATGAGTATAATTTACGGTGTGTCGGGAATTGTTCTGAATCACCGTTCACCCAGGGGGGATGCCAGTACTATTCGTCGTTCAGAATCATTTACCGTGGAGGCCCCGATAAAAAAAGAAGCCGTTGATAAATCCTATGTTCTATCCCTGCTGGCCGGATTGAATGAGACTGACTTTAAGCAGTATTATTTTCCTTCTGAAAATGAGGTAATGATTTACCTTACAGGTGGACACGTAAGTCTTTTGCTTAATACGGGTGAAGGGAGCATTGTAAAAGTTCGAAACAGGCCTGTTTTCAGGGAATTTAACTTCCTGCACTATAACAAACCAAAACAATTATGGACCTGGTTTTCTGATTTCTTTGCCGGATCACTGGTCCTTATGGCCTTTACAGGATTATTTATCCTGAAGGGAAAAAATGGGATTAAATACAGAGGAGCGATATTGTCCATAGCAGGAATTCTAGTCCCCCTTGCTTTTTTGTTTCTATATCTCTGGACATACTAGGATATTTATTGGACCCGAACTTTAATTAGCTCATGTAAATTTGCATTCAGTTATCTGAATTATTCTTATATTGCTTCTTGCTTTTTTAACTGGCTTTAATAATACTAATTAACTGTAAAGTTCCACTTCTATGAGTGAACAGATATTAAAGGCACTCATGCAGCTCTTTGCTATTGTAGCAAGGCCTGAGAGTAATGCACAAGACAGAAGGACTGTTGTAGAATCCTTTCTTAAAAGACAATTAAACCAGGAATTAGTCGATGAATATCTTAAGGTATTCGACGCTTTTTATAGTCTTTACCAGGAAAAACAAAAAGAGTCAGACGCGCGAAGAAGGAGAATCTCTGCAAGTTCAGTTAAGGTATTAAAGATTTGTTCTGAGATAAATGAGGAACTAGCCCAGGCACAAAAGATCATAGTTCTCATTCAACTGCTCGAATTTGTTAAATCGGATACAGTTGAAATTACCGATCAGGAGATGGAGTTTCTGAAGACCGTGGCTGAGAGCTTTTTCATTCCGGATCTCGAATATAAGAGAATGAAGGAATTTGTTCTCTTCAGCTTTGATGAAACACCGGATGATCAGGAAATTATGATCATTGACGGGAAAGAGGATGATGCCTACGCAGGTCTGAAAACCAAACATGTTAAAATTGATGCCCTGCTCGGACAGATTCGTGTTCTGAATATACAGATGGCAAACCTGTATTTCATCCGGTATATAGGACACAATGAAATTTATATGAACGGGCAAATGCTTGAAAGGGAAAAAGTATATCCTTTCAACTACGGTTCGTCGATCAGAAATCAGCAGATCAAGCCAATATATTACAGTGATGTGGTTAGCCGCTATGCTGAAGATAAGATAAAGTCGAAGATCGAGTTTGCAGTTCGAAATGTTGAGTACCAGTTTAAAAATGGCAAGCTGGGTCTGCATGATATAAGTTTTACAGAACATTCAGGAAGTCTTGTAGGTATCATGGGAGCCAGTGGTGCAGGAAAATCAACACTGCTAAACGTTTTGAACGGCTCCTCTCCTCCCACCCGGGGAAGTGTGAAAATAAACGGAGTGGATATTCATCATCAGAAAGATGAAATTGAAGGAATTATCGGACATGTTTCCCAGGATGATCTTTTAATAGAAGAACTCTCGGTTTTCCAGAACCTTTATTATAATGCAAAGCTTTGCTTCGACAATTACAATGAAGCCCAACTGGTGGAGGTGGTTCATAAAGTGCTTAAAAATCTTGGCCTTTTTGAAATCAAGGATATACAGGTTGGTTCTCCCTTAAACAAAAAAATCTCCGGGGGACAAAGGAAAAGACTAAATATAGCACTGGAACTTATCCGGGAGCCTGCTGTTCTTTTTCTTGACGAGCCTACATCGGGTTTATCGAGCCGTGACAGTGAAAATATCCTTGACCTTCTCAAGGAACTTTCCCTGAAAGGCAAGCTTGTTTTTGTTGTAATACACCAGCCGTCGTCCGATATCTTTAAGATGTTTGATAAACTGCTTATTCTGGACACAGGCGGATACCTTATATATAATGGTAACCCTGTCGATTCAATTGTGTATTTCAAATCCAGAGTACATCATGCCAACTGGAATGAAAGTGAATGCCATACCTGCGGTAATGTAAACCCGGAACAGGTTTTCAACATTGTTGAAGCCTCGGTACTGGATGAATACGGAAAACTCACCGACACCAGGAAGATTAGTCCTACTGAGTGGAGTGAATTCTATGATCAGCACAAATCTGATGAAGAGGAATTGCATGCATCCAAAGAAGATCTTCCTGAAATTTCCTTTAAAGTCCCTGGCCGGCTGAAACAGTTCATGGTTTTTGTTTCCCGGGATGTACTAAAGAAACTCAGTGACACCCAATATCTTGCAATAAACTTCCTTGAGGCCCCAATACTTGCTTCCCTTCTGGCTTACATTATTAAATACTTCAGTGTGGATGTGGCCAATGAATACGGATATACGCTCTGGGGAAACAGCAACCTGCCGGTTTACCTGTTTATGTCGGTCATTGTTGCCATATTTATGGGATTAACAGTAAGTGCTGAAGAAATCATCAAAGACCGAAAAATATTAAAAAGGGAGGCATTTCTTAATCTGAGCTGGTCGGGATATTTATTGTCGAAGGTGTTTGTTCAGTTTGCCCTTTCTGCCATACAGGCTGCCAGTTTTGTGATAATAGGCAATAGTATTATGGAAATTCATGGGATGTATTGGCAATACTGGCTGGTATTATTCAGTGCATGGGCAAGCTCGAATCTGCTGGGACTGGTTATTTCCGACAGTTTTAAAACAGTAGTTACCATTTATATATTGATCCCTTTCCTGGTTATTCCACAGATCATCCTGAGTGGTATAATTGTCAAGTTTGAAAAATTAAATCCCAAAATATCAAGCCCGGAATCTATTCCCTTCTATGGTGAAATAATCACTGCACGTTGGGCATATGAAGCTCTGGCTACTTATCAGTTCATTGAGAATGATTACGAGAAAAGGTATTATGAACTGGATAAATTAAGCAGTAATGCCAGCTTTAAATCTGACTTTCTCATTAATGATCTGAATAACAAGCTTTCCTTTGTTGAGAACAACCTTGGTGATCCAAAGAGTGCTGCTAAAATCAAATATGATCTTGAGCTGGTGAAGAATGAGATCATAAAGGAAATGGCGTACCGGAAAGAACTAAAAAAGGAATTCAAAGCAACTAACGAACTTGGATTCCCTGATCCTGAGCGCCTTACATCCGTAACGCCCGATCCGACTGTAATCAAGGAAGCAATAAAATACCTTGCTACCATACGCGAATTTTATACCAAGCTCTATAAGCATTTATATAACAAGAAGAGCGAAATAAAGATGAAGGAGAATCAGGATGAAGTTGGAAGACTTAAGAGAAGGTATGCGAATGAGAGCCTGGAAGAATTTGTGACCAATAAGAATGAATATGAAAGGATTGTAGAATCGCAGGGTAAACTCATTCAGAAGACTGATCCAATTTATCTCGATCCCATGAATCCCTTTATCAAGGCACATTTTTACGCACCCCGAAAAAAGATTTTTGGTGAATACTACAAGACTTTTTGGATAAACATAATGGTAATCTGGGCGAGTATAATATTACTTTACATTGTTCTGTATTACCGCCTGCTGAAAAAGGCACTTGATTTCTTTGAGAATCTTGAAATTGGGAAGAAATCAGCTTAATCATCTGTAGGGCTGGTACCTGGAAAAAAGAAAGAGCGTTGCAAATGCAACGCTCTTTCTTTTTACAACAACTAATAATTTTACAGTATCATTCTACTATTTCAATCATTTTAAAGGGAACCCGGATAATTGATTCATAATCTTCACCGGCTTCCAGCATATCCTCATCATCTTCCTCATAATACCAGTTGATGATAACCTCGTTCGTACCTTTATGAATGGTTTCAAGTTTCTTGAAAACATCAAGAATACATTTGGAGGAGCTGGTATTGAAGTATTCCAACTGAACATTAACCTGGGTAAGGTCTCTTGGTGCCTTGGCATATTCATCCAACCAGTCAACCAATGGTTTGTAAAATTCGATCGAATTTTCAGGAATGGACCGCCCCTTAATTTCAAATACTCCATTTGCTGAGTCAAATTTCACGGTTGGAGTTTTTGCAGTGCCTTCAAATGTAATTGCTTCCATATAATTAACTTTAAATTATTTATTTCTTTATGATACAATTACTTCCAGATTAAAGAAGTAATATTCGTTATTATAATTATCAAAACTATACTCAAGTTTATTTCCGGTTTTTCTCGCAATATCGACCAAACCAAGACCTCCACCACCTTTTGCTGATAGTTTCTGGTGGTTTAGAATAAACTTATACATATCTTTCAATTCCTCTTCTGACAGGGAATTTATTTTATCAATTTTATCCTTCAGGAACTTAATCTTGCTGGAGTTTATAAAATTTCCGGTTGAAATTTTATAAACATTATTTTCCACGCGGGAAACTACAAGCACTCCAAATTTCGGATCAAAAGAATCATGCAATTTATCCGGCAGTTCATCATTATGATGAAAAAGATTTTGCAAACTTTCGACCAGAACATTGTAAACTTTCTTTCTGACCTTAGCCTGTTCGCTCAAGTCATCAAGTTTAGCTTCAACTACCTCCAGAACATTACTAATGAGATCACTGGTAATGCTGCCTTTATAGGCCAGAAGAACATCTCCACTATTAAGCTTAGAGTAGTAATCGTTTATATCAAAGCTCATCGAGGCTTTTTTTTCTATTTTACATCAGTAAACACTAATGGCTTTTGCTCAACAAATATATAAAAAATTTGATCTTATCAAAAAAGTCAAATTGATTGATATAAAAATAAGTAATCTTTTTAGATCATTTATATAATTTGCTTTACAATTATAAATCTACAACAAAATTATCTTTTAATAAAATGAAATTTTAATTCCTGCATTTTTTTTGGTAAAGGCCCGAAAATAATAGGATAAACAGGGTTTTATCATTATTAAATATCTATAAACACAGATTAGGATTCTTTAAATACTGCCTTTTTGCTACCCTTATATATACTGAATTTTTGGTACTTGCATTTAATACTTCCGTTAATCAGTTCAATTTTCTTCTCAGGTTTTAATCCAAAGAACTTTAGGGCCTGAGGATTTCCACTTAAAACCCAGGCATCAAAGCCTGCAAAATTTCTTTTAAGTGTATCTCCAATCCCTTTATAAAAAAGATTTATCTCTTCCTCTTTTAATCTTTCACCATAAGGGGGATTCATTATTAAAACGCCCCTTTCTTCAGATGTCAAAACATTTGCAAAGTCAATTTTGTTCAGTTCGATATCCTCCTCCAACAATGCTTTTTTAATATTTTTACTACTAAGATCAATCGCCTCAACGGAAATATCTGAGGCGTAAATTCTTGTTTTTAATTCTACTGGTTTAAGTAAGGCATCTTTAACGCGAATAAAAAGTAATTCATCGTAATCTTTCCAGCTCATAAAACCAAACTTCTCCCTGAAGATTCCTGGTGGAATTTTTTTAGCAATCATAGCAGCTTCAATAGGAATAGTTCCAGAACCACACATAGGATCGATAAGCGGGACAGTTCCATCCCAGCCTGTCATAAGTATCATACCGGCAGCCAGAACCTCATTCAGGGGTGCCAGATACTGCCCGGCCCTGTATCCCCTTTTAAAAAGAGGTTCACCTGAACTATCCAGTGAAATATCAACTCTGTCGATGGAAATATGCACATTTATAGTAATATCAGGGTTCTGAGTATTTACAGAGGGACGCAGATTTGTATGCTTTCGGAAGCGGTCGGCTATGGCATCCTTCACTTTCTGGGAAACAAAATGGCTGTGCTTAAAGATATGGGAGTTTACTGATGAATTGACCATAAAGGAATCCTTTACCGAAAAGTGATCCTCCCAGGGCATATTGTAAACGGCATTATATAAAGCGTTATCATCCGCAGCCCTGAAAGATTTGAGATTTTTCAAAATTCTCATCGCAGTTCTGGCACCAAGATTAACCTTATAAAGAATGGCCTGACTTCCGTTGAAACTAACAGCCCTGTTTAATACCCGTAGGTCTGTGGCACCCAGCTCCTTTAATTCAGATACCAGAATTTCTTCCAGACCGAACAGGGTTGTGGCAATGAAGGCATTTTCTTTCATTATTTTCTGCTAAAATGATTATGAACTGCTGCGGTAGCATTCAAAAGCCTTAACTCTCCGCTACCTCCAATTTTACAAAATTTTGCCGGAATAGCTTGTATTTCCTCAAGGTATCTTTTCATCAGATAATTCCGCTTTTCACCACCATTCTCCCTCAGGGGATCAGGAACCCAGGGAATATCAGGCTCACACAATAGGTAAAGATCTACGATATCAGCCATTAACTCCTCTTCAATCCAGTCAGGACAGTTTCCATACACTTCCAGAAACCATACCCTGGTTATAATTAGCCAGGTATCGAGAATAAGATATTCCTTCCCGGATTGCTCTGCCATTTTTCTTCTTTCAATCTGAGTGCTGGCAATATGCAGCAGGTCGTCATATGTATAAGGTCTTTGCAGTTTTCCAATATACTCGCGGGCATATTCCGGAATCCAGTCGCAGTTCAACTGTTTTGCCAGATATTCTGAAATAACTGTTTTTCCGGTGGATTCGGGTCCGGTAACCGCAATGATTTTCAATTTTCCGAATTTTTTATAAACTCCTTCTTCCACTCAAAATATCCATAAACTGCCATGGCTGTATAGACCGTGAATAAAAGTATAGTTGGAAACAATCCCTTACTAATATAAGTTCCTATTGAAACCAGGTCAACCACAATCCAGATAAGCCAGTGTTCCAGATATTTCCGGGCAAGCATCCAGGTGGCCACCACGCTTCCTGCTGTTGTAAATGCATCCCAGAATGGTAATGGTGAATCTGTGAAATCCCTGAGTATAAAACCGGATATCAGGGTAAGCGCCAGTACGATAAGCACAATAAAAATCCAGCCAACCGGCCGAATTCTGATGACCGGTAAGCCGGGTTTATCTTTATCCCCTCCCCTGAGCCAGAAATACCAACCATAGATACTTATGCCAAAATAATATATCTGCAAACTCATGTCTGCATAGAATTTGGTCTGAAAAAAAACCACTATATACAATAGTGAAGTTACGATTCCCCAGGGCCAGAGCCAGATATTTTGCTTAATCGAAAAATAGAGATAAATCAGGCCGGTTACAACTCCCAATATTTCAATGAAAAGCTCTGAGTAAAAAAATTCAGGCATGGTATTCCGTTTCCATTATCAGGGTTTTAAAGCTTCAAGCTTCTTCTCATACAAATTTCCTTCTTCCATAACCTGCACAGCGCGTTTAAATATGGGATCCGACTCGTTGTATATCTGGAAAAATTCAGATGTTTCCCAGATATCTCTTGCCAAATAAGCCTTACAGAGATGGCGGATCATATATTCGCTTTTTCGGAAATCATTTTCATTGTAACTCACTCCTTCATCTTCAGCATATTCAATTAGTGAGTTTAGCATTTCTTCTGAAACGGTGAAAGATTTTCTAAATTCGTTGAAACCGGGATAAGCAGCTTTCAGCTTACTTCTGTTTTTATCCCCGTAATTGAGAATAAACTGATTTAAAATCCCTTTACTGATAAGGTCTCTGTAGTATCCTGAAAAGTAGGATGTATCGTAGGAGACAAAATAATCCGGCATAATTCCGCCTCCCCCGTAAACCACCCTGTTTTTATTTAAAGTCCGGTATTTAAGGGAATCAGGAAAAGAAAAAACAGCAGTATCAGCATACTGAGTACTAAAAAATCTTTCAGTAATTTCTTTTGAATATTCATCAAATCCCTTATCGTAGGGCTTCTGTATTAAACGGCCTGTGGGAGTATAGTATTTAGCTATTGTAAGCCGGATCATAGATCCGTCCATCAGTCCAAAAGGTTGCTGAACAAGGCCTTTGCCAAATGAGCGCCTGCCCACAATTACTGCACGATCAAGATCCTGAAGAGCTCCGGCGACAATTTCACTGGCAGAAGCTGAGCTTTCGTCGATCATCACCACCAGCTTTCCCTTTTGAAATTCTCCCCTGTCGGTAGAATAATAATTATGCCTGGGATTTTTTGCTCCTTCCGTGTAAACTAAAAGATTTTTACCATCGATAAACTGGTCAGCAAGTTCAACGGCAATTCGCAGGTACCCTCCTCCGTTGCCTGAAAGGTCAAGTATAAGATTCTGAAGCCCCTGCTTTTCAAGTTTTGAAATGGCATTATAAAACTCATCAACAGATGTCATCGAAAATCTGGATAGTTTGATATAACCGGTCTTATCGTCAACCATGTATGAAGCATCGATACTATAAATTGGGATTTCATCCCGGGTAATTGTAAAATCAAGAAGTCCTTGCACATTTCTTCTGGCGATACTTACCTGTACTTTGCTTCCCTTTTTCCCCTTAAGCTTTTTCTGAACATCGGTATTTGTAATTCCGGTACCCGCGACTGTAAGGCTGTCAATTTTCACAATCCTGTCGCCTCCCCTTATTCCTACCCGCTCTGCAGGTCCGCCTGAGATTGTATTAATGATAAAAATAGTATCCTTCATTATATTGAAACTCACGCCAATACCTTCGAAGTTCCCATCCAGCGGCTCCTGCATTGCTTTCACTTCATCTTTACTCAGGTAGGAAGAGTGCGGATCGAGGTCGTGCAACATCTGAACTATAACCTCCTCAACAAACTTATCTTCGTTGATGGTGTCGACGTAATAGTTGGATATTTTTTCAAATACCTCACCGAACTTAAGCGACTGAGTTGAGATCTGAGCCTGCGATGAAAATATACAAACAGCAGAAATTAATATACTTATAATGATTTTCCGTGAATTCATAGTTTTGTTTTTATTCCCATTCAATGGTTGCGGGAGGTTTTGAACTGATATCATAAACCACTCGGTTTATCCCTTTCACTTTATTAATAATGTCGTTCGATACTTTAGCCAGAAATTCGTAGGGAAGATGTGACCAGTCGGCTGTCATTCCATCTGTAGAACCAACGGCCCGCAGTGCAACCACATTTTCATATGTTCTTTCGTCGCCCATTACTCCTACTGACTGCACCGGAAGAAGAATGGTTGCAGCCTGCCATACCTGATCATAAAGTCCTGAATCCTTAAGCCCTTTGATAAATATTTCATCTGCATCCTGCAGTATACGGACTTTTTCGGCAGTAACATCACCAAGAATTCTGATTCCAAGACCGGGTCCGGGAAAGGGATGTCGTCCCAGAAGTTCCTGAGAAAGTCCCAGGGCTGTTCCTACACGACGAACCTCATCCTTAAAAAGGAGCTTTAAGGGTTCTACAACTTTCAGCTTCATCTTGTCGGGCAGACCGCCAACATTATGATGCGATTTTATAGTAGCTGAAGGTCCGTTTACAGAGACCGATTCAATAACATCGGGATAGATGGTTCCTTGTCCAAGCCATTTTACATCCTTAATTTTATGAGCTTCAGCATCAAATACCTCTATAAAGTTTCTGCCAATAATTTTTCTTTTCTGCTCTGGTTCTGTAATACCTTTGAGGTCTTTGAGAAACTTTTTTGAAGCATCAACTCCGATTACTTTCAGACCCATCCCAAGGTAAGAATCGAGAACAGCCTGGAATTCATTTTTCCGAAGCAACCCGTTATCCACAAAGATACAGGTAAGATTCTCTCCGATGGCCTTATGAAGAAGGGTTGCAGCAACACTTGAATCCACACCGCCGGAAAGCCCAAGAACAACTTTGTCATTTCCGAGGGTATCCTGCAATTGTTTCACTGTCGACTCAATGTATGAAAGGGGTGTCCAGTCCTGACTACAGCCGCAAATATCACTTAAAAAGTTTTTCAAAATCACAGAACCCTGGCTGGTATGGTATACTTCAGGATGGAATTGAAGTCCATAGGTTTTCTCACCTTCAACGGCGAAGGCACCGACTTTTATATCACCGGTGCTGGCTATAATTTTATAGTTTGGCGGAAGCTTCATTATGGTATCCCCGTGTGACATCCATACCTGTGAGTTGGATGTGATATTGTTAAGCAGGGGATTTGAATCATCCACAAATCCAAGTTTGGCACGACCATATTCGCGGGAATCGGAAGGAGTTACCTCTCCCCCGAAATTCTGAGCCAGATATTGCGCTCCGTAACAAATTCCAAGCACAGGCACCTTTCCTTTGAGCATGCTTATATCGGGAATGGGAGCATTTTTATCTCTCACAGAAAACGGACTTCCGGAAAGAATAAGTCCCATGACGGAATTATCGGGTTCAGGAAAATGATTATAAGGATAAATTTCACAATAAACGTTAAGTTCTCTGACACGACGGGCAATAAGCTGTGTATACTGGGAACCAAAATCAAGGATAAGTATTTTTTCTTTCACAAAACCAATATTTAATAAGTGCCAAATTTAGTATTATTTCCCGTAAGGCCTGCAGGTTTAATCAGTCTGTCCATTCTCAGTAAGTCTGATTCGTTCCACCACATATTCATCCCCGTCATTTACTGCGATTGTATTAACAAACAATTCACGTGCTTCGTTCACTAATAAGTCAGAAGATTTGTAGCGTGAAGAGAAATGACCGATCAGCAGCTTCCCGGCATTACAGGCCAGGGCAATTTTCGCAGCCTGCACCGAGCTGGAGTGAGCTGTTTGTGATGCAAGGTCTTCGTCTTCTTTAGAAAATGTTGCCTCATGGTATAAAAGGTCAATATTCTGCAGAATCTCACTTAGTTCAGGGCAGAATGATGTATCAGAGCAATAAGCATAGGACCGGGGTTTCCATTGAGGCAGCGTGAGCTCAGAATTAGGAATAATTCTGCCATCATTTAGCACGAAATCCTCTCCTTTTTTTATTTTTTGCATAGCTTCAATTCCCGGTTTAAAAGCATCTATGGCTTCCTTTTTAAGGTTTCTTTCAGAAGGCTTTTCACAAAAGAGAAAGCCGCAGGTTGGCACGCGGTGCTTCAGAGGAAAGCTGAAAACCTCAACACGTTCATCTTCGTGAATAAGCATTTTTCGGGTATATCCAAGAGCATGAAACTGTATCCGGTAGGATTGTTCGCTTCCAAAATATTTCTGATAGAATTTCAATATTTCCTGCAACTCTCCGGGGCCATGAATATGCAGGGTATTTTTCCTCCCCAGTAACTGAAAACTAGACAGGAGACCAAAGAGTCCAAATACATGATCACCATGAATATGTGAGATAAAAATTCTGTTAATCTTTGCAAAACTCAATTTAAAGCGACGGAGTTGAATCTGGGTACCTTCTCCGCAATCCACCAAAAAAAACCGCTCATTTACATTGAGCAAATGAGCGGTTGGGAAACGTTTTGATGTGGGGGCAGCAGAACTACTACCCAGTATTGTCAAAGAAAACTTCACTTCAGGCTTTGTTATCCGGCATTTTTAATCATCTTAACGCCTTCTTCCACATTCGCGGTAATATTCAGAACGGTATCCAGCTGGGAGATGGTGATGAGTCTTTCAACCGCATCATTCAATCCTGTAAGGACAAATGTTCCATTCGAATTTTTACACAAACGGTTTGCAACAAGAATAGCGCTGAGTCCGGAAGAATCGCAATACCGGCAATTACTCAGGTCGAGGATTATATTTTTTTCGCCGTTACCGGAAATAAGCACCAGCTCCGATTTCAATGTTGGAGCGATGTGCGTATCAAGTTTTTCTTCCAATACTTTTATTAAAGTATGGTTTTCAAATTTTTCAATTTGGAATTCCATAGCCGATGGTTTTAATTTAACAAAGCTAATTTATGCATTTTCTTCGTCTTTTGCATCAGCTTTCTTCTTTTTTTGACTCTTTTCCATCTTATCTTTTAAAGCAGCCAGTTCAGAAATGTCTCCAAGGGTTGTTTTTTCAAGATTTGTTGAGATATTTCTCTGAACCTTTTTAACAGTTGCCTTTTGAGTTTTCTCTTTAGTTTCCTCTACATTTTTCTTTTCATCTTCAAAAACCCGTGTATGAGAAAGAACTATTTTCTTCGAGCCTTTTGAAAATTCCATTACTTTGAAGGGGAGTTTTTCCTCTACTTTAGCCATCTGACCGTTTTCCTTTACAAGGTGCTTTGAAGAAACAAATCCTTCAACACCATATGAAAGGGTAACAATGGCACCTTTATCAGTCATTTCAACAATAGTACCTTCATGAACTGAGTCAACTTCAAAGAGTGTTTCAAAAACATCCCATGGATTTTCCTCGAGCTGCTTATGGCCCAGGCTAAGTCTCCTGTTGTCTTTATCAATTTCGAGAACTACTACTTCAATATCTGCTCCAATGGTAGTAAATTCAGCAGGGTGCTTAATTTTACGTGTCCAGGAGAGATCGGAAATATGAATCAGACCGTCAACACCTTCTTCGATTTCAACAAAGACGCCAAAATTGGTGAAATTGCGAACTTTAGCAGTATGTTTGCTTCCAATAGCATATTTCTCGCCAATCTGATCCCATGGGTCAGCTTTCAATTGCTTAATACCCAGTGACATTTTTCTTTCTTCGCGATCGAGGGTTAATACAACAGCTTCCACTTCATCGCCAACTTTCATGAATTCCTGTGCTGATCTGAGATGCTGTGACCAGGACATTTCTGAAACGTGGATAAGGCCTTCTACTCCGGTTGCGATTTCAACAAATGCACCATAATCGGCCATTACCACAACTTTTCCTTTAACCTTGTCACCAACTTTCAGAGTTTCACTCAGTGAATCCCATGGGTGAGCGTTAAGTTGTTTAAGACCCAGAGCAATTCTCTTCTTATCATCATCAAAGTCGAGGATAACCACATTCAGTTTCTGATCGAGCTGAACAATTTCTTCAGGATGATTTACGCGGCCCCATGAAAGGTCGGTGATATGGATAAGTCCATCCACGCCTCCGAGGTCAATAAATACTCCGTATGAAGTAATGTTCTTAACAGTACCTTCGAGAACCTGACCTTTTTCAAGTTTAGCAATAATCTCTTTCTTCTGCTGCTCAAGTTCTGCTTCGATAAGTGCTTTATGAGAAACAACAACGTTTTTAAATTCATGGTTGATCTTAACCACTTTGAATTCCATTGTTTTTCCAACAAAAGCATCATAATCCCTAATAGGTTTAACATCAATCTGTGAACCTGGAAGGAAGGCTTCGATTCCGAATACATCCACAATCATACCGCCTTTGGTCCTGCACTTGATATAACCTTTAATAATTTCATCCTGTTCGAGGGCTGAATTAACCCTGTCCCATGAACGCATAGCTCTTGCTTTCTTGTGTGACAATAAAAGCTGGCCTTTTTTGTCTTCTTTGCTCTCAACGTAAATTTCCACTGTATCGCCTGGTTTGAGATCAGGATTATAGCGGAATTCGTTTAAGCTAACAACGCCTTCTGATTTGTAACCGATGTTAATTACAACTTCCCTTTTGTTCATGGAAATCACGGTACCATCGATACATTCGTTTTCTGCGATGGTGGATAAAGTTTCATCGTAGAGATCGGCGAATTTCTTTCTTTCTTCAGGTTTGTAATCATCATGTTTGTTGTTGATTACAGCCCAGTCGAAGTCTTCAAAACCTACATCGCCACTTTTCTTAGCGGTGGCAGCACTTTCTTTCTTTGGAGCAGCTTTGCTTTTGGATACTTTTTCAGTTTTTTCAGCAACTACTTCCGGAGTGGATTCTTCTTTTTCAGCCTCAGCCTCTTCTGTCTTTGCTTCAGCCACTTTTTCCTTTTTAGCCTTAACAGCAGTTTCTTCATTTTCTGCTTCAGCAGTAACTTCTACTTTTTCGGGAGTTTCTGCAACTACCGATTCTGCTTCCGGCTCACTTACTTCATTTGTTTCTTCAGCGGCCTCAGCCTTGAACTCAACTTCATTAGCGTCAGTTTGTTCAGCTTGTTTGTTTTCAACACCCTCTGTGATTTCAGCACTTTCCAGAGTAGCATCTTTTTCTTTTTCTGTCATTTAGGTAATAAAATTTAAATAAATAAGTTAGACATTATGTTGATTTTTCGAGCCGCAAAGGTAAGGTTTTCTTTTTAAAATCTGCAAATAAAAACTTAATAATAAATTATAATCCAGATGATTCGCCATCATTTGATAAGCGGTTTTGAAAAATATGCAACCAAAGAATAAAATATTTCTGAAAGCGTTTATTTTATTGCTTTGGGGAGTATAAACAAAATCTCCTTTTAGAGATATTTAAAAATGAAATTCCGGATTAAAGTGTCGGGATTTCATTAAAATCTATAAAACATGCATTCTTCCAACAACAAAATAATTAATTAAGTTAAATTTGAAATCGAAATTTTAATTCCATACAAATGAAAATTGCAATTATCGGAACCGGATATGTTGGCCTGGTGTCAGGAACATGCTTTGCAGAAACAGGCATAACCGTCACATGTGTTGATATTGACGAGGCAAAAATATCAAAACTCAACCAGGGTATTGTACCTATTTATGAACCCGGTCTTGAGACCATGATTGAAAACAATGTGGAAAAGGGAAGGCTGAGTTTCAGCACTGACATTGCCAGCAGCATTGTAGATTGTGACGCTGTGTTTATTGCAGTGGGAACTCCGCCCGACGAAGACGGCAGTGCCGACCTAAAATATGTTTTATCGGTTGCCAGGGATATAGGAAGGCATATGCAAAACTACCTTGTGGTTGTAAATAAAAGCACGGTACCCATAGGAACTGCCCAGAAAGTTAAGCAGGCGGTGCAGTCTGAACTCGACATCAGAAAATCGGATCTGGCATTTGATGTTGCATCCAATCCGGAGTTTTTGAAGGAAGGTGCTGCTATTACCGATTTTCTAAAACCTGACAGGATTGTTGTAGGTGTGGCATCAGAAAGGGCTGAAAAAATAATGGAGCGACTTTATAAACCTTTTCTGTTAAACGGTCATCCCCTCTTGTTTATGGACATTCCTTCGGCTGAAATGACCAAGTATACCGCAAATGCTATGCTGGCTACCAAAATAAGCTTTATGAACGATATTGCAAACCTCTGCGAAATAGTTGGTGCCGATGTAAATATGGTTAGGAAAGGTATCGGAAGTGATTCACGCATAGGACCCAAATTTATTTACCCGGGAATTGGTTACGGAGGAAGTTGTTTTCCTAAAGATGTAAAGGCACTTATAAAAACCTCCCTGGAAAACAATTATAAACTGGAAATTCTTCAGGCGGTTGAAAATGTGAATGAGAGGCAGAAGCAGGTACTCAGTGCGAAAATTTTCAGGCATTTTGGACAGAACCTCAAGGGAAAAACCATTGCATTGTGGGGACTCAGTTTTAAACCTCAGACTGATGACATGAGGGAGGCACCTTCATTGATAATTATTGGACAATTACTTTCTGCGGGCGCTAAGGTGAAGGCCTATGACCCTGTAGCCATTGAAGAAGCAAGGCATAAGCTGGGTGATAAAATCAGCTATGCAGATGATATGTATGAAGCACTGATTGATGCTGATGCACTCGCTATCATAACCGAATGGCCTGAATTCAGGGTTCCTAATTACAAAATCATGGAAAGACTTCTTTCAAAAAAGCTTATTTTTGATGGCAGAAATATTTATGACCCCAATGAAATGAAGGAAAATGGTTATATTTATTACAGTATCGGCCGGAAAACAATTAATCCCTGATCAATTTGAAAATCCGGGTTTATAAATGGATATGAAACAAGATATATAAGATGAAGAGAATTCTGGTTACCGGGGGTGCCGGCTTTATTGGCTCTCACCTTTGCGAAAGGTTAATTAATGAAGGTAATGAAGTTATCTGTCTGGATAATTATTTTACCGGTTCCCGAAAGAATATCGTTCACCTTATAAAACATCCCTATTTTGAGCTTGTCCGCTCCGATGTCACTATGCCATTCTATGCGGAGGTTGATGAAATTTACAACCTTGCCTGTCCTGCTTCGCCTATACACTATCAGTATAATCCAATCAAGACTATTAAGACCTCAGTGATGGGATCAATCAATATGCTGGGGCTTGCCAAAAGGGTAAAAGCCAAGATATTGCAGGCCTCTACCTCTGAGGTTTACGGCGACCCGAAAATCCATCCCCAGCCTGAAGAATACTGGGGTAATGTTAATCCAATCGGACCGAGATCGTGTTACGACGAAGGAAAAAGATGTGCTGAGACATTATTTATGGATTATCACAATCAGAACAAGGTAAAAATCAAAATAGTCCGAATTTTTAATACCTATGGTCCACGGATGCACCCCAATGATGGTAGGGTAGTTTCGAACTTTATCATTCAGGCTTTAAATAACCAGCCAATAACCATTTATGGTGATGGAAGTCAAACCCGAAGTTTCCAGTATGTAGATGATCTGGTTGAAGGCATTTGCAGGATGATGGGCACTCCGGATAATGTTATTGGTCCGGTTAATATCGGTAATCCCAACGAATTTACTATTCTGGAACTGGCAGAGCGGGTTATAAAAATGACCAGATCATCTTCAAAAATTGTTAATATGCCTCTTCCAAAAGACGATCCCATTCAAAGAAAGCCTGTTATTGACAAAGCCGGAGAAATCCTGGGAGGCTGGTCGCCAAAGATTCAGCTGGAGGAAGGATTGGAGAAAACGATAGCATATTTCCGTAACATTTAAGCCGGTATAAAATCAGGCTTATATAAAATTTTAAGAATTAACTTTTGACATTCAAGTAAAGCAACAGATATGAAAGGCATAATCCTTGCCGGAGGATCCGGTACCCGACTCTACCCTATTACCAAAAGCATTTCCAAGCAAATCATTCCTGTTTATGACAAACCGATGATTTATTACCCCTTATCGGTTTTAATGCTGGCAGGGATCAGAGAAATCCTGATTATCTCAACTCCTAAAGATCTCCCGCTATACAGGGAGTTGCTGGAAGACGGGAGTCAGCTGGGCATTAAGCTGGAATATGCAGAGCAACCATCGCCCGACGGACTTGCACAGGCATTTCTTATCGGTGAAAAATTTCTTGGTAATTCACCAGCCTGCCTCATTCTGGGAGATAATATTTTTTATGGTCATGGATTTGGTAAGACACTTTTCGATACATCCAGGATTACCAAAGGTGCTGTAGTATTCGGATATTATGTTACCGATCCCGAGCGTTACGGTGTTGCTGAATTCGACGAAAAGGGAAACGTTCTCAGTCTGGAAGAAAAACCAGCAAAGCCCAAGTCAAATTATGCTGTTACAGGTCTATATTTTTATGACAATACTGTGGTTCAGAAAGCCAAATCACTTAAACCATCCCCTCGCGGAGAACTGGAGATTACTGATCTGAACAAATTATACCTGAATGAAGGACAATTGCAGGTAAAACTTATGGGTCGCGGGATGGCCTGGCTCGATACCGGTACCCAGGACAGTCTTTTGCAGGCTTCCAACTATATTTATACCATTGAAAAGCGCCAGGGACTAAAGATTTCATGTATCGAAGAAATAGCCTATAAAAGAGGGTTTATAGCGAGGGAACAGCTTTTAAAACTTGCCAAAGATCTTGGGAAAAGCCAGTACGGAGAATATCTGAATAACATCGCTAATGAGCGAATCGTTACAAGGCAGGAGTAGTAAGAAAGAAATAATGAACCTGGAAAATCAGTATTAATATGACTGGAAAAATAACAAAGATCCCCGGACTAATAATTCTTGAGCCAAAAGTTTTGGAAGACAACAGAGGCTATTTTTATGAAAGTTACAATAAGATAAAGATGCAGTCTGCCGGGATAGATATGGAATTTGTGCAGGACAACCAGTCGAAGTCGCAATTTGGAGTTATCCGCGGACTTCATTATCAGAAGAATCCTCATGCCCAGAGTAAACTTGTAAGGGTTCTGGAAGGGCGAATTTATGATGTGGCTTTGGATATCAGGCAGGGCTCACCCACTTTCGGGGAATGGTTTGGTATTGAGCTGAATGCTGTGAATAAGACACAACTATTCATTCCCAGAGGATTTGCTCATGGCTTTTCCGTGTTAAGCGAAACCGCTGTTGTTCTGTATAAGTGCGATGAATTTTACCATCCTGAAACTGAAGCAGGGATAAATTGTCTGGATAACGTACTTCATATTGACTGGAAAATTGAAGCAGGAAAGGAAATAATCTCTGCGAAGGATATGAACCAACCCGTCTTTGAAAAAGCAGATCATAATTTTATCTTTGAAAACCAAGCATTCAAATCAGAAAAAGAATGACGAAAATTCTGGTATGCGGCGCCAATGGTCAGCTGGGTTCATCATTAAAGGACCTGAGCGGAAAATTCGTGGACTTCCATTTTGATTTTACTGATATTGATGAGCTGGATTTGACAGATTCCGTAAGTCTGGAATCCTACATTGCCCGGACACTTCCTGACTATATTATTAATTGCGCTGCCTATACCAGTGTGGATAAAGCTGAGGCAGAACCAGAAAAAGCTTTTTTACTGAATGCAGAAGTAGTTAATAATCTGTATAAGGCGGCCGTAAAATCGGATTCTAAACTCATTCACATATCAACTGATTATGTCTTTAACGGCAGGAACTACCGGCCCTATACTGAGAGTGATCTGCCGGACCCTGATTCGGTATACGGACTCAGTAAGCTCAAGGGAGAATCGTATTTATCGGATATTAAAAACAGTATGATTATCCGAACATCCTGGCTGTATTCAAAATTCGGAAACAATTTCTTAAAAACCATTCTGAGGTTATGTTCCGAAAGGGAGGAAATCCGGATTGTTTTCGATCAGGTAGGAACGCCAACCTGGGCAGGCGATCTGGCTGAGGCATTGCTTGAGATAGTTGAAAAGACTGGCAAGTCAGGATCAGATTTTAAGGGAGGTATTTATCATTACTCCAATGAGGGAGTTGCAAGCTGGTATGATTTTGCAAAGGAAATAATTGATATACGTAATACAGGAACAAAAATTATGCCCATTGAAACCAGGGATTATCCGCTTCCTGCGCCTCGCCCTCCTTTCAGTGTATTGAATAAGGGGAAAATCCGTAATTCCTTTGGAATTGCAATACCGAACTGGAAAGACAGCCTGCATATCTGTCTGAGTCAGATCGACTGAGAAAAACCACATAAGGCGAATGATGACGAAATGATCAAAAAAATAAATTAAGTGATATGGAAAATTCAGAAATCTTAAAATCAGTAAAAGTCAAAGCACAAAAATGGCTGGGGAGTGAATTCGATGCTGAAACCCGGGCCTCGGTAAAACACATGCTTGAGAATGATGAGAAAGAACTGATAGAGTCATTTTACAAGGATCTGGAGTTCGGTACAGGTGGTTTGAGAGGGATTATGGGAGCCGGAACGAACAGAATGAATATTTACACGGTAGGGCTGGCAACACAGGGTTTATGTAATTATATCAAAAAGGAATTTTCTCATGTAAAGGAACTAAAGGTAGCGGTTGCCCATGACTGCAGGAACAATAGCAGACTTTTCGCTGAGACGACTGCTGAGATTTTTTCTGCGAATGGTTTTAAGGCCTACCTCTTCGAGAGTCTCAGACCTACTCCGGAATTGAGTTTTGCGATTCGTCATCTTGGCTGTCAGACGGGAGTTGTAATTACCGCCTCTCACAATCCTAAAGAATACAATGGTTTTAAAGCATATTGGGATGATGGCGGACAGATTATTGAACCGCACGATACCAATATTATAAAAGAGGTGGAGAAGATCAGATCTTTATCGGAAGTGAAATTCAAGGGAGGAAAAAAGCCAATAATTCTGGGCCCTGAAATAGATGAGATCTATACAGATAAAATTAAGGCCTTGTCGGTGAATCCTGAAATCATTGCCCGGCAGAGTCATCTGAAAATTGTATATACGCCTATTCACGGCACAGGCGTTAAACTGGTTCCGATGGTATTAAAGAAAATGGGATTTAAGAATATATTCCATGTGCCGGAGCAGGATATTAACGATGGAAATTTCCCTACGGTAAAATCACCCAATCCGGAGGAATCTGCAGCTATGGCTATGGCTTTGGCGAAAGCCGCAGAAGTGGATGCTGATCTGGTAATGGCCACGGATCCTGATGCAGACAGGGTTGGTATTGCGGTAAAAGATCCAACAGGAAAAATAAGTCTCCTGAATGGAAATCAGACAGCCACTCTCCTAATATATTATCTGGTAAGTCAGTGGGCAGCAAAAGGGAAACTGAAGGGGCAGGAATACATCTGCAAGACCATAGTAACAACGGATTTATTAAATGTGATTGCAGATGATTTTAAAGTGCAGCATTTTGATGTGCTTACAGGATTCAAATATATTGCCGACATCCTAAAAAAGCACGAAGGCAAAATGAAGTTTATTGGAGGTGGGGAAGAGAGTTATGGATATCTGGCTGGTGAATTTGTCCGGGACAAGGACGCTGTTATGAGTTGTGCATTGATAGCAGAGACAACAGCATGGGCAAAAGACCAGGGGAAATCTTTATTTGATATACTGGTGGAAATTTATCTTAAATACGGATTCTATAAAGAATCGCTGGTAAATGTTGTAAGGAAAGGGAAGGAAGGGGCAGAAGAAATCCAGCAAATGATGGGAGGCTACAGAAGCAATCCACCGAAAAGCATTAATGGCAGTAAAGTTGCGATATTGCATGATTATGAAGAAAGGGTATCCTTTGATTTATTGAAAGGAACCAGAACGGCTATTAGTCTGCCAAAATCTAATGTCCTGCAGTTTTTACTGGAAGACGGAACAAAAATATCCGTGCGGCCATCCGGAACTGAGCCTAAAATCAAGTTTTACTTCAGTGTAAATGCAAAACTAGATAAAAAGGAGAATTACGCCAAAGTTGAAAAACTTCTGGAGCAGAGGATTGAAGGGATTAAGGCGGACATGGGTTTGAATTAATAATTTAGAATGAGTGGAAGTCTACAGATGTCCGCTTATTCTCCAATAATTTTTACCAGCACTCGTTTGCGGCGTTTCCCGTCGAACTCGCCATAAAATATTTGTTCCCAGGGGCCAAAATCCAATTTTCCGTTTGTAACCGCAACTACCACTTCCCTGCCCATAACAGAGCGTTTGAGATGTGCGTCGGCATTATCTTCAAAGCCGTTATGCCGGTATTGGGAATAAGGTTTTTCAGGGGCCAGTTTTTCCAGCCAGACGTCTATATCGTGATGCAGTCCTGATTCATCATCATTAATAAAAACGCTTGCGGTGATGTGCATTGCGTTGACCAGTATAATTCCTTCCAGAATTTTGCTTTCTGCAAGACATACTTCAATTTCACGGGTGATATTAATGAGTTCCCTTCGTTTTGAAGTTTGGAACCAGAGTTCTTTGCGATATGACTTCATATTTTTTATGGCTTGGTGCGCATTAAAATTATAAAATTATGTAAAGGAATGAATTCCTTTTCCGGGATAAAATTTAGTTTACATGGCCTTTAATCAGAAAACAATAAAATAAAGGTCATTATATAACTTTTCTGTTAAAGGGGGGCGATTTTTCTCATTTGGTTACATTAATACCTGACAGGTATAAACTAAAAAAAAACCAAATGAATCTTATTGAACCCATTGATTACGAGGGATTTTATCACATTTATAACAGGGGAATAAATTCATGTGATATTTTCCATGAAAACACAAATTATGAATATTTCATAAGACTTTATAAACGTCATATCTGCCCTATTGCTGAAACCTATGCCTGGGTATTAATGAAAAACCATTTTCATTTCCTAGTCAGGATAAAAAAAATGCAGGAAATTCTTACGCAAAAAGAAAAACAAAAATTAAGTCTTTCCGATTTTGCAAAGCCCCATCAGCATTTTTCAAATTTGTTTAATGCTTATTCCAAAGCTTTTAATAAGCGATATAAGCGCCATGGAAGCTTGTTTGAAAGGCCATTTAAAAGGAAACTTATTAAGGACATGAACTACTTTAATCAGGTTTTGACATATATACATAACAATCCGGTTCATCATGGTTTTGCGGATCATCCAATGGACTATCCCTGGTCATCATTTTTATTTGGTTTTTCTGAAATTCCTATTAAGCAGATAGATGATATACCAGAAATGTCGGGCGAAGAAAGGAAAATGAATTTGAAGGAGATTGAAGAATTTCTGGGGTTAATATAAACCTGACAGGTCTATAGACCTGACAGGTTTATAAAAAAAAATCCTCCGGAAAATTCAACAAATACAATCTCTCCGTTGCCCTTGTAAAAGCAGTATACAACCAACGTAAATACTCTATACTAAGCATCTCCTGACGAAAAAAGCCTATGTCTACAAATACAGCTTTCCACTGTCCGCCCTGGGCCTTATGACATGTAACTGCGTAGGCAAATTTTACCTGCAATGCATTAAACGCAGGATTTTCCTTTACCCTTTTAACCTTATCCTTTCTGTTCGGGACCTCTTCATAATCAAGTATTACCTTTTCAAATAAATCCCGTTGCTGCTCTCCGCTTAAGGCTGCAGTTTCTATCCCCAGTGTATCGATGAAAATTTTCGCCTCCACCTCGATCCCGCTGTAATCCAATAATCCTAATCTTACATCGGCAAACTTATAACCATATATCTCTTCGAAACGATATATTTTTAAAAGCCTCACAATATCGCCATTGGCTATAAAATCTAACTTATCTTCAGGGGATATCCAGAAATAATT
>JACJXF010000008.1 GCA_020636775.1 Bacteroidales bacterium
TCGAACTTCCGGCCTCGTCGTCCCGAACGACGCGCGCTGCCAACTGCGCTACACCCCGTTCTAATCACCGTAGCTTCAGCGAAGGTGATTCAACCACCGTAGCTTCAGCGAAGGTGATTCAATCACCACCTCTTCAGCGAAGACGATTCAACCACCGTAGCTTTAGCGAAGGTGAATTTTCAATCTCCATAGCTTCAGCGAAGGCGATCCCCCTCAGCCTGGCGGATTATTTTCGCTGCAAATATACTTATTTAGTTTTTCCGAATGCCGGTACTATGACAAAAAAATCTGCTTCACTGACAAAAGTTCTTATTGATTATTCTGGATTGATATTTGAAATAATTCAGCTATGAAAAATTTCGACAAACCGGAACTATTGTTCATCTCAGATGATGCGCAATTGCTCGATTCGTATTCCAGCGCTGTTAGCAGCGTTGTTAAAAACACCTCCCAGTCAGTGGTTCATATAAGAGTATCGAAAAAGGGAGTAGATCCAAAGACAAAAAAGGAAATTCTCATGAATGCTGCCGGATCAGGATTTGTAATCTCCTCCGACGGATATATTATCACCAATAATCATGTCATTGAAGGTGCACATACCATTGAAGTTGGATTTGCAGATGGAATGGAGCATAGAGCCGAGCTTATTGGTACTGACCCTTCAACGGATATTGCCGTGATAAAAGTTTACGACGGCGAACTGAAAGCCCTTCAGTTTGCTAATTCAGATAAGCTTGAACCCGGACAAATTGCCATAGCCATAGGAAACCCGATGGGATTGCAACATACCGTAACAGCAGGTGTGGTTAGCGCAACGGGACGCACCCTGAGAGCAAACAATGGCCGGCTCATCGACGATATTATACAAACAGATGCTGCACTGAATCCGGGGAACAGCGGAGGGCCCCTTGTAAATTCTGAAGGAAGGGTAATTGGTGTAAATACTGCAGTCATCTCCGCAGCTCAGGGACTTTGTTTTGCCGTTTCTTCTAAGCTCGCAGGTTATATTGCGGGAAAACTTGTTATGAATGGCCGTGTAAAACGTGCTCAGCTGGGTATTGCTGCCCAGACAGTCAATCTTACCCAGAGAATGATAGGGGCAAACCAGCTAAAATCAAAAACCGGTGTGTATGTTTTCGAAATCATAAGGAATAAACCTTATAACAACGCCGAACTAAGAGAAGGGGACATTATTGTGGCTTTCGAAAACAGGCCGGTTGCAACAGTTGATAATTTGCATAAATACCTCGACGAGGATGCTATTGGAAAAAAAATATCCCTTCAGGTTCTCAGGGGTGGGAGAAGTACAGAGATACAAGCTGTCCCGGCTGAATTAAATTGATCTCGGGACCTGACCCATGCAAATCATTGTCTTCCGGAACATTTTTTCAGAGCCGGATCAGCTGTTTTCAAGATCTGACATGATTTTCAGTGCTTCATCCCTGCTTTTTCCACATACCAGCTCTTCTGCCATAAAATCCGAACAAACTTTTGGACGGTCAGGCTCATTGAAGATTCCACAACGGAAGTCATTAGTCAGATGAATACACCTGACTCCTGCAGGTTTTCCTTCCGGCATTCCAGGAATAGCTGAGGAAATGGATGGGGCGATGCAACAGGCACCACAGTTGGGACGACAATTCATGCTTGGAATTAAATTCGAAAGATAGGGATTATTTGGATTCAAGGGAGTAACGGGGTAACGAAGTAACGGGGTAACGGGGTTACGTGCGCCGTCGGCAAGCCTTTGGCGACCGATGGGGGTTACGAAGTTACGAAGGGATGGCACTACAATAATCACCGTGACGACCGTGACGACCGTAACGTTCGTAACGTCCGTAACGTCCGTAACGTCCTTCACGTCCTTCACGTCCCTTACCCCGCAACTTTCCTCCCCCTGTAAAAAAAGCCCCGCAACCGGAACCTCCGACGCGGGGCAAATAAATCACCGTTACTTCAAAAAATTATGAAATACTAATTTGTCTTGGACCTTTCTCAACAGCCTCCGGCTTTTTGGGAATGTGAATGGTTAAAATACCATTGTCATGTTCAGCCTTGATCTTTTCACCATTTACCGTATCGGGCAAAGTAAAGGATCTTTTAAATGAACTGTAGCTGAACTCCTTCCTCATATAACCATCATTATTCTCTTCGTGGTTTTCTTCTTTTTCAGAAGATACGGTAAGGACATTTTTAGAAAGATCAATCTTGAAATCTTTCTTGTTTAGTCCCGGAGCTGCAAGCTCAACGCGGTATTCAGTTTCGTTTTCGGCAATATTTACTGCCGGCCTTGTGGAGGTCATTGCGCTATTCAGCGTTTCACTCCACCAATCGGTTCCAAAAATATCATCAAATACGTTTGGTAACCATGTTGCTCTTCTGTTTGCTGGTAACATAATTAAGTCCTCCTTATATTTAGTTAAACATCGAATTCTTTATCCTAAACTTTTCAAAGTTTGTACCAATGCTTAAAACGCTAGTAATAAGGACACTATGGCATATTTTAGCTAAATAATAGTGACAAATCGGCAGCGTCTGAAGTATTTTTTTCAGTAATTGAAAGGAAGCAAATTGAGAAATTAAATAGCAGGATCAGGTTTCAGGGAATCAGGATTTATTTTTTTTCTGAAGGTCAATAATCTCCTGTTGAAGTTTTTCTTCCCTTACGGCAGATAACTCCTGGGTAGACCGGAGTTCTTCCATATTCTGGCGCATCTCTTCTTCCTGGGCGGCCATCTCTTCAGCCTGCTGGCGGGTTTGCTCGAGCAGACTGGCAGTTTGCAGGTTTATTTTGACTTTTGAAATGGAGGTGGCGATGTTCTCACCTATGGTTTCCACAAATTGAATCTGGTAGCGTTCGTACATTGTAAATGAGGCCAGCTCAATAACTCCGTAAACATTTTCATTAAGATGAAGGGGAACGATCAGTATACTTGCTGGCTGACTATCGCCCAGACCCGATTTGATGGAAAGGTAATCTTTGGGTAAATCGGAAAGGAACAGGGTCTCATTTTCCTGAACGCAGCGGCCTACAAGGCCTTCTCCGACCAATATTTTTTTATCCAGAAATTTCTGCCGGTCGTATGCATAGGCAGCAATTATCTCAAGAAATTTTCCATCATTCTCATCCTCATTCATAATATACAGGGCTCCGACCTGTGAAGAGGTATAAGTTGCAATCTCACGGATAAGTGAATAAGCAAGTTCTTCAAGTTTGTCGCTGGAGATTCTGAGAATATCATTAATTCTAGCTATTCCTTCTGCAGTCCAGCTTCTTTCTTTATCCTCCTTCTGTCTTCGTTCTTCTTCTTCGCTGGCTTTTTTCAGGTTGTTCTGAAGATCCAGCAGGGCAATTCCCAGCTCATCCTTATCGCTCAGAGGCTTAAAGTTGTTATTGAACTCCTTTTTATTAATTTTCTGAGATACCTGGGTCAGATTTTTCAGGTAAGCAAAAAGCTTATTCATCTGTGTGAAAACACTTCCTGTTTCATCATCACGGATATTCTTTATTTCCTGAGGGATGATTCCCTGTGTAAGGAGTTTAAGTTCAGCATTCAGCTTTCTTATGAACTTCCTTATAAATCCAAATATCCAGAATGAAATGCCAAATATGCCCAATAGTAACAGAAAGGTAAATCCATATATGGATTTTCTGATTTTAATGGCGCTTTCTTCAATAAGCCTGAAATTTTCATTCATCTCAAGCCTTCTTTTATCGCGGAGGTAGGTCAGATTCTGCTCAATCTCCGACTGTAAAAACACTATGCTTTGATCATTGATAAAATCACTCATTTCAGGAACCTCATCCGATTCAGCCTGCAGACTTCTGTAATCAGAAATCAGATTCAGGTAGGAATAGAACAATGAGTCCCGGATTAATTGACTGGTTGTTTTATATATCCCGACATCCTCAGGACTCCATTTTACAGAGTAAACCGATAATTCTTCGATAACCGCATTAAGTTCATTCTGAAACAATTCTTCCATATTGTTTCTAAAATCTGCATCTCTTGATTTACCTGCATTTCCCCAATATACCAGCAGGTCTTTGGAATCCTGATATTTTTCATTTAAATCCGAGAGGTAGGTAATGGATGGCTGAAAATTATCAGAAATGACCCGGGTGAGAATATCTTTCTCCTTTATCTGATGAGAAAGGTAGATGGAAAAATACACGATCAGAAGGGATAACAACAAAACAACTGCCAGTAGTCGTTTATATAGGGAGAGCTTAAATTTCATAAAAACGCAATTAATCAATAAAAATAGACAATTCTCTTCATAATGCCATGCAAATTGCCGGTGGAAGATTTGTCAGGATTGAACCACATACCTTTAGAGGTTTATCCGGACTTTATTCCTTTCCGTTAAAAAACTCGTTCACGGCTTTTTCCAGTTGCTCAAGAGCTTTCTTCAGCATTACACGGGGCAGGGCAATGTTAATCCTTTGAAAGCCACTTCCGCCGGGACCAAACATGGGTCCGTCGTTAAAACCCAGTCCGGCTCTCTGAATTACAAATTCCTTCAGTGCCTTGTCGCTCAGGCCTAATGATCGAAAATCAAGCCATATCAGATAAGTAGCTTCCGCCTCAATTATTTTAATCTTAGGGATTCTTTTTTCAAAAAACTCCTTCATAAACTCATAATTACCATTGAGGTAAACCAGCATCTGATCAAGCCAATCTTCTCCCATGTTATAAGCTGCCTCCATTGAGGTAATCCCGAAAAGATTTCCCATTCCGATATGAATATGATCCAGGGTCTTTTCATAGCTTTTACGTAAATCTTCGTTGCTAATTATTAAAGCCGAGCTGCCCAGTCCTGCCAGATTGAATGTTTTACTCGGAGCAATGCAGGTAACAGTTATTTCTGCAGCTTGCGGAGAGATGGTTGCTAAAGGGATATGCATGTTCCCGTTCAGCATCAGATCCGAATGGATTTCATCGGAAATAATAATAATTTTTTTCCGATGGCAGATGTCAACCAGCTGTTCAAGTTCATGTTTCGACCATAATCTTCCAACCGGGTTATGAGGGTGGCACAAAAGAAGCAATTTTGTTTTGTCATCAATCTTCTTTTCCAGATCTTCAAAATCCATTTCATAACGACCATTTGTTTCCCTGAGCTGATTGTACACCAGTTCGCGATCATGATTTTTCACTGCGGTAAAAAAAGGAAAATACACCGGAGGCTGAACAATTACTTTTTCTCCGGGTCTCGTATAGCTCAAAACCGCCATGTTCAGGGCTGGAACCACCCCCGGACTAAATGAAATCCAGTCTTTATTTATATCCCAGGCATGCCTGAGTTTCATCCAGCGGATGATGCTATCATTGAAAGACGCACTGCGAAAGGTGTAACCATAAATAGGATGATTGGCTCTTTCAATAACTGCTTCCCGGATAAAATCGGGAGTCTCAAAATCCATATCGGCTACCCACAATGGAAGAAGGTCAGCTTTTCCAAAAAACTCTTTTCTCAGATCATATTTTACACAGGAAGTATTTTCCCTTTGCGTTATTTTATCAAAATCGTATATCATAATCAGGATTTAATCATTTGTAAAATGCTTCCTTGCCGGGGAATGAAAACTTAAGCTTTGCCATCTCCTCGGAAAGCACAAAATAGTCGGCTTCCCCCTCAGTACACAATTCGCCTTTTGAATTAAACAATTCAACTTTTAATCTGGCAATTCTTTTGTTAATTTCCAGCAGGTAACATTTGAGCGAAACCGGCTTATCATCAAGAACCACCGGTTTTTTGTATTTTATTTCAAGTCGGGAGGTAACGCCACCGGTATTGGCTTTTACAAAAATGGTCCAGCCTGCAATCTCATCAATAAGGCTTGCCTGTATTCCTCCATGAAGAACATTATGGTATCCCTGGAAATCAGGATTTGCGATCCACTCCGATTTAACACAATCTTCCGTTTCGGTAAATTTCATTTTAAGACCGATAGGGTTGGTGTCGCAGCAACCAAAACAATTATAACCGGGTATTCCTGTCCATGGATTTGATAAGATTCTCATCTGAATTTATTTTAAAGCAATAAAGCTCCGGTAAAAGTATTAATTTGCAGGTTTGATACAAACTCTGCAAGGCTTAATAATTTTGAGCAAATACAACTGGGAATTTTAGGCTGGGAAAACTTTTTCTCAAATCTCTCAGACAGTAAAAAAGGAACCATGGTACGACCCAAAAAACATCTTGGACAACATTTTCTCACCGATCCGGGTATTGCAAAAAGGATAACCGACAGCCTGTTACCCGGTGGGAGTAGCAATCTTATTGAAGTGGGTCCCGGAAAGGGTGTGCTAACGGAATTTCTTTTGTCGGAGAAGGATTTTAATCTTCTGCCTGTTGAAATTGACCAGGAGTCGGTTGATTACCTTATCGACCATTATCCGGGGATTGAATCTAAGCTTATTCGCGGAGATTTTCTTCAGCTCGATCTGAATGAGCTTTTTGGGGGAGAGAGCTTTCGTATTATCGGAAATTTCCCGTACAACATAAGTTCGCAAATATTTTTTAAGGTTCTCGACTATACAGATCAGATAACTGAGGTGGTTTGCATGGTACAGAAGGAGGTTGCCCAGAGGATCAGTTCTCCTCCCGGAAATAAAACCTACGGAATACTTTCAGTATTGCTGCAAAGCTGGTACGACATTGAATATCTTTTTACCGTTGGACCCGGTTCATTTTTTCCTCCCCCCGAAGTTCAGTCGGGAGTTATTCGCCTTACCCGCAACAAGAGGAAAGATCTTGGAGTGGACCCGGCAAAATTCAAACAGGTTGTCAAACTGGCTTTTAATCAGAGAAGAAAGATGTTGAGGAATTCTGTAAAGGGAATGCTGAATGTGGATGTAATGGAGAATGTACTGTTTCAGAGAAGACCTGAACAACTTTCCGTTGAGGATTTTATTTTGCTTACCCGCTTTATTGAGGAAAGTCATGGGAAATAATCTTTCGAGCTTTTTTTAGCAAGGAGACACGGATTACACAGAGGAATGCCTGGAAAAGTGCTTTTTGACTAATTGTATTTAAGCAAAAATAACCCTCCGTTGTAAAATTTCAAAGTAACGAAGTAACGAAGTAATGAGGTAATGAGGTAACGAGGTAACGAGGTAACGAAGTAACGAGGAACGTTAATTCACCGGACTCTATCTGAGTTTACCTGGCGCATTTGACTGAATGCCGGTAGTCAGACGCTAAAGCTTAAAACTAAAAAATTTTGTTTTCTCTGTGATCTTTGTGCCATGTAATCAGTGTCTTCGTGGTATTAATCCGGATATGCACAACCCTATGTTGCCGGAAACCTCTTTAGCCCAGCCCACCAGTCTGAAAAAAATACAAAAAATTAAAAAGTAGTATTAATAGCCGAGACAGGATCCATTCTTGCTGCAGACCAGGCAGGTGCCAGACCTGAGATTAGTCCGATCAGACTGGATATTCCCAATCCCATTAAAATATTCCCGAAAGTAAGATCGATGGTAAAGCCGGCAGTAAGGCTGATAATCATGGTCCCGGACCAGACAAGGAACAATCCTACTGCTCCGCCAAAAACCGATAAGATTACTGCTTCGAAAAGAAACTGAAGCATTATAAAGAAGCGTTTTGCTCCCAGAGCTTTTTGAATTCCTATCTGGGTGGTTCTTTCCTTTACCCCAACAAACATAATATTCGCAATTCCAAAGCCGCCAACAAGTAAGCTGAAAATCCCGATAAACCAGCCTGCCATATTAAGCACTTTAAAGAATCCGTCGAGAGAATTGGTAATCATACTGGTCTGATTAAGTGCAAAATTGTCATCGGCATTAGGCTTAATTCTTCTTACTGAGCGCATTATCTGTCTGAGCTCTTCCTTAAGCTCATCGTTACTTATATTCTCTTTGGCCCTGACCCATATTTCAGGATTCATTTCTTCGCTGCGAATATCGATTACATTTCTTATAAAGGTTACAGGTACGAGTATAGATTCGTCCATGGAATCGGAGAAAGTAGCTTTTCCTTCTTTGGCAATCACTCCCACGACCTTCATTTTAAAACCATCTACACGAATTGTTTTGCCCACCGGGTCGGTATACGGAAACAGGCTTTTTGCTATTGAATATCCGATAACCGCAATATTTCTGGCACTTTTAATCTCAAAGGAGGTAAGGTACCTTCCATTTTGTATTTCAATGGTCCGGATTTTCTCTACATTGTTTGAAACACCAATAAACCTTACATTTTCAACCTTATTGTTTTCAAACTTGGCAGTTTTCATGGTTGAAACAACAAAACCGGCATCCTGCGCCCTGACCGACCTGTACTCAATTTCCTTATACTCCTTGTAACTTGGAACGGGTCTGTTTACATATTTCCACCATTGGTATTCGGTACCGTTTTCTTCTGTCCATGGCCATTTTTGAATATAAATGATATTTGTACCCAGGGCTGTTAGACTGGTACGGATATTTGATTCGAGGGAGTCGACTATGGTAAATACCGAGATAATTGCAAAAATTCCAATGGCAATTCCGGTCAGGGAAAGAATGGTTCTTAGTTTATTTACAATGACCGACTGAAAAGCAAAAATGAAGCTCTCTTTAATGAGTTTAATCAGTTTCAACATATCTATTCAATAATCTTTGGAAAGCTTTTAAAATTCAAATGAAACCACTTCCTTTGCAAGGCAAAAAAAAATAATCTGAGGGCTTTCAGATAAACTTTAAAAGTACCTATTTTTAATTACTTTTTAATAACTTTGTGACATTTTATTATCAGTTTGGAAATGAATGAATTAAAACGGATTTCTTCAGCACTTATCTCTGTCTATTACAAGGATAATCTTGAACCCATCATCGACTTGCTCAAAGAATTAAAGGTAAAAATAGTATCTACCGGTGGTACAAAGCAGTTTATCGAAGAAAGGGGCATTGAAGTGCAATCAGTTGAAAGTCTGACTTCCTATCCTTCCATTTTAGGGGGAAGGGTAAAGACTCTTCACCCGAAGGTTTTTGGTGGAATCCTTGCCCGCAGGGATGAAGCAGGCGATCTGGAACAATTAAAACAATATGAAATCCCCGAGATTGATCTTGTGATAGTGGATCTTTATCCTTTTGAGGAAACCCTCAAATCAGGTGCCGATGACCAGTCGATAATTGAAAAAATTGATATTGGCGGAATTTCTCTTATTCGTGCAGCCGCCAAAAATTTTAAGGATGTTCTTGTCGTTTCCGGAAGAGATCAGTATGAGGAATTATATGCTCTTCTTAAGGAGAAAAAAGGTATGAGCAGTATTGAAGACAGACGTCGTTTTGCCGGAAAAGCCTTTCAGGTTTCCTCACACTACGATACTGCCATATTTTCCTATTTCGACAAAGACGAGTTTTCATCCTTTAAACAGAGTCTTTACCCGGGCAAAAAATTGCGCTATGGGGAGAATCCTCATCAGGAAGGATTTTTCTTCGGAAAATTTGAAGAGATGTTCGATCAGCTTCACGGGAAAGAAATCTCTTACAATAATTTGCTCGATATAGATGCAGGCATCGGTCTGGTATCTGAGTTTGAAGAAACCACTTTTGCTGTGCTGAAGCACAATAATGCCTGCGGACTGGCATCACGCGATAATCTTCTTGATGCCTGGAAAGACGCCCTTGCAGGTGATCCGGTTTCGGCTTTCGGTGGAGTGCTGGTAACCAATGCAAAGATCGATGCTGCCACTGCTGCTGAGATGCACAGTTTGTTTTTCGAAATAGTGATCGCACCTTCCTATGAAGAGGAAGCTCTGGAAATCCTGAAACAAAAGAAAAACCGTATAATTCTGGTGCAGAAATCAGCTGAACTATCTGACAGGATAAGCAGAACTCTTCTGAATGGGGCTGTTGTACAGGACAGGGATGTGTATACAGAAACTGAAAAAGATCTGAGGGTTGTTACAAATACATCCCCCGATAAAAAAGAAATTGAAGATTTATTATTTGCAAATAAGATCGTTAAGCATACCAAATCGAACGCTATTGTGCTGGCAAAAAACAAGCAGCTCATAGCCAGCGGGGTAGGACAGACATCGAGGATTGATGCACTAAAGCAATCCATTGAAAAGGCAAAAAGCTTCTCCTTCGATCTGAAGGGAGCTGTTATGGCATCGGATGCTTTCTTCCCATTTGCCGACTCCGTTGAGATTGCCTATAATGCAGGTATCAGGGCGGTTATTGAGCCCGGAGGATCGGTGAAAGACCAGGACTCGATTGATTTTTGCAATTCGAAAAACATGAGCATGGTATTTACAGGAATAAGACATTTTAAACATTAGAAAGAAGTAAAAATATGGGTTTGTTTTCTTTTCAACAGGAACTGGCAATTGATTTGGGTACGGCTAATACCCTGATTATTCATAACGATAAGGTAGTGGTGAACGAGCCATCCATTGTAGCCATTGATGCCCGCACAGGGAAACTGATTGCCATTGGTGAGAAGGCAAGACAGATGCATGGAAAAACCCATGAAAATATTAAGACCATCAGACCCTTGCGCGACGGTGTTATTGCCGATTTTGATGCGGCAGAACAGATGATCCGCGGGATGATTAAACTGATTAACAAGGGAAATAAACTCTTTACACCATCCCTGAAAATGGTGGTATGTATCCCGAGCGGATGCACTGAAGTTGAGAGAAGAGCCGTTCGTGATTCATCCGAACATGCCGGGGGACGCGATGTTTACATGATTTACGAACCTATGGCTGCGGCAATTGGTATCGGAATCGATGTGGAAGCACCTGACGGAAGCATGGTTGTTGACATTGGTGGTGGAACAACCGAAATCGCCGTAATTGCCCTTGGAGGTATTGTCTGTAACCAGTCACTCAGGGTGGCAGGTGACGGATTTACCGCTGATATCCAGGCTTACATGAGGCATCAGCATAATATTAAGATCGGTGAGCGTACTGCCGAAGAAATCAAGATTGTTGTCGGATCTGCCATATCAGAGCTGGATTCACCTCCCCCTGATTTCAATGTTCGTGGACCGAACCTTATGACTGCCATGCCAATTGAGATTCCGATATCGTACCAGGAAATTGCTCATTGCCTGGATAAATCAATTTCGAAAATCGAAACTGCAGTTCTTTCCGTACTGGAGCAAACACCTCCTGAATTGTATGCCGACATCGTTCAGCGGGGAATATACCTGACAGGTGGAGGGGCCTTACTCCGGGGTCTTGATAAGCGACTCACAGATAAAATAAATATTCCATTCCTGGTAGCCGAAGATCCTTTACAGGCAGTGGTAAGGGGAACGGGTATTGCATTGAAAAATTCGGATAAGTTTTCATTCCTGATGAGATAAGAGCTGTAAGATTATGAGATGAGGAACCTTCTGCAATTTATTCTACGTCATTATATTATTTTCCTTTTTCTTTTTCTTGAAGGAATATCCTTTCTATTGATATTTCAGTTTAATGCATTCCAGAAATCGCACTTCGTAGGTTTTACAAGAACCATTACCTCACAACTGCAGGAAGATTTCTATAATTTGAACTCCTATTTTCACCTGAGAGTTGAAAACGAGAAACTTTCAGAGGAAAATGCCCGCCTGCGGAATGAAATTGATAAGCTTGCAAAGCTGGAGATGAGTCCCGGAATTGTAAAGGATACCATAAGCCAGATGAGTTATACTTTCATACCGAGCAGAGTGGTTAGCTGCTCCGTTAACAAACAATACAATTATATTACAGTAAATAAAGGCAGGTTACAGGGGATTTATCCCGACATGGCAGCCATTTCGGAAACAGGTGTAGTTGGAATCGTTGTTGGAGTTTCCGATAATTACAGTACCATCATTCCCGTGTTAAACAGGAATTTTAGACTTAGTGCACGATTAAAGAAAAATATGTTTTTTGGTATCGTTGAGTGGGAAGGTTTGTCGCCTGAATATGTCAGTTTCAGGGAAATTCCCGTTCATATTGATGTTCAGCCCGGTGATACGGTCGTTACATCAGGTTTTTCTGCAGTATTTCCGGAAGGTATTCTGGTGGGTACTGTCGAAAGCGTCAAAAATTCAGGGGGAAATTTTCACGAAATAAAATTGCGCTTGTCAACCGATTACAGGAGATTGTATCATGTTAACCTGATTTCATTTAACAGGAAATCGGAACTCGAAGAACTGGAAAACAACAGCAGGAATGATTAGGATTTATTTTAGAAATATACTCCGGTTTTTTACCGTCTTGTTTTTGCAGGTTCTCCTGCTCGACAATATCCATCTGGGCGGTTACCTGTCACCATTCTTTTACCTGATTTTTATAATACTTCTGCCATTTGAAACCCCGAACTGGCTTGTGCTGATCCTTGCTTTTCTGATGGGATTAAGCGTTGACTTTTTCAATGGCACTCCGGGGATGCATGCATCTGCTCTTGTTTTTATGGCATTCCTGCGTCCCTTTATTCTGAAAAATTTTTCTCCCAGAGACGGCTATGAATCCGGCTCCTATCCACGGGTATTTTATTACGGGATAGAATGGTTTACAAAATATGCGATATTAATGATTCTTGCTCATCATTTCTTTTATTACTTCGTTGAGTCATACCGGATTTCAGAGCTGTTTTATACCCTTTTTAGAATTATACTCAGTACCTTGCTTACGACAGTGATAATTGTCCTTAGCCAGTTTTTTATTTACAGAAAATGATTAACCAGTATTTTCAGAGGAAATATATTATCGGAGGGATTATTCTTCTGGCCGGACTGGTACTGTTATTTCGCCTGTTTTACCTGCAGGTGGTGAATTCAAGTTATAAATTATCAGCTGAAAACAACTCTAAACGCGAAGTAATTCAGTACCCGGCAAGGGGACTAATGTACGACCGCAACGGTACTCTGCTGGTTTCCAATCAGGCTGCTTACGATGTGATGCTTACTCCGGGACAGCTAGATGCTTTCGATACAATTTCTTTTATCAAAATCCTGGGAATTAGCCTGGCAGATGTCAGGTCTGGAATTAAGAAGGCAAAGGAATATTCAAGTTTTGCTCCTTCGGTTTTTATGAAGCAGGTTTCAGGTGAAATCGCTTCTGTACTGCAGGAACAATTGTATAAATTTCCGGGATTTTTTGTTCAGACAAGGACCCTGAGAAAATATCCGAGAAATATTGCCGCTCACCTTATGGGATATGTTGGTGAGGTAGATAAAAATATTATCGGCAACAATCCTTATTACCAGATGGGGGATTATATTGGCATAAGCGGAGTGGAAAAGCGTTATGAGGAAATCCTGAGAGGTGTAAAGGGAAAGAAGAATTACCTGGTGGATGTGCATAGTCGCATAACTGGAAGTTATCAGGGTGGAAGGTTTGACGTGCCTGCTAAAATAGGAAAGGATATAACTCTTACCATTGATGCGGATTTGCAGGAATATGGTGAAAGCCTTATGAAGAATTTTACCGGTAGTATTGTAGCTATTGAACCTTCAAGCGGGGAGATGCTGTGTATGGTGAGTACACCATCATATCCGCCTGATCTTCTGGTTGGAAGAGGTCTTAGTCATAATTTTAATTCCCTTTCCAGTGATACTCTGAATCCTCTCTTTAACCGTGCCATTGCAGCCTCCTACCCTCCGGGGTCTACCTTCAAACTGATAAATGCCCTGGTTGGTCTTCAGGAAAAAGTAATTACACCTGCCACCGAATTCGGCTGTCAGAGTGGATATGCCTTTAAAGGACAGTTTTTAGGTTGTCACAGCCACAGGTCACCACTGGACCTTAGAGAAGGAATCCAAAACTCCTGTAATTCCTATTTTGTAAATGTTTTCAGAAGGATTATGGAAGACCCGAAATTTGGTTCTACGGATCAGGCTTTTAATAACTGGAGGAAACACCTTTTGTCGTTTGGACTTGGAAATACACTGAATTCAGACCTTTCGGGTGAACTTAAAGGCTTCATCCCAAAGGATGAGTACTATAACAAGTATTATGGCAAAGATCACTGGAACTTTCTAACCATACGTTCACTGGCTATTGGTCAGGGAGAGCTGGGTGTGACTCCCCTGCAAATGGCTAATCTTACCTCTGCCATCGCTAATCAGGGCTATTACATCACCCCTCATGTTCTGAAGGCAGTTATTGGAGAAGAGAGCATTGACCCGGCTTACCTTGAAAGACATTATACAAGCATTGACACCACATATTTTCCAATTGTAATCGATGGAATGGAACTGGCTGTAAACGGTGGAGCAGGAAGTACTGCCGGAAGAGCTAAGATTGAAGGAATTGTGGTCTGTGGAAAAACCGGAACTGCCGAGAACCCTCACGGAGAAGATCACTCTATTTTTATTGCCTTTGCACCAAGGGAAAATCCTAAAATCGCAATAGCAGTTTACATTGAGAATGGCGGATTTGGCGGAACCTGGGCTGCACCCGTCGCCAGCCTGATGATTGAGAAATACCTTACACGGGAAGTAAAGAGAAAGTATCTGGAAGATTATATTTACAACGCTGAAATCAAACGTAAATAGTTTTAATACCTGGCTTTGACAAATTATGAGGAGAGGAAATATCATAGCAAATCTGGACTGGATTACCATAATGCTTTATTTGCTTCTTGTAATAATGGGCTGGCTTAATATTTTTTCTGCCGTTTATAGCGAAGGTCATCCCAGCATCCTTGATATTAATCAGAGGTACGGGAAACAGTTTATATGGATACTGGCAGCAATAATAATGGCCATCGCCATTGTGCTGATCGATCACAGGTTTTATGAGTTTTTTGGATACATCCTCTATGGTACAGCTATTCTTATTCTGCTGGCTGTATTGGTTGCCGGAAAAGAAATTAACGGATCTAAAAGCTGGTTCGCACTGGGTGGATTTCAGATTCAGCCCTCAGAATTTGCCAAGCCTGCTGTTGCACTGGCTTTAGCCAAATACCTGAGTACCTTTAATATCAACAGCAAAAAATTCAGCACACTACTAAAAGTAGGGATTATTATATTTCTTCCTTCCCTTTTAATCCTCTTACAGCCAGATACAGGCTCTGCCCTGGTGTTCTTTGCATTTGTACTTCCGGTATACAGAGAGGGTTTTTCAGGAGCTATATTAATTGGCATGTTTGCCCTGGCACTTTTATTTATTCTGGTCCTGGTAAGCAATGAATTAGTTTTACTTGCATCAATTATTGCCCTGGGTTTTATAGCTTACTGGCTGATGGTAAAAAGTTTTAAAAATCTGATTCTGGCAGTCCTTATATTTATTGCGTTTTTCTTCATTTCACTCGGGGCGTCATACCTGTTTGGGAATAGCCTGGAATATTATCCTGCAGCATTGATTTCTATGGTACTTTCTATAATTACTTACCTCATACTTGCTTATATACATCGTATACGAAAGGTTGGAATTCTGATGTTGGTTGTTGCTGCTACGGTGTTTTATACATTTGCAGTCAACTATTCGTTCGACCATTTTCTCAGCGACTATCAGCAGCGAAGAGTCAATATAATGCTTGGGATACAATCCGACCCTTTGGGCGCGGGTTATAATGTCAACCAGTCGATGATCGCTATAGGGTCGGGCGGAGTCGTAGGCAAAGGATTTCTTCAGGGAACCCAGACCAAGCTAAATTTTGTTCCCGAGCAAAGTACCGATTTTATTTTTTGTACAGTTGGCGAGGAATGGGGTTTTCTTGGAACTACCATCGTTATTATCCTGTTCCTGTATTTGTTTATTCGCCTGATAACTCTGGCAGAACTGCAAAAGGAGAAATTTGCCAGAGTCTTTGGGTACGGACTAGTATCGGTTATGTTTCTCCATTTTTTTATAAATATAGCCATGACCATTGGCCTTTTCCCGGTGGTTGGTATACCTCTGCCTTTCTTTAGCTATGGAGGATCGTCATTATGGGCATTCACAATTTTTCTGTTTATTTTTCTGAGGCTGGACGCAGGAAGGAAGGAGTAGGTTTACAGGCCTGAACGAGCCGTTTAAGGACAGCTTTTTTACCAGTAAAATATAGATACAGCTAATTTAACCGGCAAATTTCCGTGGCAGGCCGGTGCTTATACCGTGTTCTTTTTCCACAAAGTCACGGATGTCTTCGAAAAATTCAATAAATTCATTCCGCATCTCGTTTTCTTTTTCCCTCAGGACCTGAACGGCATAGGCTGAATGTTCGGGAAGGGAAGTCCTGCTGGCCATTCGGTAAAGTACATTTTCGATCCCTTCGGGACTCGAGTACGACATTAACCAGTTGTTCCTTATAAAATTCGGGAACCAGTTTTTAATACCCTGCGGGAAATCATAATAATGTTTTTTCAGGGTGGAAAAAGAATAATCCACAAACTCCTGCAGACTTATTGAGCTGTAATTTTCCCAGCTGGACGACAGGAAATAGTCATAAAATATATCAGTAACAATCCCTGAATATTTTCCATACCGTTCTGAAATATGAGATTTACTCTTTCGGGTGATAGGATGACTATCGGTATAGCTGTCGATATAACGATGCAGCATAATTCCTTTTCTTATGGGCTCAGGATAATAAAGATATTCTTTCCCTTTCACATAATCTCCAATGAAATTCCCAACCATGATTTCTTCGTGGTCACCTGAAAGATATAAATGGGCGAGAAAATTCATTTTTCAAACTAATAATGGCAGGCAGAAAAATCTGATTTTTCAATCCTTTACCTGATTTATTATCCTGTTTTTTATAATTTTTAGAGAACTTAATATATAACGTTCGCTTGCTCTGTAAGTTACAAAAACCGCACCATTTTTCCTATTCAAAAGTATGGAGTATAACTGATCAACAGATATTATTAAACATATGCATTTCAATTCAATCTTAAAATTTTAAATAGCTAATAGACAGGTTATTAAAATTTTTTCATGGGATTTTTATTTCTGCTATCTATGTTTTTCAATAGATGATTTGTGATTCAAATCGATTACTTTGCCAAACAATTTTTTAAACCTTATAATATGAGTCCAAAAAAAGTAATTATCATTGGTGCCGCAGGACGGGATTTTCATAATTTCAACACCTATTTCCGCGATAATCCAGCTTATAACGTGGTTGCATTTACTGCTGCCCAGATTCCCGATATCGACGGTAGAAAATATCCGGCCGAACTTGCCGGCAAGTTATACCCAAAAGGTATTCCGATCTATATTGAAGCAGATCTTCCAAAATTAATAAAGGATAATAAGGTTGATGATTGCGTATTTTCATACAGCGACGTTCCTTATAACAGGGTAATGGGTGTCAGTGCCATTGTTAACGCAGCTGGTGCAAATTTTATTCTCTTAGGTTCAAAAGATACCCAGATAAAAAGTACAAAGCCCTTAATTGCTGTTGGAGCAGTGCGAACGGGTTGCGGAAAAAGTCAGACTTCCCGCAGAATTATTGAATTGCTGATGCAAAAGGGATTAAAGGTTGTTGCTATTCGTCATCCCATGCCTTATGGAGACCTTAATGCACAGAAGGTTCAGCGTTTTGCCGCAATTTCAGATCTTGAAAAGCATAAATGTACCGTGGAAGAAATGGAGGAGTACGAACCTCATGTTGTTAGGGGAAATGTAATTTATGCAGGCGTCGACTACGAAGCCATTCTCCGGGCAGCTGAGAATGATCCCGCAGGTTGCGACGTGATATTATGGGATGGAGGAAATAATGACTTTCCATTCTATGTTTCCGACCTGACGGTTACCGTTACGGATCCCCACCGACCAGGACATGAATTATCATACTATCCGGGTGAGGTAACTCTAAGGATGGCCGATGTGGTGGTTATCAATAAAATCGACAGTGCAGAACCGGCTTCCATTCAGATCGTCCGTGAAAACATTGCAAAGGTTAATCCCGGAGCGATTGTTATCGACGGAGCATCACCCATTAAGGTCGACGATCCGTCTTTGATCAAAGGGAAACGGGTATTGGTGGTAGAAGACGGGCCTACCCTGACTCATGGTGAAATGAAGATTGGTGCAGGAGTTGTGGCTGCCAGAAAGTTCGGTGCTTCTGAAATGGTGGATCCAAGACCCTATACAGTTGGAAAACTATCTGAAACTTTTGCAATTTATCCAAACATTGGATCCCTGCTTCCTGCCATGGGATATGGGAAACAACAACTTATGGATCTGGAGGCAACCATAAATAAAACGGATTGTGACTCGGTGGTAATTGCAACCCCTATCGATCTGAACAGGATTATTAAAATCAAAAAACCAAATACACGGGTTTATTATGATCTTCAGGAAATAGGGAAGCCTGACCTGACAGATGTTCTGGACGATTTTGTAAAAAAATTCAAGCCCGGGAAAAAATAATAAATAGTATTAACAGGTATAAAATGAAAGAGAGTTGTCCCAGCCAGACAACTCTCTTCGTTTGAATTAAGAACAAATGAACGATATTCCCTTCTTTCAATCTATTCCATTCCCGTTTTCTAACCCTCTATTCTTTCACACAACGGAAATAAGAACTTATCTATCAAACCGTTCATTTCTGTTTAAACACTAAAGGAATCATTTGGTTTATTTTTATTAGCAAAACTTTAAACAAATTTTTGAATATCAATAAAATGCCAGATACATTACTTCTATATACCATGAAAACATGGGGCCCCGGAAAATTCATAGAATAAGTTCTAAATTAAATTTACATTGATAATTCAGTAGTACTTCCACTAAAAGTTTGCATTATATGCCTAATTTTAAATCCTTAATTTTATAAATCTGAAAAGCTCAAAATGAAAGATTTTTGGTTCATAGTTTTTATTTTCTTCCTGAATTTACCTTTTGGCTATTGGAGAGCAAAAGTCAGAAAGTTCAGTCTGTCCTGGGTGCTGGCCATTCATGTGCCGGTACTGATTATAATTGGAAGCAGGTTTGCTTTTCACATCCCATATAAGTTTATAACCCTTCCTTTAAATGTGGGAGCTTTTTTTATTGCTCAATATCTGGGAGGGAAATATTACCTTATTAAAAGCGGGAAGGAAAACGTCTGATTACTTTCAGTTAGCATGTCAAAATCTTTCAAAATAGTTTGAGATAAACATTTCGGGAAATAAAATTTTAATTACCGGGGGAGTTTATGGTATTGGCCTGCACAAACGCAGCCCGCTTTGAATGAAAACGTTGAATAGGTATTTATATAGCTGAATGAGCAGAGGCCCGGAATTACACAAGGATATAGCGAATCTATATGCATGCAGGCCCAAAGATCTTAAAAGCTCATTTAAAAGAATGAATCCCTGATTACCCGTGCAAACAGGGATTCTGAATGGTGAATTTTCCCTTTTTTAAATGCGGGATTTAATTTTCTTCGTTTCTTCTTCAAAACCGGGTTTCTCGAGTAAAGCAAACATATTGGTTTTATAAGCTTCCACACCGGGCTGGTTAAAGGGGTTGACCTTTAGGAGATAGCCGCTTATTCCGCAGGCGATTTCGAAAAAGTACACCAGTTGTCCCAGGTTGAATTCAGAAATGGTATCAATGGAAATCCTTATATTCGGAACACCTCCGTCAACGTGTGCCAGCATGGTTCCCAGCTCGGCCATTTTGTTTACTTCGTCAACCCGTTTCCCTGCGATATAATTGAGCTGATCGAAATCGTCATTATCCTTTGGGATAATAAATTTCGAGGCAGGTTTTTCAACAGAAATAACAGTTTCAAAAATATGTCTCTCTCCATCCTGAATATACTGTCCCATGGAATGTAAGTCGGCAGTGAAATTTACACTGGCCGGATATATTCCTTTTCCGTCTTTACCTTCACTTTCTCCATACAATTGCTTCCACCATTCGGAGAAATAAATAAGCTTGCTGTTAAAATTTGCAAGGATTTCAATTTTTTTACCCTTGTTGTAAAGTGCATTTCGGGTAGCGGCGTAAAGGGAGGCCGGGTTATCCGAAAAAGGAATTTCAGGGGAAGTCGACTTTTCCATTTCTGCGGCGCCTTTAATAAATTCCCTTATGTTAAATCCCGCAACAGCAATGGGTAGCAGACCTACAGGGGTCAGAACCGAAAACCTGCCTCCGGTATCATCAGGGATTATAAAGGTTTTATATCCTTCAATATCAGCCATTTTTCTGAGTGCTCCTTTCGAATGATCGGTAATGGCAATAATTTTCTTTTTCGCATTTTCCTTACCAACTTTTTTCTCAAGATGATTTTTAAGAATTCTGAAGGCCAGTGCGGGTTCTGTCGTAGTTCCAGATTTTGAAATTACAGCAATACCATAATTTTTCTTGTCGAGTACCTCAAGCAACTCACTGATGTAATCTTCACCAATATTCTGGCCGGCAAATACAATCTGGGGAGCAGCAGTTTCAGTTTTCATCCATGCAAAATTATTGCTTAGCGCATCAATAATGGCTTTTGCTCCCAGATAGGATCCCCCGATTCCAACTACAACCAGCAGATCAATTTCGGATCTGAGTTTGGCAGCCGTTTTTTCAATATCACTTATAAGAGATTCAGGGAATTTAGAGGGCAGATCAAGCCAGCCGAGAAAGTCGTTTCCTTCTCCCGATTTATTGTAAAGCTTCTTCAAAGCAACATTTGCAGCAGATTCCGATTTATTTATTTCAGCTTCTGGGACAAATCCGTATACTTTCGAAATATCCAGTTTAATATGGTTCATGTTAATTCTGTATTTATATATTTTGATTACGCCAGGGTTTGAGATTTCTGGATCTCTGTTACGGAAGGCAAAATTAGAAAGAATAATTTACTAATAAGGGAGGAAAGTCAAAAATTGTAATGAACGAAACAGGTATTACACGGAGGAGAAGAGAGAAAAAGAAAGAGAACTGCAGAGAATATCTCAGAAAGCAGTCTCTTTCTTATTATAATTGAATTTAGATACAGTTTAGTCTGGACAATTGTCAATTGCCGTCCTGATATTCGAGAATGTTTTGTTCTTTTATCCTTTCTCCCAACAGGAATGCATAATTTTGGGAATCTCTGTTTCCATATTTTCCCCAGGCCGCCTGTGCCCATTTTTTAGCTTCCGGCAAATCCCCTTTTATCTCGTAAACTACAGCCAGATTGTGAGCCGCCCGGCCTTTTGTTTTTCTTTTGCCATTATCAACAGCAGCATTAAGATATTCAATGGCGGATTCCCAGTCATTGACTTCCATCATTCTTGCACCTGTTTTAAGGTTCTGATCGTGTTTTGATTTCCTGTAATACTGACGAACCACCTGGAACCATGAAGGAGCAATTCTTTTGCCGTAAATATAACCTGCATTATAACTGGCATCCTGAATAGCCTTGGTTTTTTCAACCATTCGATTGATGGCTCCTGCAACCGTATTTACCTGTCCTCCCCAGGCCATGTCCTGTCTTACCTGGTTCTGATCGAATATTAACCTGGCTTTTGGATCATACAGCCTGAATCCGGCCTTTACAATGATCATACTGGTGGGAATAATATAATCACTGTCGAAAAGCTCCAGGCTTATTATGGCATCCACCTGGTATTTGTTGCAAAGTTTATCAATCTCCATCCAGTCAAGAGCCTGTGGAAATTCTTCCGGATTACTCTCCTTTTGCATTACAACATCCGTTCTGATAACTTCATAGCGGCCGGAGCTGTTGAGCATATCAATCAATCCGTCAATTACATATTTCGAAGCAAGTTTATCTTCCCCGGGCAGTTCACCGGTAAGGCCTGCTTCCAGCTTATTTCTGTTGGTTTTAGCAAGGGTTGAATGATCTATAATTGCAACCGATTTTATATAATCGGGTACATTAATTAAAGCTGGTCTCCGGGCATTAAAACGGATATCGGATGCCGATAATCCAAGTATTACCGAAAACAGCAGAATAAATATTACGGATAGCTTTTTCATGGTGTTTTATTTAGATTCAGGTGATGCAAATTAAATGCCAAAATTTCAACCAATAATACCTTTGAGCTTAAAGCCTCTATAAAATATCAGCTTTCAGCACTATCTCCCAGATAAAGGATTGAAACAATTTTTACTAAATTAGCAATTTATTCCATGTTATTAAATTCAAAACAGAGTTGAGGAAAATTCAATAAAAAATCTTTAACAATGAAGCTTTTTATGACCTTTATTTTTTTGCTGACTTCTGTGGCGGGATATACACAGAATCATGAAATGCTTGAGCTGTGGCCCGGAAAAGTACCAGGTGAAACAAAAGCCAAGGCAAAACCGATTATTAGTAATCAGAATAACGACAATGTAGAACGCTATACTGAAGTTACTGATCCTGTTATGGAGGTCTTTCTTCCTGTTCCTTCCAAAAGTAATGGCTCTGCAATTATCGTTTGTCCGGGAGGGGGATATAATATTCTGGCCTACGACAAAGAGGGTATCGAGATTGCCAATTGGCTGAATGGTTTAGGCTATACCGCATTTGTACTGCAATACAGAATTCCCCGGAAAAAAGAAGGGGCCCTGCAGGATGTGCAGAGGGGCATACGCCTTGTAAGAACGAATGCAAAAAAATGGAATATTTCTCCTGATAAGATTGGTGTTATGGGATTCTCTGCAGGTGGCAGTCTTAGTGCAAGAGCCAGTACCCTTTATAATCAGAGGACTTACCCGGCTCAGGATGCTGCCGATAGTGCCTCCTGCCGGCCCGACTATACCGTATTGATTTATCCGGCTTATCTGGATGAGGGCCCCGGCAAAAGCCTTACAACAGAACTGGCAGTTGACGGTAATACCCCACCAGCATTTATATTTCAGACTGCTGACGACAAATATGGAAACAGTGCCCTGGTAATGGCCACTGCCCTGCGAAATGCCAATGTGCCGGTTGAATTGCATCTTCTTCCCAATGGCGGACATGGCTACGGTCTTAGACCCGGCTCAAAGGCTGCTGAAACATGGCCTCTGTTATTAAGGGATTGGCTTTCAGAGATTGAAACTCAGGCAAAATAAAAGATATAAATCTATACTTCCGGATTGATGATGAGAAAATCAATGGAGAAAATTGAAAAAACAATAGACATACAAAAGGCAATCCGGAACAGTGATTCCGGATTTTTCAGGTCGATGCCCCGGATTTTGATAAGGCTGATTGAAAAATTAATTCATCAGGATGAGATGAACGCCTCAATTCACCGAAGTCGGGAGAAAACGGGCGTCCCTTTTGTAAATGCAATTCTGGAAGGCTGGAATGTAGAGGTTATTGTAAAAGGAGGCGAAAATGTTCCTGAAACCGGGAAATTTGTTTTTGTAGCGAATCATCCCGTTGGAGGTATTGATGCATTGTCGTTTCTGAGCGCTATATACAGGTTTTTTCCGAATGTTATTTCCCCCTCTAACCAGCTTTTTAATTATATTCCAAATCTGCACCCGGTAATTCTGGGAGTGAATGTTTTCGGAGCCAATACAAAGGAGACGGCCGAAAAAATTAATCAGTTATTCCTTTCCGATGCACAGGTAATGATATTCCCGGCAGGGGAGGTGTCCAGAAAGATAAATGGAAAAATATCCGACCCCGCCTGGCAAAAAACTTTTATCACTAAAGCAGTACAGTTTCAACGGGATGTAATTCCGGTATTTATCAGCGGAAGAAATTCCCGGCTTTTTTATTTTGTGGCAAGATTCAGAAAGGCACTGGGAATCAAAATGTACGTTGAAACAGTCCTTCTGCCAAGAGAAATGATGCTTCAACGAAATTCGTCGATTAGTCTTAGCTTTGGCAAGCCAATACCCTGGCAGAGTTTTACCACCGAAAAGAATCAGAATCAGTGGGCACAGGATGTTAAGGAAAAAGTATATCAGCTTGCTGAATCCTGATGGGTGTAAGAGGATTTTAAACAGCATGCCTATTGAAAGTTGTGTATTTAATCATGCTATTTAAAAGCTGTAATCATGAGCCTTAAACTATACAAGCCCGAGGTTTTCCAGGGAAGCCTTTCTAAAAAGAATTATTTTGAGGGATGGTATTTCAAAAATGTTTCTGCAGACCAGAAGCATGTTTACTCTTTTATCCCGGGGGTTTCACTAACAGGTAAAAATCCGCATTCTTTTATACAGGTTATAAACGGTATAAATGGTAAAACCGATTACTTAAGCTACCCTTTATCTGACTTCAGCTGGGAAAGCGATCGGCTGTCAGTCAGGGTAGGAGATTCCGTATTTACTGAAAATTCAGTTGAACTGAATATTAAGGATCCCGGCCTAAAGGTAAAAGGAAAACTGAGCTATTCAAATCTCACAAAATACCCTCAAACCTTATTCTCTCCGGGAATAATGGGATGGTATTCCTTCATACCCTTTATGGAGTGCAAGCATGGAATAGTCTCGGCGAATCACATAATTCAGGGCAGTATTGAAGTGTCGGGAGAAAGCATTGATTTTAACGAGGGGAAAGGATATATAGAAAAAGACTGGGGCTCCTCCTTTCCAGAAGCCTGGATATGGATGCAGGCAAACAGTTTTAATGAAAGGTCTGTATCCTTTAACTTTTCAATTGCCAAGATTCCATGGCTGGGAAGTTTCTTTATAGGGTTTATTGGCTTTATATTTTTTAATAAGGAATTTTACATCTATTCAACCTACAATAATTCCAAAATTCTTGAAATAAATCATTCCGATCAATCCCTTTCCATTGTCCTGGAAAACCGAAAATCAGTTCTGAAAGTACATGCCGATAAATCAACTTTTGGAGAATTGATTGCTCCGGTTTCGGGTGACATGTCGAGAAGGATAAAGGAGAGTGTGGACTCCGATATATCCGTCGAATTATTTGATGAGGAGAATAATCTTATTTATTCCGGTTTCAGCAAAAGAGCCGGATTAGAAATCATTGAGAAGATTTTTGACTACAAGGAAATTCAAAAAATAGTATCAGGCAGATAAATTGTATAAGTCCCCAGGACTACTTAATCTTTAGTTTTCTTTTTGGAGCCTGGCGTGAAAAGGCCTGCTGGGTTGGAACCCAGCATGGATGATTCGAGTAGCAGGGGAGTGGCTTTTTCCAGCTTTTTAATCTGCTTCGCATTTACAAGTGGAAAATGCTTCACCTTATCGAGGTAATATCCAATGTCTTCCAGATCGTTCATGGTGGTCCTCCATTCCATGTAATCGAATCGCCGCAGGTTGTGTGGGAGTGAATATCCTCGCAACGACTTATCCCCAATGGTATTAAAATAAAAGTCGAAATACGACATGGCCAGTTCTCTCAGTGTTTTATATACCGGCTCCCGGTAGCGAAGGGTGGTAAAATTGGATTTGGCGATAGCGCCCCAATATCCATCTGCTTTAAACACAGCAATAACATGGTCGTCATCATCATGAGCCTGAAGGTCGAGTACCAGAGGAGGCATACCGTTAAATTCGAGACACGCTGCGGCAAAAAGCGCTCCTTCCATACAGTGAGCCCTTGGGTGATTGAGAATATATCGCGTCGAACGGGTCTCTGTGGTTGAATTGTATTCGCATTCATCGAGATATTGCTGAATTTTAAAGGGAGTATTTAATTTTTTAAGCTGTTTTAGTTCGTTCTCCGACCAGCCATGATTCTGATTTTTCATTCTGCTGTTAATTATGAAAAAGATGTCATGAAGAAAAATACAATCGTGAATAAATGCTTCTATTTTGTACCAAAAAGTCTGTCGCCCGCATCCCCCAGTCCGGGAACAATGTATCCCGACTCATTTAATTTTTCATCCAGAGCTGAAATATATATGCTTACATCAGGATGCTCCGATTCAATTTTCTTAACTCCTTCAGGGGCTCCGACAATACAAACGAGTTTTATGATTCTGGCCCCAGCTTTTTTCACCTGTTTAATGGCTGAACTCGCACTTCCTCCTGTTGCAAGCATGGGATCAAGAACCATAACCACGGCATCGGGCAGGTTGGAGGGAAACTTGGCATAATATGTCATCGGTTGCAGGGTATTGTGATCCCGGTACAGACCAATGTGCCCCACTTTTGCTGTAGGGATAAGATTAGTAATTCCATCAACCATACCCAGTCCGGCCCTGAGTACAGGCACCAGAACAATATCCATTGCGAGTTCAAAGGTGGATGTCTTACAAATGGGTGTGTCAATGTTTACGGTCTTAAGGGGAAGATCCCTGGTAATCTCATAAGCCATCAGGCCGGCAATTTCATCAAGTGTTTCACGGAAATCTTTGGTGCCGGTTTCTTTTCTTCTCATCTGTGTCAACTTATGGGTAATCAGTGGATGAGATATTACTGTAAGCATTTCTGGAAGGTTTTATAGATTAGCTTATAAAGATAATGTAAAATCGCTGAGCTGAAATAGTTTCTTTTAACAGGAATCGTTTTTAGAGATAAACATGCTTCAGGTATAATTATGTAACATAAGTCTGAAGAAATAAATACACTTTTGTATTATAATTATATTTCTGAAAATTGAGCTGATGAGATTGTATTGTGTTTATAAATTGAGTATTTTTATATAGAATTTCTGGACCTAAAAGAATTACGGTTATGGCAACAAAAAAAATTGTAAAATCCGCAGCTCCTGCTGCAAAAAAACCGGCAGCTAAAAAAACTTCTGCTGTAAAAAAGGTGGCCGACATTGAGGCAATCCGCAGAAAAGCTGAAGAGATTTATCATGCAAGGGTAGCCCGCGGTGAGCATGGCACTGCTGAAGGTGACTGGCACGCTGCTGAAAAAATCATTCTTGACGGTAGTAAAAAACCTGCAGCGAAGAAGCCTGTGGCCAAAAAACCTGCAGCTAAAAAGAAATAGTCTGACTTTTTTCTGAAAGCAGGATTTGTTTCTTCCCTATCCGGGAAGGAAATACTACAGGTATAAATTGTCCTGTTTTCAATGGAGATATGCAAATTCCTTCCGGATCTAATTTCATCCGGGAGGATTATTTATTTTGCATCAGCATTAATCTCTGAAAAAGGGATGTTCAGAATTCTATACGATTGCCAGTCTTTATAATCGAAGTGCCACCACTCGTATTCATAGACCTGGAATCCGAAGCGCGTCATTACCTGTATCAGCAGATCCCTGTTTTCCCTTTCCTCCTTTGTTCCACCCTGATAATCTGCATATGCAGACTCAAGAGCGGCATCATATGCTGATGGCATTTCCACTTCCTTTCCTGAGCTAAGGTAATACAGGCTAAGGTCGACAGCACAGCCCCGGTTATGTCTCGACCCTTCTCTCGGGTTAGCAACGAAGATTTTTTCCTTTTCGGGAGTAATATCCCAGAATAATTTAGTTACACTCCAAGGCCTGTAGCCATCGAAAATAAGCAGTCCGTATCCCATGGTTCCTAAAACCGAATCAGCTTTTACAACTGCTTCGGCAGCAGGCCTTTGAAGGTATGCTTTTGCTTCCTCATATACGGGAGCCCCTGTAAAATTATTTGCTGTAGCATACCGGATATCAAGCTTCAGAGTGGAATCCAGCTTAATCAATTCCACTAAATCCGCATTCCTGAATTCTCCCTTTTCACGCGGAGGTTTAACTGCGCAGGACGCCAGGAAGAGTATTAACAAGATACCCTGGAGGTATATTCTCATCTTCAGTTTATTGTTCCGCTAATATATCCAATTTCACGAAACAAGTCTATACGGCAATTAATAGATGACAATATAATCGGTGTAATTGTCCATGGTTCCCGGTTTCAGAAAAGTTTTGAGTTTGTCCATAACGGGAGATATCTGTTCAAACTCTTTTATAAACAGTTCAGAAGGAACAGTCCGGCTCTGGGGGAAATATACCTTCCTCCGGTCGACCGTATCAAACACCCACATGGATATGTATTTTCCTGCATTCTCACCTCTGTCACCTTTAAGAATATACAGGAATGATCCGGGGAGGGATTCCTGGAAGGCCGGATTTAATTCATTTATTACAAAAGATTCGAATGCTGATTCTTTTCCCGGGATCACCTCGGGGTAACAAACCGAAATAACCTCGCCGATTTGTGGATTTATAAGGGAATTATATCCCAGAACGAGATAATCAGTATAGTTTACCACCTGAGCGATCAGGGGGTTTTCGAGAGGCGTTATCTCAAATTTCTGCAATACACTTTCCCATTGTGGGTTGTTTTGTCCGTCGGCATTCGGGAAATAGTAATCACGGGTAGTTTTAAAGTCGAATGCCCAGACAAAGCTGTATTTTGAGCTGCGGGTTCCGCGATCGGCCTTCATAAGCCAGCCGCTAACTCCCTTGGAATTCTCTTTAATTTTATCCGACCATTTCTTATAATAATTCTGGAAAACGATCTCGTTGGTTTCCGGGTTTAACTCTAACTCCCGGAAAGCCAGGACCTCAGGCATGTTCTGGGAAAAGAGGGAGGGAAAAAGAAAAACTAATGATGATATAAAAAGAATCAGTGGAAATTTATTTGCTTTCATGATTTCAGGTTTTTCAGGTTCAATATTTGGAGGTATATCTGTGCAACAATCAATTTTTACAAGGGATACATCACATCATGAACATTTCAGGCTTCATCATCATGTTAAAAATAAGGCATAGTTTTTTTAATGTCAAGATATTTCAAAGCAGTAGTTACAGCTAATTTAAACCAGCTTAAACACCTTAGCTCCTGGTACACTTAAACTTAAGAAAAGCAGGAAATTTTAAACGAGGATTGCCGTAAGGAATTATTGATTCGATGAAATGATTTTACAGCTTCCAAGTTTTTCTCCGCCCTGATATAGGGTAAGGAAATACTGTCCCGGTTTCAGGGATTTTTTACTTCGCCAGCTAAACTCCCCGGAAAAGGATTGGGGGTTCAAAATTTCCTTTGTCTCAATCAGCCTTCCTTTAATATCCACTAATTGAAGACGGGTGGGTGCAAGTTTCGGAAGATTATAATAAATTATGAAATTATCAGAAACAGGATTAGGCATTACACTTAAAGAAGAAGAGCTTAGGCCAGTAAGGTTTTTATTCACCGAGGTGGGCCCAATATAAACCAGGTTGATCCAGTTGAGGTTCCATCCTCCGGCTGCAGCATAAAGCCTGATAGTTTGCTTTCCCGAAAGCAGGTTCAGGGTACCGGAAACGGTCTGCCACTTTTGCAATCCTCCTGTACCGGCAATATTTACTGAACAGAGCAGGACCTGAGTTATTTTTCGCACTTCACAAATTCCACCTCCCGATGAGCTGGCTACTCTTAATTCTATGATATAATCTCCTTCATCCTGCACATTAAGACTCAAATCGATATAATCACCTGTATTAATACCCGACACATTTAAGCCGCCTCCTTCATCTGTGGTTGTCTGTATTGTAACACCATTCATATTTGAATAATTTTCGGCTTCAATTTTACCGGGTACCGGGCTGACAGGATAATAATTGAAAACAACAGTTTTATCATAAGCAAGGCCTGTATTGTCTATGGCAAGAACCGTTGCAGAGTGCTGGCCGAAAGGAAGGTTATCCAGGGGGAATTCATAGGGACTTGTAGTGGAGGTAGCATAAACTCTTGAATCAATATTCAATTGTATGCTTTCAATCCCGTCGGGATCGGAAACCGTTCCTTTTACCAGCATGGGACTGTCTGAGCCGGTTTTGGAATTATACAGCGGGGCGGTAATAGAAACATTTGGAGGGTTGTTGGCTGTTAAGGGCACTTCAAAATCAACGGCAGAATTATCTCCCAATACAGCATCCACACCTGCCAGTAAAGCGGTTAGAGGAGAATTCCAGTTTATACAGACTTCGTTAGATGCATAACTTCCGTATACATCAACAAAACATTTTGCCGGATTAGTAAACGGGTAAACCTCGCCATCCTGCTGGCCGGGGTTTGGTCCGCCCGAAACAAAGCCCGGAACGGGCTGCGTGATGCCGTCCGCATAAGAGGGCCTGTGGTGAAAGTTCATTGGAGTTTTGGAACCGTATCCTGAAACGAACGAAAATCCGGTGCCATTTTTACCCAGAAGGTAATCGGCACATTCTGCAGCTCCTTTGATATATTTCATATCATTTTTCAGAATATAAGCATACAACATTCCCACTCCAATGTTTGCAATTCCTGAATTGGATCCCCAGCCATAGCCAAATTGAGGTATGCGGCAGGGACTGGCATTTATCTGAGTTAGCCAGGAGTCGCATTTCGAAGCAATGGAACTTTGAATATTAGCGATTACATTGGATGCCAGCCCATTGGGTCTGGTAGCCAGCGAAAGGGAGGCAAGAGACTGAACACTGGGCCAGCCGGGTGCTCCTGTATAAGTAAGTGATGATATTTTGCCCTCCAGATAGGTTTTGTATTCTGCCTTCTGGGTGGTTATATAAAGCTCTGCTGCAGCCCAGATAAACTCGTCCGAGACATTGGAGTCGCCATATTCGCCGGTTCCCACATCCGACGGATTTTTAAAATATGAAAGCGGGTTAGTATTAGCCCATGTCCATGCACTTTCCGCCCTTGCTATACAATCGTTCGCATAATCGGTATCGTAATCCTGGTAGATACGCCCTGCCATAGCCATCATAGCTGCAAAGTCGAGCGCCGAGGCAGAGGTTTTTCCAATTACATACCTGCTGGCCTTATCTTTATCGGGCATCACAAAGCCTGAAAACTGAAGGGTTGTAAGCTTGAAGAAGACACCTCCGTCGGTATCCTGCATGGTTTTCAGCCAGTCGAGTTCAAATTTTACCTCATCCAGCAAGTCGTTCTTTCCATTCCCGGATTCAGGAATATGAATACTGCCGTCTTCAAAATAATTATTAAAGTTTTCATAAAATGAAAGCATGGTTGCTACTGAAATACCAGCATTGATTACATATTTTCCGTAATCACCGGCATCATACCAGCCACCCGGTGAGGATATTTTTCCGCTTTTTCCGGTCGATGAATGTAATATGCAGGCTGTGTCGGGATGACCTTCCGGTCTTGCCCATAAACCGGCATAATCAGATGTAAGTTCATAGGATGATCTCTGATAATAATAGGATTTCAGAGAAGCGTAGGCTGCCTTTCTCAAAACCGTGGTTGAAATATCAAAAGCATAGGATTCTCCAAATCCCGGTATCCTGATTTTGTAATTGCCTGCAGTAGTAAGTGCTGAAAAATCACAAAGTTTTACACTGTCACCTGCATCTGACCAGTATTTTTTAGCCGACATATCCCCTGTGAACTCAACCGAATTGTCTGAGGTATTAATTATTTCGAATTTAGTGGAATCACAGAAAATCACTACAGCTATTTTTGTTGCATCGGGGTAATAACCCAGCTGGTTGATTCGAATAGATCCTGTTTGCGAGTAAGAAGAGATATAAATACTCGATAACAGGCAGAGAACAGAAAGTTTCTTAATGAATTTCAGAATGAATGTCATGGCAATTAAGTTAGTTGGGTTTTTGAGGAAATAGTAAGTCTGGCAACAAGCTGCAAGATCATCCGCAAGTTATAAAAGGATACATATTAATCAAACAATAAACATGATTTTCGTTTTATCCGGAGTGTGAACCACTTTATTTTTCCATTCCCTCTGCCATTATTTTTCCAATTTTCAAACCTTCTTTTTTGCCAGGCTGGTTAACAAATTTAAAAATTAGCTTATCTTAGTTTCCCTGATGTTATAAAACTAAGAAAGTATAAAAATGATAAAGATCATATCAAGTTTTTTACTGAGTCTGAGCTTTACTTTTCTTTACGCTCAGAAGGATGATTTCACAAGACTACAGTATTTTCATAATGACAGTATTAGTTGCGACTTGGATTTATTTCTGCCGTCAAATGGTGGAAATATTGATCTGCCCCTGATGATCTTTGCTCACGGTGGTGGTTTTAAAAACGGGGGCAAAGGGGAGGGCTATGATATTTGCCGCTATCTTGCTTCACAGGGTTTTGCAGCTGCCACTATTGACTATACTCTTTATATGAGCGATAAAAGCTTTGATTGCGACGGGCAGCTGACGGAAAAGGTAAAAGCCATTCAGATAGCCGTTAACCAGTTATGGATTGCCACAGACTATATTATAAAAAACGCAGATAAATATCATATTGATACTACTAAAATCTTTATTTCAGGCAGCAGTGCAGGTGGGGAGATGGTTCTGCATGCAGCATTTTGGGACAGAAAAATTATGGGCATGTATGGGGAAGGACTTTCGCCTGATTTTAAATATGCCGGCCTGGTTTCCGGCGCGGGTGCGATCATGGATATTAATCTTATTACAAAGCCTGATCTTATCCCTGTAATGCTGTTCCACGGAAATGCTGATCATGTTGTCCCATATGGCACAGGCTCTCATCATTCCTGCCCCACAGGTTGTCCTGGCTGGCTAATGCTATTCGGTTCCTATACTGTTTTTAACCGTGTTTGCGATTTAAACGGACATGCAGTTCTTTATACTTTTTGCGGGGGAGGTCATGAGAATTCCGGCACCCTCTTTCACACTGATATGGAAACCATAAGCCGTTTTATGAAACAGGTACTCGGGGGCAGGAAATCGATGGAGCATTATATTATTCCTACCGGAAAAACTAATGAGCTTTCGGGGGAGTATGGGTTTTGTGAATGAGTTTTAACTCAGACCGATTTAGAATCATTCCTTAAGTTTTGACCTGGCAATAAATAAGTTACTATTTAGTGATTTCCCCGGAAGAAGTAAGAGTTATTTTTATCAGGATGCCTTTTTATATACTACATTTTGAGACCGACTAAAATTTGAGGCTGCCAATTTTAACCCTTATTTTGGTCTATTACTGCTACATTGGGTTTCTGAATTATCAATATTTTTGAAATACAAAAGTAAATTCGATAAAATGAAGTATTCCGCATCAATTATTGCCCTTGCACTGGCAGGTACTGCCTGTACTCAGACAAAACCAACACAAGAACTTCCTAATATAATTTATATTCTGGCTGATGATCTGGGTTATGGCGATCTGGGCTGCTATGGTCAGGAAAAAATTGAAACCCCCAATCTGGACAAAATGGCTGCGGAGGGAATGTTGTTTACCCAGCATTATTCCGGCAGTACTGTTTGTGCGCCATCGCGTTGTGTATTAATGACTGGCAAGCATACCGGACATACTGTTGTTAGGGGAAACAAAGAGTTTCAACCGGAAGGACAGTTCCCTATGAAGGCTGAGGAAGTTACGGTTGCAGAACTTTTAAAGCAGGCAGGTTATACAACAGGTGCTTTTGGTAAATGGGGACTTGGTTTTATCGGTACCGGGGGTGATCCCAATAGTCAGGGATTTGATGAATTTTTTGGATATAACTGCCAGCGACAGGCACACAGGTACTTTCCGGAGCATCTATGGCATAATGATCAAAAGGTAATTCTGGAAGGAAATGATTTCAAAGAAACAGAAACTTACTCAGCAAATGTCATACATGAGCAGGCCATAAAATTTATAAAGGATAATAAAAACAAGCCCTTTTTTCTGTACTATCCCAGTACAATTCCTCATGCTGAGTTAATTATACCTGAAGGTGAAATGAAGCAGAAATACCAAGGAAAATTTCAAGAGACACCCTACATTGATAGCAATCCCGGAGCAAATTACGGAGATGAAGATTTTGAGGTAAAATATTATTGTTCACAGCCGGAGCCTCGTACCACTTTTGCAGCCATGGTCTCTCAACTCGACAAGCAGGTTGGAGAGGTTCTTGCCACACTGAAGGAACAGGGCCTTGATAAGAAAACCATTGTAATCTTTGCTTCTGACAACGGTCCGCATAAGGAAGGTGGGGCAGATCCTGAATTTTTTAACAGCAACGGAAATTTAAGGGGATTCAAGAGAGATCTTTATGAAGGAGGTGTAAGGAGTCCGATGATTGTCTGGTGGCCGGAAACGATCCGTCAGGGAAGTAAATCGGACCTTATATCGGCTTTCTGGGATGTTTTGCCAACTTTGGCCGATATAGCAAGTATTTCTGTTCCGGAAAAAATTGACGGTATTTCGTTCCTGCCCGAGCTTCTGGGTAAAAAACAGGAGCAACACGACCATCTTTACTGGGAATTTCACGAACAGGGAGGGAAGCAGGCTGTTCGGAAAGGTAATTGGAAATTGATTAAATTAAATGTTTATAATCCTGAAAAAACACAAATAGAACTATATGATCTGACAAATGATCCGGAAGAACAAAATGATGTTTCCCAAAGGCATCCCGACATAGTTACTCAGCTGGAGGAGATCATGAAATCTGAACATTTGTATAACGCCGACTTTCCATTTGACGGTTCATAGCCTTCCCCTGACTTTTGCGACAGTTACTTTAAATGCTTGAGTTTTGAAAATCCTCAGATGCAATAATTGCAATAGACAATACTGGGGGTTTGGTCGCAGGAATACCAGCTATTCTTGAAAATTTGCAAAAACGGTTATAATATTTTCTGCTCGGCAGTCTCCCTTCAGACAAAAAACAATAGGAAAGTTTTAGGATCCTTTTAATATTATGAAAGACATCAATCCAGCTAAACAAAAATATGCCAGCAGTTAAGGGCTAAAAGTTTTTATTGATATTTAAATTTGGCAATACAAAATTAATTGGGAAGGTATATAAAACACTTACGGGTTTACCTCTTTGATATCCGGGTTTCCATTTTGGGGATAACATTACCACTCTTAAAGCTTCGGCATCGAGCAAAGGATCAACACTCACAACAATACTGGGATTACAGACATTTCCTTCGCTGTTTATTTCAAATTGTAAAATTACCCGGCCTTGTTTACTGTTCTCTGCAGCTTCGGTCGGGTAGGTAAGGTTTTGGGCAATAAACTTCCTGAATTCAATTGCCGGATCACCATTATTAAATGTGGGCATATCCTCAACCACAAAATAAACATCACGATCACCGGTAAAAGTTTCCTCCTCATAAAGAGGTTTTTCAACTTTAGGCTTATATGCCAGGCTGCTGTTTTCCGAAAAATTAAAATCCCAGGAACAGGCAGTATTTACCGGCAGATTGTTTTGGTATCCCGGTTCCCAGGGAGGAGATTCGGCCAGGATTCGCATGGCTTCGATATTCAGATCAGAAATGGCCGGATAAGCAATAACCGGGTTCCTGATCATCCCTTTAGAATCAATAACAAAGCTTACGTGCACCCAGGAAGACTCTCCTTTTACAGCTGCATAAATGGGATATATCAGATTGGATTCAACAAATTTCCGGAATTCAACCTTTGGATCTCCACCATTAAAAGTGGGCATCTTTTCAACCAGATTGAAGATGCCATTTGGATTCATATGCTCTTTGTCTTTGTTGCTCAGACTTTTTATTACTGCCGGGTCAACAAAATAGTCCTGAGCATCATTTTGTAAATAATCCCATACTTTATCATAATTCAGCAGCATCAAGGTATCATTGTTATCGTCAAAATAAATCCAGTTACCATAAGGTATATCCTGATTATACATACCTGTGGCGGCCAGCCTTCCCATTCCGGCATAAAAGTAAAACCGCCCGTGCCTGATAAAAGGATCATCCGAAGCAAGTCTTCCTTTAAAACTTAATATGGAATCGGTGGTGAATTCTTTAATCTCAAAACTCCCGTCTTTGAGGGCCTTTTTTTCCCGGAAGAAACAGCATGGATACACTGCATATTGAGAAAACCCTGATAATGCCAGGCAAAGGATGAGGATTGTTCCAAATAGTTTTTTCATTATCAATTGAAAAGTTTATAACAGAGGCCTATAACAAATATAATAATTCATTGGGAAAAAATCCGGGATACTAATGATTTATATGGATTGGAAACTAAGCGGCTAAAGAGGGCTGCCTTTCGTAATTTAAATCATTTTCCTTAGGATTTTAAGTTCAGCCTGACTAAGCAGAATTTTCAGACATGAGATTCCAGTTTGGCACTTCAAAATAGGGTGATCCGTATAAAGTACCTTTCACAAAGCTCTCTACTATAATTCCCGACCCTCATCTGCCTTTCAAAGTCGTATTCAGCACTTATGACTGCCTTTCGAATTTTGTTAATCATCTGTTAAATTATCCTCAATATCAAACATATATGCAAGGGGAATGTTACGATTTATGAACAAGAATTAAGATGAAAAATCTTCTGGTTTTTATCACATTATCATTTATGACTTTTAATCTGAGTTCTGCTCAGGAAGTCAGGAAAATTTCAAAATCTGATCTGAGTGAGATATTGAATAATCCTACCCATAAACTTCATGTGATAAACTTCTGGGCGAGCTGGTGTGGACCCTGTGTTTCTGAGCTTCCGGAATTTCAGCAGGTGGTTAATAATTCAGACAGCAGTAAAGTTGACTTCCTTTTTATAAGTCTGGATTTCCCTTCCGAAGCCGATAAAAAACTGTTACCCTTTTTAAAAAAGTCAGGATATAATTTTAATGTTGCCCTGATAACCGATATTGATTATAATTCCTGGATTGAAATGGTCGACCCCAACTGGCAGGGAAATATACCTTCCACACTTTTCTATAATAATCCGGAAAAGCTGCATTATTTTATTTCCGAACCGATTAACAAAGAAAGACTTACAAGTACAATTGATTCACTTTTAACTAAATAAGCTACAATGAAAAAGAAAACTTTATTTTTCGCAGTCATTTTAAGTCTGGTCCTGATCAGCAGTCTTCAGGCTCAATATAAAATTGGAGATGTGATTACTGATTTCAGTCTTAAAAATGTAGATAATAAAATGGTATCCCTTTCCCAGTTCAAAACTGCAAAGGGTTTCATAATTGTCTTTACAAGTAATACCTGTCCTTTTGCCAATAAATATGAGAGTAGGATAAAAATGCTTGACAAAGAATTTAAGGGAAAAAATTATCCGGTAATAGCTATTGGCAGTAACGATGTGGGTATTAATCCAGGTGACTCATTTGAAGAAATGCAAAAGAAATCAAAAGATGATAGTTTCACTTTTCCTTATTTGCACGATGAGACCCAGGAGATTGCCAAAAATTTCGGAGCCACAAATACCCCTCATGTTTTTGTTGTGGCAAAAGAGAATAATCAGATGGTCTTAAAATATATGGGAGCCATTGATAATAATGTTGATGATGCATCAAAGGCCGATAAGAAATATGTTGCTGATGCGGTAAACTCCCTCCTTGACGGAAAAAATCCTGCTGTAAGTTCTACCAAAGCTATTGGTTGTGGTATTAAATGGAAGAAGTAATACTTGATATCCGGGCAGGGCTCAATATTAATTGTGTCCTGTCCGGAATTAATTTATCTGATGATTAACTAATTAGGCTTTGCTTTTTCTTCAGCATCCTTTACACATCGGACAGAAAAACCATAGTCTTTTTCGGTGTATTTTTCGTAGATATCCTGACTATCCCTTGATATTCTTCTGAACCATGCAGATTTTTCAGTTCCTTCAATACTGCTCCACCAGTATCCGTCAAAATCTATTCCCTCGAACTTCCCGTTAGAGTTCATTCTGCCACCGGGCAGTGCACTGAAATTCCAAAGATTATCACCGCTGGATGCTCTTAAAGCCCATCCTGTTGACGATTTCAACTGTCCACCTGCAGGGTAATCCAAGCTCACAAAAGCGATCATGGTTTTCCATTCTTCATTACCGGGTAAGTGCCAGCCGGGAGGACAGCTTTTTTCTGCTGCCTCAAGTGTGTATAAATAGCCATATGTCTTCGCATTTTCCGGCTTGTCGTTATATGCGCGACAACCACTCTCTGATTTGAAAGCGAGGTTTTCCGCCATCCATATCTGATTTCCTATCTGGGTTGTCAGATAGCTTTTTCCATCTCTGACATCAACAAGAGTATCAGTAAGCTGTCCGGAAACTTTTAACAGGGGAGCGAGAAAGACAATTGTGATTAAAATTGATTTTTGGATCATGACTGTAATTTATGTTAGTAATCTGAAAATTAAACCCTTTTGGCATAAATCTAAAACATAAATGCCCTTACTTACAACTCTGGTCAAAGGTGAACACTTGTCCTGCTACATCCGACCACTTAATTTTTTCACCAGCAAATACCTCCGGCATTTTGGAAAGTCTGAATTCAATTCTTGATTAAAATATTTGTTACACATAATCGACCTTTTGAAATTCACTGATATACATTAACTTATGATCTCACATATTTTTAACATATAACCAGACTTATTGTTCAATTACTAAATCAATACCTTATTATTGTGGAATGATAAGTGGGATTATCAATAAAATTTGACAGGTTATGAATTGTACATGGAAAAGTAATGAGTTAATGGTTGAATTAGGTTTTGTATGTAGGGAGGGATACTTTAGGATATGCTAGTTCTAAATATCTTATTGGTTTAATCAATAATTTTTTTTCTTTGACCCTAAATTAAACGAGTACCCAAATCCCAGGGTCCAGGCTATCATATTATTACTGAAACTCCATGCCGGTGCAAGTTTAAATACAAATCCCTTATCTCCCTGAAACCGGTATCCAAGCTTAATCATAAAGTTATTGGCTCTCAGCCAGTAAACGGCTTGTGGCTCAAAAAATTTATTTTTTTTCCCGATAAGTACTCCACCACTAAATTCGTAAACGTATTCAAAATATGGAGTCATATTTGCAGATGCCACTATACCAATATTCTCCCTTAGAGGAAATATTCTGCTATAGCCCAATGCAGGAAAATATATTAGAAAGTCAATGCAAACTGAATTTTTTCTTACATCAAAGAGGGTGGGGGTTTTACTTTTATCCGACAGTTCCAGGGTATCACCATAACTTGCAACAAGCTGAGAGTTGCTGACGCTATACTGTGAGTAAATCTGAATTGAAATACACAATAGAATTAAACAAAAGCTTAAGATCTTCATATTTAGAAGATTTATAATATGGAAGATAGACAACAGATTGAAATAAGTCAAGTGTTTTTTCAATTTCTGCAAAATTGAAGACACTAAATGCTAAGTTTAATATATTGAAACCGACAGGAAAGCATTTACCCCTGCCTACCGGCAGGCATGCATTCACCTGATCCCTTGATCCGCCAATCCATATAACCCCATCAGTTAAACCGATCATCACCCTCTATCTTCCGAAAAGGTTTCTGAAAAAAATCATTAACGGTTTTATTGAATTGTTCTGCATAGTTGATTAGTGTGGAATGACCTGATTCAGGAAGTATCCACAAATAGGAATCTTTGATATTCTGAAAAATCAACATGGTATGCTCCGGAAGAATCACATCATGATCTCCGCCTATAACCAAAGTGGGGCAGCTTATGGTGTGCAGCTGCTCTAAACTGATCTGAGGCTCATAAATCATCATGTTATTTAGTTTATAGGCATTTTTTATCGCAGGGGTCTGCTCTTTTTTCAGTAATTCCTTGCAATATTTAATGGTTGAATAATAAGCATAGGGATCAACAGCTGTAGTATCGGGCCAGAGATTAGCACCGGTGATTGCCAGTTTTCTGACTTTTTCAGGATGACGAATAGCGAGTAAGAGTCCGTCAATACCTCCGTCGCTCCATCCAAGAACATAGCAGGAATCAAGTTTCAGAGTATCAAGCAGGGCATTCAGATCATCTGTCATCATCTCGTAGCTAAGGGAATCATTAGGGTCTACTGATTTCCCCTGCGAGCGGCTGTCGGCCAGGATGACTTTAAAGTTTTGGGAGAAATAGGGGACCTGCTTCGAAAAATTATTGATCGATCCTCCATTCCCGTGAATAATAAGTAAAGGCATACCTTGTCCGTAAATCTCATAATACATTTTGAATCCCCGCGTTGAAATGTAATGCCCGGCATCAGGGTTGTCACCGATTTTTATTTTCTTAAAATCGGGATGGCTCTGAGAAAATCCCAAAATTGTAAGAAAAACTGCGAAGAGAGATACAAGAAATCTTTTTGACATGGTAATGGGGTATTTTAGCTTGTGATTCTTTTTAATTCGGTTTTCAGCATTTTGAAATTTTCAGGATCATAACCCGAGTGGCCGGCATTCATGATATTGAGTTTTGAAATATTTAATGCGGCATGCAATCGGAAGGCCATAACAGGTGGACAAATAAAATCATATCTTCCATGAACAATGCTGGTTTTGATATTTTTTATTTTATCTGCATTGTTCATGATGAAGTCTTCTGGGAGGAAACAATTATTTTTAATAAAGTGCGCCTCCAGGATAGCCATGGATTTGTAAGAAAAAGCATTTAGTATTTCTTCTGTGTTCTCTATTTTCCGTATGGTGTAAAACGACATTTCATAATAGGCCCACTCGTATGCGAACTTATCGCTGATCTTTTTGTCGGACGACAACATGTTTTCCAGGTAATAATCGGCTGGTCTGACTCCCTTTTTAAGAAGTTTTGCAAACCGATCCCAGACATCCGGGAAAAATTCCTTAATACCGCCTCCAATATAATGATCCAGAGAATAGCGGTTAGCCAGCCATATCCCGCGTAAAATAAGTCCCAGAACCCGCTTTGGATTGTGAATGGCATAGCAGAGGGCAAGGGTGCTTCCCCAGGATCCTCCAAAAACATAAATTTTATCAAAATGCAGGTAATCCAGAATGAGATCAATATCCTGAACAAGGTCGGGGGTGGTATTATTTTCAATGGAGCCAAAGGGGGTGCTTCTTGAAGATCCCCTTTGGTCGAAGAGAATCACATTATATCTTCTTCTGTCAAAAAACTTTTTATCATTATCCGAAAACCCTGCTCCGGGTCCTCCATGTAGGAAAATTACGGGTATACCTTTAGGGTTTCCGAATAACTCGTAGTAGAGTTTATGCCCGGCGGATACCTTAATAAAACCTTTCTGATAGGGTTCCTGATCTGGAGTTCTTGCCATTTATAATTATTACTGCTTACTTCGGTTCCATTCGTTATTTTTCCTGTTAACGTCTGGCAAAACATGCTCCGGATCCAGGATTACCTTATCGACAATTCCGGTTGAAGCATATCTGAAAGTCCAGGTTCCTCCTCTTTGCCATATTTCAACAGGAAGCTGAACACTTTCCTTTTTTCCGTTGGTCTGCGTTATTTCAATAATGCAAGGTAATATCATTTTACCTTTATTTTCAATAGTAATAAGTATTCCTTTTGAAGGATCGTTATTATAATATTTCACGGCAGTTACAGCCTGATCCAGTGTCCATGTAGTATAGAACCATTCTTTCCAGAACCAGTTTAAATCGTCACCCGCTGCATTATTCATGCAATTGAAAAAGTCGTAGGGTGTAGGGTGCTTAAATGCCCAGGATTTGGTGTAATACTGAAATGCGTAGTCGAATCTTTCTTTTCCCAGCACAACATTACGAAGTACATTTAGACCGTAGGCAGTTTTTCCATAATACAGATCTGTTTCATTCAGATCCATTGCCTCGGGGACTACCATTAACTCATCGTGTTGCAACGGAAGCTTGCTGATATTCAGATTAGCCCAGTAGTTTTCATTATAGAGAGTGTCGTCGTTTTTATATTCCCCCTGATTAAAAACTTCAGTTGCACGGTAGTTTATGTAGGAATTAAATCCTTCATCCTGCCACATATATTTTCTCTCGTTTGAGCCAACAAGCATGGGATACCAGTTGTGACCTATTTCATGGGATATTAAAAACCACAGCTTGCTGGTTTTATCATCAGGACTGCAAAATATCATTCCCGGGTATTCCATTCCAGTTACCCAGGCACCAATATTTACTGCGTTATTCCAGGGATATTCAAAGAATTCGCGGGAGTAATATTCGATACTCTCTTTAAGATACTCGGTAGCTCTTGACCATCCGTCTTTCCCTGCCGATTCGGGAAGGTAGGCCGACATGGCCATTGCAGTTCTGCCTGAAGGAAGGTGAACGCTTGCGGCGTCCCACACCAGCGCATTTGAGGCAACCCAGGCAATATCTCTTGAGTTTTTCATGGTAAAGTGCCATGTAAGACTTCCATTTTTATCAGAAGGCATTTTCCTTTTGCCGATCTCTTCGGGACTTATTATAGTAACCGTTTTATCGCTTTTTGACGCAAGTGCAAGTCTTTTGTTTTCCTCTGGTGTAAGCACCTGCTCGGGATTTTGTAAATCCCCTGAACCATAAACTATCATATCGGAGGGTGCTGTTATGTAATAGTCAAAATTCCCATACTCACAATAAAACTCACCAACTCCCATGTATGGCAGGGTGTTCCATCCTTCAACATCATCATAAACGCACATACGGGGATACCATTGTGCAAGTTCAAATACCTGACCCCTTGGGGTTGATATTCTGCCCATACGATCGGAGCCGTAACCAGGAATGAAAAAACTGTAATTTATGGTAATGCTTATCCGGTCTCCGTTTGCAGTCATGGGTGACAAAAGTCTCAATTGCATCCGGGTATCCTCAATCAAAGGTTTCACTAAGTAATTTTCTCCATTATGATGAACCGTAACACCTGAAACATGGTAACCTGCTTTTGGGTATCCTGATGTACTCCATCGACTCCCCAGATAACTGGTCGCGGCAGCAGATCTTGATGAAGGTTCGTAAACATTCTGGTCCAATTGCAGCCAGAGGTAGTCGAGTCTGTCGGGACTGTTATTGGTATAGGTGATGGTTACATCAGCATTGATGGTGGTATCTTTTGCATTCAGGCTGGCATGAATCAGATAGTCGGCCGTATTTTGCCAATATGCAGGTCCGGGAGTTCCGTTAGCTGATCGGAAAGAGTTACCAGGGGGAGGGTTAAAAGTGGGGAGGTAAAAATCCTTTGGATTATACCCGGCGTCATTTTGAACCTGGGTTTGCGCAAATAAAAAACTCAGACTTATCAATTTAAGGCTGAGCAATAGTATCTTTTTCATAATTAGTTGATTAGTATAGCTTTTAAAACATCTGATAATATAAATGGTTCGAAAATGGCAATTCTGAAGCACAGGTATCCGGAATCATTGAATACCATCTATAGAAAGAATCCGGGAAATTAAGGTAAGTGAAAATGAAAAAACAATCCTGATAAATCAGTTACCAAATGAATAGTTTCCCTGTATCCCAAATTTCATTTTCAACCGCAACTCTGTATAAATACATTCCTGGTGTTAAATCGGGAAGCTGGATTTCAATACTCGTGGATGGTGATGTCATGGGCAAAGACTTCGTTTGAAGGATTATTCTGCCTTGAACGTCAAGGATAAAAACTGAGTAGTTGCCATTAATATTTGATGAAAAAGAAATATTGACCTTCTCAGAAGCCGGATTTGGATAACAAGAGCTTTTACCTAAGGTTGACAGGCGGCTGATTTTCACTGATGACGAGCCATAGTCAGATTCAAAACATCCAAGGTCGGGGGCACTGCCATGGAAATTTAATCCAACATCAACGCCGGCATCAATGAGATTGCTTCCTTCTGCAAGCTGCAAGTAAGAAATATAAGGTAAACTTCCATCTTCATTGCGTATACCATATGCTTCGCTTTCGTTGATGCTTACAAAGTCGGCCTCTGAAACAGTAACTGAACCAAGCCAGCTGTTGGCTGCCTGAATGGCAAAATTGGCAATATTACCAGTCTCACCTAGAACCAGACAGTTTTTTATTACCAGTTCCTTACCGGTAGCAAGAGGTTTATAAATCACATAATTTCCGCCTGTATTGTTATGAGCTGAGCAGTTGAATAAAGTCATTGAGCCCATGTTGCTGTTTTGGTCGAATCCCTTGGCTTTATTTTTAAAGGAAAGACAATTCTTAAGAATAAAATCATGTCTTAAGGTTTTGTCATCACTGCCTCCCATTTTAAAACCATTGCCATTAGCCTGTGGTCCGGGATCTGAACCGTTTTCGAGATATCCGTTTTCAAATGCCCAGGAATTTTCAATTATTGTGGAAACATTGTCACTTCCCCTGAGGTATCCATCCCAGCCATCATCGCAATTTTTCCAGGCGCGACAGCCATAAAAATAGTTTTCCACTCCTATGTCTAATTTTGCCGCAAAACCATCAGCGTCTCCGTAATCTGGCGGGTCTGCATTGTAATACGAATCGCAATTTATCACCTGGTTATATGATGCGCCGCCTCCCATTTGAAGACCAGTATCACGGTTCCTGTAAAAGGCACAATTTACAATTCTGTTAAAGCTGCCGTTGTTTATATTCATTCCGTTGTCACCTGCTCCAAAAATGTCAAAACCTTCGATATGCCAGTAACTGGCAGTAAGGTATATTCCACGGTTTGAGCCGCTAAGTGCCTGGGCAGAAAAGTCAAGTAAAGCCCGCTCTCCGGGGTAGGACATTAAATGGTAAAACATTGTTTCAGTGCCACTTTTATTTATCTGAATGGTTGCGTTTAATGGGTATGTTCCCGCTCTTACAAAGATTGTATCTCCTGATGTAGCAGTTTCGATTCCTTTATTAATACTTTGAAATGGAAATTCAATGCTCCCCGGGTTGGAATCATCGCCATTCAGGGAAACAAAATAAGTTTCTGCATAGCTATTGAATACAGTCACTAAGCAAAGAATGAAAAAAGCTGGTATTCTGGAGATCAATCGTTTCACTGGATAATTGCTTTGGTCTGAATCAGATTATTTTATAGTACTGGTGACCAAAGGTAATGAAACAGGAGTATTTATTATCCTTAAAGTGCGGTTTTAACAGGAAAACAAAATCACAAGTCTAATAGTACATTCAGATAATCAGATTATTAAGTGCATCAGGAGCCTTAATCGGAAAACCTGTATATTCCAGAAAAAACGAAATTATTTTAGGTAAATATCACTGGAGAAGTATATTATCCATTCAGTTATTTTCCTCCGGTTTAGCCGGATATAAGCTGCGGGCAATAATTTACCAACGGATAGCTTCTGAATAATGCAGGCCGTTCGCACAGACCAGAATTTTACTCCGGCGAATGGTATAAAATATAAACTCAAGGGAATCTTAAGCTATTTAAAACTTCAGTCCCAGTCCGATCACAGCAGTCCAGACTTCGCAATACTGTTTTCTGGGAGGAACTGAGGCTGTTTCGCCTGAAGCACCTGTCAGAATATTTTTTTCAAATTTAAATGAACCCTGATGAAAATCAGCATTCCCTAATATCTGCCATCTGTCGGTCAGATTATATATAAGTCCTCCTCCCACTGTGTAGAGAACAGCACTTGCAGTTATACTGCTCTTTTTTATCCATCCGGATATGCTGCCATAGCTTATGGAATAGGTGACTTCAGGTTCTTTTAATCGTGCAAATCCTATACCTGCATGTCCTTCAAATGTCAGCCTCTCAACAGGATAAACAAATTCAGGACCGAAAATAATTGCATTGGTTTTATATTTGACCGTATTGTTTTCTACCGGCAGACTATACAGATAACTTAAGGCTTTCCCGACTATTTCCGCATGGTATTCATTTGAATAATTGATTCCTTTTACAAAAAATCCAAATTTCGGAACAATTAAAAAGGCGTAATTCACATTAAAACTTAGGCCATTTCCTGCATATCCTGATTCCTCTTTAAAGATATCATCACTCGCAAAATCATTTCTGGGAATGGAAAAGCCCATTGAAAAATCAATTCTGTTTCTTTTGGAGCTGATGGGCTTAATTTTATTTGCCGGCTTTTCATCCGAGATATTGAGGTATAGTATTTCTTTTTTTTGAATCATTGTCTCCATGGGATTCCGGGTATTTTCCAGAATATAATAGCAGTTTAAACTGTCAAGCTTTGTCACGTGACAATTTATTACACGACCATCCTTTAAATACAGCTTATCCTGCGATTTGGCAATAATGGGTAGAATTGATAAAATAATGATCAGAATAGTACTTTTCATGATACCGAAATAGAAAATTATGGCAATAATACATTGCTATATCTAAGGTAAAATAAAACAGCAGAAAAAACTATTCCGGTGTGGAAAAAGATAATTCGAATCGACTTTAAGAGAGGCGGGTATTGAGGAGCATAGATCGGGAGAGAAGAGCAGAAGAAGGGTTCAGGCCTGTGGAGTGTTGAGTTCCACAGGATTATTTACTGCTTTCTTGATCCATCAAAACTCAAAATCAGGTTTAAGTTTGGAAATCCATTTTTCTATTCTTTCTGAAGTCAGATCGTATTCATTGTCTTCATCTATGGGTAAACCAAGGAACAATCCATCCTTGTTTAATGCTTCTGAATCAGTAAAAGTGTAGCCTTCTGTCTCAGTATACCCAAATATTTCAGCTTTTTTATTTGCGATTTTAGAATGAAGATGCGCTATTCCGTCGGCAAAATGTTCGGGGTATAATACACTGTTTCCAAGTCCGACAATAGCTGCCTTTTTATTCTCAAAGCTAATTTCATCAATCTTCCTGAAAAAATCCTGCCATTCATCAACAATCATTTGATTGCTCCAATGATCTGCACCTACAGTAGACCCAACAAATATGAACTGATCGTATTTCTTTAAATTTTCCTTCACGACTTTATTAGCCGGAATTATATCAACTTTCTCATTCCCAATAATCTCTCCAAGCTTAATTGTTACGTTGTTAACGTTTCCGCCTTCCGGACTGAAAAATACTGCAGTTTTGTTCATAATGTTAGGATTAAACGAATCATTAAAATTGATGAATTAAATTGATTTGGCCTCTTTTACATGAATTATTGACGTATCGAAATCAAAAATAGGAATTTTTTATTTATTCAAATCATATTTTTAAGACATGCGTTGCGCAATACCATGGCAAAACCTCCGCTAATGCAATTCATTAAACACATTTTCCTTAAGTACAGTCAGAATCTTCGGCTTATTCTTCCTCCTCTGTCCGGACCGGGATTAAGCAGATTTATGGATTAACAGGATTATACTTTGAATTTATGAGGCGCTTGAACTCCAGGCTTTTACTTCCGAAATTAATTAATAATCCAATTTCCAGATTATATGCTTCAAGGTAGTTTATTGCCTGTGCAAAATGAACATCTTCAAGTTTTATAACTGCTTTTATTTCAAGGGAAATGATATCCTTTATCAGAAAATCAACCCTACGGGTACCAATACGAACTCCCCTGTAGAATATAGGCATAACAAATTCACGTTTATATTCCAGGTCGAAAAGAGGTAATTCAATTTCCAAAGCTCTTTGGTAAATTACTTCCTGGAAACCATTTCCAAGAATTTTATGAACCTCCATTGATGCTCCTATAATTCTTCCCGTAATATCCTTGTATTTATAATCCTCATGCATATTATTAATTCAACTTAATAATACATAATTTCAATAATCAAAAGTTAAAGAAATTGAAGTGGAAATATTAATTCCTTACTATTAAATATTAATGTATTGACAAGTCAGATTATAGTATAAGAGAATCGTTTTTTCTGAAAAAAAATCTGTTCAATCCTCAAATCTGCTTAATCCTGTCAAAGACAATTAGGTACAAAAAAGCCCCAATCATCCGATTGAGGCTCATAATAATCATTGAAATAATTAGCACATTAGCACATCAGCACATCAGCACATTATCCAATCCACTTAATCACATCCTCCATCAGCACCGTCGGGATCTCCAGCTTATTCTTCTTCCTGTACCCCATCATCTCCTGGTGCAGTTTCCCGGGCTTTTCAACCTCCTTCAGCTTGGCAACCGTTGTATAACCCAATGCCTTCAAAGGTTCCACCCACTCCACAGGAATTCCTAATGCCGTATATTCCCCGCTCTCACTCTCACTAACACTCTCTCTCTTCTTCTCGGGTTTCATCTGCGGGAAGAACAGCACATCCTGTATACTCGTTGAATTTGTCATCAGCATGGTGAGCCTGTCCATTCCAATACCCATGCCGGAGGTAGGAGGCATACCATATTCCAGTGCCCGCACAAAATCCATATCGATAAACATGGCCTCTTCATCTCCCTTTTTCGAAAGTTCCAGCTGTGCCTTGAAGCGTTCCAGCTGATCAATGGGGTCGTTCAGCTCGGTATAGGCGTTGCATAATTCCTTGCCATTTACCATAAGCTCGAAGCGTTCCGTTAACTCAGGATTTTCGCGGTGTTTCTTACAGAGGGGCGACATTTCCACAGGATAATCCTTGATGAAAGTAGGCTGTATGTAATGTGGTTCGCACTTTTCGCCAAAAATCTCATCAATCAGCTTGCCCTTGCCCATGGTTTCGTCTACCTCGAGGTGCAGGTCCTTGCAGACTTTCCTGAGCTGACTTTCATCCATACCGCTGATATCGATACCGGTAAATTCCCTGATGGAGTCAATCATGGTAATGCGCTTAAAGGGCCTTTTGAAGTCAATCTCCTTGTCGCCTAGTTTTACCTTTGTGGTTCCGTGAAGGTCGAGCGCCACCTTCTCTATCATCTCCTCGGTAAAATCCATCATCCAGTTATAGTCCTTGTAGGCTACGTAGATTTCCATTACCGTAAACTCAGGGTTATGCGTGCGGTCCATTCCCTCGTTACGGAAATCCTTGGAAAATTCATAAACTCCCTCGAATCCCCCTACAATAAGTCTTTTAAGATATAATTCATTGGCAATTCTCAGGTAAAGCGGGATATCCAAAGCATTATGATGGGTAATAAAGGGCCTTGCCGTTGCTCCACCCGGGATGGACTGCAGAATGGGTGTTTCCACCTCCAGATAACCTTTGCTGTTGAACAGCTCACGGAATGATTTATAGATCTGGGTTCGCTTGCGAAAAACCTCACGTACCTCCGGATTAACCACCAGGTCAACATATCGCTGACGGTAGCGGAATTCGGCATCCGTAACGGCATCAAAAACATGCCCGTCTTTTTCCTTGACAATGGGGAGAGGACGAAGGGATTTGCTCAGCAGCTTGAGCTCAGTTACATGTACCGAAAGTTCGCCAACCTGAGTTATAAAAGCGCGTCCTTTTATACCAATGAAATCGCCAATATCCAGATGCTTTTTAAATAAATCGTTGTAGAGGGATTTATCCTCGCCCGGACAAATTTCATCGCGGTTTACATAAATCTGTATGCGGCCTGCATCATCCTGAATTTCAGCAAAAGATGCTTTTCCCATAATCCTGCGGCTCATCAGCCGGCCTGCCAGACTAACATCCTGAAAATTATTTTCTTCGGGCTTGTATAATTTTTTTATTTGTTCGGATTTGTGGCTAACAGGATATGCTTCCTGGGGATAGGGGTTAATACCCATTTTCCGGATTTCTTCCAGCGATTGTCTGCGGATTAGTTCCTGCTCACTTAATTGCGATTGGCTCATGCTTAAATAATTTTCGCAAATATAATCGTTTTATAGGGAAATTAAGTAGGTTCGGTGCTGCCATTGCTGAGAGTTTTGCAGAAGCACAAAAAAAACCTTCGCCGACAGCCGATATTTGAAACTTCAGCACATTAATAGAAAAAGCTTATGAGTATGAGCCGTTTAAGGTTTATTACTGCTTAAGCCTGAAAAAGCTCTCGGTTTTTGCTGGGATATTCTTACTTTTGTAATCTTATTTCAACCTTCCCCGGAATTCCGAAAACAAAACTATGATGGTTAAGAACTGGGTTATAAAACAACAGGGTGATGAATCTGTCTTGCAGCATCTGCAGGAGAGCCTTGGCGTGGACCGGCCCATTGCAAGCCTTCTCCAGCAAAGGGGAATAAGTACCTTCGAGGAAGCGCGTTTATTTTTCAGGCCCGAACTCAGCCAGCTTCACGACCCTTACCTGATGAAAGATATGGACAAGGCTGTTGAGCGTATCCAAAGAGCCATCTCATCGGGTGAAAAAGTTATGATCTACGGGGATTACGACGTTGACGGCACCACTGCTGTTGCCCTGGTTTACAGTTATTTTAAAACCTGGTTCAAGGATTCGGTTTATTACATCCCTGACCGTTATGATGAAGGCTACGGTATCTCCCTCAAAAGCATTGATTATGCTGCTGCCAATTCCGTTCGACTTGTAATTGCTCTCGATTGTGGAATTAAGGCCGTTGAAAAAATTGCATATGCGAATTCAAAGGGAGTGGATTTTATTATATGCGATCACCACACTCCGGGTTCGTCTATCCCGGATGCCATAGCTGTTCTGGATCCAAAAAGAGAAGATTGTTCCTATCCATTTAATGAACTTTCAGGCTGTGGCGTGGGTTTTAAACTTATTCAGGCCTATCAGGCATCACGTTCTCTGCCCTTCGACGATTTAATAAAATATCTCGACCTTGTGGCTGTCAGCATTGCATCCGACATTGTCCCCATAAAAGGTGAAAACAGGGTGCTAGCATTCTATGGCTTAAAACAGCTGAACGAAAGCCCTTCCACCGGACTTCAGACTCTCATCAAACTCTCAGGCATTCAAAATAAAACAATCAGCATTGAAGACATAGTTTTCAAAATTGGCCCGAGAATCAATGCGGCCGGCAGAATGGAGTCGGGTCGTAAATCGGTTGATCTCCTGATATCCGATGATACAGGTCTTGCCCAGGCAATGGGTTCCAGGATCAATGATTTTAATTCCGACCGAAGGAGTGTCGATTCATCCATAACCCAGGAAGCTCTTACCATGATTCAGATGGACGACAGCATGAAAAACCGGAAGTCGACCGTCCTTTTCAATCCCAAATGGCATAAGGGAGTAATCGGAATTGTGGCATCAAGACTTATGGACAGCTATTACCGCCCGACAGTCATACTTACACAGTCAAATGGTTTTGCCACCGGCTCTGCACGTTCGGTTAATGGTTTCGACCTTTACCAGGCGATTGAGGAATGCAGCGACCTGCTGGAGAATTTCGGGGGACACAAATATGCTGCAGGGCTAACCATGAAAGTAAACAATGTCAGTGCCTTCCAGGAGAAATTTGAAAACACTGTAAAAAAACTTATCAAGCCCGAGCAATTGATTCCGGTGGTAGAAATTGATACTGAGCTGCATCTTTCGGATATCAACGATAAATTCTTCAGGATACTGAAACAGTTTCAACCTTTCGGACCTGAGAACATGGCTCCGGTTTTTCTTACAGAAAATGTTTCTGACAATGGCAGCGGCAAACCCGTTGGAATGCATGCTGAGCACCTGAAGCTATCTCTGGTTCATGAAGATGATCCTTACCGGGTTTTTCCGGCCATTGGCTTCCAGCTGGGTAAACTCTACCCGAAAATTTCAGTAGGGCAGGGCTTCGATATCTGCTACTCTCTGGATGAAAATGTTTTCAGGGGAGAAACCACTCTGCAGATAAATATTAAGGATATCAAAGTCGACTGATTCACATCCTTATTTTAATTTGAAAAGTAAGGAAGGAGTCAGAATCTCCAATCAGGTAATCGCCTCCTGTTCCCCTTTCTTTCTTCGTCCCGAACTGACTTAAGGCGTATCTTGCACTTACCTCCACACCCCTTATTATCTCAGCTTTTCCAAGGATAACAAAACGGGTTCCTTTTGAACTAAATGCAGGAACTGAAAAACTATACAGCACATCATTTTCATATGCATAAATGCGGTTTTCCCAGCGGGGAATATCATAAATGGCATACCGGATCCATAAACTGTACCTACCGGATATATCCCGGCAGCCAATATCATGACCCGAATAATATCCCCGGCTTACAGCTTCCTTTGCTTCCTTATAGCTGCTGATTTCCAGTCTCGACTTAATTTCAATTTTCTCATAGGGTTTAAAGACCAGACTCAGGCGGAAATTTCCTTTTTCCGTTGTATCCATCAGGTCAATTCCGGTCCTGCACTTATCGGAACGGTTTTGGCTTTGTTCAAATTTAAACCGCAAATTGCAGGTAAAGTCCCTGGAAGGATAAATTTCGAAATTCATGAAATAGTCTGTTCCTGAATAAGGATTTGTGCTGTTGTATCGTAAAAATGGAAAACTGTAGGTGTCTGCATACAATTCTGCTTTTAAATATTTCCAGGGATACATTTCCAGTCCCAGGTAAAACCCTTCTTCATTTTTTGTGCCCTGACTTTCCCCGAATCCTGATGCCATAATTGCCAGATAGTCGGGCTGGTAGTATCGGTAGGTCAGTGATAGTCGAAACAGCGGACTTAATTCCGCAAGGGCAGAGGCAAATAATGCCAGTCTCCCTTTACAGTCGGCTGCAGCTTCACCAAATACAGCAATCTTTCCCATGCTGGCCCGAAAATCACTGCCAAAATTCTGAATTACCTCTCCTGCAGGAAAATATTCCTGTGTATATGCTGTGCTGTTTCTTACCCAGCTTGCGTCGTACTTGCTGTTCAGATAGGATATTCCAAAGCTGGCAACCTGGGTTTTATATTCTGCATGGGCACCCAGAACGTTTAAAAGCAAAGCATCCTTTTTATTCAATTCTGCGGTGCTCCGGTGCAATCCCGATTCATCAGGAGCACTGAACCATTTGTCTGAAGCGCTGTCAGCTGAATTATGAATATTTGCGTCAATTTGATGCCGGCTGGCGATCAGGCTGAGTTCCATTTTGTTTTTTTCAAAAGAAATGGCAGCTCCCCGGAAAAAATTATTTTCATCCCCTGAGCTGTTCTTTTTGATTCTGTTGGTTTCAGGGGATATTAACACTGGAAGGCCCTTTCTTTTCCCGAATCCCCCCAGTATCAATCCCTGTCCCCAGCATGCCTTATAATCCCCGACTATAATCTTTTTGATCGCTTTGCTGCCGTTATATTCAAGAGCTGCAGACATAAAATCGGGACAAAAAAACTTTCCGCCTGATTGAAAAGATTCGCCTGCATCCTGATCACTGACAAGACTAAAACTGAAATCGGACAGAGAGGCTTCGTAGCGTGTACGCAATGTCCTGTTGGAGCCGGCAAACAAAGTCCGGCCAGTGGAATCGGCTATGAAACCTGCTTTCTTTTCAACGTCCGATCCAAGTCGGCCAATGAAAAGCTGACGCAGTTGATTTTTATTTTTTTGGGGATTAGAATTTTCTGACACCTGGTTTATACAAACAAAGGGAATGAGCTTTTCAATAAGGTTTCTGTCGAAGCCCGTAATAAGCTGAAGCTCATAAATTGAAAGCAGGAGACCTTCCTCCCTTCTGTATTGAAGAAATGAATATATTTGGAATTCAGTAAGCATGTGCAGTTGCCTCAGATCGTCAGCCTCAGCAGTATTCAGATTGAGGGGTTTTTCGAGGAATAGAAAGAGTTCATCGGCTAGATATTCCGGATTTGCCTCCTCCTCATTGTTCGAAAAGCTTTCTTCGAGCAGTTCGGAAATGGTTTCCGAACCCGGCTTCGGGATAATTTGTGCGAAACCTGATCCCCCGAAAAAGAGAAAAACAAGAAATATTTTCAGACCCGGCTTAAATCCGTAGCACTTCATAGAGATTTTCTGATTTCAGAGATAAACTGTAATCTGTTTATGTGCTGAAAACTCAAATCTATGTATGAAGGGCAGGAATTATTTCAGTTCAATCTGCATGGAAAAGTGGGGCGTGAATCCCAGGGTCTGGTGATGACTGAAGGCCACATCTCCGCTGATCCGGCTTATTTTAAAGCCCAGTCCAAAAGTATTCTGGAAGGGGGCGGTTATGATTCCGGTACGTAAATTCAGTCCTTTGATGACCTCGTATTCAATACCGGATTTAAAACGCATTTCATAATTGATGCTTTTCTCCGTTTCCACTCCCATCCAGAATTTTTCTATGGGCGAATAGCTGAGTCCGGCTCTCAGGCAAGTCGTTAAAGTGTCGAGGTTCACGGGGGAAAGCTGTGCCCGCGTCGGATTAAATACATGCACGCCAATACGCATATTAGACAGAGGTTTATACTGAATTCCTCCTTCCACGGTTAGGGCATGCCGGCTCTGATAGTCGCCGGAAATATATTCGTAATGATAATTTAGCTGAATTCCGGCTGATATCTTATCACCAAAGTTTCTGCCATATGCAATTCCTATTTTACTCTCATTGTAGGCAGAGTAGCCGAAATAAGTATAGGATAAACCGAAGGTTGCTGCTTTTACAGGTAAGGTCAGTGCAATTGCATGCAGAGAATATTCTTCAATAACATACCTGTTTTCGTGATGAAAGCCCAGAGCGAATTTATGATAGTCGCCCAGTCCGGCCTGATTATGAGAAACCGACCAGATGTCGGATTCCATTACATAGGTATTGGCCAGGGCTGCCGGGCGGCTTCCGAGAGGGTAGTTTTCCTGAGCATAAACGGAAACTGAAAAAAAACACAACAGGAAAACCGGGAGAAGCAAATTGCAACCGGGTTTCCTGCAGTATTTTAATTTTTGTTTCAATTGGTTTTGTATTTGTATTTTATGGCTTTAAGCTCATCATTTGCCTGAATAATTTTTTCCTTCAGACTTTCTTTAAAAGCATTGATTTTGGCCAGGAGCTTATCATCCCCTGTAGCCAGAATCTGGGCTGCCAGAATTCCTGCATTTCTTGCTCCATCAAGACCTACGGTTGCAACCGGGATTCCCGGAGGCATTTGCAGTATTGAGAGAATGCTGTCCCATCCGTCGATGGAAATACTTGAACGCACAGGTACTCCGATAACCGGCAGTGGAGTAAATGCTGCCATTACTCCCGGTAAATGAGCAGCTCCGCCTGCTCCGGCAATTATAACTTTCACTCCCCTTGAAACCGCCGATCTGGCAAATTCAGCTGCCTGCTCCGGAGTACGGTGGGCCGATAAAGCATTAATTTCAAAGGGAATTTCAAACTCATCCAGTATTTTTGCAGCTTCCTTCATTACCGGAAGGTCGGAGGTACTTCCCATAATGATACTTATTTTAGCTTCCATAGTATGTATGTTTATTTATGTATTAAAATTTAAAAAATCAGCTTTAACTGTCGAAAAAAATATCAGGAGTTCTAATGGGATTCCCCAGCCATATCCATCTCATTAAATTAAAAATTGTTTTAATGAGCAATAAATGGATTGGTTTCCGAAGCATTACCTCCAGATACCCAGTAATAAACCGGCAAGACTGAACCAGACTGTCAGATAGCCGCCATTGATAAGCATATACTTGAAACTCTTCTGTTCAAAAAGTGAAATAATGGCAAGGGAGAGAGAAGCCCATCCAAAGCCGGCAAGAAAACCTGCCGTGAGTCCCCATGACCATGTGGTACCTGCGTCACCAAGGAAAAAAGCCAGGTTATATGACATAATATAGGCAAAGACCAGAGTTAGTCCGTAGGTTTTAAACATATTTGCCTTACTAATTTGCTCATCGGTAAGTCCCGATTCTTTTTGCCATGCCTTAAAGAAAACGAAGGGTGAATACCAGATTCCCCCTATCAGAAGGCTACCTATTGCACAAATGGCTACAGCCAGGTGATTTATATACATGCTTTCCATAATTAAAGGTTTTTAATTCGTCTATAAAGGTAAACAAAAACAGGCATTCATTGGTTCAGGATGCTCAATTTTGTAGATGCTAATTTGAATTAGGTGGATTAGGGAAAACTTGACAATTGCTTGTCTGTCATTCTGAAAAAATTCCTTTACTTTAGCAAAAAAAAGCGAGCATGAACCGAATTAAAGTACTCGATAAGGAATTTGAAATTTCCATTCCTTCAGAAAAAATACAGGAAAGAATACTTGAGATGGCAAACCAGATTTCAGCTGATCTGAAAAGTCTGGATCCTGTTTTCATTGCCATTCTCAACGGCTCCTTTATGTTCGCTTCCGATCTTTTTAAAAAGCTTAGCATTGATGCCCAGATAACATTTCTGAAACTTGCATCATACCAGGGCACTACCACTTCGGGTACTGTAAAGCAACTGATTGGTCTGAATCAGGAAATTAAAAATCAGAATATTGTTATCCTTGAAGATATTGTTGATACCGGGATAACCCTCGATACAATAATGCGGCAGCTATCCGGCTACCAGCCTGCCTCAATAAGGGTTGCAACCCTGCTTTATAAACCCGATGCCTGCAAAACGGATATCCCTTTGGATTATATCGGTTTCCCCATTCCCAATGAGTTTATTATCGGCTATGGTCTCGATTATAATGGTTATGGAAGAAAATACAAGGATATTTATACTCTGGTAACAAATCACTGAAATGTAGTTCTTATATTTGCATTCCTGAATTTTTAAAACCTAAACTTCATTTCACATGTTAAATATTGTATTATTTGGACCTCCGGGATCCGGCAAAGGAACACAATCGGAAAAACTCATCGCAAAATATAAGCTTGTACACCTTTCGACCGGCGACCTGCTTCGTTCCGAAATTGCAGCAATGACCGATCTGGGAATTAAGGCAAAGGCCATTATGGACCGTGGAGAGCTGGTTTCAGATGATATCGTTATCGGCATGATCCGGAATAAAATTTCTGCTAATATTGATTCCAGGGGATTCATTTTTGACGGATTTCCCCGTACAGTTGCACAGGCAGGAGCACTGGATGAAGTGCTTGCTGAAAAAGGCAAGGAAATAAGCCTTATGGTTACCCTTGAAGTCCCTGATGATGAAGTCATCACAAGATTACTAAAGCGGGGTGAACAAACCGGCAGGGCTGATGATAATGTTTCGGTTATTGAAAACCGCCTGAATGTATATATCTGTCAGACAGAACCTGTAATAGGTTATTACAAGGAGAAAAAGAAATATCATCCGATTAATGGTATTGGCAGTGTGGATGAAATTTTTGCACGTATAGAGGAAGAAATTAAGAAAGTAAATTAACTTTTCAGGACTTTTTATTCTCCTGTTCCTGTCTGAGAATTTGCCGGATTGGATCCGGTTTTAAGCCCTGGTAAAAATTAGCTTCCTGCAACTTACACCAGAAAATGCTGATTTAAGTTCAATAAGATCAGTTCTTTGCCTATCTTCGTGCCTTAATAAATTGCACCAGGCAGGATTATATCCCCATAAAAAATTCAATTATGTCAGAGTCAGGTTTCGTCGATTATGTAACCATCTTTTGTCGTTCCGGCAAGGGAGGGGCGGGCTCTGCTCACCTTCGCAGGGAGAAATATATTCCCAAGGGAGGACCGGATGGTGGTGATGGTGGCCGGGGAGGTGATGTTATTGTTCGCGGGAATTCACAACTATGGACTTTACTGCATCTGAAATATATGAAGCATGTTTTTGCCACCAACGGGGTTAATGGTTCCAGTGCGTTAAAATCAGGAGCCGATGGAAAGGATGCGATTATTGAGGTACCTCTGGGTACAGTTGCCAAAAATTCCGAGACCGGTGAGGTTTTGTTTGAAATAACCCAACATGGCGAGACTAAAATACTGATGAAAGGTGGCAGGGGAGGCCAGGGAAACAATCATTTTAAAACTTCTACCCATCAGACTCCGCGATATGCTCAGCCCGGCGAACCGGCCGATGAAGGATGGAGGGTGCTGGAACTGAAAATTCTTGCTGATGTGGGACTTGTCGGATTTCCGAATGCAGGAAAATCCACTCTTCTTTCAGCAGTATCTTCAGCTAAGCCAAAGATCGCCGATTATGCATTTACCACCCTTACTCCCAGTCTGGGAATTGTTAGTTATCGCGACGATCTAAGCTTTGTAATGGCTGATATCCCTGGAATTATTGAAGGCGCCAGTGAAGGGAAAGGGCTTGGACTAAGGTTCCTCCGGCATATTGAAAGGAACTCCATGCTGTTGTTTGTTATTCCTGTCGATAGTAAAAATATCCGCGAAGAATATAAGATATTGCTGAATGAGCTGAAGCTGTACAACCCGGAACTGCTCGACAAAAAGAGGATTCTGGCTGTGTCAAAAGCCGATTTGCTCGACAAGGAACTAATGGACGAAATGAAAAAGGAGATGCCTAAAATACCGTATTTCTTTATATCTTCCATAACAGGTGCAGGGCTTACCGAGTTGAAAGACAAGCTCTGGAAGTCGCTAAATGCCTGAGTCATGATAGAATTTTTGCAACAACTGGACACCAGAATATTTCTTTTCCTGAATTCATACCACTCCCCGTTCTGGGATAAAATCATGGTTTTTATTTCAGGGAGAATCGAATGGCTTCCTCTTTACCTCTTTCTTATTTTTTGGATCTTCTATAAGTTCAGAAGGAAGGGATGGATCATCCTGGCTCTAACCTTGCTCGTTTTTGCCCTTTCAGACCTTGGTTCCGTTCATCTTTTCAAGAACGTGTTCGAAAGACTGCGTCCCAGTCGCAACCCCGAGCTGGAGGGTCTTGTACATATTGTAAACGGTTACAGGGGAGGTCTTTATGGCTTTGTTTCATCGCATGCTTCCAACACCTTTTGTCTGGCTGTATTTATGAGCCTGATTTTCAGAAACAGATGGATGGTAATCGGCATGATGTGCTGGGCAGTTGTTGTAAGTTACAGCCGCATTTACCTTGGAGTCCATTATCCTTTTGATGTGCTTGGAGGAGCGGTCTGGGGGAGTCTGATGGCGATTTTGGTTTACGGGGTTTTCAGGAGGTTACGAGGTTACGAGGTTACGAAGTAACGGAGTAACGAAGTAACGTAAGTGACGGTCGTAACGGTCGTTACTGAAGTGATGACCACAACTCGTAAAAATCCCATTCACTCATTCACTCATTCACTCATTTACTCACCGAAGCCTTAGCGAAGGTGAGCCGTTACCTCGTTACCCCGTTACCTCGTTACCTCCCCTAAAACATCCCCTGTACAAACTCATCCACCCGGATATTCTTAAAATATTCATTAAAGCTGAAGTGGGAAAGGTTCTCCATTATGGAGTCGTAGTCGTGATTAATTCCCACCAGGGATTTTTCTATGGTCTCGATATCGTGTTTGTGAAAGAAATCGCCGTAAATTTTGATATCCTTGATAACTCCTTTTTCAACATTCAGGTGGAATTCAACACTGCCACCTTCGGTGCGGATCATCTTTTCAAAATCGTATTTCGGGGAATATCCAAAGTTCCATTCCCACTGCGAAAATTTCTCATCCTTAAGCTTGTTGATTCCGGCAATATCTTCTTCGGTATAGGAATACATTTTAGAATCAGGGTACATAAGCATTATCTGCTTCATGATCCTGTCGCGGAACTCAATCACATCCATCTTTTCCTTCAGATGCTCCGAGATATTGGTCACTCTCGAACGCACCGACTTAACAGCTTTATCGGTGAATTTCAGGGGATTCACTTTTAGTGCTGCAGACAGATCCGTCATAACCGAAGAGAAAAGGAGAGTGCCATGGTGAAGTGTACGGTTTCGCCAGACATGCTCGGCATTTCCCGAAAACTTCTTACCGTCGATGGTGAGGTCATTTCTTCCTTCAAATTTTGCATTGATACCCATGGTTAGCAGCACATCGAGAATCGGCCTGGTGAATTTCCTGAAATCCACCTGAGCTCCTTCTTCGCTGTTTCGGATAAAGGTGAAATTCAGGTTTCCCAGATCATGAAAAACAGCTCCTCCGCCTGTAATCCTTCTGACCACCTTGATTTTGTTCTCCCTTACGTAATCAACATTGATTTCTGCCAGCGTATTCTGATGCTTCCCAACGATAATGGAAGGCTCATTGCGCCAAAGCATGAAGCAGTCTTCCGTAAAATTCTTCATGACGTATTCGTCGGCAGCAATATTAAAATATGGATCTGTAGAAAGGTCTTTAATGCAAAGCATTTTCCCGGGTTTAGTTTTATTGTGGCAAAGATAAGCCTAAAAACAATTTATGGCAATTCATTTCTGAATTGTTATTTTTGCCCAAACTAAAACCCGGAAAGTGAGAAAGTTTTTCCTTACCACCCTGTCGATCCTGATGTGGATACTATTCCTGATATCCTGTTTTATCTTAATGCCCGTTCTCTTGTTTATATGGGCAGTGACATGGCCTTTTGACCGCAATTTATGGCTCGTTCACAGGTTTTCCTGTTTCTGGGGAGCCTTTTATATCTGGATGGTTCCGCTGTGGAGTCTGAAGATAGAAGGCAGAAAAAAGCTGAAAGACAATCATGTCAAGATACTGGTTTCAAACCACCAGAGCTTTGCCGATATTTTGATTGTTAACAGTCTATTCAGGCATTTTCGCTGGACATCCAAGGTCGAAAATTTTAAAATGCCCTTTGTGGGCTGGGTACTTACCCTAAATCGTTCCATAAAAATTTACCGTGCAGCCGGCGATGCATTTCAGAAATTTAAGGACCAGGCCGTTAAATCGCTGGCAGAAGGAAATACCCTTGCCATTTTCCCGGAAGGCACACGTTCGAGAACCGGAGAGATGGGGAAGTTTAAGGAAGGCGCCTTTATGCTTGCCCTTCAGACTAAAACAGATATTTTTCCCATGGTACTTGATGGTTCAGCCAAAGCTATTCCTAAAAAAGGATGGGTACTGACCGGCAGATCCAAAATGATATTAAAAGTTCTCGATCCCATTCCATACGAGAGCTTTAAAGATATGACTCCCGGAGAACTGTCCCTGAAGGTTCATGGCATCATACAGTCGGCCCTGAAAGAACTTCGAAAAAACTAAAATAAAATGTGGAAGCCGTCCCCTCCCAGGAAAATCCTGAGGCGAATGAAATATATCTCCGACCAGGAAGGTATTCTCAGACGCTATTTCAGGGAACAGGAAGGCTGGGAGAAACATCTTTCAAAAACTGCAGAATCCATTATTTCCGTTCTCGAATCTGAAAAATACAAGCATGTAATCGTCCTTGGAAGTGGCTGGCTTCTTGATTTTCCTATGGAAAGGATTTTGAATTATGTGGAAAGGATCAGTCTGTTTGATGTTCACTTCCCTCGACAAATTCTCAAAAAAGCCGAAGCTCTTAAGGGAGTGGAATGCATTCAGGCTGATATTACCGGCGGTGTCATAGAAGATGTTTATTTCAAACTGAAAAATAAGACTTTGAATTTCCCTTTTGCAATTCCTGAGCCTGAAATTGAAAAGGAGGAAGGAATGCTGATAATTTCACTGAATATTCTAAATCAGCTCGATATTCTCCTGGCAGACTATATCCTTTCCCGAAAACCTGATTCCCCGGGAATAGAAATAGATAATTTCAGGAAGGATCTTCAGGCCAGACACATCTCCATGCTTGGAAAACATCCGTTCATTCTTGTGACGGACTGCAGGGAAATACTTATTAACACCGAAGGAAAGGTCCTTGAGGAGAGGAACCTGATCTATACAGAGCTTCCCTCAGGTGACAGATACGATGAGTGGGAATGGGAGTTCGATACTCAGGGGCTCTATAACCCCAATGTGAACACTGTTCTGAAAGTAAAATTCATTTACTCAAAAATACCGCAAAACCTATAGCTCTGCCGCTCAGACTGTTAATTTCTTTGTTGAAAAACAATTGTATTTTCCCACCTGCTTTTAAGTATATTTGCGCAAATTCGTGGACTATGATTGGGAATTATTCGGAAGATAGTATCAGGACGCTCGACTGGAAGGAACATATCCGAAAACGTCCGGGTATGTATATCGGGAAGCTTGGCGACGGTTCATCACCGGATGACGGAGTGTATATCCTCATGAAGGAAGTACTCGACAATGCTGTGGATGAGTACATGATGGGTTTTGGTAAGGCTATTGATATCAGTATTGAAGACAGATCGGTTACAGTTCGTGATTATGGCCGTGGGATTCCTCTGGGCAAGCTCGTTGAGGTAGTGTCGAAAATGAACACCGGAGCCAAATACGATTCACGTGTATTTAAAAAATCGGTTGGATTGAACGGCGTAGGGGTAAAAGCAGTTAACGCTCTTTCCTCACTCTTTCATATCGAAGCCATTCGCGAGGGCCGCGTCAAAATGGCGGAATTCAGGCAGGGTGAGCTGATTACTGATTCCCCCGAGGAAGACACCAGTCTGAAGAATGGTACCATAGTTTCCTTTACACCCGACGAAGAAATGTTCGGACGGTTTCGCTTTATCGATGAGTACATCGAGAGCATGATTAAGAATTACTGCTACCTGAATGCCGGTCTGGTAATTTCCTACAACGGTAATAAATTTGTTTCGAAGAACGGACTTTTCGATCTTCTTACTGAAAATATTGGCGGTGAAGGCCTCTATCCCATCATACACCTTCAGAATGGCGATATTGAAGTAGCCATTACTCACGGCGAGCAGTATGGTGAAGAATACTACAGCTTCGTTAATGGTCAGCATACAACACAGGGAGGAACTCACCTGGTTGCCTTCAGGGAAGCGCTGGTTAAAACAATTCGTGACTTTTATAAAAAGGATTTTGATCCTGCCGATATCCGTGCTTCTGTAATTGCCGCTATCAGCGTCAAGGTTGAAGAGCCCGTGTTTGAATCCCAGACCAAAACCAAGCTTGGCTCCAAAGACATGGGTCCCGAAGGTCCATCCGTACGAAATTTTATCATGAATTTCATCTCATCCAAGCTGGATGATTTCCTGCATAAAAATCCCGAAACAGCAAATATTCTTTTGCGAAAGATTCAGGAATCCGAAAAGGAAAGGAAAGCAATTTCAGGAATTCAGAAGCTGGCACGCGACAGGGCTAAGAAAGCAAGTCTTCACAACAAAAAATTACGCGATTGCCGGATTCATTATAACTCCAGCGAAGAAAGAAAGGACGAAACAACCCTCTTCATCACCGAGGGAGATTCGGCCAGTGGTTCCATTACCAAATCGCGCGACGTTAATGTTCAGGCTGTTTTCAGTCTGAAAGGGAAGCCATTGAATGTTTATGGACTGACTAAAAAGATTGTTTACGAAAATGAGGAGTTTAATCTGCTGCAATCGGCCCTCGATATTGAAGAAGGTCTCGATACCCTGCGTTACAAACAGGTAGTAATTGCAACGGATGCCGATGTTGACGGGATGCACATCCGTCTGCTCCTTATCACTTTTTTTCTGCAGTTTTTCCCCAACCTGGTTCGGTCCGGACACTTATATATCCTCAAAACACCGCTTTTCAGGGTAAGAAATAAAACCAAAACCTTCTATTGTTATTCGGAAGAGGAAAAGCAAAGGGCCATGGAAAAACTGGGAGCCAATCCTGAAATAACCCGGTTTAAAGGTCTTGGGGAAATCTCTCCGGATGAATTTAAGAATTTTATCGGGAAGGAAATTAAGCTGGAACCGGTACGACTTCATAAGGATGATTCGATCGGAGGAATTCTTGAATATTATATGGGAAAGAACACACCCGACCGGCAGGACTTTATTATCGGGAATCTAAGATTTGAAGATGATGTGGTTGAGGAGGAATTGCCCGATCAGATGTCGGAGGCAGAAGCCGTAATGGAGGCAGAAGCCTGAGACAGCCTGAATAACCCCGGCAATTAAAGAAACGAAAATACTGATTAAAAGAACAGATTGAATAGATGGCTGACGATTTTGAATTAGTTGAGAATCCTGAAGAGGAAAAGCCTGAATTACCTGAAAATCCGGCAGAAACAACACCAAAAGCAGACGAGTCTCTGCCCAGGGTTATTCATTTGTCGGGTATGTACCAGGACTGGTTTCTGGATTATGCCTCATATGTAATTCTCGAACGGGCGGTACCACACATGGATGATGGACTGAAGCCTGTTCAGAGAAGGATTCTGCATGCCATGAAGCGACTGGATGACGGTCGGTACAACAAGGTGGCCAATATCATCGGACACACCATGCAATACCACCCCCACGGGGATGCTTCCATAGGTGATGCACTGGTTCAGCTGGGTCAGAAAGACCTGCTCATTGATTCACAGGGTAACTGGGGAAATATTCATACCGGCGACAGTGCTGCAGCACCCAGGTACATCGAAGCGCGGCTTTCCAAATTTGCCCTGGAGGTAGTATTCAATCCCAAAACCACTACCTGGAAACTCACCTACGACGGAAGGAATAAAGAACCGGTGACACTTCCCGTGAAATTTCCCTTATTGCTTGCCCAGGGTGCTGAAGGTATCGCCGTTGGTCTGGCTTCCAAAATTCTGCCCCATAATTTTAATGAGCTTATTGATGCCTCCGTCAATTATCTTCAGGGAAAGGATTTTGAACTGTATCCCGATTTTCCTACCGGAGGACTTGCTGATTTTTCGCGTTATAACGACGGACTCAGAGGCGGAGCCATTAAAGTAAGGGCTAAAATCGAAAAACTCGACAAAAAGACACTTGTTATACGTGAGCTGCCCTTTGGAAAAAATACCGGAAGCCTGATCGATTCAATCCTCAAAGCCAATGAAAAGGGAAAGATCAAAATCAGGAAAATCGACGATAATACCGCTGAAAATGTAGAGATCTTGGTCCATCTCGGACTGAATGTATCCCCCGATAAAACCATTGATGCGCTGTATGCATTCACCGACTGCGAGCTTCCGATTTCTCCAAACTGCTGTATAATTGAGGAAAACAAGCCCCGTTTCATCGGAGTAAGTGAAGTCCTCAAACTGAATACCGATCATACCCTTAATCTTTTGAGGGAAGAGCTCAGAATCAGGCTGTCGGAGCTTGAGGAAGCATGGCATTTCTCCTCCCTCGAAAAAATATTTATTGAGAAAAAGATCTACAGGGATATTGAAGAGTGCGAAACCTGGGAGGCGATTATTGAGGCTATTGACAAAGGACTTGCTCCTTATAAAAAACTTTTCCTGAGGGAGATAACGGTTGATGATATTACAAAGCTGACGGAAATAAAGATAAAGCGTATTTCCAAGTTCGATGCCAATAAAGCCGATGAGCATATCCGGGGCATTGAAGATGAGATGGAGGAGGTGAAAAATCATCTCAACAATATCGTGGAATTCACCATCAACTATTTCCGGCAGATTAAGAAGAAATACGGAAAAGGTAAGGAGAGAAAGACTGAAATCCGCAGCTTTGAAACTATTGAAGCTACCAAGGTGGTGGTGGCCAATGAGAAGCTTTATGTAAACCGGGAAGAAGGATTTTTTGGTACCGGACTCAGAAAGGATGAATACGTTTGCGATTGTTCCGATATTGATGAGGTAATAACCTTCAGGAAAGATGGTACTTTCATGGTAAACAAGGTTGCCGAAAAGGTTTTTGCCGGAAAGGATATTATACACATTGCCGTATTTAAACGAAACGACAACCGAACCATTTACAATACGGTATATTACGACGGACAAACCGGGTCTACCATGATGAAAAGGGCTCCTGTTACCGGAATCACCAGGGATAAGGAATACAGTTTCATCAAGGAACATAAGAATTCAAAAATATTGTATCTGACAGCCAATCCCAATGGGGAGGCTGAGGTTATAAAGGTCTACCTGAAGCCCAGACCCAGACTGAAAAATCTGGTTTTTGAGATGGATTTTTCTGAACTGGCAATTAAAGGAAAAGCATCACAGGGAAATATACTCACCAAGCACTCCGTCCACAAGGTGGTGATGAAAGAGAAAGGAGTCTCTACCCTGGGTGGCAGGAAAATATGGTGGGATGAGGTAGTCATGCGATTGAATGCCGACGAAAGGGGGAAATTCCTTGGAGAATTTATTGGAAGCGACCTTATCCTGGTGGTAACCAAATCAGGAATGTTCAGAACCAGTAATTTCGATCTGAGTAATCATTACGAGGACGATATTTTACTCATCGAAAAATTCCGCCCTGAGAAGATTTTCTCTGCAGCCTACTTTGATGCAGAGCAGAACTATTATTACGTTAAGCGCTTTACCCTGGAAGAGTCAGAGAAGGCTCAAAGCGTAATTGGGGATCATCCCGATTCCCGATTAATAAGGATAAGCGAGGTAGAATATCCGCGTCTCGAAGTGAGATTTGGAGGAAAAAATAAAACGCGTGAACCGGAAATCATTGAAGTTGCCGATTTTATTGGGGTAAAAGGTTTTAAAGCCAGAGGGAAGCGATTGTCGACCTATGAAGTGAGCATCATCAAGGAGCTTGAACCGATTATAAGAGAAACTCCGCCTGAAGAAATAATTGACGCGAAGGATGACGACGGTCACGAACCTGAAGGCCCTGTAACCGGCAGTCAGATGTCGCTGGACCTCTAGAACTTTAAGCACTTCCCTGGTAAAATAATCGAATAAATTTCGGGACCGGCTGCTGTAATTAAATTCAAAAAAATGAAAATTTACCTTCTTGGTTTCATGGGAGCAGGTAAAAGCACAGTAGGGCGGCGACTGGCTCAAAAGCTGAATTACCGGTTTATAGATATGGATGAGGTCATTGAAAAGGAAGAAGGCCTGTCGGTATCTGAACTTTTCAACATTAAGGGTGAAGAATGGTTTCGGGGGAGGGAAGGAGAGCTTCTGCATGAACTGGCATCAATCGGTGAAAACCTTGTGATCTCAACAGGAGGGGGTGTTCCATGTTTTGGGAAAAATATGGAGCAAATGAATACCACAGGCTTTACCATATACCTTGAACTTTCAGTACAGGCTTTGTTCAAACGCCTTAAAACCAGCCGGAAATCAGACAGGCCACTTCTAAAAGCAAAATCAGACGAAGAATTGCTGGATTTTATCAAAACCCGGCTGGAGGAAAGGGAGGTTTTTTATCGCCAGGCAAAACTGGTATTTCCGGCGGAGAATATTCAATTCGATCAGCTGATTAATTCTATTGCTACCTGATTATCAGTGTTTCAGAATTACAATTCCGCTTTGGAGAAGTGATTTCCCTGATCGGATTTTAAATTTCTGACTGGTTAAAAAAAATCCCCTTATAATCTCATATATACTCGGTTTTTTAATATATTGCTAGATTATTAATAAACTCTCATGCCAGGAGGAATTGCTAAAGCTTTAAATATTGAAAAGGATGAACAGTCGAGTGTCATTATACTGATCATTCAATCTGTTTTTATAGGGTTTTATGCCGGATCTCTCGATGTTGGTGCCCAGTCCTTGTTTTTGAGTGTGTATGATGCTTCACTTATTCCTAAAGCCTTTGTTCTGTCAGGGATTGTTGGAATAATTATTACCTCCGTTTATACTGCTCTCCAGACGCGCATGAAATTTTCAAAATTTGCTCTTGTCAATTTTGTTTTCATCGCGGTAGTTACCACTCTTTTAAGGCTTGGCTTTGAATTTACAGAGGATAAGCGACTCGTTTTTGCAGTATTTGTAATGATGGGCCCGCTGACAATTATAAGCTTTCTGGGATTCTGGGGAACCGTGGGCAGGTTGTTTACCTTGCGACAGGGAAAGAGATTATTTGGCTTAATTGATACCGGTCAGATCCTTGGAATCATTATCGTTTCCTTTGCCATCCCGGTTTTAATAAGCCTGAATTTTGAAGTGCTTAATACACTGTTTATCTGCACTCTGAGTATAATTGCTGCCCTGGTCCTTCAAATTATTATCACCCGTCGTTTTAGTTTTCACGAAGTTGAAAAGAAATCAGAAACCCGTGATAATTTCTTTGATCTTTTTAAGAACCGCTACACCTCCCTGATGGCTTTTTTTATAGTTTTTTCTGTGGTTGCAGCATTTTTTGTCCACTTCTCATTTCTTACCGTACTTGAAGAAAACTATCCCGATGCGAAGGCTCTTGCCTCCTTTCTGGGAGCATTTATGGGAACGCTTACCATCTTTACCATTCTGATAAAAACTTTTGTTTATGGTAAAATAATGAAGACTTATGGTCTTAAACTAGCCCTCACTCTTTCACCTGTCCTCATTGGAGTATTTACGGTTCTTGCTGCCGTGATCGGAAGTATTTACGGGTACACCGCTGCATCAGCCAGTTTTGCGTTTTTCTTTCTGTTAATTGTCCTGAGCAAACTTTTTGCAAAAAGTCTGAAGGATTCAATTGAGGTTCCCTCCTCAAAAATCCTTTACCAGTCGCTGGATATTAACATCCGCTACAATGTACAGGCCAGGATTGACGGAACTGTCAACGAACTTGCGGCCTTCTCATCCGGACTGCTGCTCGCCGGACTTGGGGCTATTACATTTGTCCACATTATTCATTTCTCCTATTCTCTGTTGCTCGTTCTGGTAATATGGTTTTTTATTGGACTAAGGCTTTATCGGGCTTATCAGGCATCTCTTGAGAATTCACTTAAACAGTTCCGGCAGCTTGAGACTGAGGAAAGCGAAGAAATTTCACTTCTGGAAAAGATAAGTCCTTCCGGGAGCGATCCGGACCAGGTTGCTGCGGTATTGGAATTTGCCCCTCAGGCATGGAATGGATATGTTTCCAGAAATTTTAAGGATCTTTTTACTTCGAATGAGAAAATAAGAGATTTAAGCCTGAAGATTGTTGATGAACTTGATTTAACAAATACTAAGGAAGCTATTGAAAAGCTGATCAGGAGTTCTGAAAAAAACCTGAATTCCCGATTGAAATCTATTAGTGAACGATTCAAAAATGCCGGAAGCAAAAATACGGATGAAGAAATTCGGAGTTTGCTGAAGAGCGAAAAGCCGGAAGACAGAAAAAAGGGAATTTTAAGCATTATCGAAAAAAATGATCCTGCCTATTTTCCACGCATCGTTCCCTTATTTCGTGATGCATCCCCTGAAGTAAGATTAAGTGCCATTCATGCGGCAGGCGTACTGAACCGAAAGGATTTTGTGACCTATCTGGTTGACCTTCTCGAAGATCCGAAATATTACTCCTATGCCTTTAATTCCCTCTGCATGATGAATGCGGATATTTTTGAAAATCTGGAACACGGATTTCACAAGACAGGGATAACTGAAACAGGAATGGCCCGTATAACGCGGGTTTTTGGTGCTATTGGAACGGAAAGCGCCGGGTTTTATCTGTTTGCAAAACTCGAACATTATAACAGGAAGGTATTTTCTGCAGTTCTGGAGGGGATCAGGAAACTTAAGATTAAACCTTCGGAAAATGACAGGCTTAAGGTTTTTAATGCAATTTACCAGTTGTGTGGAATTACTGCCTGGAACCTTTTTGCCAAATACAGTCTGCGCGACTTTGAAGAAAGTGAAGAGCTGATACATGCACTGGAAGATGAAATTTCTGAAAATTATGACCTTATCTATTCTCTTCTTTCAGTGGCTTATGATGCCGGTTCTGTATTTCATATACGTCAGAACCTTGAAAGCGGGACTGCTGAGGGAATTGGTTTTGCCATCGAATTGCTCGACATGTTCATAGATGAATCCATAAAATCATACCTCTTCCCGTTGCTCGACGATTCTCCCATGTCGGAAAAGTTAAGATTACTCCAAACCGAATACCCGGTTGAGATGATGAAACCGGAAGAATTGCTGAGGGATATCATTAATCGCGATTACAATTACATTAATGCCTATACCAGGGTCTGTGCCATTCATGCACTGGATAAAATAGAGAATGTTAAACCGGGCGACGACCTGATTGCCCAGGTGTTTAATACAGATCCTCTGCTTCGTGAAGAAGCTGCCGGTTTCATTTACCGGAGAGACAGGGAATTGTTAAATAATATTCTGGGTCGGTTACCGGAAGATATTGTTATCTCTATAAAATATCACATTGAACATACCGGTACCAGCAGGGATAATGGCCTTTTCAGGAAATTTTCCAGTCTTTTGAACCATGAAGCGTTTATAAATTTCAAAAAGCATCACCTTCTGAATATTGCCAGAAGCTGCGAATTATTTATATTTGAGGGTAAGGAAGAGAATAAGCTCTCTGAGTTATTCAGCGAGGGTGACTTTATTTTGGTTCTCGGGGGAGAATTTTCAATCAATGCGGGTAAAGTAAAAATAAGCTTACAAAAGGATGACTTTTCAAATGTCTCATCCGAAATTGATGCAGATTTTGCAAAGGCAGTCCTGAATTGTGAAACGGCTGCCAGTTGCATGAAGTTTTCAAGAATGGCCATTCGTGAACTGATTTTCGATGATGAGCTTAGGTATTTCCCCTTAGCTGAAATACTGGTTAAAAAGGAAAAAATAAAATAGTTATTCAATCTGAATGGATAAGCGCACCACCATATTCAAACAACTAATCTTTAATGTCGTTTTACCGGCAGTTCTGGGATTAATGATTCTTGGGATAATAAACTATTCCCATACCAAGAATATCCTGCTGGAATCAAACCGACAGAAAAACCAGATTATAACTGACGAAATTAAGTACATCCATGAAATGCAGGATATGGCGCTTGATATCCTTGAGGATGGGCTTGACCCGAAGATGAGGGAATACAGTGAAACCCTCACAAAGGTTTTCTTTAAGAATACTGCTGGAATTCAAAATGTAAACCTAAGTGAAATACAAGAAAAACTGGGTATGGATCCCCATTTCGAGGATATTTATATCATCAACAAAAGCGGAGTAATTGTAAATACTACTTTTGAAAGGGACAGGAATTTAAATCTCTTCAGTTTCGGAGCTGAACACAAAGCCCTGCTGGAATCAGTATTTACCGGAGAATCTTTTGTGAGTGAGCGTTTTGCTATTGAAAACCAGACCAAGAGACTCAGAAAATTTACATATCAGCCAACCTCTGATGGGAAATACATTATTGAACTTGGAATTTATTCACCCAAGGCCGATACAATAATCCAATCCATCAAAGACAGGATTAACGACCTTTCAACCAGGGTGAAGAGTATTGTTTCTGTTGATCTGTTTATTGGAATGGATACACCCTTCTCACTGAATAAAGATGCCACCATCGACCCCAAGCACCTCAGCCTTTACCGAAATGTTCTGGCAACCGGAAACACCTATGATTTTACAGAAGAGAAGGACAAAAAGCTTTACCATTACGAATTCATCTACATGGTTCGGAAAAATACCGATTTGTACAAGGAATCGGTAATCCGTATTATTTCCGACCGGTCCGACGACAGGGCCTATCTGAATAAGGAACTCATGAAGTTCTTTATCATATTTGGAATAATTATTATGGTAGTTGTAATTCTGATTTACAGGAAAACTCAGGTTATTACCGATCCGGTAAAGAATTTGCTCGAGAAAGTCAACCGGATAACCGACGGGCATCTGAATGAAAGAGCGGAAATTGTAGGAAACAATGAAATCGCATCTCTTTCTGAGCAGTTCAACCGGATGATTGAGCAGCTCGAAAGTTATTATAATGAACTGGAAGAAAAAGTAAGGGAGCGCACCGCTGAAATCATGGCTCAAAAGGAAGAAATTGAGGCTCAGCGCGATTCCATCCAGGAACAGCGAAATATTCTTTCGGATATAAACAAATCTCTGCAGAAGGCATACCATGAGATTGAGGAACAGAAAAAGCACATTGAAGACAGCATACATTATGCCCGCAGAATTCAGAATGCCATCCTTCCTCCTGACGATTTTGTCTCAAATCTGCTACCCGATTCATTTGTTCTTTATAAGCCAAAAGATATTGTGAGTGGCGATTTTTACTGGATGGCTCATAAGGATGGCAGGGCAATTGTTGCTGCGGTCGACTGTACCGGTCACGGTGTTCCCGGAGCATTTATGTCCATAGTCGGTAACAACCAGCTAAACTTTGCCATAAACGTAAAAAATGTAATCAGGCCCGACGATATTCTCAATGCTCTGAACGAAGGGGTAACCAAGTCATTAAGACAGACCAGGCTTAGCTCCTCTGTTAAAGACGGAATGGACATTGCCTTAATTACCATCGACTATAAAAATGCCAAACTGAATTATGCCGGTGGATATAATCCTTGTTTTATAATTCGTGATAACGAGCTTATCGTGCTTAAGGCTGATAAATTTCCTATCGGCGGATATATGGGTGAGAAACTCAGGAATTTCACCAATAATGAAATGGACCTGAAAAAGGGAGATGTAATTTACCTTTTCTCAGACGGGTATGCTGATCAGTTCGGTGGTGAAGACGATTCAAAATTCCTGATAAAACGCTTCCGCGATCTCCTCCTGAAAATCCACAACGAGCCCATGAATGAACAAAAGGATATTCTTAATCAGATTCATGAAGACTGGAGAGGCGACTCTGTGCAGATTGATGATATTCTGGTTATCGGAATCCGGTTTTAAGATTAAATGATTTAAGCTTAAAGATTAAACATTATGACTGGTTCCAGCCAAGTAAATATTCAGAATAGTAATCCCTTTCCAGGCTTACGTCCCTTTACGAGTGAAGAGTCTCATCTTTTTTTCGGAAGAGAAGGACAGGTAGATGATATCCTCCGGAATCTCAGGAAGAACCGGTTTGTAGCTGTAGTTGGTGCTTCTGGTAGCGGAAAATCTTCTCTTATTTATTGTGGTGTTATTCCTTCCCTCATAAAATCCGAAAGTCGTGCAAATCAGGATGACTGGTTAGTTGTTACCTCCCGGCCCGGCAGCGCTCCCCTTACAAATCTTTTAAATGACCTTTACGAAACTACCGGGGTAAAACCGGAAACTGAAAACGCAACCGAACTTTTTAAGCAGACGGATGGTGTTCTGAATTATATCCAGAAAGCAGGAAAGGGAAAGAAAAACCTGCTTCTGATGATAGACCAGTTTGAAGAAATCTTCAGGTACAGCAAGGTCGGATCCGCTTCCGGAGTAAAAGAGGATCCCTCCCTATACATCGACTTTATTGTCCACTCAATCAAACAGTCGAAAATACCGGTTTACATTGTAATCACCATGCGTTCCGATTTTATTGGTGAATGCTCACGTTATCAGGATTTCACTACCCTGATCAATCAGAGCAATTACCTCGTACCCAGAATGACCAGCCAGGATTTTCGTAAAGTTATCGAAGGCCCGGTCGGCGTCGCCGGTGCGAAAATTGAGGCTTCACTGGTTGACAGACTTCTTGATGACCTGGGTGATAATCCCGATCAGCTCCCGGTTTTGCAGCATGTTCTTATGAGGACATGGGACTACTGGCAACTACACAACGATACAGCTAAACCCATCTCTGTTTCCGATTACGATGCTGTTGGTCAGATAGATAAAGCACTTTCCGAACATGCCAACGAAGCATTTGACGAACTGGATGAAAATGAAAAAATAATCTGTGAAAGCATTTTCAGAACCCTTACTGAAAAGGGAGGTGATAACCGTGGCGTAAGACGTCCAACCCGAATCAGTCAGTTGGCCGACATTGCACTTGCATCCACAGAAGAAGTAATAAAAATTGCTGAAATCTTCAGGGCTCCGGGACGCTCCTTCCTTGTTCCCTCTTCCTCCGTTGTCCTAAACAAAGATTCAGTTCTGGATATTTCTCATGAATCGTTTATGCGAATCTGGGAAAGGCTGAGAACATGGGTTGATGAAGAAGCTTCGGCCGTTCAGATGTACAAGCGGCTGGCTGATTCAGCCGCATTATACCAGGCGGGCAGGACAAGCCTCTGGAGACCACCGGACCTGCAACTGGCCTTAAACTGGAAAAATAAAACCAAGCCCACTCTTATTTGGGCGGAACGTCATAATCCGGCTTTCGAAAGAACAATGGTATTCCTTGATACCAGTGAAAAAGAATTTCAAAAAGAAGAGGATAATAAACTCAGACTTCAAAAAAGGCAGCTAAGAAGAACCCGGGTTTTTGCTCTTGTATTGGGAAGTGCTGCTATTATTTCCATGGGACTAGTAGTGTATACTCAACAATTGAGGGTCAGGGCTGAAAATGAATTTGAGCGTGCAGAAACCCAAAGAAAGCTTGCTGAAGAAAAGACCATTGAAGCCACCGATCAAAGGAAAAAGGCCGAATCAGCTGCTACTGAAGCCGAAAACCAGCGAATGAAAGCTGAGGAGTCTTCTAAAATTGCCGAGGAAAGAAGAGTACAGGCAGAAGCAAGTGCCAGAGAGGCAAACCGGCAAAAAGGACTGGCAGAAACGAACCTGTCGGAAGCAAACCGTCAGAAAAAAATTGCATTGGATAACCAGGCTGAAGCCGACAAGCAAAGAAAACAAGCCGAAAGTGCTTCAGCTGTTGCGAAGGAGAGAAGGATGCTTTCGATCGCAAAATCCATGGCTGTGAAATCCATACAGGTTACCAACGATCCAGGCCTGAAAGCCCTGATGGCACTTCAGGCATTTAAGTTTAATCAGGAGTATCAGGGGCCCGTTCATGACGATGATATATACAACAGTTTGTACAAATCATTGAAAGCTTTGCTTGGTCCTGATTATAACGTTCTGAACGGTCACGACAACGCTGTTCGTTCCCTGACGTTTATTCCTGGAACATCAATTCTAATCAGTGCCGGGAGTGACGGGAAAATTTTAAAATGGGATATCAGCGATCCTGATAAGAAGTTCACAGTGATAGCTGAAGGAATAGGTGTTATTGAAAAAATAAATATATCTCCCGATGGAAATATGCTTGCCGTTGCCACCAGCAGAGGCGGAGTTAAAATTTATAATCTGAAAACAGGCAACGCTGCTCCCATTAGTCTCGCAGGGTCTGATGACAATATCCGGTCAATGGCATTCAGTGCAGATAATAAGACTCTTTTTACTACCGGCTTAAAGCCTTTGATTGAACGCTGGGACCTGACAGCAAAAACAAACACAAAATTTGCAGATACTGATTCAAGAATAAATTCGCTTACGATCTCTCCCGATGGTGGTATCCTGGCAGGTGGAACAAAGGATGGAAGACTTATGGTCTGGGAAATTGGCGGAAAATTGCAAATACAGGAGGTATACAAAGAAACAGGTAAATCAATTCAATCCGTGGCTTTCAGTGCCGACGGTAAATACCTTTCCTGTGGAAATGTGGATGGTGATGTACTAATATTCACAGCTGATAGTTTCCAGCTTGTATCGCAGCTTACCGGACATACCGCCCGTATTACAGAAATTGAATTCAGCCCCGACAGTAAGACAATGGCTGCTTCATCTTTCGATGGGAAAGTACTGTCGTGGGAACTGGCAAACCTCATTAATCCTCCCATAGTAATGGATGATAATTCAGGATTTGTTTTCTCACTGGCATTCAGTCCTGATGGAAACACCATTGTAAGCAGCAGCGCTGAAGAACCCAGGCTGATAAAAAGGCCAACTGTAGCAGCAATGCTTGCTTCACAAATCTGTCCGAATCTCACACGTAATTTTACCGGAGATGAATGGAAGGCCTATGTTGGCGCAGATATCCCATTTGAAGAAACCTGCACGAAAAGTAAACAATATGAAATTGGCATTAAAAAAGATGAAAACTAAAGTTTTAGGCATATTGATAATATCTTTGGCTTTGCTTGCAGAATCAGGCTTTTTATTTGCACAGGAAAATTGTGCACTTAACCTAAAAAAGGCACAGGACCTTTTCAGTACAGGACAGGTCGAAGAAATTCCTGCCCTGATTGAACCCTGCCTGCAGTCAGGATTCACCAAGGAAGAGAAAATTCTTGCGTTTAAGGTTTTGATTAACGCCTATATTTTCGATGACAACCTGGAAAAGGCAGAAAGCTTTATGTTCAGCTTTCTTAAGAAATACCCTGAATATGTTGTCATCAGTACTGACCCGTCGGAGTTTGTTAACCTGATGCAACAGTTTGATAACCGAATCCGTTTTTCCATTGGAATTATTGCAGGAGGAACTTATTCAGTTGTTCGTTCCTTTGAGCCGGTTAATACCAGCCGGCTTGCCGATAATTACGGATTCTACAATACTTCAGGAATTTCATACCACGGCGGACTTACGATAATAAAAAACCTATCAGACAAAATAGAAATTTCAGTTGATGCTGACTATAAAAATACCGTATTTGATCATTATATTAATCCCGATGCCTATACAGCTAATGATTATTACGAGTCCCAGCAGATGGTAAATCTGCCTGTTACAGTGAGCTATACCTTTGGGGAAAGGAAATATCTGCCCTATGCCAGACTGGGATTTAATACTTCATTATTGCTGGTTTCAGGGGCTGATCTGATTACGGTGCCTGGAACTCAAAGTCCCAGAATCTCAAATATCGACAGCAGGCAGAAGATTGGTTATTATGGTGTTTTAGGCGGAGGTGTAAAGTGGAAAATATCAAAGGGATATTTATTTTTTGACCTTCGATACAACCTTGCACTCAATAATCAGGTCAATAATACAGGACGCAGCCAGACACAGGCAGACCAACTTTGGCTGTACCAGTACAGGGATGATAATTTCTATCACGACGATATTAATTTCAGCCTGGGATATGTGCGATCTATTTACAAACCCAGGAAAAAATAATGAAAACAGTTAAGAGGAAACCAATGAAAAAGTCTCTCCTTATAATAGGCCTTATAATCATCCTGGCATCCTGTGCAAAGGAGATGAGCGATTTGCAGACTCAATATTTTGTAAGGTTTTACGGAGCAGCCCTCGATGATACAGGCAGTGATGTTGGTCTCACAGCCGACGGAGGCTATGTCTTTGCAGGAACCAGTCAGAATGATGCCGGAAATACAGATATTATTCTTGTCACAACCGATAAATATGGCTTTCAGACCTCGGACCCGGTTTTTTACGGGGGAGATGGAAATGAAAGTGCATCTGCTATTTTAGTACTCAATGATGGATATGTTGTAACCGGTTCATCCATCCTTGATGGAATTGAAACCTTTCTGCTTGTTAAGTTCGGACTGGATGGAAGTGTATTATGGACAAGTCCTTATGTTATTGAAGGCCGCGGGAACGATCTGATTGCCCTCAACAACCAGATTGAGGTTGTGGGATATTCAATTGTGAGCAATGTGAAGAGAGTCTTTTCCTGTGTTTTTGATGAATCGGGGAATAAAGTTGACCTGGACCCGGCACAGGGATCCCCCGGTGAATACTACACTTCGGTTGTGTTGAAGGACAATAAACCTTTCAAATTCGGAACCGACCCTTCAACCAACTCAATTGTGATTATTAAACCTGCTTCGGGCCCCAATCCTTTGACATCGGCAGGAAATGGATTATCTTCAAAAATAATTTTATCGCAGGATGGCGGCTTTTTTATAGTGGGCACCAGCAATCCTGTAGGTTCAGGTTTTAAGCAAATCATCGTTAAAAAGCTGAATAATGATGATTTGTTAACTGATAATCTATCCTTTAATACAAATCCGATTGGTTCGGATGCTGATTTCCGCGGGGTTGATATTGTGGAAATGGAAGATGGTACGGTTGCCGTTTTGGGAGATAAAACCCTTTCCAAGGATACCGATATTGTACTTTATTTTTTGAATCCCGACGGCACACTAAGAAGCTCAAAAATTTATGGTAAAACAGGCAACCAGTCTGCCAGCTCTTTAAAAATTTCTTCCGACGGTGGTCTTATTATCCTGGGATCAAATCAACAGGAAAAAACCAATAGTATGATCACACTCATTAAAACTGACAGTGAAGGAAATATCTGGGAATAATTGAATCTAACTGGAAAATTAATCGAAGATGTTACGAAAAAAAATACTCATACTTTCTGCCCTGTTACTTTTGACTCTGTCGGGATTTTCCGCTGGAACCCTTACTCTCGGCGGAAGTATTACTACGGCGCATAATGAACAGGATGTTATTGACGGTGGAAAAACAATAATCTTTGAGCTTACAGGAGCCACTTTTATTGCTACAGCTGCAGACAGCCTCAATGCCTGGAAAGCTGCTTTTTCATCTTCAATCGTTAGTGCAACAAACTTCGACCTTATAAGCTCCGGAATCAACCCGGGAGATATTACCTTCATAAATGATACAGCCATTTCTATCTCATTTCCCGGAAATTCAGCATATGCCATCTGGACTAACGAAACAGTTACAGTTACTATTCCGTCCAGTCTTTTAGCCACCGGATCTCCCGTTCCCGGGAAAAATTTCACTGTCACCAACCAGTCTCCGCTTATTACCATTAATGCCGCCGGCACACTGTCTACCAGCCATCTTGAGTCAGATATTGTCGGGGGAGGGAAAACAATAATCCTTGATCTGTCAAGAGATAATTGGGCAGTCACTTTGGGAGGCTCCAATTCTGTAACCGACCATTTTAAAGCGGCTATCACCGGAAGCAGCAGCAGCGGTATAGTTAATGATTCCATAACCGTTGTCAGGACCAGTGATACAAGAGTTACTATCACTTTTAATTCGAACTCAGGATATTATATCACAGCAGATGAGGATATTTCCTTCGCATTTCAATCGGATGCTTTCAGAGGATCCACAGTCGCAAGTAATACACCCACACAAACAATCACCGATATTAATCCTGTAGTTACAATAAGCGGGACAGCAATTGCAGGCCTGCTGGAGTCTGATATCAGATCAGCCACCACCTACACGGTTAATTTTGATGTGAAATATGATCGCTGGCAGGGAAACCTGGGAAATAACAACACTAACACGGATGCCTTTCTGGCTGCACTTTCCGGTAGTTTTGCCTGGTCGGCAAATCTGAGTGACGCTAATCTTAATGCAAACTCAACCCGCGCCACACTTGTCATTCCTCAAATTTCAAATTACGCAATAAGTACGAATGAAACAGTTACAATGATTGTTCCTGCTGCAGCTTTCCTTGGTTCTGCAACTTATAATCTGGGCACGGTTTTTACGGTTACCAATCAGAATGCAACCGTCAACACAAGCTGGTCGACCGGCGGGGCAAACATCAGCGAATCAAAGATACGCACGGGTGGGGATACTCTAACCATTGATATTACCAGCGGCGACAGTTGGATTACCAATGCAACAAATCTGACAGCCAGAATTAAATCCGGACTCAGCGGGGGAGGGGGAACCGACTGGGATAATTATGTTGTTCCTGGAATTACTGTGACAAGAGTCTCCGCAACAAAAGTAAGAGCTATTCTGCCTGTACCATCAGGCTATCAGATAACTGTACCTCAGGTAGTAACATTCAATTTTCCGGATAACGCTCTGAATGCAAGCAGCGGTGCAGTTATCATTGCAAGTCCTTCAAATGTTACCATAGTTCCGGAAACTGCCACAGCTACGATTACCCCGGACCCAATTAAAGAGGAGGACTTGAACGGATCATTTGTAACCATAGTTCTGTCGGAAGACACATTTTCAGACTTCACTACTCTGGCTCCGGGTAATTTTACTTTGTCAAAATCCCCGCCTTCCACAAGCATTAGTTCTGTAACAGGTATAAATGCCGGATCAGCTAAAATTTACCTTTCATACACAGGAGATATTTCAGTTAATACCCCGCTTGAAGTAACTGTTTCATCAGCTGTATTAGCCGGAGGTACTTCCATTATTTCCAATACTGTTTCTGTTACCGCTCTGCTCGAGCCAATAATAACAGGGGTTTCCATTCCAAATGATACTTTTAAAATAAATGATGTTGTTCCAGTAACCATTACGGTTCAAAACGATGCCGGCAGTTCGGTTTCTTTCACTTCTAACAGTGTTGGAGGTCGCAGCATTACCTATGTAGGCCATCCAAGTGCAAATGTTTACACTGCCAGTTTTGTTCTTTTAGCAGGGAGCGGTGATATTGCTGCAGGTGATCCTGTTCCTGTTTCAGTGCAATTACAGGTATCCGGACGCCCGGGAAACCTTTGGACAACACCCATTGTTCAGCCAAACGATTTGCTTGATGCCACTGCACCGAAAATATTTAGCTTTCAGGCACTGGGGACCAGCCACAAGATTGGAGATAATGTGCAGCTAATGGCAACAGCCGACGGGGCCGGATATAAGGTAGTTTCTTCCAGAACCCTGATTAATGGTGTTCCTTATTCACCAAAATTTACCCTGATCAGCCAGTCCGGCGGTTCCTATTTCTTCTCATATCAGGTTTCCTCCGGCGACACGGATGTCAGCAACCTTGCACCTGTTACCGGAAAACTTGTACTGAGCGATGCAGCAGGTAATACAGATAGTCTGACCGTTACTGCCAACTCACCTTCAACATTTGTAATTGACGCACATGCACCCATAATTAGTTCAGTAACGGCTCCTGATAGTCTTTATATCCCCGGGGAAACAATTATCCTTACTATAACTGCTGATGGACCTTCCTACACTCTTGCTCCTGAATCATTTATTAACGGGATATCAGCTACCTCAGGTCGCATTACACTGTCCGGAGCAGGACCTGTTTATTCACTGAACTATCCGGTATTAAACGGAGATGCTCCTGTTAGCCAGGGAAATCTGCCGGTCAGTATACAGTTAAAGGATGCAGCAGGTAATCTTTCTTCCGCCCTCACATCCTTCGCCAATAATGTATCTGTTTATACAACAAAACCAACTGCATCGACCAGTGGCAGCAGATCAATATGTGCAGGCGACAGTGCCACATTGTTTGTAAATCTTACAGGAAGCCCCAAATGGAATATCATTGTTTCTGATGGTACAGCTACCATGAATTTTAACGGGATCAGCAACTCTCCCTTTAGTTTTAAGGTTGCACCAAATACCACAAAAACCTATTCAGTTGTGAGCGTGACCGATAAAAACGGTCTTAGCAATACAGGGTCTGGTGGTGCAACCGTAACGGTTCATCAGGCTGACCCGGCTGATATTAATCTGGCAAATGGTACAGCCTATAATGTGAACGGTTCATCTGTTTTACTTACAGCTACTCCATCAGGAGGAGTTTTTAGCGGCCCTGGAGTTGTGAGTTCCCAGAACAGATTCTATCCCAATATTGCCGGTGTTCTGCTTTCTCCTCATAAAATATTCTACAGCTATACAAATACTTTTGGATGCGTAAGTCGCGACAGTGTAGTAGTCAATGTTGTGGAAGCTTCGGGTGATCTGGTGTTAAAGGATATCTACTGTTATAATGATGCACCGTTTACAGTGGAAGCACATCCTGACAGTATTCCTATTGTGCCGGGTTCATTCAAATTAACTCTTGCAGGGGTAACCATCCCCGGAGGTTCGGGAATCACTGATAACGGAAATAACACAGCTACCCTGAGTCCTGCTTTGCTCGCTCCGGGTGATTACCTCTTGACCTATAAATATTTTGTGAACGTCGAATTGACCCTTGAGGCTAATTTCACCATTGAATCGGTTGATCAGCCCAAATTTGTTGGCTTTCCTGACCCTGCAACCATCTGCGAAAATTCAGCTCCGATTAATCTCCTGGGAAATGCAAAACGGGGGAACTTTACCGGAAGCTCCGGAATTACAGGTAACAGCACAATAGGGTTTAAATTTGATCCTTCAATAACGGGTCCCGGAATAAACACCATTATCTACAGTGATACAACCCTCAATGGTTGCAGAAGCATTATTTCAAAAACCTTAAGAGTATTATATGTCCCGGAAATGGGATTCCAGGAAAGTGATAATTGCGTTCTTTCAGTACCGCCCTATACGAGTATTAACTTTACTAACACAACTGCTGATAAGGATTCAATCAGATCCTGGGCATGGAACTTTGATGATGTGAATTCCGGTGCTGATAACTTCAGTACCCTGGTTTCACCCTCTCATGTGTTCAATAAATCAGGGAAGTATTCGATATCTCTGCTCGATACCGCATTTAACGGATGTACAGACAGGCATGAAATTACACTGGATTTTGGGGATAAACCTACCGGAACATTTGCAGCTGAGAATAAGTGTTTTAGCCCCGGGACTCCTACTAAATTTATCTCTTCTACTGCTTCCAATGATGGCATAAAATCTTACAACTGGAAAATACACCTCCCGGGTGGAGCAACAATTGATACTACCATAAATTATGTTAACGCCAGCTCCGCTGAGTTTAGATTTCAGTTTGAGAATGAAGGCGCGTATATTATCGAACACCAGGTAACATCCAATACCAATTGCACGCTGGATTTTAGCAATGAGGTGATCTTAAAACCAACAGTTATAATGCAATCGGGTGTACCGTATGAAGAGGATTTCAATGATAACAAGGGAAGCTGGAGCAGCAGTTACATAATTGGCAAGACAATACTTGGTGCTGATTCTCTTATTTACGGATGGATGTGGGGTGTACCGGGATTTGCGGATCTGGATGGAAAAGGGAAAGGATGGTATACCAATAGGGTCGATAGCACAATCTCTCAATTCTCTTACATGGAAAGCCCCTGTTTTAACCTGAGTGCATTGGAGCGACCTATGATTAAGATGGACATTTTCAGAAATTTTAAAAATTATCAGGACGCGACCCTACTTAAATATTCCACTGATAACGGAAGCAGCTGGAATATCCTGGGTAATCCGGGAGACGGAATTAATTGGTACAGTGATTATCAGGCCAGCAATTATAGCTACGGTACCAACTATGGATGGGCGAATACAGCTTCTGTTCAGGCTGATACAGGCTGGGTTGAAGCACGACATATAATTGATATTCTTAGCGGGACCGATAATGTTCAGTTCCGAATGGAGTTTGGGGCAAAAGACAACAAAATAAGCGATTATGAGGGGTTTGCGATGCAGAAAATGACTGTTGCAGAAAGATCACGTTTTAGTGTGCTTGAGCATTTTACTAACACAACTGCGGTAAACCCTGTCAGAGACAAGGCTAAAACTGCAAACACCAAGGTTAATGCTCTTTACAAAGATGGGCTGCTCTACAAGGACTTTGTAAAACTTGAATACCACACCCGCTTCCCCTCAGCTACTGATCCTTTCAATGTGTTCAACCGTGATGTACCCGGTGCGAGGGCATTCTATTATGGAGTGACATCAGTACCATACTCGATTCTTGACGGTGGTAACAGAAGTGGCAGAAGATTCGATTTTACCGATACAAAGTTCGAACCCAAAACAGCCGATATAAATATCCGATCTCTTGAAGATCCGGCAGTAGCTATAACCCTGAATGCAATTGAAGCAGGTAATAACCTTAGCATTAATGCCAGTTTGAAAGCCTTGCAAAATCTACCTTCTGATGAGAGGGTGCTATATGTGGTATTGTATGAAACTCTCGTAACAGGCGTGAATGCTGGAAATGGTGAGACACAGTTTCAGAATGTTGTACGGGCCATGTTACCCGATGCTGATGGTACCCCTGTTAATCAGATTTTATCGGCCTCTCCCGGTGATACAACGGTTTTAAACTTTAGCTATAATGCCGATTTGAGCAATCTTAAAAAAGAAAATATTCGTGTTGCTGCATACCTTCAAAACGACTTTACGGGTGAAATATATCAGGCAGCTCTGTCGGATTACTCAAGATCCAAAGGAACACCGGTAAGCCCTGTTCTGACATATACAAACAGGATAAGTGTATACCCGAATCCCGCGACCGACTATGTTGAAATTTCGATTGAAAGGCAGGCGGGGAAAAGTGCAAGTATTCAATTCTTCGATCAGCTGGGCAGAATGGCTTATGAGCAGGAGTTAAACCCGGATGATAAAATGGTTGTAGTGAATACTGAAATATTTAACAAGGGCATTTATTACATCAGGTATACAGAAAAGGGAGTTCAGCAATCGGAGATGCTTAAGCTGGTAATAATGAATTAAGAAGGGTAAAACCCCAGCTGAAATACTTTTTTTTGCCGGCATTTTATTTCCAGGAAAGTGAAGTCTGGTCTCCTTTCCACTGAATTATTATTAAGGAAATACGTCCTAACTTTAAACCCAATAATAGTGCGAATAGGAGCAGAGCCCCGCAAGATCCATAGCAAATAGATTAAAAAGCAGCAATAGGTGCAGAGCACCGTAACAATTTAGATTTACAGTCTAATTAACTCTGTACAAAAAGATAATAAAAGCAAGCTCGGGTAGGGCTAATTAACAAGTAAGAGTAAGGTGAACCCCTTCGTAAAGATAACTGAGTCTGAATACCTCAGTTTATTCGTTTTCAGCTACCTCTTCAAGCATTTTTTCTCCAAAGGCTTTACCGAATTCGGCCAGCCTTTCGCTTTTTCCATCATAAGGGTAAAACTTTTCCGCCATCCCTTCCATATAAATTTTCAGCTTAAGGTTGCGAAGGTGATCCTCGATAAGCTTTACCGCCTCACCACTCCATCCATAGGATCCGAAAACTGCTGCAGGCTTCCCTTTGTCCCTTATAGGATTTATTAAAGAGAATAATTTATAAACCGGAAGAAGAGTGTTTTGATTAATGGTAGGCGAACCAATAAGGATGGCATTGCTCATAACAATCTTTTCTTCCAGTTCGCCGAGAAGAATATTTTCGATGTCTACAAGATCAATTTCAAAACTTCCGGCCTCTGCAATACCGGCAGCTATTTGTTTTGCCATTTCAGCTGTATATCCATATGCGGAGACGTATGCAAGTAATACCCGGTTATTCTTATTTTCCAGAATTTTCAGATACTCTGTGGCTTTTTGCTCACTAATATCAATATATTTTTTCCAGTCAGAGCGCAGAATAGGTCCGTGGCCGGGGCAGACAGCAGAAATTTCGAGAGGACGAATTTTTTCAATAGCCTTTAGCATGAATTTGCTGAAGGGCCTCAGTATCACTTCAAAATAATAAGCAAAGGCCTCATCATAATTGGGGGTTTTATCGTCGTACATTTCCTCATGGCAGTAATGTGCACCGAAGGAGTCGCAGGTAAATAAAATCTTATCTTCTTCCAGATAGGTGTAAATAGTGTCGGGCCAGTGAAGATTAGGAGCTCCGATTACCCGAATTTTTTTATTCCCAAGGTCAATAATATCTCCGTCTTTTACCTTTTTGCTTTTAAAGGTTTTACCAATCATCTCCTGGAGGTAATTCAAAGCCTGTCCGCTGCCAATAACGGTCAAATCCGGAGAAAGCTCAAGCAGGTTTGATATGCAGCCTGAATGATCAGGTTCAGTATGGTTACAGATTATATAATCGATTTTTGTGGGATCGGTAATGGTTTTGAGCTTTTCAAGATAAGTATCCCAGAATTGCAGCTTAACCGTATCTATAATGGTTTTCTTTTCAGCATTGATGAAGTAGGAGTTATAGGTGGTGCCATATTTTGTCTCCATTACAACATCGAAGGTTACAATATCATAATCGAGAACACCCACCCATGAGACATCCGGATTTATTTTGAGAACTTTGGAATCTTTCATTTTATGAACTGCTTAAATTGAGTGCAAAAGTAAGCAGTTCGACCTGCTTCTGCAAGAGTTAAGGAAGTAATATTTCTAAATTTTCAAATAGTGAAATAATGCCAGGTATGGATAAAATAAAAAGGCCGTCAAGTCGACGGCCTTTAAAAATTTATTAAAAAGCTCTTAATTACTTTTTCTCATCACATGATTTTGCACCTTCGCAGCATCCTGCTTTTTTTGCTGTGCATTCTTTTGCATCTTTTTTATCGGTAGATGTAGTGGTTTTCCCTTTTTTCGGTTTGTCGTCAGTAACTTTTACTGTAATGGGAGCTGAATATACTGCTGCAATGGCGGGGCTTGCGATAGCACCAAAAAATGCAACAAGTGCGATTAAAGCAAATAATTTCTTCATGATTTTCATTTTTAGTGTTACTTATTGAAAACAAATATATACTCAAGTCTCACAGTCGACTGTTAATGACCTGTTAAAAGTTACCTCAGTTTTTCCATTCGGCGAGGGGAGTCCTGCTGCCATATACGGTATCGCCCTGATTGACAAGGATTTTAGTTCCCGCAGGAAAGAAAATATCAACTCTGGATCCGAATTTAATAAAGCCTAACTCATCGCCTGCAGAAAATGAATTTCCTACTTTGGCGTAACAGATTATCCTTCGGGCAACTGCTCCGGCGATTTGTCTGAGAAGAACGGATTTTTTATTACTATCCTCAATTACAACCGTAGTCCTTTCATTCAAGGTACTGGATTTGGGATGAATAGCCAGCAGGAATTTTCCGGGGTGGTATTTGTAATATTTCACCTTTCCGGAAAAGGGGAAAAAATTTAGATGAACATTCCATACCGACATAAAAATGGATAACTGAATGCGCTTGTCCTTAAAATACTCAACCTCTGTAGTTTCTTCAATGACGACTACTTTTCCATCTGCAGGTGAATAAAAAAGCTCATCATTAAATTCCATTTTACGATTTGGAACCCTGAAAAAACGGGCGATAAAAACAATCATAAAAGCAAAAAAAGCCAGCAGGGGAATAAGTATCCACAAAATATGAGACAGGAGGAGCGAGGCAAAAATCCCCATAAAAATGAGGATGCTGCTGGAAATGGCAAAAATGAGATATCCTTCTTTATGAATTTTAATCATTTTCAGATTTTTATCAGGTAAATATAAAGAAAAACAAATGGGATAATCAAAAGTAATGAGTCAAACCTGTCAAGTATGCCCCCATGACCCGGCATAATTTTACCAGAATCCTTAACTCCCGCCTCCCTCTTAATAACCGATTCCAGAAAATCTCCGGCTGTACCGGCAAGTACAATAATGATGCTAAGGATAAGCCAGTCAGCTGTGCTTAGCAAAGATGCAAGCCGCGAAAAAATAAAGCCTGCAAGAATCGCAAATACCATCCCCCCGAAAAAACCTTCCCATGATTTTTTTGGTGAAATAGCGGGAGCCATCTTGTGTTTTCCGAACAGGATACCGGTAATATAAGCGCCTGAATCGTAGGTCCAGATAATAATAAGGGTGCCAATCAAAATTTCAGGATTATAAAGTCCGTCGCTAAGAGGGCTTCGACTTATATAAAATAGCAAGCCAAAAGGTAATGCAATATAAATAAGGCCAGCCAGACTTATCGATACAGCCTGAAGGAACTCTTTTCTTTGTTTGAATATAAAGTTGCTCCAAAGAGCCATAAGCGGCAGTATTGTCAGCAGGAGGTACTTACCGGGCATCAGAGATTGTCTTTCCAGAAAGACTAAAATAAGTATGAAAAAGGCAGAAATCATTCCTGCTATTTTCATGGCCTCCATACCTCTTTTTTGAAAGATCCCATAAAATTCATGAAGTGCAATTCCTGAAATTACAAGCAGCAATACAAGAAGACTCCATGGGCTCAGGATTATTGATCCCAGCATGAGGATCACATATACAATTCCTGACAGGCTTCGTTTAAGAAATTCGCTCAACTTTCAAATTTTTCGATTAGTAGCTTAGCCTTCATCACATCGTCAGGCTTGGTATAGATCTCTATATCACCAAATTTATAGAAGGAATCCTGCTTATTCATAATAAAGGCTGCAATTCCATTGTCGGAAAGGAACTCCTTAATCATTTCAACATGGAAAAGCTGATTGCTGGTATATACTCTTACCCAGTTATTTTCCATGATTTATTTAAAGCTTTTAGACATGAAACACTTGTTACCAGGGAATAAATATAATTCTTTTCTTTATTCTTTGGTTCCCGGCTTCTTTTTCCTTGAAAGAATCCCTTTTTTGGCCGGTGTTTCTTTTGCTATATCAGGATCGGCGACAATCTGCTTCCTTTTTTTTGCCGGTCTTTTAAAATCTTCAGGCTGACGTCCCTTCCTGGGCCCAAAAATCTTTTCAACATCGTCACTGAAAATGACTTCCTTCTCGAGCAGAATACCTGCCAGTTGAGAAAGTCCCTCCTTGTTTTCTGTCAGAATCTTTTTGGCTCTTTCGTACTGGGTTTCAACCATCGCTTTTACTTCCTGGTCGATCAGTTCTGCGGTTTTATCGCTATAGGGTTTGCTGAAGGTGAAATCGGTCTGTCCTGTAGAATCAAAGAAACTCAGGTTTCCAACTTTTGCGCTCATTCCATAATAGGAAATCATGGCATAGGCAGTCTTTGTGACCCTTTCCAGGTCGTTCAGTGCGCCGGTAGAAATCTTATTGAATTTTATGTCTTCAGCTGCACGTCCTCCCATTGTGGCACACATCTCATCAAGCATCTGCTCGGTGGTTGTGATCGACCTTTCTTCGGGAAGATACCATGCTGCACCCAGTGATCGCCCTCTGGGGATAATGGTTACCTTAACAAGGGGATTTGCATGTTCCAGCAGCCAGGAGATGGTTGCGTGACCGGCTTCGTGGAAGGCAATAGTTTCTTTTTCATTGGAAGAGATAATTTTATTCTTCTTCTCAAGGCCCCCAATAATTCTGTCGATCGCATCCAGGAAATCCTGTTTTTGAACTGATTTCTTTCCACGGCGGGCGGCGATCAGGGCAGCCTCGTTACAAACATTGGCAATGTCTGCCCCTGAGAATCCGGGAGTCTGTCTGGCAAGAAATTCAATATCCAGGGCTTTATCAAGCTTAAGAGGCTTAACATGAACGGCAAAAATCTCATTTCTTTCGTTCAGGTCGGGCAGGTCAACATGTATCTGCCTGTCAAATCTTCCGGCTCTTAACAAAGCACGGTCAAGAATATCAGCCCTGTTGGTTGCTGCAAGGATAATTACTCCGGAGTTTGTTCCAAAGCCATCCATTTCGGTAAGCAGCTGGTTGAGTGTATTTTCTCTTTCGTCGTTTGAGCCGAAATTGGCATTTCTGCCACGGGCGCGACCTACAGCGTCAATCTCGTCAATAAAAACTATACAGGGTGACTTTTCCTTTGCTTGTTTAAAAAGGTCTCTTACCCTTGATGCACCAACTCCCACGAACATCTCAACGAAATCGGAACCCGATATGCTGAAAAAGGGAACATGAGCTTCACCGGCAACTGCCTTTGCAAGCAGGGTTTTTCCGGTTCCCGGAGGGCCAACGAGCAGGGCTCCTTTTGGAATTTTTCCACCAAGATCGGTGTATTTCTTTGGGTTTTTCAGAAAGTCAACAATTTCCTTAATCTCCATTTTGGCTTCTGCCAGTCCGGCTACATCCTTAAAATCAACCTTTACGGAGGTGTCCTTATCAAAGATCTGTGCCTTGGATTTTCCCACATTAAAGATATTCCCGGCACCGCCACCTCCTCCTGCACCCATGCGGCGGAAGATAAACATCCAGAGTGCAACAAATATCAGAATTGGCAGAATCCAGCTCAATATAAAGCCAAAATAATCACTGCGGGTCTCTGTCTTGAATTCCGGCCTTTTTTCCTGAGGTAAAGAGGTAATAAGGGTATTTATCTCCTGAAACTGATCAGGCGATAATATGGTATAGTAGAATTTAGGTGATTCTTTGGTAAACTGACTGAATCCGCGTTTGCGCGTTGTTTCAGTTATGCCTTCAGCATCTTTTTTTTCTTCTTCCTTAACATATATTTCAACTTTCTCCTTATTTACCACAACCAGTTTGCTAATCTTCTGGTCGGAAAGCATTTCGGAAAAAGTATTCCAGTCAACTTCCTTTTCAGGAGTGCTGAAAGGGAAAAGGTTAATGGCAATGAAAAATACTGCAATTGCAATATATATCCAATATCCGCTGAATTTTGGTTTATTCCCGGGAGTCTTATTGGGTTTCCCCTGATTTCCTGTATTTTCGGGCTTAACAGGATTGCCGTTTAAATTATCGCTCATTTACTTAATTATTTATTCATCTTCAAATATCCTGACTTTTCCATCTGCCCATAAATCTTCAAGCCTGTAAAAAGCCCTCTGTTCTTCGAGAAAAACATGTACAACAACACCCGTGAAATCAATTAAAACCCATTGAGAGTTCTGAGTACCTTCAACATGGTTGGGTTTAATACCAAAATTTTCTTTTGCCTTAATTTCAACATTGTCTGATATGGCCGATACATTCGTTGTGGATGTACCATGACAAATTATGAAAAAGTCAAAAAGCGAATTTCCAATTCCACGCAGGTCTATGCTTACAATTTTCTTGCCCTTTTTATCTTTTATCGATTCAATAATTGATTCAACTAATTTTTCGTCTGTAATATTTGTATTCTTTTTCATTCAATCCTTTTAATTGCAAAGTTAGTTATTTTATAAGCGGGAAGAAAACTTGCGTAATACACTGTCGCTTATGGTGTTTAGTCACCGGAAGTTTTTATATTGTCCGGACCAGTAGGATTCTAAACAGTTTTTTTTCACTTTTGTTTTTATTTTTCAAAAAAGAAAATGTTTGCACAAAATTACAAACTTATTCATCTGAAAACGGTGAATTCGACAAATTTGCATGCTTCTGCCCTTTTGTCAGAGTCAGTTGATACAGAACCCAAAGTAATTGTCGCCGATTTTCAGTCAGGCGGAAAGGGTCAGGGGAGCAATACCTGGGAGAGCGAAGCGGGTAAGAATCTCCTTTTATCCCTGGTAATATATCCCGACAAAATTAAAGCCAGCGAGCAGTTCTATATTTCAAAAATATCCGCAATAGCTATCAGGGAAACACTTTCAGGTTTATTGTCTTCTGTAAAAATTAAATGGCCTAACGACATTCTTGTAAAGAATCTGAAAATATCAGGTGTGCTTATTGAAAATACGTTGAAAGGCAATAAAATAGGCCATTCCATCATTGGTGTCGGCATTAACCTGAATCAATCGGCATTTTCAGTGCCTGCCACCAGTGTGTTAAATGAAAGCGGAAAGAAAACTGAAATCCCTGAAGTTTTGAATTCCTTTCTTGAAATATTTCACTACTGGTATGAAATTATGCAGTCCCGGGATTTTGCACAGATCGATATGGAATATTATAAAAACCTTTTTGGATTTCAGGAATGGCTCAGATTTTCATGGTCCGGGGTAGAATTTGAAGGCTTCATTGAAGGTGTTGAACCCGACGGATATCTGATCATTAAGGCCAGGGACGGAAAGATTTTTAAATTTGGATTCAGGGAGGTCGAGTTTCTCCTTAATTGAATTTAATTTTCCCAACCTGATCAATCAGCATATCCACGAAATTCTGAAGCGGCCCCTTAACCATCATCATCATCATCTGGTTGACATCGGGTTCTATCACCACACGGATTCCCGATTTTTCATCTTCAATTTTTTTTATCTGGATCCAGAGAAAGAAATTAACCGGTGTTTTTCCTCCTGAGGTGATTTTTATCATACTGAAAGGATTCTTCTCAATAATCTTTAAAGATGCATCCCCAATACCATCCAGGGTAAAACTGCATGAATCCTCATCCGCAATCCAGTTCTTTACCTTGTCGGCCGGAATGAGATTATGAAAGTTTTTAAAGTCGGAAAGAAAAGTATAAATTCTTTCGTCGGATGCATTTATGATTCCGGTTTTACTTTCGATTTTGCTCATTGAATGTTATTTTTTCCAGTTCTCCGGATCCATCCGCCAGTTCTCCAGCACTTTAGCCTCCGTATCAGAAATGTAGCCATTTTCGAGTGCCAGGTTTATCAGGATGCTATAATTACTTAGGGTAACAAGCGACACTCCGTGGTCCTTAAAGTTTTTTTCAGCCTGTGGAAATCCATAAGTAAAGATGGCTGCCATTCCCAATACCTCGCATCCGGCATCCTTTAAGGCATTAACAGCCTTTAAACTACTGCCCCCTGTTGAAACAAGATCTTCAATAACCACAACTTTCTGTCCTGCCTGAACAACACCTTCAATCAGATTTTCCAGTCCATGAGACTTGGATGCTGACCTGACGTATATGAATGGAAGATTCAGCTTTTCAGCCACAAGTGCCCCCTGGGCAATGGCGCCTGTTGCAACTCCGGCAATAACATCGGGCTTTGGAAAACTTTTGGAAATTTTCTCAGCAAATGAATCGCGTATGAAAGTTCTTATTTCAGGAAAAGACAGTGTCTTCCGATTATCACAATAAATAGGAGATTTCCAGCCGGAGGCCCATGTAAATGGGTTTGCGGGTTCTAATTTTATTGCCTTACTTTGCAGCAGATATTGCGCAATTTTTTTACCAGTTTCCATAGCAGGCAAATGTACAAAGTATTTTTTAAGGACAGAACAGTTTTTTTCAGGGATGATTTTCCGGAAACTTTCAAAAATAAATCAGGCTTATTTTACAAATACCACTCCAGGGATGAGCTGGAAGAATTGATTTCAGCCTTTTTTCAGCTTGAAAAAATCAATTCTTTATATCTGTTTCATGATAATATAGAGTTTCTGTGGAAGGTTTTTATGTCATCCTTCAAAGTAATAAATGCATCAGGTGGACTCATCCGAAATGAAGCCGGAGATATCCTGCTGATATTCAGAAACGGAACATGGGACCTGCCAAAGGGTAAAGCGGAAAATGGTGAGTCGAGTGAGGAGACAGCCATCAGGGAAGTTTGTGAAGAATGCGGACTGGAGCCTCCTGTAATTAAATCCTTTCTGCTGAAGACCTACCATTGTTATAAATTAAATGGCAAGAATATTCTAAAAGCAACGGAATGGTTTGATATGAGAGTGCCAAATGGTGTAAAAACTGTTCCACAGATAAAAGAGAATATCACTGAGATTCTATGGGTAAAACCTGGCGATATTAAAATATTTACCAGTAATACCTTCCCGTCAATCGTTGAAGTTTTGAAAACTGCGGGAGTAGCCTGAGCTCAGATTTCACCTTTCCCTCTTAAAATACCGAATAATTGTTTCTCAAATCCCGCAGAAGGCAGGGGGGCAGGAGACATGAGCAACTTCCCCTCTCTGTCGAGCAGGAAAAAAACGGGGTAAGCTTTTACGTTATAATCATTTAAAATTTTCTGATCGTTTACCCCAAACCAGAATTTCCAGGGTATGGAGTGCTCATCCGTGAAGCTTTCAATTTGCTTTCTTTCCGATTCCGGAACGATTACAAGTATATCAAGATATTTTCCCTGCTTGAAGAAAAAGTATTTCAGATATTCAAACTCCTGCTGGCAGCCTATATTATTGAGGGAACAAAAGCCAATGTACGTGTACTTCCCTTTCAGATTTGCCAGATTCAGACTATCCCCATCCATATTTTTAATAAGTCCGGAAGGTGGTAGATTCCCGGTAACCAGCATGGATGCTTTCCTGCGAATACTTTCAGAAAGTAAAACACTGATTTCATTATGTGAGGCCGAGGATATACTATCGCAAAGACCTTCAAGGGTGGTGAGAGCCAGTCCGCTTTCATAATAAGCATTGTGGATCTCTTTCAGCATCACCCATTCACGGATCGGATCATTGCTAAGCGCTGAATCAGTTTTCAACAGCCGGTTCAGGGCTGTGTACTGGCCTCTTCCGGTAAGAACATAAATATCTTCAAAACCTTTTTGTCCTGCGAGTGTACTGAAATACCTGTCGTAATAGAGCTTGAAAAAATCCCACCAGGAGGGGATGTCTGGGTATGCCGGTTTATTTTTAAGAAATTTGTCGAATAATTCAATATTACTGAACTGACTTACAAGGAAGCTCAGACTGGCAATTTTATACAATCTGTAATTTTCGAAATATTGCTTATCATCGATTTCAGGAATTGTTTTATTGGCCCGGATAAAGGAATCGAGTTTCTCTCCACTCTGAGCGGGGTCGTAATACCTGAGAATCTGCTTATCCAGAAATGGTTCATATTGCTTATCAAATTCAGAAATAGCCAGGTTCAGATCCTGTCGCTCAGCACCCTTTAATACCGGCAGCATATGCCAGAGAGGGGGAACGAAAAAGGGATTAAGGTCATTCTCATCAGTGCTGAGTGGTAATGGCGGGAGATTTACGGTATAGGACTTACCGGGAACAACATAAATATAAGCCTTGTATAATGGGGTGTTGCAATAGATACAATTTGTCTGATCCAGATTAAAACTCAGGCTGAAATATCCTGTGCTATCAACCCTGGTGCTGGCAAGGGTTTCTTCAGTGTCAAGAATTCTTTCCCGGTATATAAAAAAATCAAGGTTTTTTCCTGCGTAAGCTTTGTCTGTCCCCCGGATAGTAACCTGGTCTCCCTGGGAAAAGAGCAACATGCCTGCAGACAGGTTTACAAGCAGGAAGAGAATCAGCTTAGGGATCATGAGAGGTATTTCTTAATGTCAATACCCTCCGGGAGAAATTTGGAAGCATCCCCTCCATAAAAAAGGATATCCCTTACAATTGTAGAATTTACAAAAGAATGCTCCGGAGCCGTAAGTAAAAACACAGATTCTATCCCGGGATTCATGGCTTTGTTCATCTGACCGATGGCTCGTTCATATTCGAAATCCGCTGCTGTTCTTAGTCCCCGAAGAAGGTAATTGGCTTTTACTTTGGTACAGTATTCTATGGTAAGTCCCTGGTAGTGACTCACTACAATCTTTGGGTTGGATGGAAAAACATCGGATATAAGCTGCATTCTTTTCTCCAGCTCCAGTAAAGGTTTCTTTAGGGTATTATAGCCAATGGCTATGATGATTTTATCGAAAAGAGGCAATGCCCTGTTTACAATCGATTGATGACCAATTGTGAAAGGATCGAAGGACCCGGGAAATAGAGCAATTTTTTCCATTTTTCAGATTTTTAAATGCCTTGATCAGTAAACAGTCTCCGCGCATTCCGTAAAAGCACAAAACGACTTTGTCGAAGGCTATTCAACAGCTAAGATGTGCAATTAATAGGTTCTCACTTCGCATCCGGCGAATACTGCATCGATACGTAAATCCAGAAAAGGTTTAGAATCGTCAAACCCGGGGCTTTCGTAGCTGGTGGAACCAAATACGGCGGAATTTCCGTTTGGGAGGTCTGTCCCGGCAAAGGCTGATTCCACTTTAATTCTCACAGGAAGCTCCTTGTCAAGTTTTATAATACTGGCACCAAAAACGGTACTTATCTTGAGTCGTTGCCTTTCGCCCTTCAAATCATATCCCCTGAGATCAAAAACTCCTTTTCCAAAAACCACATTATAGTCGCGGTCGTTATCCGGATTGGAGTAATGCTTCTCTCCAAATACAACATCATTTTCTTTCGTTTCAAAATGCCTGGTACCGGTATGACCAATGAGCATTTTAATCCCGAAGAAGATCAGGAGGAAGGCGATAAATACCCTGAAAAAATGAAAGTCAATACCAAATACGATTTTGAATATCAGGCTTAAACCGAGGATCACCAGCAGCAATCCCCAAAAAAGTGATGGACCCATTTTCATGATTTTTTTATTCTATGTCAAGTAAAATTACTTTTTTTGAAACTTAAATCAAATAAGGCTCATGCCTTCATTCAATTATTTACGATCTCTTTTCAAAATCAAACCACTTTTAACAGGTTCTGCACCTTTTCTTTTAAAAGGGCCATTTCAAGAACCTGAAGTATATTGTCGACATAATGGAACTGAAGATCCTTTCTGTAAATTTCTTTAATCTCCTCCACATCCTTTCGGTTTTCCCGTGAAATAATGATGTCTTTGATTCCTGCTCTCCTGGCTGCCAGTATCTTTTCCTTGATGCCACCTACAGGCAACACTTTTCCTCTCAGGGTTATCTCACCTGTCATTGCCAGATTTGGTTTTACCTTTCTCTGGGT
>JACJXF010000009.1 GCA_020636775.1 Bacteroidales bacterium
TGCTCGATGCCGGTGCTACGGGTGCATGCCCCTTCTATTATGCTGATGGATGGTGGAAAGGAAAAGAAGACAGCATTCATAACAATGTACCTGAGGAATGGTTTGGATTTTTTGGTTACAGCGACCTCAACGATACTATCGGATCAGCAAGACCAGTATGGGGAGCCCTTAAAACCTATATGAAGGGTCTTGTTTTATCTCCTAAGAACGGAGACGTTCTTGATGGCGAAATTCCTGTTGAGGTATACGTCGACAAGGAAGTAGCCCTAATTGAATGCAGATATCACGATCGGCTTATTTTTTCTAAAAAGATTGAAGGCCATGCATACCTGAACAGTAGAATAGATTGTGAAGAAATTCTTGGCTCAGATACTACTCTTAAAATTAAGGATGCTGAACTGGTATTTTCATTTCTAAATTCAAAAGACAAAGTACTTAAATCTGAGAGCATCATTGTTCTTGTTTCAAAAACAAAAATAACATTGCCGGAATTAAAGATCAGCCTGTCGACCGATGATTTAAGCAAAGCCGGTAAACTGGTAATGAAGATAAGTATTTCAAATATGGGGCCTTTCAAATTTGCCGGAAATCTTAAATACAATTTCAATTCTCATATCGGATGGTCGACCGGAGCCACAGGGGCTTTCGATCTTTCTGCAATTAATGGCATGCCCTCATGGAATAATGGAATCGAATTACTTCAGGAAACAGATATCCCGCAGGATTGCATGGTCATGACTCCTTCAGCCGGCATTCTCATAAAATATGGTAAATTCAAGACAATTATTCATGATCAGACTCTGCTTTACCGGGGCAACTGGGCAGATCCCATAAAGGTTACCAACCTGCAAAACCATTAAAATTAGCCTGCTAATTCCCATGTACTGAAAATTGACACAAACGTGGTATTGACTTTCTATGGCTTTAGGAATAGTTTTGATTATCAGGTAAAATTCTAAAATTCGAAATAGTATATTAATACCTGTGCTTATTATTATTTTAAAAGTTTTAAGATTTATACATCTTTTTATCTGTTTTATTCATTCTGACGTATAATTGAAGTATCAGATTTATTCTATGAAGTATTTTAAAAGTAGCGCCAGTGTTGACATTAGAGGTATATGATTTTAAGTTTACAGTTACATGGACTTAAACCAAATTAGGTAATAAATACACTATTATATTCCCAATTACTCACTTAAAACAACACAATTATGAAAAAAATCTTTACTCTTTTATTTCTGACAATTATTGCACTAGGTGTAAAAGCCCAGTTGGTTGCTCCTATCACTTTCGAAGACGGTGGTAATGATTCCATCTGGATTGAATTTGCCAACGGTAACGACGGGAATACCCGTCATTGGGAAATTACTGAGAACCCGGATAAGACTGGGATTAATCAGTCGGACAGTGTAATGATGTTTACCGTACTGGATGATGCCACAACTTATGTAGGGTTTTATACCGATAGTATTGGCTCCATTGAATTTACTGATGAAGCTCACACCCTTACAATAATGATAATGAAAAATGTTTCCACCAAAACAACTGTTAAGATGGAAAGACCTTTTAACTCCGGTGCAGTAACATCAGTTGATGTGGTTAATAATCTGACGGACCAGTGGGAATTGCTGACTTTCGACATGACTCCCTGTATTGGATATGGCTATGACAGGTTTACCTTTTTCCCGGACCATGTAGCATCACCGAGGACACAAGGATGTGTTGCCTATATTGATAATATAGCCAATGCCACCGCACCCACTTCCATCGCTAATTTCAAGCAGGGAAGACTGCAACTTTTCCCTAATCCGGTTGAAAACAGAATGGCAGTGCAATTCCCAGGAATGACCAATATCCGGATTTCTGACCTTCTTGGCAAAACAATCAGAACCTTTGAATATTCCAAATCAAATGGTAGAGTTCTTGAACTTAGCGATCTGCATTCGGGAATTTATTTCCTGACGGTCGACAGTGATTCAGGATCTCATACAGTTAAATTCCTTAAAAAATAGTCCTTTTTTAATGTTCAGTTGATGGCGGGGGAGTAGTATATATTTCCCTGCCATTTTTTTTGCTCTGAAACAGACAACCCACATGGATCAGGCAGGGTAATTAAAATTCCGGGGAAACCAAAAAATTTGTAAAGGAAAAACGCCTTATCCATCAAGTTCGTGCTTCTCCTATTCTGTAATTTTTCCCAGCCATTGCCTGAATTCAGCTGACTTATTAAAGCTTACAAGAATATCCTGATCTTCCTGCGGAGGATGAACATCAATTTTAATTCTGCTTTTGGATAAATTATAAATATTCCTTATCGACTTATAACTGATGAGAAAATTGCGGTTAATTCTGAAAAACAAATCCGGATCAACCAATAATTCAATCTTGTCGAGAGACAAGCCTGAAGCATAATTTTTACCTGCAGAAGTGCAAATGAAATTGCTCTTTTCGAGATTATAAAAATAAGAGATTTCTTCTATGCTTATACTTTTTATTATCGATCCCGCCGTGATCAAAAACCTTGACTGATATTTACGATCAGGTTTCAACATTTTAATCAGGCTCTCAATATCCGGGCCATCATTTGGTGTACTAAAATATGAGTGGTATTTTTCCATAGCCTTTCTCACATCGACCGGAGAGAAAGGTTTAAGCAGGTAATCAATACTGTTCACTCTGAAAGCTTTAAGCGCATATTCATCATAGGCAGTAGTAAAAATGACAGGAGTCTTTACTTCAACATGCTCAAATATCTCAAAACTATTTCCGTCGGAAAGGTGAATATCCATAAAAACCAGATCGGCCATTTTATTTTTCAGCCAGCTTATAGAATCCCTTACCGTATCCAGCACAGCCAGAATCTTTATACCGGGTTCAAGCGTGAGAATAAGCTCCTCAAGCCGTTTGGCTGCCAGTTTCTCATCCTCTATAATCAGAACTCTAATCATTTCATTCCTGTAATAACGGTATTTTAGCTTCGAAATACTCTCCCCGGGGTCCGAAAACCGGCTTTTTTTCTGTGAAATGCCCATACCTTGCAACAAGGTGTTTTAGTCCAAAACCTGTAGACGGTTCCTTATCTTTTCTGGGATTGAGGGGATTTTTTACAAGGAGGGAGTTGCCATCCACCTTTATTTCTATATGCATAGGATTAAGAACAGATATTTCATTATGCTTTATGGCATTTTCAATTAATATCTGCAAAGACAAAGGCGGTAAAAAATATTCGAGCTTGTCTTGTGGAATTTCAATTTTAAAATCCAGCTTGTCTTCATACCGGGTCTTTTGAAGGAAAAGATAGGCCTGCAAAAAATCCACTTCTTCTTTCAGACTTACCAGAGATTTGTCTTTTACATCAAGTACATAACGATAAATTAAAGAAAACCTGTTAATGAATTCCTGTGCTTTTTCAGGATCTGAAGAAATCAGGAAGGACAGTACATTCAGATTGTTAAAAAGAAAATGTGGATTAACCTGGTTGCTTAGTGCAGTGTATTGCGACTCGATATTCTGGCGCTTCAGTATTTCAGCTTCCAGAATGGAATTCCTGTACATCTGGAACAACTCCCGGCCCTCCATAATAGTCATCAAAATTAAATTTATGATAATGGCTATAAGGGCATTCTGGAATATGGTGAAATTAAAACTATACTGATTATGAAATGCTGAATATTTATATAATAAAGCTACCACTATACTTATAATAATTGCCGCACTTATACTGGTAATAAGCAATTCGATTACAAGTCTTTTTGTCCAGCCGTCTTTCCAGGGATACTTTTTACTTAAAACAATTGCAATCCTGGTATTAACAAAAGTAATTGTGATAGTGATCAGAAATGTAAATGCACCAGCAAATAAGCCTTCCGCCAGAGGCGTCTCCCTATTATCCATATATCCTGAAAGGAAAAATATTAAAGGCAAAAGAATCCCGATTGCCATAGCGACAATCAGGAATCTTTTATCAAACGGATTTATATAGCCCACTTCCGGAGATTTAATTAGATAAATATAGTCAGGCAATTTTTAAAAAACAATCCGGTATTGCATCATTGGGTATATTCCAATCTGGTAAACTGTCTGCAGGTCGCCAACCATAGGATTATAATAGCTGTAATACGGGTTTTTATGATTGCTTAGATTTTGAATTTCAATACCGGTTTCCTGAGAAATTCTTTTACCATCGATGCGATACGCAACACGCAAATCCATTCTGAAATAGTCAGCAAATTTCTTTGTGAATGCCAGATTATCGATGTACTCAGTTTGTTTATTAAGAAGCGAAAGTTCCCTGTCGATAGGAGTGTACCTTTGACCGCCTGCCACGGTAACTTTGAGGTCTGCGGTAAGCCACTTTGCTTTAGAAGCTCCGCTTTTCGAGATTTTGATATCTTTTCCGGTTAAAAGGTTTACTACATATCCACCATTAAATGCAGTTGAATACCACTTGTTATCGCTTCCCTTATATTTTGAATCATAAAGGGATCCCGTAAACAAGAAGTAATACCCATCGCTCAGGAAACGCTCAAGAGTAAGCTCTATTCCCATATTTCTTGCAATCCCGCCGTCTTTAAGCGTATCAGGAATAACAGAATTATTGAAATTATAATTTACCAGAGAAAAGGAGCTTGGATTCTTATCTACAGCAACATTAAAAACATCCTGATAGTAAGACTCCGCCTTTAGTCTCCAGTTTTTATTAATATTCCTGTTATATCCAAGTACAAAGTGATGACTCTTTTGAAGTTTCAGATCCATGTTCGGCTGATCGTAGCTGTCATCTGGTTTATGAACTCTGGCAAGGTATACCTGTATTGGGTAGGTTTTGCTGTGCAGCCCGTAACCAAAACTCAAACTGCTGTAATCATCGAGTGTCCATGAAATATTAGCTCTGGGTTCAAGACTTGAGGTGTTGTTTAATGTAAACAACTGGTAATTCAAACCTGTATTGAGAGTGATATTGTCATTTACCTTATATTGCCACTCAACAAAGGAAGAAAACTGGCCGGTATTGGCTTTCTCATCCAGGACTGTTATGAAGCGACCAAGAGGAGCGTTATACATGGTATCGAGCAGATTCAGCTCAATTATTTTGTACTCTGCTCCCAGCTTAACAAAATGCTGAGTAGATAACTTTTGTGATACAGAAAACCTGGCTATATAATTTGATTCCCTCAGATAATTTCTTACCCAGGGAAACGGGCTTCTGTCGGTAACACTTAATGAATCAACAATACCTTCATTGTAACTGGTGTTTGCCGAAAGTGTAAAATTTGTATAGCCTTTTTCACTAAGAGCGTAGGTATGATTCAGGATTATTGCTCCAAGAGAGTTAGTGTTTACAATATCCTGATTTTGAGTATATAAATCCTGAGTAAGTTCAGTTGAATCTATCCCTGAATTATTAAAATTTATATAACTTTTACCCCCAAGACCAGTAATAGAAAATTTACCGGCTTTTGCGGTCGGTACATTTATTTTAAAAGTGAGATCCTGGTATTCAGGAACTGCAACTCCGGTCCCAAAATTTACTCCCAGATCGTGCATCAGGCCGAGGGTAGAATAGCGGTAATTTACCAGGTATGACGAATTTTTTCCAAATGGCAGCGGTCCCTCTGCCCCACCTTCAAAGCCGTTGAAGCCAAGCTGTCCAAGAAACTCATTCTTACTGGCATTGCCATTTCTCATTTTCAGATCAAATACACCGGAAAATGCATTGGAGTATTCTGCAGGGAATGCAGCGGTCATGAAAACCGAATTCATCAGAACGTTATTATTCAGCATACTTACCGGTCCACCGGTAGATCCCAGGAAGCCAAAATGATTTGGATTTGGGATTTCAATGCCATCAAGTCTCCATAACAATCCGGTTGGGGAATTTCCCCTGATAACGATGTCGTTCTTGGCATCATTGGGTGTACTTACTCCTGCATAATTGGCTGCCATCCGTGAAATATCATTTCTTGCACCCGCATATCGCATACTTTCCTCAATGGTAAAATAACGACTGCTAACAGCAGCCAAACTGTTACCGGTTCCGGATTTATCTGATCTACTGGCTTTAATGGTGATTTCTTCTCCCTTTACAACTCGTTCATCAAGGTCAAATTTCAGTATCAGTTCTTTTCCCGAATTAAGAATAATATTAGAAAACGTCTGAGAGTTATATCCAACATAGGTAGCTGTTATGCTTACCCTGCCTATTGGCACTTGGGAAATCACAAAATTCCCATCTGTATCAGTAATGGTTCCAATAATGGGATCAGTGCCCGGGATAAATACATTGGCACCAATAAGTGGTGTCTGAGTGAGCTTATCAAAAACCTGACCTCTGACAGTCTGGTATATATCCTGACTTGCATTCGTTTTAAGCAAATGAAAACCAAGAACAAATAGTATAAACATTAACCTTTTCATAGCGTTTTTATTGGCAAAGAAAATAGCCAGACCTGGGCTGTGAAAAAAAATGTTTCCGGATGTGGAAAAGGGGAACTTGAACGTGGAAAAGCTATAAGCTTTAGTAATAAAGCATCTTCAGATTGCTCACCATTCTAGGACTTTTAAGTTCAATCATGGCGTCGCTGAAGGATGGTGATTTAATTCTTGGTGTGTCGTTATTAGAAAAGGCAAACCCTTCCCGTGGAATTCCAAAAAAATTCTTTTCCATTTTTCCGTTGCCATTTTCATCATGCAGTACCGACACCGCATATGTACCATAAGGAAGATCTTCAAATACAATAACGACGGTATCGGGGAGAATGGAAACCGTTTTCCATCCGAAACTTTTCATGGGATCATCAGGAAAACCGTCTTTCTGATTAAACAGATTAACACTTACTTTACCTTTGGGGTTGCGCAGGCCTGTAATTCTGATTTCAATATTCCCGGTGGACTGAGCCTGCGCCTGAGCTGAAAATGAAAACCAAATAATGGCAAAAATGCTGAATAAGCTTTTCATAGAAGATTCTTTCAGAAAACGAACAATCAAGTTAATTCAAAATTTTATAAAGCAAAGATATGCTTCAATTACCTTTTGTTTCAAGTTTATCCACTTCCCTTTTGAACTCTTTAAAAGTAAGCGGCTTGGCCAGAATCTTATGATCCCGATCAATTAAAAACAGTGTGGGTGTTGCATACACATTATAATCCTTTGGAGCCTTTCCCTCCCAGCCTGCTCCTGAAAAGGTATTAATCCATGGGTAATTTTGCATCATCAGATTTTCTTCCCAGGCAAACCTGCTTGAATCAATCGATACAGCAAATACTTCCAGATCAATTTTTCGGTCAGGGTACCATTTTGAGAGTTGCTGCAGAAAACTTGAGCAATGGGGACACCAGGAAGCCCAGAAAACCACAAGAGTATAATCGCGGTCAATATCATACAGGCGGATTTGTTTTCCATCCTGATCCAGATTCAATATGTCGGGAACCTTTTTTCCCGGGGCCATTTTCTCATAGCCATCCAGTCGTTTCTTGAGAAGAGCCTTACTATCGGTTTCACAACCTCCCTCAATATAATTTTCGGCGATATAGACCAATACCTTTTCCATCTGGAAATGCTGAAAGCCATCGACCAGAAAATTAAGAACAAAATCATAGATGGCAGGCTTGCCGGTAGCAGCGGTCATAAGATGATCGACAGCCTCAATATATTGAATTTCCTGTTCCGACTGATCAGCCTTGGGCTCACGAAACAGGCTCAGGTAGTCGAGAATTGCCTTGGTAATTACGGGGGAGTTCAGGAGACGTTCGTCGCTGAAGGTAATCAGATCGAAATAATGATCCCGGATAAAGTCCTTCATAGCCGATGCCGGATAGGGGTTTTCTATCTGAGGTAAGAGCGACATCCCGATAATGGAAGACACAATGGAGCCCGGCAACTCTGCCGACAATTTCATCGCTTCCTCTGAAAAGTTTCTCTGCACAGTCAGAAATTCAGATTTAAGGGGATTATAAAAATCATCTCCGGGCTTATAAATGGAAAAGAGCGGAGAAATATGTGCCAGTTTTAACTGGTAAGCCGCATCCGATCTCAGAAAGCGATAATAAATGTCATTTTCTTTGGAACGGCTAACAACCATACTGTCAATAGGATATAAATAACTGGTTGTCAACGATATGTCCTCATTATTAAATATTAAATCGAAATATTGAGGATCTTCATTGAAAAAATTTGAACGTCCCATTTCGCCTAAAATGAGTCGGTAAACTCCCGGTTTAGTCCCGGAGGGAAGGCTGAAGCTGAAAACACCGTCCAGGCTGGCAGTGCTGTCAATTATTTCCTGCTGGTCAGCTTTGAATTTCAGGAGATAAACCCTTTTGCCATCGAATCCCTTTACTTTTCCTTGTATTACATGCTGGGAGCTGGCAGAAAGTATCGAAAAAATTAAAAAGACAAGACTGAATAAATATTTCATTTTATATGCTGAAGTTTGACTGGTTTAAATGTATACTTTTACCGTATCCCGGTATTTAATCCCTTGATATCAGCACCACTGCCTGGGCTGCGACACCCTTTTCCTTTCCAATGAAACTCATGCCTTCAGTGGTTGTGGCTTTAACTGAAATTTTATCAGGACTGATCTGAAGAACGTCGGCCATGGTTTCCTGCATGCTGTTTACATAATCCCTGATTTTGGGCTTTTCCAGCATTACCACGGTATCAATATTCACTATTGAAAAATTTTTGGAAAGAAGGAGTTCATAAGTCTTTGCCAGTAGAATTTTACTGTCGATTCCTTTAAATTCGGCAGATGTGTCAGGAAAATGCCTTCCGATATCGCCCATATTTGCCGCACCAAGCAAGGCATCACAAACAGCATGTATCAATACATCTGCGTCGCTGTGACCCAGGGCACCTTTGGTATGTGGAATTTTAACTCCCCCGAGAAGAAAGGGCAATCCTTCTTCCAGACGGTGAACATCGTAACCTATGCCCACCCTAAGGTTCATTAGTTTGCCTTTTTGAATTTATCGAAATCGAAAGCCAGCGTAAATCGCAGAGTGTTGGCAAGAGGGTTGGTCTGATTTGTCGGAACCAGATAGGAAAAATCGATTTCAAACACATTCAGCTTAAGTCCGATTCCCAGCGTAAAGAATTTTCTGTTTCCCTTGGTCTGATGTTCGTAGAAATATCCGCCACGAATGGCAAACTGCTCACGGTACCAGTATTCTCCGCCAATGCCATAGGTAAGTTCATGCAACTCCTCAAGCAAAACCGAACGGGAACCATCGGCCCTTACCACACCGGGAGCATCGTAAAACGACTGCAGCATTCCCTGGGGAACGGATACATAAGGATTTTTTCCATACTGGACAACCTTATTACCCTGTGCATCGAGTGAATCTTTATACCAGACAGGGGTGGAAGGTACAAGCAGTTTATTAATATCCGCTGCCACCGTAAAGGTATTGTAATCATCAATATCAATTTTCAGACTTCCTCCCACACGCAGATTGATAGGAATAAACGACTTCTCCTGGTTTTCAGTATAAGATATTTTTGTACCGATATTGGAAATATTGGCTCCAATACCCATCAGGCCTTTGTTTGCGCCGAGATCTACTTTTTTCTTGTAATAGGTCGACAAATCGGCTGCTACAGATATTCCGGCCTTTGTGCCTGCATCACCGGCATTAACCCCTCCGGTAAGATCTGATCGGATAAAGCGGAAAGCAATACCACCGGAAATGTTATTTCCAAAAATCCTGGAATAACCGGCATCAAGTGCAAACTCATTTGGGTTGTATTCTTTTATGGTTGTACCAACAATATCGGTAAATGTAATATTACCCAGAGAAAAATAACGGAAGGAAGCAGAAATCACCTGATCATTATCAAGTCTTTTATATCCAACAAGATAAGCAAGGTTAATATCATTAATAAGTGCTCTTAGCCAGGGAGTATATGAAAGAGCAATTCCTCCGTCTCCATCAATAAAAGCATACTTGGCAATATTATATTGCTGTGAACTGATATCCGGAGAAGTGGCGGCACCTACATCGCCCATGGCTCCTCCCCGTGAATCAGGAACAATTGTAAGAAAGGGAACAGCGGAATTAATGGTGTTAACCTCTCCGGTTAAATCTCCGGTGGTAATCTGACTAATTCCAGGAAGTCCGGTAATCAACAATAATCCCAAACATGCAATACCGAACTTCAATTTTTTAAAATTCTCTGACATTAGTAAAAGCGTTTATATAGGTGGACAAATATAACTGAAAAAAATATTAATTATTGTAAAATGAGCAATCTCATAAATTCCATCCTTTGGGAATAATTGTATAACTAATTGATATTCTTCGCTTTAAATCCAAACAATTCAACATCCCTGCTCAGAAAAAGGCAGATGAACAGTTTATTTAGTTAAAATCAATTTACCGGATTTCTCAGCCGACTGACCCTCTGAGGTACTAACCCTTATCCGGTATATATATACAGATTCTCCATCCTGAGCACCGGAGCCATCCCAGTAAATATTCTGTGAGCGGAATCCGGTTTGCGCCTCCTTCGCTTTGATTGTACTTACCAGTTTTCCTCCCAGCGTAAAAATATCAACTGTAATATCCATATCAACACCGGGCTTGTTATGAGCGAAGCTGATATTGGTATAGTCTCTGAATGGATTGGGATAATTCAGTAAATCTCTCAATACCAGATCGTCGGTTTTTATCACAACAAAGTCGGTCGATCCTGTGGAAGAATTATTGTAGATATCCCAGACCTTAACATTTACCGTATGGTGTCCAGGTTCAAGCTTAGAAAAAGGATATTGAATAATTCCTCCCTGGTAACTATCAAGATAAGACTGATAATAACCATTGAGGAAAAACAGGTTCTGAGAATTATCGTCGAGCATGGCTGTTATGCTGTGGCCTATACCGTTTCCTGTAGTATTGACACCATGTTCATCACTTACCTCAACGTATAAAACAGGGTTCTCATCGCATATACCACCCGACCTGAAAGTAGGACTGTTAATGTACACTTTTAATTCAGGACCCTGAGTGTCTGGTTCTGCCATATCATATGTTCCTCCGACTGTAATATCAAGATTGGCTCCGGCAGCATCATACAGAGAATCTTCAGCATAGAAACTCAGCTTTCCTGAACCATAAGCGTAAGAAATATCTTTTGGAACAATAAAGCTGAAATTAAAATATCCCTGATTTACGGTGGATTCCCCCTTATAAATAATATTATTCCGTATGCTGAATGTTTTTTTGCTGCCTCCGTCATTAGCCAGTGTTTGCTGCAAAACTGATTTGTCATAAACGGTTGGAAAAACTTTGCCATTAAAATCACTCAGAACATTGCCTCCCAGATCGGCAATATGTCCTGAAACGCTTATCTTCCTGAGAGCCTGCAGGCTGTCTGACATACTATTTATGACTTTCCCGTTCAGAGAATCAGCATACACAAAAAATTCAGGGTAGGACAGACGAAGAGAAGGATCACCCAATAGCGTGAAATTCCTCTTATTGATTCCACTCCCCGCCTTATTCTTGGTATAAGCCATTATATCGCCCAAATGATAATTTTCACCGTTTTTATCTTTTTCAAAAACAATCTCATAAAACTTCTCATTTAAAATACGGTTAGGCTGTGAATAAACGAGGCGGGTTGTAGTAAACAGGGCAATACTTCCTCCTTTGGAGCTCATCAGTACCATCTCGCCGGCAGATGGGATAATATGATCATCGTACCGGCTGAATTCGCAGGTAGCTGTCATAAATAATGGCAGGGTGGCATAATTTGTCCAGCTCTCGATATCGTTTATATCAAGAATCTGCTCATGCGCCCAGCCTGCAATTCCTCCATGACCTGTATAATTAATTATCAGAGCCCCTCTCTCAACCTGTTCGCTAATTGCGAGGTTCACATCCGGGTATGCCTGTCCGGTTGGTGTAGATACCTGCTTATAGGCATCCAGATAAATCTTGTTAATATTAAATCCGGGATAATTTCCTTCTACATAATTCGCCATACCATCTGCATCTGTCATATGAATATTTCCATCCTCATCATCCCCTATAAAGCAAATTGTATTTCGCCAGTCGCCCATGCGCGCTGGCGATTCATAATCGATTATCTTATCCACAAGCAGTTTGGCTTCATCTTCGTTGTTAGCGGGTAATCGTCCCACACCAATATCCAGCAATCCTGAAATCATGTTCTCCCCGGGGTCCAGCATGGCAAAAAAGTCGTCGGAGACATAGGATGCCACCGGGCTCAAGCTGTTATCCGACTGGTAAGTAAGGAGCAAACTCTTTCCGTTGGTAGTAATTCCTTTATTATCGAAACTGCCATCCCCGAAAAGCAACAGGTAACGGGGCATAAGGGTACTGTCACTTCCCGCTTTTTCATAAAGCATTTTCATGAAATTCCTTATGGCAGAGATATCAGGGGAACCTGATGAAAATTCATTATAAACTTCTTCCGGTGTTACTACCAGAACATCAAGCTTACTCTTTTCACGCCGGTAGGCTGCAAGTCTTTCTGCCTGATCCTTAAATTCGGGTAGGGTCAGAATAACCATATCAGGGAAGGTTGCTGCATGCAGGTTTTGATTCGGTATAAGACCCAGGTTTTTCCCTGTAATTACGGGGGATGGAAAATTTCCATTTACCTTAAAGGCTACAAATTCGCGAAGCTCATCGGTCCGGGTTTTAAAGATAAGCTGGGTCCCATTCAGACTTGCCGGTATTCTCCTGATTGCGTTCTGGTCGGTAACATCCCAGACCATTGTGTTTGCATCAGCTGAAGCAAGGGTGAACTGTGTAATAGTCCCTACCCCGCTTACATTTTTATCTCTGAACTCCAGCATGTCTGAAAGCATTTCAAGCCTGCATCGTGCGTTCAGAATTATATAATCCAGCCAGCCCTTTGCAGAAATGTCGGGTTGCAGATATTTCAATTTTAAGGAAATATTTGAAGATGAAGCAGTCACAACAGCCCTTTCCTGTGTGGTATATCCAAAAGTTGAGGTGTAGTCACTCAGGTTTGCCTGCCTAATACCAAGGGTTTTGATGAGAGAACCATTATAACTCAGCTGGAAATATGAACTGTCAAGAGCCTTTGCCATTACCTGAGTTAATATTTTCATTGGCTGGGAAGTAATAATCCCGGGAACCGTAAAGTTGAAAGTCTGCTGAAGGTTTAATGAAAACAGTTCGCCAAACCATTGTTTGCCGCTTAGTAAAACATTTTCAGACTCTTTTTCGTGGTAGATTCTGAAATCATAACTGTCGGAAAAAGCTATAGGATCATCGGTAACTGAGGTTTCATCACTGACAGTTACAGGGGATGTTCCGGAGGTAACAAAATAATAACTATAGTCAGAATATGGATTCAGTGAATGCCGGAACATATCGTTTCCGGAATCATAATTCCAGGCCACTGAACCTTTTGAATAAAAGAGAATATAATCTCCCGAATTAAAGATTCCATCCGCGCCTTTGTTCATATACACCGGAACCTGCGGAAGATCATCCTTCTCCGAAATCCTGTAATCTTCGGGGATTACGCGTCCATCCCATCCAAAGATCTGCACATTTGCAGGATTCCCGACGCCCATGGAACTAATCTGATCATAGCTCAATTTATAAATCCCCGATGAAGGAACTTTAATCTTATACCAGTTTCCTGTTGCCAATACAGAATTCTCAGAAAGCAGGGCTTTTTTGCTTCCCTCCTCATAACTTATTTTGCCGGGACTAGCCTCAGTCCGAATTACAAAACTTTTTAGTCTTTCAAGCTTTCCGCTTTCATGATTTTTGCGGAAGGGAATGACACTGATCTGCAGAAATGGCTTTTTCTTTATATAATTTATGGAATAACTATACCGGAGCGTGTCAGACAGGGCATCCAGAATCCGTCCATCGGGCAAAACTCCCCCGAAAGATTCATAAACCGGATAAATAATACTGACATCTGAAGGCATGTTCGATGCTTTCCAGTCGATGAGCTCTGAATAGGCGGGAAAAAAGGCTGAAGAATCATTACTCATCTGTCCCCTGAATGAAGTAAAATCAGAAAACTCAGTTATAGCAATGCTTTCAGAATTATTATAAGGTATTGCTCTTTTTGTGTGCCATACCTGGGCCATCCCCTCTAAAGACATAAATATGAGCAATATCAATAAATATCTCATTATTTTCTTATAACTTTAAATCCATCACCCTTAAAAGGGTAAATTTTCTCTTAGTTAAAACAATTGTTCAGCTGAAACGTTTGTATGGAGAAACGGATATTTTGTTAATAATATTGTAAAAAAACAAGGGCTTAAGATAGTTAAAATCCCGGATGCTGAAATTACCCTGCAAAATATTATTCATATGTTTTATAAGCCTGTCCACTGCCGGACATGCCCAGGACGCCTTTTTTAGCCAGTTTTATACCAATCGCCTGTATCTGAATCCTTCCCTGGCAGGTATTGGGGAAGCTAAAAGAGTATTTCTGAATTACAGAAATCAATATCCTGGTATAGGAAGCATTTATAAGTCGTACTCACTAAGCTACGATCAGCATAGTGAATTTCTCAAAGGCGGGTTTGGATTCAGTCTGAGTAATGATGTACAGGGCTCCGGAGATATCGGCCAGCTTAAGTTTTCCGGCATTTATTCCTACCAGCTTAAGGCGGGTCGTTACCTTTCCTTTTCCGGTGGACTTGAGGCCTCGGTGCTTTCCCGTTCCATTAATGCGGCAGGTTTTGTTTTTGGGGATCAGTATAACCCTTCCGGAAGCGGACTTAATCCGGGCAGCGAATCATATGGTAATATTAATAAGATATTTCCCGATTTTTCAGGCGGAGCTTCCGCTTTTTATAAGAATTTCTATGGAGGGATTTCCATGTCACACCTGCTCCGGCCCTATCAGTCGGAAAGTTCACTTCCAGAATCCCGCTTAGCAAGAAAATTTATTCTGTTTGCGGGAAATTATTTTTCACTCTATGAAAAGAGACTGGGGAAAGAAGTCTTGCAGGTAAATCCGAACTTTATTTACATTCAGCAGAAAAACCTTAGTCAGCTTATTTACGGGCTTGAAGGGCTATATAAAGATAAATATGTGGCAGGGCTGTGGATCAGGCAGAATCTGGGTTTGAAGTATTCTGCGCTTATTTTTTCGATGGGCATCAGCCTGCAGAATATTCATCTTCGTTATAGTTACGATGCACAATTTTCATTACCTTCGGTTCAGATTCCGGGTATGGGTGCTCATGAAATATCTATGGTGGCCGAATTTGGGGAGAATAAGAAAATTAAGCACAAGGCAATAAAATGTCCGAAATTTTAGTTTTTTTTGTGAATTAATATTATTTTTAGTGCAAATTTTGAAATAAAAGCAATAAAGTATAACACTATGAAAATTAAGCTGAATCTTCTTCCAGTATTACTGGTCTCTGCGTTTGCATTGTATTCATGCGGCAGTACCGATCCCGGGACAACTGGCAAAGAGTCAACCACAACCGGCTGGGCCTACAATGCTCCTGAAAATGGTGGATTTGCCGTATCCAAAGCTGAAGAGCAGGTTACAGGTCCGGGTCTTGTGTTGATCGAGGGGGGAACTTTCACCATGGGCAGAGTGCAGGACGACGTCATGTACGAATGGAACGCTGTTCCCAGAAGAGTTACTGTTTCTTCATTTTACATGGATGAGACTGAAGTCAGGAACATCGATTACAGGGAATATATTTACTGGCTTTCAAGAGTATTTGGTGATAATAACCGCCAGGTTGTTTACAATGCTCTACCCGACACGCTGGTATGGAGAGATCCTGTAGCCTATAATGAACCTTATGTGGAATATTATTTCCGTCACCCCGCCTATAACCAGTATCCGGTGGTTGGCGTGAACTGGCTGCAGGCAAATGACTATTGCAGCTGGCGTACCGACAGGGTAAACGAAAAAATTCTGGTTGATATAGGTTATATCGAACTGAGTACCGATCAGAAAGATGAAAACAATTTCAATACTGATGCTTATCTGGCAGGAATCTATCAGCCGGTAATCAGGAATCCTCTTGAAAGTCTGAATCCAAACCAGGACTCACGTATCTATACTATAGAAGATGGAGTGTTACTTCCAAAATACCGCCTTCCTTCTGAAGCGGAATGGGAATTCGCAGCCTTTGCCCTCAAAGGAAACACTTCTGAAGAACTTGTCTGGGAACGCAGGGTTTATCCTTGGAACGGTCACAACGTAAGAAACGACGAAGTTCGTTACCTGGGTGAGATGAGAGCCAACTTCGTAAGAGGTAATGGTGATATGATGGGGGTTTCCGGTTCACTGAACGACGGTGGCGCCATCACTACTCCGGTTAAATCTTTCTGGCCTAACGATTATGGTTTGTATTGTATGGCTGGTAACGTTAACGAATGGGTTGCCGATGTATATCGTGCCTTGTCGTTCGAAGATGTTAGTGCATTCAACCCATACAGAGGTAATGAATTCACAAAAATGTACAGAAATACCGATGGTAATCCTGAAATTGACAGCCTTGGCCGACTGAAAACAGTTCCCATCACTGAAAAAGATGCCGAAGGCCGTTTCAACTACAGAAAATCGGATTACAGAAATTACGAGGATGGTGATCTTCAGAGTTCATCCTTCTATGAAGAGAAAGATACTACATCTGAAGCTTATAAAAAAGGTACAGGAAACATGTACGTTAATGATCAGTATGAGAAATCATCACTTGTTAACGACAATGTAAGGGTTTACAAAGGTGGATCATGGAAAGACAGGGCTTACTTCCTTAGCCCCGGAACACGTCGCTTCCTTCTCGAAACTGAAGCAAGAGACGACCTTGGCTTCCGTTGTGCAATGACCCGCGTTGGTAGTCCTGTAGGGAATTAAATTAAGCCAATCCAAAAAATAAAAAGGGTGTCTCCAAAGGACGCCCTTTTTCATTACTGATAACAAAACACCCTCCATTTGAAAACTGAGGAGTTATATAATATTTTCAGGGAGAATAGAAAAATCTCCACCGATTCCAGAAAGCTAATCCCGGGTTCAATATTCTTTGCACTTAAAGGCGGGAATTTTGACGGGAATAAATTCGCAATGGAAGCCCTTGAAAAAGGATGTTCCTTTGCAGTAACTGATGATCCGTCCCTCCCACAGCATAAGAGAATTATTCGTGTTAAGGATGTCCTGAAAAGTCTGCAGGAGCTTGCCTCTTATCACAGGGAACAACTTGATATCCCTTTTATTGGAATTACCGGCTCAAATGGTAAAACCACCTCAAAAGAACTAATTGCTGCAGTGCTGGGCAGAAAATTCAGAGTCTGCGCCACAACCGGGAATCTTAATAATCATATTGGCGTTCCCCTTACCATACTTTCAGTTAATGATCACGATATAGCCATTATCGAAATGGGAGCCAATCATATAGGCGAAATTGCTGCTTTATGCAGGATTGCGGACCCTGATTTTGGAATCATAACCAATATTGGCAAAGCCCACCTCGAAGGCTTTGGATCGGCTGAAGGTGTTATAATAGGCAAGTCGGAGTTATACGATCATCTCAGGATCAGGAACGGAACTGCCTTTGTGGATGGGACAAATGACTTACTGATCAGGCTCTCGGGGGAGAGAAATCTGTCAGCTATTTATTTTGGTAACAGGAATGATTCCTCCTGCAGAGGAAATATTACCGGCAATTCAAAATTTCTCTCCATTCAGTTCAGCTTCCCCGGACAAGATGAAATGTACCGGGTTAACTCTTCCCTGGTAGGTGATTATAACCTTTCCAATCTTCTGGCAGCAGCCTGTATTGGAAACTATTTTGGTGTGGGCGCGACAGAAATTGTTAAATCGCTGGAAGAATACCAGCCCTCAAACAATCGTTCTCAGCTCATCAAAACCGATAAAAACCGGATTGTTATGGATGCCTACAATGCCAATCCGAGTTCCATGGAAGGCGCCATATCTAATTTTCTGAGTCTTGAAGAAGATCTCGAAAAAATGATAATCCTGGGTGATATGCTTGAGCTTGGCGAATATTCTGCTGAAGAACATTCGATGGTTATAAATCGTCTCGAAAGCATTAATTTTAAGAACTTTATACTGGTCGGGCCGCAATTCGGGAGTGTTGCAAAAGAAAAAGCTGCCAGATGCTTTAAAAATGTTGATGAGCTGCTTGAACATTTCCGCTCAAATCCCGTTGTAAATCATTCCATCCTTATTAAAGGCAGCAGGGGAATCCAGCTGGAGAAATTACTTGAGGTACTGTAAATGACGATACCAGATTTCGAAGCGGAATTCAAAGGCAATAAAAATATAACACACAATAAATAGAAATTATGGCAAACAAACTGATGGATCCGATAGGCAGATTAATGGGACTACGATATAAATCACATCCCTGGCATGGAGTGGATATCGGACCTGATGCTCCGGCTGTAATCACCTGTTTTATCGAGATGGTTCCAAGAGATACCGTTAAGTATGAAGTAGACAAAGTTACGGGTTATCTTAAAATCGACAGACCCGGAAAATATTCCAATTCGGTACCTGCTCTTTACGGTTTTGTTCCCCAGACGCTTTCGGGTGAGAAGGTTGCTGAACTGGCAAGGGAGAAAACCGGTAACAATGAAATCACCGGCGATAACGACCCAATTGATATTTGTATTCTTACGGAAAAGGAAATCACTCATGGTGACATCCTCGTAAAAGCCCGGCCTATTGGAGGTTTCAGAATGATCGACAAAAATCAGGCGGATGATAAGATCATTGCCGTACTGAACAACGATGCCATGTTTGAGTCATTTAATGACGTTACTGAAGTACCGGAGAAAGTTGTTGAACGATTGAAGCATTATTTTTTAACCTACAAGGATCTGCCCGGTCACCCAAGCCAGTGCGAAATAACCCACACATATGGCAGGGAAGAAGCTCTGGATGTGATTGCCCGCTCGGTAGATGATTATAAAACGAAATTCGAAAATCTGGATAATATATTATCCATGGTCTGATCCTAAGGGTTCAGGTACTTCCAGCGAAGTGATTCGAACCTGTATTTCTTCTTCCAGAAATATTCTTTTACAATGCTCCCGGGATATATCTCCCGGTGCGTCTGCCTGCTTATGAATTTCTTCTCTTCCTTCCTGAATGCCTTATAGCGGGCAAAGGAACGGTAGAAGGAAAAATGTGCACGAAGAACGGCAAAAAAATCCCCAAATGATGCCTTTGATAAAAACCGCAGGGATGATAAACCATCGAGGAACATTCTGATAAATAAGGTTTTAAAAAGTATATCGCCGGGGAGATTCTTATATAAGAGGAAAAGGTTATTTCTGAAATTCAGATATGTTTTCCTTGGATTTCCCTGAGGCAGTGTACCTCCGCCAAGATGATACACAACCGAAGCCGGTTCATACATGATTCGGTAACCCCTGTTTTTTAACCTCCAGCACAAATCGATCTCCTCCATATGGGCGAAAAAATCTTTATCCAGGCCCCCGGCAAGCTTGTACAGAGGTCCCCTTATAAATAGACAGGCACCTGAAGCCCAGAAAATATCTCTGGCTTTATTGTATTGCCCGTAGTCAGACTCAAGACTATCAAAAATCCTTCCCTGACAAAAGGGGTAGCCATATTTGTCGATAAAACCACCCGCAGCACCGGCATATTCGAACAAATCGCGGCGTTCGTCGGAAATAATCTTTGGCATACAGGCGGCAACAAGTGAATTATTATCCAGCAGTTCAATCAGCGGATCAAGCCATCCCCTGCTGACCTCCACGTCAGAATTAAGAAGGCAAAAGTATTCGGCTTCAACAGATGCAAGGGCCCTGTTATAACCTTCCGCAAAACCGTAATTTTTTTCAAGGCTGATAATTTCAACCTCAGGAAAGCTGAATTTCAGGAAGGCGATTGAATCATCTGTTGAACCATTATCGGCAACAATTATTTTCACAACCTTTTGCCTGGAAAACTCCACCACAGAAGGCAGATACCTTTGCAGGAATCCGGATCCGTTCCAGTTTAATATAACGACAGCCACTTTTACCATGCTGCAAATGTACTAAATCCGGGTATTATTCTCCGAGAACCTGAAGTTTCCTTTTCTTTCTTCATTTTCACGTTTGCGTGTAAGCTTCCATCTGCGGTGCGACCAGAGCCAGTATTCCGGAGCCTCAAGTATATTCTCTTCCAGAATGGAAATAAACTTTCTGGTAATTTCAAACTCTTTTGAAGATTGCGGGTTTTCCTCCAGAGGGATGAGTTCAATGGTATACATTCCACGGCTGATCTTCCTTACTTTTCCATATAATACAAGCATATTGAATTGCTTCGCTATTTTCTCCGGTCCAAGATAAACGGCCGTCAGCTGATTCAAAAAGGGAGTCCAGTATTGTATCTCTTCCCATACAGGCGACTGATCCGCAATAAATACATTAAAGCTGGGAACTTTCTGTTTCTGAAGTTTTATAAGTACTCGTATTACCTCCCTCATGTTTACCATTACCGCTCCGAATCGGGCACGGGTATGATTTACAAAATCGTTAAATCGCCTATCGTTCAGAGGCTTATAAACTCCCAGGGTCATGTAATTGAGCTCCTTAACAATACCTAGTGTCCATTCCCAGTTACCATAATGAGCTCCCATGGCAACTATGGAACGTCCTTCTGATCTGTATTTATCAAGGATTTCAGGGTTAAGAAGCTTCATTCTTTTTGCCAGGCTGTCTGGACTCAGATGGATCATTTTCACACTCTCCATCAGCATGTCAGCAAAATGCCGGTAAAAAGCTTTTTCTATGCGGGCTTTCTCTTCAGAGGTCTTTCCCGGAAAAGATCTATCAATGTTATCCCGTACTACTTTAAGTCTGTAACTGAAAACCCTGTAGAGGGAAAAATACAGAATATCGGCAATAATATACAATACTCCCATTGGGAGGAACGACAATAAAAGAAGCAGAAATTTTTGAATGTAGAAAGCTATAGCTGACATCTGGCGTACTTATCGGATCATGATAGTTTTTATATCTTCTAAAAACTCATCAAATATCAAATCGTTTGAAATTACTATTTCTCCGCCAAATAAATAATTCTTTTCACCTTTAAAATCAGCAACCCTTCCACCCGCCTGCTTAACAATAAGAACGCCGGCTGCTACATCCCAGGGATTCAGTCCATATTCATAGAATCCATCGAAGCGGCCGCAGGCTACGTATGCGATATCTGTTGCAGCGGATCCAAGTCTGCGTAAGCCATGAGAATTCTCCATAAAGAAACGGACAGTCTCCATGAAGCTGGTCATATATGAAAAATCGGTATAAGGAAAGCCGGTAGCGATAAGGGAGTCATTAACGGAACCTGTTTTGCTGACATGTATCTCTTTGCCATTCAGAAAGGCCTTGCTGCCTTTCCATGCATAGAAACATTCGTTCAGGGCCATCTCGTGAACAATGCCAATAACAAGTTCTTCATGATCCATAAGGGCCACAGAAATTGCAAAGGGAGGCAAGCCATGAATATAATTTGTGGTTCCGTCCAGCGGATCAATTACCCAGTTGTATCTTTCCCCACGGTGGGTACTGGTTCCTTCTTCAGCTATAAAGCCCGAATCAGGAAGCAGTGCAGATAAACCTGTCACCAGCATTTTTTCAGCTGTCTTATCCACATGAGTCACATAGTTGTGCTTCCCTTTTACTTCAATATCTATCCCTTCTCTTTTTCTTAGTTCGCTTGTAATATATCCGGCTGTTTCAGCCACAATAGTTCGGGCATCCGCACACAATTTCTCCAGATTCATAATTTCCTTTCTTATTTTTTTTCGCTGAGCTTTCTGTAATAGTTGTACAACTCCTGTTGTGACCGGATAGCCCTTTCGCCGGTTTGTTTTTTATAGGGATTGCTCTGGGTTTCGTTAATTATCCTCGACTTCACATTATCGCTCAGCTGTACATCAATAATATGCTGCAGCTCTTCCTGAAGATCCTTATCATAGACCGGAGCAGAAACTTCAATACGATTGTCAATGTTACGGGTCATCCAGTCGGCAGATGATATATAATAAAGCGGATCGCCTCCGTTGCAGAAAACAAATATCCGGCTATGCTCAAGATATTTATCAACGATTGAGATTGCTTCAATATTTTCACTCTGACCCGGGATTCCCGGCACAAGCGAGCATGTTCCCCTGATGATCAATTGTATCTTCACTCCTCCGTTATTTGCCAGGTAGAGGCGTTTTATCATGTTGATATCAACCAGGCTGTTGACCTTCAAAATAATGTATGCAGGCTTACCGTTTTTGGCATTTTCTATTTCATTATCAATCAATGCATTCAGCCTCTTCCTCTGGTAATTAGGAGAAACCATCAGCCGCTTGAAACTGTAATTCTTAAAGGTATTATGGAAAAAGTCAAATACTTTCCAGACTTCGGCTGCAATATATTTGTCCTTGGTAATCAGCAAGAGATCGCTGTAAACTTTGGCCGTTCCTTCATGAAAATTACCGGTTCCAATGGCAGCATAATTGACCGTCCTTCCGTCTTCAATTCTTGAAATCAGCGTGAGCTTGCTATGAACCTTTAATCCCCTGATACCAAAAGTTACCTTTGCTCCCACTTCTTCGAGTCGTTTTGACCAGTAGATATTAGATTTTTCATCAAAACGGGCCTGCAGCTCAATATTAACGGTAACATTCTTCCCGTTAAGTGCAGCATTAATTAGCGCATTGATAACGGCAGAGTCGGATGCAACCCGATATAAGGTTGTTTTAATGGAAGTTACCTTAGGATCCATGGAAGCTTCCCTGAGCCAGTTAATATAGTGATTGAATTTCTGATACGGGAAATGCAACAGCAGGTCTTTTTCAGAAATCACATCAAAAAGACTTTTACCGGGATGTATCCTGGGATGATTAAGGGGAAGCTGAACCTCATATTGAAGATGCTTTTTTCCGAGATTGGGAAACTTCATGAAATCCTTAAAGTTGTGGTAGCGTCCACCCGGTATCAGGTTGTCGTCCTCATCCAGATTCAGCCTTTGAATCAGGTAATTCAGCAGGTCATCCGGCATTTTTTCGTCAAATACAAACCTTACTGGCTGACCCTCACTCCTGTCCTGAACACTTTCATCAATCTTCTCCAGAAAACTTTTTGACAGGTCGTTATCTATATCCAGCTCAGCATCACGGGTAAGCTTTATGGTATATGCCTCAAAATGATCATAATGGAAATGTGAGAATACAATTTTAAGACCGTAGCGTATTACATCGTCAAGCAGAATAAGGTATTTACGGGTACGAATCGGGAATAGCAGGAATCTTCCAAGTCTTTCGGTAGGAACCTCGATAATAGCATATTCGTTGGCAATTTTCGGGTTATTACTCGACATCTTTACAGCCAGGTAAATCGACCGGTCCTTCAGGTTTGGAAAAGCCTTGACGTTATGAAGCATGATGGGAGTAAGTACAGGAAGCACCTGTTCAATAAAGTACTTGTGCACAAACTCTTCTTTCTTTCGGGTAAGCTGTTTTTCATTAATGAGGATAATTCTTTCCTTTTCCAGATCCTTGCGAAGCTCCTGGTAAATACTTTCGAATTTCTTTTGCAGACCGATAACTATTTGCTGAATCTTGTTCAGGAGCTCTTTAGGCTTTTCCAGATCCAAAGAACTAGACCGGGCCTCAACATCAATCATTCGTTTAATGGTGGCCACCCTGACCTTAAAGAATTCATCGAGATTATTAGAAAAAATTCCAAGAAAGCGTATTCTTTCAACAATAGGAACATCCTGATCCGCTGCTTCCTGCAGCACTCTCTCATTAAATGATAACCAGCTTATTTCCCTGTTAATGATCCTTTTATTCTTCATCTATACAATATCTATAATTTATGGGGAAAGTCAATAAATTCTGACCTCAGGCAACTTCTCCCAATCGTTTTCCAGCTTTCAGTATTAAATTTTAAGACTGCCAATCCACATGTCGGCAGATTTTCAATATTAAGGCTGGAAAGAAGGTTCACAAGATCGGTAAATCCCGGATTATGTCCAAAAATCATGATAGAATTGGCGGAATCGCTAGCCGATTTTACAATCAGAAGAATTTCATCAGCTTCCGCCAGATACAGATTTTCATGAATTTTTATCTCCTCAGCCGGAAATTTAAATTCCCTGCAGAAGATCATGGCTGTGCTTAGGGCTCTGAGCGCAGGACTTGAAAATATCAGGTCAGGCAGAATATCTTTTTGCAGGAGTCGCCCGGCCATTTCATGTGCATCGCTTATTCCGCGATCCTTTAGCGGACGGTCGAAATCGGATACTGCCGGGTAATCCCAGCTTGACTTACCGTGTCGTACAATTATAAGGTTTTTCTCTCCCGGCATACATGACTATAATAAATTACTGGCAAGATCGGCAAGATAACTGCGCTCACCTTTAAGGAGGTTTACGTGAGCAAAAATATCCTGTCCTCTCATCCTGTCAGCAAGATACGATAATCCGTTTGATTTTGTATCCAGATAGGGGGAGTCAATTTGCTGAATATCCCCTGTAAAAATCATTTTTGTACCTTCCCCTGCTCTGGTAATAATTGTTTTTACTTCGTGGGGGGTAAGGTTTTGAGCCTCATCGACTATAAAAAACACACGGGAAAGGCTTCTTCCCCTGATATATGCAAGAGGTGTGATAACAAGCTTCTCGGTTTGCAGCATTTCTTCTATTTTAATAAAATCTTTGCTGGTTGGAGAAAATTTCTGTTTGATTACAGACAGGTTATCGAATAAGGGTTGCATGTAAGGTCCGATTTTCTCATCAATATTTCCGGGGAGAAATCCCATATCCCTGTTTGATAAAGGAACAATAGGTCTGGCAAGAAATATCTGAGTATATAATTTTCTTTGATGCAGGGCTGCCGCCAGAGCAAGAAGAGTTTTTCCCGTACCCGCTTTTCCGGTGAGGGCAACTAACTGAACCTCAGGACGGAGAAGGGCATCAAGAGCAAAGGTTTGCTCAGCATTCCTGGGTTCTATCCCGTAGGTTTTGAGCTTTTCCACCCGGTTAATAGCCTTGTTAAAGGGGTCGTAATGAGCCAGTGCTGACACATTCGCGTTTTTAAAAATAAAATACTGGTGAGCGGTGACATCCTTCTTTACTCCGAATTCCTTCGCCGGCACACCCTCAAATTGCCCATATAGCTTGGTAATAGCATCTTTGGAAGCGTCCTCAACAACATCAACCCCCTTATGTATATCGGCTATATTCTGGACCTTATCATTTTCATAATCCTGAGACATTATTCCCAGGGATTTAGCTTTCATTCTCAGGTTTATATCCTTGGTAATCAATACCACAGGCCTGTCTTTGGATTTCTCAAAAATCCCTTCAGCTATAGCAAGGATTCTGTGATCAGGAGTATTTTCAGGAAAGGAATTAAAAAGTTTCTCTGAAAATGGTTTACCGGTAGCTATGGAGAGCTTTCCCATCCCCTTTCCCAAAGATAATCCACCATTGAAAAGAGTATCCCCCGAAATCTTATCCAGCTCCCGGGTAAATTCCCGCGCGTGATAATTTATCAGATCATTGCCTTTTTTAAATTTGTCGAGCTCTTCGAGAACTGTAATCGGGATAACTATATCGTTTTCCTGGAAATTGTAAATACACTTGTAATCGTGGAGGAGTACATTGGTGTCAAGAATAAAAATCTTTTTTACTTTCTTCATTCTACTGGGGTTTTAAGGTTAAAAGAGCCAGTCACATTATTTCAGGAAAAGATATGTGTGAAAACGCGTGATTTCCTGACGTAAATATTTTTTACGTATTTTTGACGAGGGTAAAAATACTAATTTTCCACCCCCTTCTTCCGTTGATAACCTGTTGATAACCCTATAATTTGACAAAAATCCGGTATTATGCTTGATATTATTAAAAAAAGAAGAAGCATTCGAAAGTTTACGGCTGAGAAAATCGGGCAGGAAAAGATTAATGCAATCCTTGAAGCGGCAATGTACGCACCCTCGGCTGCAAATAAACAGCCATGGTACTTTATTGTAATTGATGAGCCTTCCATTATGAAGAAAATAATGGAAGTTCACCCTCATTCAAGAATGTTTGAAACAGCCAGTCATGGTATTCTGGTATGTGGAGATTTAAACCTTCAGCACGGTGATGGCTATTGGCTGGCCGATTGCGGTGCCGCAACCCAGAATATACTTCTGGCAGCAAGCTCGCTGAGTATTGGCTCATGCTGGCTTGGGGTTTTTCCAAGGGTGGAAAGAATGAAGGCATTTAAAGAACTATTTGGTCTGTCTCAGCAGGTGGAAGTCTTCTCACTGATCGCTCTGGGCTATGCCGCCGAAAACAAAGCAATACCTGAGAGATATCACCCTGAGAAAGTTTTCATGAATAAGTGGGGCCATAAAAAGAATGAACTATAAAGAAACGGTTGATTTTCTGTTCGCAAAACTTCCGATGTTTCAGCGAACCGGACCTGCAGCCTACAAGGCAAACCTGGATAATACAATATATCTGGACAAGTATTTCGGAGAGCCTCATAAAAAATTTAAGTCTGTACACATAGCCGGAACCAATGGCAAGGGTTCCGTTTCTCACATGCTGGCTTCCGTGCTGCAGTCGGCCGGTTATAAAACAGCATTGTACACAAGTCCACACCTGCTCGATTTCAGGGAAAGGATGAAGATTAACGGGCAAGCCATACCTGAAGAATACGTAATTTCTTTTGTTGAGAAGAGTCTTGACTTGATAGAAAAGCTTCAGCCCTCATTTTTCGAACTTACTACTATAATGGCATTCTCATATTTTGCGGATATGGAGGTGGATATTGCGGTTATCGAAACCGGGATGGGTGGCCGGCTTGACTCGACCAATATAATTATCCCGGTGGTGTCGGTCATTACCAATATTGGCCTGGACCATACTCAGTTTCTTGGGGATACCCTTGAGCTGATAGCTGCGGAGAAGGCAGGAATTATAAAAAACAATATTCCGGTGGTTATCGGCGAATATCAGAAAGAGACAAAAAATGTGTTTGATAAGTTTGCCGAAAAATCAGGCTCTGAGATTTTCTATGCTTCAGGGGAATACAGCGTGGAGTCGCACTTTCAGAGTATCGACAGATACCAGCTCATGAATGTTTACAGAAATGGTATACAAATCTATAAAGACGTGGCCACTGATCTCCGTGGGTTCTATCAAAGAAAGAACCTGGCTGCGGTTCTGAAAACTATTGATTGTCTGAATAAAAAAGGAATACATATTTCAGAAGAATCAATGAAAGCCGGTCTGAAGAATATAAAATCGCTTACAGGTTTAAGAGGGCGCTGGGAGGAAATCTCCTATAATCCTTTGACGGTATGCGATACAGGGCATAATGCGGAAGGAATTGCCCTCCTGGTAGAGCAGATTAAACAGGTCGCTTTTAAGCAGCTTCATTTTGTGTTTGGTATGGTGGGAGACAAGGATTCCTCCAAAGTACTTTCCCTGCTTCCAAAAGAGGCCATTTATTATTTCACACAGGCAGATATCCCCAGGGCTCTGGATCATAAAATACTGAAAGAAAGGGCTGAGCAGGCAGGTTTAAAGGGAGATGCTTATTCATCAGTTGAAGCTGCTTTTAAGGCTGCACAATATAATGCCGGCAAAGAAGATTTTATTTTTGTGGGAGGAAGTACTTTTGTGGTGGCCGAGGTTTTGGCACTGAATTGCAATTGAATTTTGCAGAAGGGAAGAAATGAAGGATCTTTTTTCTATTTTTGTGGAGGAAATGATTAAGCGCCTGCCTACCGGCAGGCAGGCGGAGGCGCAAAGGCGCCAGGTAAACGCGATTAAGTTGGTGAATTACCGTTACCCATTACTTCGTTACTTCGTTACTTTAAATTTTAACCACGGAGGCACGGAGATCACGGAGGAACACATTGTTTTTTGGCTTGTTGATTACGCGTCTGACTAACGGCAGGCAGGCAATGACGCAAAGGCGCAAAGGCGCAAGGTAAACGCAGTTAATTTGGCGGATTAACGTAACCCAATAACCCCGTTACCTCGTTACCCCGTTACTTCGTTACTATAATAAGCGTTTTGGAACAAGATTTTCAGGAGGAAGTTGAATCCTTCTTATATATATTATTTAATTTGGAGAGATGCCGGAGTGGTCGAACGGGGCAGTCTCGAAAACTGTTGTCCTGCTACGCGGGACCGGGGGTTCGAATCCCTTTCTCTCCGCAATCAAAAAGCCCGGGTGTGAAACACCTGGGTTTTTGCATTTAAGAACCGTTGAAAGCTTGCTTTCATAAGGGAATTAAATGTAAAAACCCATAGCGACCAGCGGGAGCGCGGGCTTTTTGATTGGCGTCCTCCCCCCGGGCGATCACGAGTCCCGATGCATATCGGGACGAGTAACTAATTTCTCCTTAAAATGCACTTAAAGAACTTATTACACAGAGAAATAAATTAGGTTTAACCAAACGATGGTTTGAGAAAGGGAGAAAATAAAAGAGATCATCCAAACTATTGTGCGTCGGGATTAAATTGTTTGGACACAAGCACCGAGTAATCACGAGTCCCGATGCATATCGGGACGAGTAACTAATTTCTCCTTAAAATGCACTTAAAGAACTTATTACACAGAGAAAGAAATTAGGATTAACCAAACGATGGTTTGAGAAAGGGAGAAAATAAAAGAGATCATCCAAACTATTGTGCGTCGGGATTAAATTGTTTGGACACAAGCACCGAGTAATCACGAGTCCCGATGCATATCGGGACGAGTAACTAATTTCTCCTTAAAATGCACTTAAAGAACTTATTACACAGAGAAAGAAATTAGGATTAACCAAACGATGGTTTGAGAAAGGGAGAAAATAAAAGAGATCATCCAAACTATTGTGCGTCGGGATTAAATTGTTTGGACACAAGCACCGAGTAATCACGAGTCCCGATGCATATCGGGACGAGTAACTAATTTCTCCTTAAAATGCACTTAAAGAACTTATTACACAGAGAAATAAATTTGGATAAACAATACGGTCATGATTGGAATAGTAAGCTCTTCAATATTTTCTGCATGCTATAATTATTTCATACCAAATTAAGTCTGATTCGTAAATAATAGCCTATTTTTATACATCGCTTACTCTAAAAGAATAAATAAATGATACGGAAAATAATTCTCCTGGTCTTTGTATCTGCATTATCATACCTGGCTGGCTTTTCACAAAATAATGCTTCTAAAAAACTTATCATTCTCCATACCAATGATTTGCACAGCCGGCTTAACGGTTATGCGCCGGAGATGGATTATACTCCATCTACAATGAACGATGATGAGACTATTGGAGGCTTTGCGCGAATAGCGACGCTGATTAAACAGGAGAAAAATAAAGAGGGAGATAATCTGCTGGTCCTTGATGCAGGCGATTTTCTAATGGGGACGCTCTTTCCCGCCCTCGAGCAATCTACTGGTTTTCAGCTCGACCTGATGAAGACCATGGGTTTTGATGTGGTTACCCTGGGCAATCATGAATATGATTATGGTCCTGCGGCACTTTCTGGTATAATCGAAAAATCAGTAGAAAATGGTCCTGTTCCTTACCTGGTCGCCTCCAATCTTTCTTTTACTGATAAAGACAATAAAGCTGATGGTCTTAAATCCCTTTTCACCAGTAATATTTTAAAACCTTATGTAATTGTAGAAAGACAGGGACTAAAAATCGGAATCTTCGGCATTCTTGGCTATAATGCCATCGAAGATGCTCCCAATGCAAAACCGGTGATATTCGACGACCCGGTAAAATCGGCCCGCCTGTATGCAAAACTTCTTAAGGAAAAAGAAAAGGCAGACCTGGTAATTTGTCTTTCGCACTCCGGGGTAAAAAAGGAGGCCGATGGAAGCTGGACTGGTGAAGATGTTAAACTTGCCGAAAAAGTTCCTGAAATTGATGTGATCATTAGCGGTCATACCCACAGTCTTATCGATTCTCCGCTGATTGTAAATGGTGTACCCATTGTTCAGACAGGTGCATATGGTGCCGGCCTTGGCAGACTTGAGCTGGAAATAAGCGGCGGGAAAATAATCAACAGCTCTTCCAAAGTTATACCCATAAATGATGCCATAGAGGGCGATCCGGATATTCAGCAACTGATTGTGGCACAGGAGAAGCGCATATCAACCGAGGTTCTGGGTTCCCTGAATCTGAATTATTCACAGGCAATTGCTGAAACATCCTTTCCACTAATTTGCGATGAAGATACTTTGCTGGAGAACAGCAACCTGGGTATGTTACTTGCCGATGCTGATTATTATTATGTAAACCATAAGAGTCCTCAGGGTGTCGACATAAGCCTTTATGCTGCAGGCATGGTTCGTGACAACCTGATACCGGGAAAAACAGGGGAACAAAATCTGGCAGATATTTTCAGGGTGGCATCCCTTGGAAGCGGAAAAGACAATATTCCGGGTTATGCACTTGCCCGCATATATGTTACCGGAAAGGAGCTCAAGGGAATACTAGAAATCCTTTATATGGCGCCGGCAGGGAATAAAGACAACTATATTTATTTTGGTGGGTTAAGGGCCGGATATAATCCTGAGAAAGGAATGCTGCGTAAAATAAGTTCTATTGAGGTGGGCGATTCTGAAAAAGGATTTAAGAAAGTTGACTGGTCAAAAAACAACAAGGAACTGTACAGCATTACTGCTGATACTTACCTGCTTCAGTTTATAGGGATTATCAAGAAACTCAGCCACGGACTCGTGAAAGTCACCCTGAAAGATGAACACGGCAATCCGCTAAAATCATTTAATGAAGCTATTATCGACGGCAACCCGAATCTTGAGGGTACTCAGGAGTTAAAGGAATGGATAGCGCTGGTCTGGTATCTGCAACAGCAGAAGGATTTAAATGGAAATGGAATTCCGGATATCCCTGATACATACAGGAAAGGCAGCCCCCGCTTATTTAGTATTCAGAATTAATAGACTCATATCAGGTAATTATTTGGGCAATTAGTTTTTTCCAGGTCTGCAGAGAATTATTATCCTTTAATTCCTAAGGCGTGTATTGTTGGGCTTCAGCTTAGTATTCCCCTTTTAAAATCAGATTTCAACACCCATCAGACAAATGTCATCTACCTGCTCAAATGCCTCTCCGGTTGTGGGATCTGTATATGCCATCCAGGCATTGATCTGATCTTCTATCGCCTGTTTTTGCTGTTCCATTGAAAGCTGACAGGAATCCAGTAAGGCATTTTTAAGTGATTTGCTCATGAATTTCTTTCCTCCACCTTCATTAGCAGGACCACCAAACTGATCAGCAATTCCATCAGAGAAAAGAAAAATCCTGTCTCCTTTCAGAACCTTTACATGTTGTGTCTTAAAATCCTCCATTTTAACATATATGGCTATTGGCATGGAGTCGCCCTTCAATTCATATAAAACATGTTCATCCTTATCGAGCTGCCTGTGACTCGGGATGGCTTCCTTACTTCTATTTCTGACAATATACAGGGGATTATTTGCCCCGGAAAATTGCAGCTCAGATTTATCCCTGTCCAGTATACAAAGGCTAATATCCATTCCATCTTTCTGCTCGCCAGGAATTCCCTTTTGCCGGAGCGATTCGATAATGAGTTCCCTGAGTCTGTTCAGTATCTTTCCGGAGTCGGTAAATCCTTCCGTCAAAACAACTTCATTTAAAAGCGAAATACTCAGCATGCTCATGAATGCTCCCGGCACTCCATGTCCTGTGCAATCAGCAACACAAAAGTACAGTCTGTTGCCCGACAACGTTGCCCAGTAAAAATCGCCGCTTACAATATCTTTAGGTCTGAAAAATATAAAATGTTCTCCCAGCCAGCTGGAAGAAAGATCATCATCCGGAAGGACTGCTTTCTGAATTCTCTGGGCATAGTTGATCGAATCCAGAATTTCCTGCTTTTGCTTAACAAGAATTTTATTTTTAGTCTCAATTTCATGTGTTCGCTCAAGGATAATTTCTTCGAGTTTTCTGTTTTTCTCAATAAGTCTCCAGGAATTTATCCGAATCCCGATGAAGGTGATGAGAATAAAAATCAGAATATACAGCAGGTACGCACCAAAAGTACGGTACCAGGGGGCCCTGATGGTAAATCTATAAGTGCACTCCTTACTTTCAGTTCCATAGGCATTTTTCGCTTTAACTCTTAGTGTATAATCTCCTTCTTGAAGATTGGAACAGAATAGCTTATTTTCCGGAACCCAGTCGGAATAATTTTCATCTCTGCCCTCGAGTCTGGCCGAGAAGAGTATTTTATCCTGACCTTCATAAAAGGGTGCAGCAAATTGAAATTCAAGTGAATTTTGTGAATAATTCAGGCTAATTCCCTTGGGTCCATCTTTCGGAGTTAATCCATCATAACCATTCCATAAAACAGAATCATTATTGCAGCTCACACGGCTAATGATAGCATTAAACTGCAGATCGTAATTCTTATCAACATTTTCATCAAAACGGATCAGTCCGTCATCTCCACCTATCCAGCAAATACCATTATCCTCATAAAAGAATACATTCACTTTACCAACATCAGAAAGTACAAAGGCTTTTGACTCCCATTCGTTATTCTTTTGTTTGTTATAAAACCCCAGCTCTCCATCCCTGTTTGCGTAAATTCTGCTTTTTGATTCTGCGAGATTATAGATTGGGAAGCCCGCCTTATCCTGTATACTATCGATAAATAAATAATCAAAATATCCCCTTGAAAATTCAGGCCTGTTCTTAAGAGAATCGGGGAGCTGCATCCGTAAACTGTTCTCGTCGATAAATTGCATAAGCCCGGTCCTTGTGGCAAATATTGTCTTCCCGTTAAAGCTTAATGGTATGGTCCAGGAGTTTTCAGCTAAACCGTCAAAACTATCAAACCTGTCAAGGGCATATTTTAAGTTACGGGAATCTGAAAAAATCATCCTTATTACTCCATTGTGCGATCCTCCAAGCCAGATAACAGGCGAATCCTGCTCCTCTTCAATGCGAACTATATCATCCTGCAAACCTTCAATTTCGCCAATTTTCTCCCATTTACCCTTAAAATGATACAATTGTATTCTGTTGCTCCCTCCAACAAAAAGAATCCCAAGTTTTCGGGAAAAATACAAGGCACTCACCACCTCATCATTTATCCTTTCCACTTTTGCTCCTTCTAAACTGAAAAGTCCGTTCTGGGTGCCTGCAATTAGCTGTTTGTCAGCAATGCAAAGTGCCCTGACGTCTTTTACAAAACCGGGAAATATTTTGAAAGGGTTCCCGGCTTCCAAAGACTGATTCTGAATGAAAAGTCCATCGGTTGTTCCAACGGTGAGCCTGCCCGAATAACGGACAAGCGAATTGATATTTCCGGAAATTCCTGATTGTTTTCCATAAGTTGAAACGGGGGAGTTATCCCAGACCTGCACTATACCATTATCAAGTCCGGCCCAGAGATTCCCCTGGAAATCCTTCGTAAGACAAAGAACTCCGTTTACTTTTAAACCCTTGTCTTTATTGATCCTGTTTAAAATAGTGAAGTCCTCATCTATTATTAGTATGCCTTCATAAAGCGTATTAAGGGCAATTCTTCCGCCAGAAAGGGCAACCCCTCCATACACCCCGGCTTTTTTCAGAAAGTCAGTATCACCACCTGAAACCGGAACTGCCTGAAAGCTCGTTTTATCCACCTTCCAGAATCCATCCTCTCTGGAGAGGAGAATATATTTTCGGGGATCGCTTGAATTGACGAATACACAAACCCCTGTATTTTTAAGGAATTCACTTCCTTTTACAAATTGCAGTTCATTTCCGGAAAGTTTCATCAGGCCTATTCCCCTTTCGCGGACGAATATTTCATTATCCACAAGGAATGATAGATGGAAAGAAGTTTCGGGAGTTATTGTGCTGATGGTTTTTCCGTTATAAATGAAGATTCTGTTTTCAGACTGAAATACAACTTTATCATCCCAGGTCCATACCCTTGCTATATTGTTAAAATTTCTAAGACTGTCATTCAGCTGATCACTCAGGGATATGTAACTCTGTTTTCCTGATTTGTCGGGGGATAAATAGCCAAATTCATTCTGAGCACCCAGGTAAACAACGTTTTGATCTGAGACGGCAAGGGCTTTGATCCAGGAACTTTGATCCTTTATTTTGATAAAATTCCAGTTTCGGCCATCATATTGAATCAAACCTCCGGCATTACCAAAATAAAGTATGCCCGAAGTATCCTGAACAACAGCCCAGTTAGCTGATTCGTGGGCTTTTCCATAATCGCTGACAGAAAAGTAGTTGATTTTCGGATCAACTTCCTGACTGAATAAATCAAAGGAAAATAAGACAAGTAATAACAGGATAATAGGTTTTTTCATAGCCCGCCGGAAGAATAGTGCGATTTAAATTATCTTAAAGGATAATATTTTCCAAGGTATTGATTGTAAAACGTTATTCATTCACTCAGATACATTTAGTTTAATTCTTCGGGGCTGAAATTTGAGGACAGCCAATTTTTAAGGTTATCCAAATCCGGTTTGCCATAAAACTCAGTTATAAAGGCAGATACTTCATTCAGTTTATCCTTAAAAGTCCTGGAACTGGTTTGTTTCAGAATTATACCGACTTCTTTTTTCAATTCCTGTTCATCCGGGAATACCGGAGTAAAGCTGCAAATAGGTGTGGAAACATAATTCAGCCCTTCCTCCATGTACATGAGTTTCATTTCACTGATTTCCGGATTTGGGATTTGCTTTCCATCAATTGTAAAAAGCTCATTCCTCGATATAATGAGCGTATCATTTGAAAAACCAAGCTTTTTATTTATTGTTTCATTCTTGTAATTATAACGGATGTAAAAATATTTTTTCTCATTCATGGGAAAAATCTGCGGGTCCAGTTTTATTTTTATCTCATCGAGGATTACAAAACTTCCCTCAAAATAGTTTTTCAGATCATTAACGGAAAGGATTAGCCCTATTCCCCTCGAGCTAATTTTATTTGCAGGTGGCAGAAATTCGGATTTAGAAGACCTGAAATCCGCAGCATTATCGGCGGTTAAAAGATACCTTCCCCGCTGTGGGTTGATTACTGCAGCCCGTGAAGCAGAATTATTAAATGAAAGGTTCTCATCCTGGTTAAATGCTGTCCCTATATCCAGGGGCGAGCCTGTCCTCTTGATTACAATGTTTCCGGTTACTTTGATAACGGTAAATTTATCCTGCGCATGAAGGCCAGGTATTGACATGAAAAGCACCACAATCGTAACAACAAGATTTCTGAAAGTTTCCATAGCACCTGATCTTTAAAATTTCATTGTATTATTAAATAGATTTCTGATTATTCAATAAGCCCAAAAGCCGCCCAAAAATAAGGGTCGTATTTCTGTCTCATATAGTTCTGGGTTTCCGCAAAAGCTTCCCTTGGATCTTTTGTTTTCATCAACTGAGCGTAAAAATTCTCCATAAACTCAACAGTTTCCTTATCGGGAACCTGCCAAAGACTTGCCAGAATATACCTTACACCGGCCATTTTGAAGGACCGCTGCAATCCATATACGCCTTCACTTCCCTTTATATCTCCAAGTCCTGTTTCACATGCCGACAGCACTACAATTTTGGTTTTGTGCATATCCATTTGCGAAACTTCCATTGCCGTGAGGACTCCATCATCCTCCTTATTAACTTCAGCTTTGATCCAGACATCATTTGCACCGGCAAAAACCAGGCCTGAACGCATAAGAGGATTTGTGCTGTTCACAAAACTGTTTACGCCCAAACCCCGGTTCATCCCTCTGAAGGCCACTTCACCATATTCCACAGTTTTGTCATTTTCTGCAAATCGCACTTCATTGGGATCGGGAAAAAAGAATCCATGAGTAGCAATATGCAAGAGTTCAAAATTCCCGGCATTCTTTTTCAGATAGGTTTCAGTTGCTGATTCGCTCGAAAGGTAATCGACCTTTATATTTTCTCTTTTCAGGATATTTACAACCGCATCTGCCTCGGTTTTTGTTCCGTTCAGGTAACTCCATACCTCCTCCTCATCTTTCTCCTCGCTGTATTTTATGCCCCCGAATACCAGTGCCGAAAGATTTTCACCAGAAAGGAAGGAGGATGCAGATGAAATTGTTCCGGTGCTTCCCTTTAACTGAATTTCATATTTATCGCACAAAAAAGTATTTACTTCAGGACTAAGCGCTGCAAAAGAAATCTTATATAATAATCCGGCCGGGGCAATGTAAACTTTTTTCACATCACTCAAATAGGTCTCCAATGGCTTCCAGATAAGCTTATAGAGTCTGGAATCGCTCTTATCCCTTGTACCGTAGAGTTTTGTAATGGATGCAGCATTATTCCCCGACTCTTCCCCGAGTAAAGAACTTAATTCAGTCTCCTCAAATAATTTAACCATTTCAGGGTATACTGAATTTGGTTTTACCAATAAAGCACAATAATACGTCTGCTCACCTTTATCTCTTTCCCTTACAGTAAAGTTTGTAAATTCAATAGCAGCCTCCCCGGGTTTAAGCTGATTGCGCACATCGGACCATGTAATCTGCATATCCTTCCTGAATTCGCCAAAACTCTGGGATTTTTTAACCAGTTCTTTTTCCATTGCAACAGATTTACTTTCCAATCCATTCAGGTCTTCCTTCCTCATATCTACCGGTGTAGCGTACAAAATGGAAATCTCTTTCTGAAGTGCAAGCCAGCTGTCGTATGTCTTAATCAATTCAGGATCATGACTTTGGAGAATAGAAACTCTCATTGCGCTGCTTGATTTAAGCATGAGTCCCTTATTTTGAATAATTAGATTATAAGCATTGCAGGCAATATCTGGATTCTTTTCTTTTCTCTCCAGCGCGTATGCCATAAACTCATACATATCAGGTAACCGTGTCTGCATGTACATTTCCTTTTCACTTTCTGAAAGGAATGTAAAGTCCTGAAGGATATTATGATTCAATATATTCAGGTATTCAAGCATCAAATCTTCTTCCATTTCCACGGAGCCGATTGATTTGTAAAGCGGAGTAATTCCCTTGATCAGCGCTGCGTAACCGTAATGATAGGGACCTAGTGTCTTCTTAACTTTTTCCCCTTTCCCGATAATGAGATTTAGCAGAAACCGGGTTGAAGCATTTTGGTCCTGTTCATTTTGCCTAAGTTGATCTTCATTGATCATTTGATCGGGGACCTGAATTTTGACAGGAATCATCTGTGCTTCCAGTACAGAATTATGTTCAATATTATCGAAGCCCGCAAGAGCTGCTGAGACCTTCATTTTGGTAATCATAGAAATCGGCTGCATTGACAAGCCCGACTGGTAAGACTGCGCCAGCATTATTTCATTCGATTTTTTTGAGTCACCGGTCAGCTTATACCATAATGAAATATTACTCATAATATCATAGCCATCAGGTTGTGGCATAACACAATTTTTTTCGTAGAGAGTGTCAGCTTTTAAAAGTATCTGTCCACATCCAAGCAATTTACCCCGGCTTTTCTTTTCAGGACTTGCATAATACATTTCTGATAAGGTAACAGAGGCCTTATTATTCATCAGGACTGCATAAACCGGACTTTGTCCGATTTTATTGTAGTCAAAAATTTTGGAGGCTTCATTAAAAAGAAGGGTTGATTTGGAAAAATTTCCAAGGGCGTGGTACAGGGCGGCCAGGTTATTCAGGCAGATTCCGGTTTGCAGGTAACCATCGGGAGCATTATTCTTTAAAATATCAATGGATTGCACAAAATAATTCTCCGCTTGTCTGAAAGATCCATAGTTGAAATATAATACACCCAGGTTATTTAAGGCAATGGCATACATTTTTGAATTGTCACCATAAAGATTTTTCACAAACGAGAGTACCTGTTGCAGATTGGTTTCAGCCAACGGGGTATTACCGGAATTCTGATAACAGACAGCCCTGTTTGATTTATTAATTATGTAGGCTGATTGAGCCTTTTCACCATTTTTCAGAAATATATATTCTGCCTTCGCAAAAAGATCATTGGATTGCTTTAGCAGAACTATATCGTTAACAGAACTGCCCATATCGTTATATATACCGGCACGTATGCTTAACATATTGGCATACTCAATTGATTCGTTGCCAAATATTGATGAGGCAGACCTTTCAGCTCTCATAATAATTTTCACAGCCTCGTTAAAATCTCCAATCCTGCTGTTAATTTTCGAAGCCGCTTCCAGTGATTCAATAAAATCAACATCCCGGGTAAGTTTCAGCTTTTCTCTCAGCTCAATTTCACTATTCGCATAATAAAGGGCCTTTCTGTAATTCCCCATATAAAAGTGCGACAATACCAGATTATGTAAAGCTTCTGCAAATTCAACACTGTGTTCATTATTCATGCCTCTGTATGCGGCTGCAATTTCCTCCGCGTAATAAAGAGCAGCATCATATGAACCTTCATTGAGAAGATTCCTCTGTTTCTCCTGCAAATCTTCAGATTGCTGAGAAAAGGAAGGCAAAAATAAAATCATCAGAAACGAAAAAAACAGAATAAGGCCTTTCATAAGAGTAATGATTTTCAAACCTATATAAAAGTAATTCTAAATATTGTCTTAATAATAATACTAATGTGTAATTTTATTTGTTGAATTTTAAAATATCCGTATGAAGTCAAAATTGCTCGTTCTCCTTTTTCTGGCATCCCCTCTGCTCATTCATGCGCAGGACACAATCTTCATGAAAAGCGGAGTTATAATTCCTGCAAAAGATATTGTGGTTGGCGACGTAGAGATTCGTTACAAAAAATATGAGCAAACGGAGCCAGCAGGAATATATACAGTTTTTAAGGAGGATGTTTCCACCCTTCATTATTCGGGTGGGAAAGAGATTGTTTTCCCAGATTCATCGCCTGTAAGGGAAAAAGAATTGGACAATAAAACCGGCCTTACTTTCAGACTTCGTGTAGGGCTAAGTGAAAACTATTTTAACCGGGATTCAGATGATAAACTGTTGGCATTCTGGAGGTACCACAATCAGGACCCTTCAATTGGGCTGAATGGGAAGAATTCTTTTCGAGCCATTAATCTGAGCATGCTGGCAGCAGTTGGAGGTTCTCAGAGACACTGGATGGGAGCCGGATTACAGCTGATTGCGACTCCAAAAAAATCAATTTTCGGATCAAATTATTATAATGGTCTGAACGAAATTAATTTGCGTAGTTTATATTATAATATCTCATTCATTTACGGTCGTTCCATAAACTATAAGAAAAATCTCGTCCTGCTTTTCAAACCATCGCTTGACATCGGGTTGATGAGTGGTGAGATTATTTTGTACGATATAAGCTATAAGGAATCGATGATCAGTGGAATGGGATCCGATTTTTCTCTGGGCCTTGACTGGATAATTTCGAAAAGGCTGACATTAAATTTTGAGGCAGGAAAAAGATTCATTACTTACAAAGAATCTCACCCATCTACTTCAAGTTCAACAGGATACGCCAACTTTTATGTGAACCATAGTGTTAATAATGACTTAGTAAGCATTAACTGGGGAGGCTTTTATTTTGGAGCAGGCCTGAATTTCTCGTTTTTTGCAAAAGTAAAAGCCTGACATATCTTCATTGGAAATAACTCTGATCCAATCTTATTGGGGATTTTGAGAATTATATAACTCGACGGATTTTCTAATTTTATGTCTTCCGTTCACCGTGATCCAGATTGATCCGATTAATGAAGCACTGGAAAAGCCAACTGCCGTCCAGCCAAAAACAGGCGAAGGATTCTTAACAAGAAGGCCCACCGATATTGAGGCCGCCAGACTCGCCCCCGCCAGAATTTTACCCGTTTTTATAAATTGAGTTCCCTTGTTATAGTATTTCAGTGCTCCATCTGAATCCTTATATTTAAGTCTTATTTCCTTGGGAATCAGAAGTAAATCCTTTTGATAAACACTCTGTGGTTTTTTGAAAGTCAGCGCCCCAGATGCTTCATTGGCTGTTGTTTCCTGATTTTTCGGTTTTGTCGTTGCATCCGTATTTTCAAATACCTCACGTGTCCCGTTTTCATATTTAATCATAAACACATCAGACTTCGAAATGGTGTAAAAAGGACCTGTTGGATTTTCAAATTTCCTGTATTTAATAATGTCATTACTGATCTCATTAACAGTTGCCTTAATTTCATCACCTGTTCGCAACAGGATTACATCTTGCGAATACAGATCTGAGGAAAATGAGAAAAGAACAAGCCAAAAGCCGCAAAGCCAGGATAGGGTTTTCATTATACTGAAGATTTAGGAATGGTTATATGGTTCAGGAAAACTGAATTAAAATTCGAACTAATTTTTGGATTTTCGATAAGGTCCGGAAAGAAAAAATGATAAAAGGAGATAAAAAATAAAGTGCAGCTTTGAAACTAATCCATTTATCCTTCAGGCTGCGTAAAACTATTCCATCTTTGAAAACAAAAGATAATCGAAGTTAAAATTTCCCTGTTCAGCAATCTCAAGGGTAAGGATGTGTTTTCCTGCAGTAAGAGTCACCGTGGTAAGTGAATCCGCAAAATTCCAATGGTGCCATTGCCTCCAGGCGATGGGTTCGTTTTCATTATAGGTGCTTGGGATATTCAAATTTGCTGTGGAATCGGTATCATCCAAATACAGCCGGATGGCTCCTCCCCGATTGGAAGTGTACATGGTCCCAATCTTGTATCGTCCGGTTTCCTTAACCTCAACTGTGTATCGGGTCCATTCACCGGGTTCTGTCCATCCAAGATATAGTTCACCCTCCTTTGGCTGGACGATGCTGTACGGGGAATTATCAATTGAATCGTGAAATTTAGTGTAAGAGATATCCGGCGACTCCCCTATCCTGAAGTTATTCAGATATCCCTCCCCCTTATTCAGACTGCCGCTGCCATTGTTGTTCCTGTCACTGTCAAAATAGGATAACGAATCTCCTCCGATGTCATAAAATTCGCATTCCACCTTACCCGGGATTTTTTGAATACCTCCTGCCCGGAGTGAATCGGAGTATGGAACTCCCTTGTAATTCGCAAGAAATCCGGAATTATTAGTGGAAGGTTTGGCTACGCAAGCTGCAGCAACAATTGCCGTCAAGAGAACAATACTCCAGGCTTTGAATGAAATCATTTTTATGGGTATTTGAAAATATTGTATTCGGGAGATGCTATTGCTTAATAAAAATCCTTGATTCCGAAGTATTTTCATTTTTCAGACTCAGAACATACATTCCTGCTTCCATATCTTCAATACTAAAACTAATTTTGTTTTCAGTAAAATCAAGACTTTTAATTTCCCGGCCTGCCATAGTTTTTACAGACAGTCGATTGTTGAATTGCCCTGATGTCCCCAGTTCAACGCTTATTTCATCGGAAGATGGCACCGGGAAAACCTTAAAGCCTTCATTTTCCGAAACTTTCTGATCAACCCTGGTAGTTGCGGGTGGCATTAATTTCATACTTCCGAAATAATCTGCTGTTATATAATTGTCATTCGCAGTTGCCGAAGTCATGTTCATAGAGCCGATAAAGTTCTCCCTTGTGGTACCTTTATCATTATCACAATAGGCAATGGTAAAACCCATCAGCTTATTAGGGCTAAGCTTTACCCTGCTGGCCTCCGGATCGTTCACATTAAATGCCGACGAATAATTTTTTATGGCCATTTCCCACAGGTATTTATGCGGAGCGACAGTATCCATGACCACCTCAATATTATTTTTGTAATTAACGGGTCCTCCGGAAGAATTCAGGTCAATGACATCATAAAAGATGCTTACATGGTAGGCAAAGGCATTATTATTAGTCTGGTGAAACCCTTTGGAGCGGTTTTCATCAATAAAAACTTCAACACAATCATCATCGTACCATTGAATTAAAGGATCAGAATGATCATCCGACAGAGAATCATCAGTTACATCTACCAGCACATATAGATACAGACTGTCCCAGGCAACCTTAAATTTCCCTGTAAAATCGGCAGCAGAAACACTGCCATGCCATGGTATCCATACCTGACTGATGGGATGCCAGTCTGTATTGGCCCAGCAATCTTCTGTTGCCTGTCCGTCAATGGTTACAGGAGTATCGGCGTGTATAGTAAAAATGGTATCTGTCTGTGTCTGAGTAAAAGCTCTAGGGCTCAATGCCAGCAGCACAAACAATATCAGGAGGCATTTTTTCATGGCTAAAAATTAATCGATTTGAGCCAGACAAAATACTGAAAAATTACTTTGGAACTGTTTTAAATTGAAAAAACATGTGGGAGGGATGGGGAGATGGGTATATTGAATTATTAGTTTGTACACTCAACTACAAATTTCCCGCAGTGGGCGGAACAGGCTCTCCCCCAGATGGAAGCGGCATTGCGCATTTCCTTTTCAACCGAGTAAATAACTAAGACTTATTCCTCATAACTTACTCACTTAATTCAATTAGTTATAGGTAATAAAATGCAAATCAAATATTTGAAAAGATAAATAATACATAGTCCAATGCCCCACCCCAACCCCTCCCCCAGGTGGGAGGGGCTTAAGAGAGTTATCAACAGGAGCTAAAATAAAAACAGAAAAGAAGCTCATGTACCATCATTATAATTTGCAATTACACTTGATGCAGATGAGATTGAGCCCCTCTCCCTTGGGGGAGGGGTTGGGGTGGGGCGTTTTAAATGGTGTCTTGTCAACCATAAAAAAATCAAAATCGAATAAACTCTAGTTTATACTATTCATCTCATAATCACTGGGAGTTATGAATGAATACTGGTAGTTCATGGGAATAATAGCATTATATTGTTCAACGGAGGCCCCGGCCAGACAAGCTTCAATAATCTTTTTGCCCGTTGCAGAGAGTTCCGGTTTCAGATAATCCTGCAATTCCCTTTTAAAAAAGTTATATAAGATCTCAGCTCCGGCATCGTAACCTTCCGGACCGACTTCAGTTTGTCTGTGCACCTGCAGAAACCTGGATGGAATTTTTGCACCTTCGATGGTTAAATAGTTTAGTTCATAACCCAGCAGAGAGCATCGCGCTTCCTGGTACTGGTCGCTTCTTAGCTTTGCATTCCCCCGGCGTGTAAGATACTCACGCATAATCAGCTGGGGTTTAAATCCGACTTTCCAGACGCCAATATACTGATTCGGAACAAGGGTGTATCGCATCATTGGAGTTTGCATAATCTGTTCCAGCAACATGTTTGCCTGTGCAACCTTTTTCCCTGTAGCAAAGGGCCAGTATGAACCAACTCCTTCCGATTCCATTCCTTCACCTCCAACTATGCTGGGATTGGCATGTCCGCGGGGTGATACAAGCCGCCATAACCAGGCAAGTGCCGGAGGAAGAATATGAAAAAGTCCTATTATTCCATAATTTGGCTCTTCTCTTGAACAAGGTGGAGTGCGCACTCCAAAGCTTCTCACGTCGATGGATACAGGTTTGTTTATTACTCCCGGCACAATCTCCCTTGGTAAAATAACCCTGGGGTTGGGACAGGTTTTGCCGGGCTGATCTTCAATGTGATCCCAAACAAGAGCTGTACAGTCGGGCTTTGATTTAATATTCAGAAACAACAGCGGCTTCTTTGGCTTGATGGTTATTTTTTCAAGGAAGGGATCATCTCCATAATCCTTTATGCCATCGACCCTAATAAACCATGAGTTCTCCGCATCCAGGACTGTAAGCTTACCGTTATCCTTCTGCACAGAAGGGTGGCACAGAGCCATGTCATCCGTCATGGGATAAAAGGAACAAAAAATAGGAAGGTTAATAAGACGGGTTTCTGAGGTCTGAATATTCTGACCAATCAGTATTTGTCCGCTGGGTTCCCTGACTATATGCTGCAGCATCTCACTTTTCCCCCCACCGCTGGCGCCTTCGTGCATGAATGTTGTGGAGTTGTCATAAGGGCTAACCACCTGAACCGTGGAACAGTGGGCGGTTATCCATCCTTCTTTTTCCCCTTTGGCAAGAAGGGCTCCGTATAATCCTTTTTTTGCACTGGGACCCGGATAAAGGTTATAGGAATATATTTCATGAAGTTCTTCAGATCGATTATGCACCACAACCTGTTTGCCTGCAAAGTGAGTATGCCTGAATGTTGGAGCAACATATATTACAGATTCGGTAACAAATCCATTCGTCAGATCCTTTGCGGGCAGAATCCGCTGAAGCATGGAAAGTCCCATAGCAAAAAAACCAGCATTGGCAGGAGCAATTGCTATTCCTGTAACCCCCAGATTTTCCCAGCCGGCAAAGTAAAAGAAAACAGCCAGCTCCTGTTCCTTAAGCCAGTTGAGGGTCTCAAGCTTAAGACTGTCAAATTCATATCCAAATTTATCCCTGAACCTGGTTTTATCTGTAGGCAAATTATCTGAGATTGCCATGGTATCAGGATCTCTCCGACGCATATAGGGTTCTGTGTAATTTGCCGAAATCCCGTTACTTACCCTGTGAACCACAGCTTCTGTGAATTCACCCTTGCCCGGGATGTCATATTTGACCTGAAACGAACTGTTTTCGCCATTTACAGCAGCGTATGCCAACTGATCAACCGTTTCGTAAAAAGTGAATCCTTTGCACGATTTCAGCAGATTTTCTACATCAGAAGGGAGAGAGATATCTTTTTCCTTTAGAATTTTAAATAAATCGTTCATTTTAATGCTTTGTATATAAATTTTTTAAAATATAATCTGCTGCTTCAACAATGTTTTCCATGACCAAAGTTCCCGGACTCACCTCCCTTAAGTGCTTCATGCCATGTCCGCTTAAAAGATAAACAGGCTTAACGCCGGCATTTAGTCCACATTCGACATCTGAGGGATGATCGCCCAGAATAAAGGAGCTTTGCAGGTTCAATTGGTAGTCGGACTTAGCCTGATTTATAAAAAACGGACTGGGTTTTTTACAATGACAGTTATCTTCAGTTCGATGAGGGCAAACATAAATTTCATTTATCAGAATTTCTTCTGCTTTCAATTTTTGCAGAAGGGATTCATTTACATTTTTCACTTCCTCTTCGGTAAGTATGCCTTTTGAAATTCCCGATTGATTCGTAATAATAAAAAACTTAAAGAAATTCTGCAGTTTGCGAAGGGCCTCGAAACAGCCAGGGATGAAAACAATCTCATCCGCTTTTTTCAAATATCCCCGGTCTTCAATTATTGTCCCGTCTCTGTCTAAAAATAGCGCAGAGTTTTTCTCCATGTCCTCTCCTGTTAATTCGATAACAAAGATAATGCTTATTCCGATTATATGTTATCCAACATCATTTTTATTATCTAATTGTTAAAAAAAAACCCGGATTCCTCCGGGCCAGATTCTGATTTGAAGGAATCGATAAATAATTATTTATACAGCTCTGAATTATCCACGAAAATCAGGTAATCGAAAATCTTATCCCCCTTCATCTTAAAGGTATTTGAATAATCTACTGATAGTGTTGATCCGTCGTGTCGGGTGTAGGTAACATTTCCATTTACAAATCGAATCCCTTCAAGTTCGTATATCTCAAGATTTTTATGCGAGAGGGAACGTATCGATTTGAAAAATCCATCCAGGAACTCCCCTATATTTTTTTTACCGGAAACCACCGGCATGTTGGCAAATTTAAAATTTGCATTGTCGTCAAGGAATGTCAAAAATGTTTTTGTATCCGACTCATCAATGGACTTGAAGAGTTTCAATATATCTTGCTTTGTCATTTTGAATTTTTTTAAATGATTAACAGATTTCAAAAATAAGAATTTTATTTTAGGAATTTGAGATGTTTTTATCTTAATATAGAACGAACCTTTTTGAGAATAATATAATTAGGCATGTTCATGAGGTGAGTACTATAATACCAGATTTTACTTCCCTGATTTTCGGGTCTTATTCTTTTCAATCAGATGTATGACAGCATCAACGGATTTGCCGGTTGACAACAAATCAGCGGGACTGTTCTTCACGTAATCGATGAGTTTCACAATGCTTGTTTCTGCAACATGCAGACGGGTATCGGAGGATGCATAGTAAATAAGAACCTTTCCGTCATCATCGGCGATCCAGCCGTTTGAAAAAAGCACATTGGAGACATCTCCGATTCTCTCTTCATTTTGCGGAGCCATGAAATATCCGGCAGGCTGATAGATTACTTTGCCAATATCCTTTAAATCCGTCATAAACATGTATAAGACATACCGGAGTCCGGCAGCCGTATTTCTCACTCCGTGAGCCAGATGCAGCCATCCTTCAGGAGTTTTAAGAGGAGCCGGTCCCAGACCGTTTTTGGATTCATAAATGGTATGATAAACCCGTGGATTAATTATTATTTCATTTTTTACTTCTGGCTTTTCCATTTTGTCGATAAACCCAAGGCCAATTCCCCCGCCCTTCCCTGTTTCGATAAAACCATCCTGGGGTCTGGTGTAAACAGCATATTTTCTGTTAACAAATTCCGGGTGCAGGACAACATTTCTTTGCTGATCTGAGGCTGAAATCAGGTCGGGAAGCCTTTCCCAGTTCAGTAAATCCCTGGTTCGCACAATTCCTGCATTGGCCCTGGCAGCACTGGGATCATCCGGCATGCTTGCATCCTTTCTTTCCGTGCAAAAAATTCCGTAAATCCATCCATCCTCATGCTTCACCAGTCGCATGTCATAAACATTAATATCCGGATCGGCGGTTTCAGGAAGTTTAATCGGTTTCTCCCGGAACCGGAATTTTTCAACTCCATTTTTACTTTCCGCAATGGCAAAATAGGACTTCCTGTCATATCCTTCCACCCGGGCCACCACAACATATTTTCCTTTCCATTTTAAAGCCCCTGCATTAAAGACAGCGTTTACTCCTATTCTTTCAAGCAGAAATGGATTAGTCAGTGGATTCAGATCATACCTCCATTCCAGAGGGATATGCTCAGCTGTCAAAACCGGATTTATGTATCTCTGTACTATTCCGTTTGAATGCTTCACTTTTTTATTTGACTTTTCAAGCCGTTTTTTATACCGCTTTTTTAATCCGTAATATTTCCTGTCAAAATCCTTTAAAAGTTGATTGTGGGCTTTTTCCCTGTCGGCTGGTTTCATTTAATGCATATAAGTTTACCGGAATATCTTTCACAGATTATTTTTAAAAGGATTATATTGGCTCACTGGTATTCTCACTATCTTGTAGAAGTGAAAACCTGTATTCTGAAAACTGTTTTCCCTTTATTGAAAATCTGTTTGGTAAATTTATACAAATCCTATGGCTAAAAAAATCGCTTTTTTTCTTCTGCTGTCACTTCCTTTTTGCTTTCACTCAGTTATTGGTCAAAAAGAGAACCAGAAGCATTCTCAGGCTCTTTTTTGCGTGACAGCAGCTGACGGATCATCCTTACTAGAGTATCGTCCTGTCATCCTAAAATCCAAAGTAGCCAGCGAAGAAATAACCATCAACCCTGAGATCCGCTATCAGGAAATGGATGGTTTTGGATATACCCTTACCGGAGGAAGCGCTTATCATCTGCAACATATGTCGCCCGATGCCAGAAGAAAAATCCTCAATGAACTTTTCGGGAATGGCGACGGGGAAATCGGAGTCAGTTATCTGAGATTAAGCATTGGCGCATCCGACCTTGACGAGAAAACCTGGTCGTATGATGACCTTCCCGCAGGAACTAAAGATCCTGAACTGCTGCATTTTTCAATGGCATATGATACTCTTTACCTGATTCCCACCTTAAGAGAAATTCTTGAAATTAATCCGCATATTAAGCTGCTTGGATCTCCCTGGTCCGCACCGAAATGGATGAAGGACAATAATGATACCCGCGGAGGAAGTTTACTGCCCGAGTATTACGATGCTTACGCCAATTACTTTTGTAAATATATAGAGGGGATGGCGGGAGAGGGAATCCGGATTAATGCAATTACACCCCAGAACGAGCCTCTTCATCCGGGTAATAATCCCAGTATGTTTATGCCTGCCGATCAGCAGGCGGAATTTATAAAATCCCATTTAGGTCCTGTATTTAAGCAAAAAGGGATTCAAACTAAAATTATTGTCTACGATCATAATGCTGATAAACCTGATTATCCGCTATCGATATTGTCCGATCCGGCAGCTTCGAAGTACGTCGATGGCTCAGCCTTCCATCTATACGGAGGAAAGATTTCCACGCTTTCCAGTGTGCATGATTCCTTCCCCCTAAAAAACCTTTATTTTACCGAACAGTGGGTAGGAGCACCGGGAGATTTTAAAACAGACTTTCCATGGCATCTGGAAACTCTGATAATCGGGGCAAGCCGGAACTGGTGCAAAACTGTCCTCGAATGGAATTTAGCATCCGACGAAAAATGGCAACCGCATACCGACAGGGGAGGATGTACAAGCTGTCTGGGTGCAATTACCATTTCCGGAGATAAAATCACCAGAAACCCCGCGTATTACATTGTTGCCCAGGCCTCTGAATTTGTCCGGCCGGGTTCTGTAAGAATTGAATCAAACCTGCCAACCAATATTCCCAACGTAGCTTTTACTACTCCCGATGGTAAAACCGCAGTGATATTGATGAATAAAAATGATAAGTCTGTGAACATCAGGATTAACTGTGAGGGAAAATCCATAGTACTGCCCATGAACGCTGGGGAAACCGGAACATTATTATGGTAATGAACTTTTTAAATCCCAATTCAATTCTCATATGAAGAAGAATCACATTAAAATACTTTTTTATTTCTCATTGCTTCTATGCCTTAATATGGCGGCACAGGATAAGAATACGGTCCGGCCTGCATTTCCTGAAATCCTTGCAGAATTCGTTTATACCAGGGATTTTACCATATCACCAGCAGAAGATGAATTCTATTTTACCATTCTCAGTCCCATGGAGGATATGTCGGTCATCGCCTGTTCCAGGAAAATAAACGGCAACTGGACCAGACCTGAGATCGCGCCCTTTTCAGGAAATTTTCGCGATCTTGAACCTTCCTTTTCGCCCGACGGGCTGAAGCTTCTCTTTGCGTCGAACCGGCCGGTAACAGAAGGCAGTCCTGAAAAGGATTTTGATATATGGTATGTTGAAAGGGACAGTCCCAATGGTGACTGGTCGAAACCTAAAAACATGGGTGCAGTTGTAAATTCTGAGAATGATGAATTCTACCCCTGCCTGACATTGAATAATAACCTCTATTTTACATTAAACATATCCGGATCAGAAGGAAAAGATGATATTTTCATTTGCCCTTATAATAAAGGGTATCAGGCTCCGCAGGCACTGGGAGACTCAGTAAATTCTGAAGGCTATGAATTTAATGCATTCGTAGCACCCGATGAGTCATATCTCCTGTTTACAGCTTATAACCGGAGCGATGGTCAGGGAAGCGGAGACCTGTATATCAGCCGGAGACTGGCGGATGGTACATGGGGAAAAGCAAAAAACCTTGGATCCGGAATAAACTCAAAACAAATGGATTATTGCCCATTCGTTGATATACACACGGGCACACTGTATTTCACAAGCAGGAGAAATAATCTCAGGCAGTCTTCCTTCAAAACGGTTGATGATGTCTTGAAGGAATTCAATTCCTATGAAAACGGAATCAGCCGGATCTATAAAACCGAACTAAACTTCTAAACCGTTTTTATAATAATAAAGGCATTTATAAGTCTATAGAGATCAAGAAAATTCTATAGTAAAAATAAGCTACTCCAAATTAAATTGTTTCACCTATGTTTCACCCACAAATATAAAAAGGAGACAGACACTGGCTAACTCCTTCATCTTTAACTGGGAACTGCTGGGTTCGAACCAGCGACCCTCACGCTGTAGCGTGATGCTCTGAACCAGTCCCAACTTAAGGAAATACTTTACAAATTATGAAAAAAATAACCCCATAAAACTAATTATGAGGTTATTCGTTTGTGGGAACTGCTGGGTTCGAACCAGCGACCCCCTGCTTGTAAGGCAGGTGCTCTGAACCAGCTGAGCTAAGCTCCCAATACATTTATCAACACGTTAGAACTTAGTAGCAAGCGACCCTCACGCTTTAGCGTGATGCTCTGAACCAGCTGAGCTAAGCTCCCAATACATTTATCAACACGTTAGAACTTAGTAGCAAGCGACCCTCACGCTTTAGCGTGATGCTCTGAACCAGCTGAGCTAAGCTCCCAATACATTTATCAACACGTTAGAACTTAGTAGCAAGCGACCCTCACGCTTTAGCGTGATGCTCTGAACCAGCTGAGCTAAGCTCCCAATACATTTATCAACACGTTAGAACTTAGTAGCAAGCGACCCTCACGCTTTAGCGTGATGCTCTGAACCAGCTGAGCTAAGCTCCCAATACATTTATCAACACGTTAGAACTTAGTAGCAAGCGACCCTCACGCTTTAGCGTGATGCTCTGAACCAGCTGAGCTAAGCTCCCAAAGCGGCTGCAAATATAATTCAGATATTCATAATCACAAAGTAATTAATTGGATTTTTGAATTAATTTATTTTAAAGATCATTAATTCAAAGACATAACTCCATTTTCATCACTACTTTTTGTGAGGATTATGAGCCATATATATTAGCTTTTCTTTGAAGTTAGCTCTTCCCCAAAAAAAAAAACCTCATACCATATCGTATGAGGGTTTTATATTAAATCCTCCGAACTAAATAGAAATATAATCCCTTGCGAAATCTGAGAAACGCCCAAGCCTACTTCAAAACTACCCGTCCGGCCTTAATCTCATCCAGCATAATGCGGGCTCCCACTTCGTTTAGCTCCAGCTCATGTACAAGGTCAATAAATCCCAGCCATTGGTTTTCCGATATTTTATGCTTTGAAAGCAAGGCCTTGTCAATTTTATAATCCTCTGCGCTCAGTGTCTGCAAATACATTTCAATGAGTTCGTCCATATTTATGACTATATTTTGAATTCTTTACTAAAGTTAAAAGCTTTGATTATATAAAGCAATTAATAGACAGACAAACTTTCAACTAAAATAGTTGCGTCGGAGTCCACATATACACTTGTTCAAAGATTTTTACCAACTGACAAATCATAAATTTTCCTAATTTTGCGCCATAATACTGCCGCATGAATACAAGCCTTGTTATTGGGGCAAGCCCTAACCCTCTGCGTTTCTCGCATAAGATGATAGAAAGTCTTGTAAGAAATAACCGCCATGTTATTGCCCTTGGCAAAAGAACTGGTTTAATTGAAGGAATTGAGATAATGAAAGGGGAGCCGGCATTAAAAAACATTCATACTGTCTGTTTGTATATCAATCCTGAAAACCAGGAAAAAGCATTTCCCTATATTTTATCCCTGCTGCCAAAAAGAATAATTTTTAATCCGGGGACTGAAAATACAAAATTTATGAACCTTGCCCGTGAGAAAGGCATTGAAGTAATCGCAGCCTGTTCACTTATTATGCTCAGCACAGGTAAATACTGATATTATGGAATTTATTGATTTGTTCAGTCTCGACGACCTTAATCACGAAATTGCGGATAAGCAGGCTGCTGCATTTTATTTCTCTGCCCCTCACTGCAACGTATGCAAAGTATTAAAGCCTAAACTCCAGGCCATGCTTGAGGAAGATTTCCCGGAGTTTAAACTTTTTTATGTGGATATTGAAAAATCGCCGGTCATAGCCGGACAGATGAGAATCTTCAGTATTCCTACTCTGCTGGTTTATTTCGGGGGAAAAGAGTTTTACCGAATCAGCCGCAATATCTCTCTGGAAGAACTCAGGAAAACAATTGAACGTCCTTATAATATGATTTTCTGATTACTGCTTTGTGTAGGTAGCACTTACATAATCAATAAATCCATTGCGGTAATCGACTGTATAGGACCAGTCGATGGATTTGTCATTATATGCTATAGTTCCCTGACCTGAAATCACAAAACCTCCGACAGACTGTGAAGGAATACTTATACTGCCTCCTGTAACCTTTGCATCAATGCTGGTACCCGCTCCCATTTCGTAAAAATTACTGATGTAGACCAGTGTGGAATCGGTGGAAGATTTTTTGATATTCACATAATAGGTAACCGGATCATTGGTTTTCAGAGTGTTGACTTCATCCACCTTCCATTCACCGGTAAAGGCATCCCGCGGATCATCTGAGATCAGATCTGTCAGGTCCTCACAAGCAGACAGACTCATACTTAGCAGTAGGCTGAGAAGAAAATATTTGTTCCGTTTCATAACTTTAGCTATTTACTTATTCTATCTAAAACAAGCCGTCAATGAGTTTGTCGTCCGCTATGGAGGGCATGGTTACCATCAATTCCGGTGTCCTTTCCATTTCTCTCTGAATGGCAAAATTGGCTGCTTCATTTCTGGCCCAGCTCCGGCGACTTATTCCGTTATTCACATCCCAGTGAAGCATCATTTTCAGTCTCCGGTCAGCCTCCTTACTTCCGTCTAAAACCATGCCAAAACCTCCGTTAATTACCTCGCCCCAGCCTACGCCTCCCCCATTATGAATAGAAACCCAGCCTGCACCCCGGAATGCATCCCCGATAACATTCTGAATGGCCATATCAGCCGTAAACCGGCTTCCGTCATAAATATTGGAAGTCTCACGGTAAGGCGAATCCGTTCCTGAAACATCATGATGATCCCGTCCCAGCACTACGGGCGCTGAAATCCGTTTTTCTCGAATGGCTTGATTGAAAGCCCGGGCAATTTTCGTACGGCCTTCACAATCGGCATAGAGTATCCTGGCCTGCGAGCCAACTACCAGTTTGTTCTTACCTGCTTCCCTGATCCAGTGGATGTTATCCTGCATCTGCATTCGTATTTCAGCAGGTGCGGCAGAGGCTATTTCAACAAGTACCTCTGTGGCAATTTTGTCGGTCAGTTCAAGGTCAGCCGGATTGGCCGAAGTACAAACCCACCTGAAAGGACCGAAACCATAGTCGAAAAACAGAGGTCCCATGATATCCTGAACATAGGATGGATAGATATATCCACCATTATCATTAAAAACACCGGCTCCTGCCCTCCCTGCTTCCAGCAGAAATGCATTTCCATAATCCCAGAAGTACATTCCTTTATTGACAAGTCTCTTGATAGCATCTACCTGCCGCCTGAGGGATTTATAAACATGCTCACGAAATTCTTGAGGATTTTCGGCCATCATGCGGTTCGATTCCTCAAAATTCAGACCAGCGGGATAGTATCCTCCTGCAAATGGGTTGTGCAGGCTGGTCTGGTCTGATCCAAGGTCTATTGAGCAGTTCTCTTCTGCCAGCTTCTCCCATAAATCCACCACATTTCCCTCATAAGCAAGGGAAACAGCTTCCCGGTTCTTTTGTGCTTCTTTCATTCGGGCAATCATCCTGTCGAGGTCCTGGAATATCTCATCCACCCATCCCTGCTCATATCTGGTTTTTAAGGCAAAGGGATTCACCTCTGCAATCATGCATATCCCGCCTGCTATAACGGTAGCCTTGGGCTGTGCTCCCGACATGCCACCCAGTCCGCTGGAAACGTAAACTTTTCCGGCCAGATCATTCATCGCGGGACCCGATTTCCTTCTTCCCGCGTTCAGGACGGTTATGGCGGTGCCGTGAACAATTCCCTGCGGACCAATATACATGAAGGATCCTGCGGTCATCTGCCCGTACTGGGAAACCCCCAATGCATTGAATTTTTCATAATCGTCGGGGCCGGAATAATTCGGAATCACCATCCCATTGGTAATCACAACACGGGGAGCATCTTTGTGCGAGGGGAACAATCCGAGGGGATGTCCGCTGTTTAAAACCAAAGTTTGCTCATCGCTCATAACAGCCAGGTACTTCATACAGAGAAGGTACTGCGCCCAGTTCTGAAAAACCGCGCCGTTTCCTCCATAGGTAATCAGCTCATGTGGATGCTGGGCAACCGCATCGTCAAGATTGTTGCTTACCATATGCATTATTGCTCCGGCATGAACTGACTTGAAAGGGTATTCAGAGATCGGCCTGGCATAGATCCGGTAATCGGGCTTAAAACGGTACATGTAGATGCGACCATAGGTTTTCAGCTCCTCAAGAAATTCATGAGCTAATTCCTCATGAAATGTTTCCGGAAAATAACGAAGGGCATTTTTTAAGGCAAGTTTTTTCTCATCAACTGACAATATGTCTTTTCTGCGCGGCGCATGATTGATATCGCCGGGGTATTTGTATTTAGGGGGAAGGCTGGCAGGTATTCCCTGTAGTATATGTCTTCTGAATTCAGAATTTGTCATGATTAACCGGTTTTCCTCAAAATTAAACATTCGATTCAATATTAAACAGCTATTCCCTGAAAGATGGTTTCACATGCCGACCTCAGAACTTTTACCATAACATTTACCATATTAATAATGAATGTATTACAAGAACTTTTGGCTAATAATGTCTTATAGCATAGCCGGATAATACATAGCTTACACCTGTCCGGGTTTGAATAAAGCCGGAGGATATTTATTTGAATACCGGGAATATCTCAAAAAAAATCTGACATTTTTTGTATCGATTGTATGTGGAATGCTTTTTGAACCGTCATAGCTGTATTATTGAAGTTTAAATATTAATCGACTAACTTTACAAAAAACGTGAAAATGAAAAACATAATTAAAATTCTGGCTGTTGTAATGTTCATCCCATTTCTGCAATCATGTGGTTATAATAAACTCGTAACTCAGGATGAAGCCATAAATCAGGCATGGGCACAGGTAGAAAATGCTTATCAGAGAAGGGCCGATCTTATCCCGAACCTTGTGGAGACTGTAAAAGGCTACGCCAATTTTGAGAAATCAACACTTACCGATGTTATTGAAGCAAGGGCAAATGCAACAAAAGTTACCGTTGATCCAGCTAATCTTTCACCTGAAGCCATTCAAAATTTTCAGGAAGCTCAGAACGGATTGTCATCCTCACTCGCACGGCTCATGGTTGTTGTGGAAAGATATCCCGACCTGAAAGCCAATCAAAACTTCCTTGAACTTCAGTCGCAGCTGGAAGGTACAGAAAACCGCATCAGCTTTGAGCGTAAGAAATTCAACGATACCGTTGGGCAATACAATGCTGCGAGACGCGTATTCCCAAGAAATATTATTGCAGGAATTTTTGGTTTTAAGGAAAGAGGCTATTTCAAAGCCGATGAGGGTTCTGAAAAAGCACCTGCAGTAAAATTTTAAAAAGGATCTGCACATAAACCTAAAATCATTGGAATGAAAGCGTCTGAGTTTTTTACCAGGGAGCAGAAATCCCTTATTGAGAATGCTATTCGAAAAGCTGAATTATATACTTCAGGGGAGATCAGGGTACATATTGAATCGGAAATCAAGGGCGATGTTCTGGATAGGGCCGCCTACCTGTTTGAGTACCTGAAAATGCACAAAACAGCCGAGAGAAACGGGGTATTGTTTTACCTGGCAGTAAAAAGCAGAAAGTTTGCTATTCTGGGAGATGCAGGTATTAATGCAAAAGTACCTTCAAACTTCTGGGACCAGATTAAAGAGTCGATGGCTGCAGCATTTGCTGAAGGTAAGTTTAGCGAGGGATTATCAGAGGGGATACTTTCTGCAGGCGAGCAGCTTGCCAGGCACTTTCCTCATCAGAAGAACGATGTTAACGAACTATCCGATGATATCTCATTCGGTAAAAAATAAAGTCATGCGAAAATTTCTTGTACTTATTGCCTTTGTCCTGATAGCAGTCCCGCTGGCTTCAGCTCAGAAAAGTGTTTTTCCCGACAAACCCACTGCCTGGGTGAATGATTATGCCGGACTTTTAAAACCGGAAGAAGCCAGTGCTCTTAATTCAAAACTGGGATATTACCAGGATTCGACCAGTACTCAGATATTTATTGTGACTCTGGATGAGCATGGCGACGAGCCAATATCAATGCTATCTGCGGAAATAGGTCAGAAATGGGGTGTGGGTCAGAAGGGAAAAGATAACGGCTTGTTAATTCTTATTTATCCTGCCGATCATGAAATATGGATATCGACCGGTTACGGACTGGAAGAATACCTTACCGATGCCATCAATAAGCGAATCATTGAAAATGAAATAAAGCCTGCATTTAAAGCAGGTGAGTATTACCAGGGACTCGATAAGGCTACCACGGTAATGATGAATATACTTTCCGGAGTATTTGCGGGGGATCAGTACATGAAAAGATCCAACAAGGGAGGTGGTTCTGTTGCCGGAATTATCTTTCTTATATTCCTTTTCATGATAATCTTTGGAGCCGGAAAAGGCGGAAATTCGAAATCGGTTGGAAAAAACCTGCCTCTCTGGCTGGCTCTTGGCATGCTGAGTTCTACGCGACACTCTCATAGCGGGAGTTTTGGAGGCTTTAGTTCAGGCGGAGGCGGGTTCGGAGGTTTCTCAGGAGGCGGCGGTGGAAGCTTTGGTGGCGGAGGCGCAGGAGGCTCCTGGTAATGAACCAATTATTAATTCAATCTGTTTAGTAGGTAAATGTGCTGATGAAAATCAAGATCCCTGTATTTCTTATTCTGCTTCTGCTTGTTAAAGCCGGATATGCTCAGGTGGAGGATACAAGCCGTCTGAGCATCCTCTTTGCCGGCGATCTTATGGGACACGACGGACAAATTAAATCGGCCTGGGATGAGAAATCCAAAAGCTACAATTACGATACCTGTTTTAGTCAGATCAGGGATATGGTTAGCTCAGCCGATATCGCCGTTCTTAACCTTGAAGTAAATCTGGCAGGAGAACCCTATAAAGGTTATCCCCAGTTTTCAAGCCCTGACGAGCTGGCGGAGGCTGCCAAAAAAGCAGGGTTTGATATTTTTATAAATGCCAACAATCACGCTCTCGACCGAGGGAAAAAAGGGATTGAAAGAACCATCGATGTACTCGATAACTTTGGAATAATTCACACTGGAACTTTCAAAGATGTTTCTCAGCGCGAGATTAATTATCCCCTTATAATTGAAAAGAATAATATACGCCTTGCAATTCTGAATTACACTTACGGAACCAACGGACTAACGGTAAGCCCTCCGAATATTGTAAATTATATTGATACAGCAGGCATTAAAGAAGATATTGCAAAGGCCCGGCTGGCAGAACCGGATTTTATAATTGTAACTCTGCATTGGGGACAGGAATATCAGAGAAACGAAAATCAGCAGCAGCGGGATCTTGCTGAGTTTCTTTTTCAGAATGGTGCTGATGCCATTATCGGATCACATCCTCACGTTATACAACCCATAAAAAAGTATTACAGGAATCCCAATGACAGTAGCGATTACAATCTGGTGGTTTATAGTCTTGGGAATTTTATTTCCAATCAGGGCGACAGGTATCGGGATGGAGGATTGATGGTTGAGCTGCAGATCACAAAAGCAAAAAGCGCCCGGCTGACCAGCCTGAAGACGCTTCCTGTATTTGTTTATAAGCCTGACAGACCCGGTGGAGGACAGGAATTTGTGTTATTACCTGCAAATGATGCGGAAGAAATGATTAACCGCTTTAAAATGCCGGATTCCGATCAGTTTTACTTCAATACTTTTATTGAAGACACCCGGGAACACCTGAAAGGATTTTAGCTATTCTGCTTTTGCAACAGTACCGCTGATTTCATCATCAACAAGTATCCTTCCGCAATATTCACATACAATAATTTTCTTACGTGAACGGATGTCAAGCTGCCTCTGAGGAGGAATCTTATTAAAACAACCACCGCACGCATCCCTTTCAACAGTTACAACAGCCAGTCCGTTGCGCGCATTTCCGCGAATCCTTTTGTAGGCTGTCAGTAAGCGTGGCTCAATAATCTTTTGTATTTCAGCAGATTTATTAAAAAGAGTCTCTTCCTCTTTACGTGTATCCGAAACAATCTCGTCAAGCTCGTTCTTCTTACTCTCAAGATCTTCTTTTCTCTCAGCAAGCAATTCATTGGATTCGGCTATCTGCTCTTTCCTGGAATTTATTTCAGCATTAAACTCAGTAATTTTCTTACGGGCAAGTTCAATCTCAAGATTCTGAAATTCGATTTCCTTTGAAAGTGAATCAAACTCCCTGTTGTTTCTTACATTTTTCTGCTGCTCTTCATATTTTTTAATAAGGGCTTCCGAATTGACTATATCCAGTTTTTTCTCAGCCATGTTATGCTCCAGGCTCTTAAGCTCCTCTTCGTAGTTATGAATACGTGTCTCAAGTCCGGCGATATCATCTTCCAGATCCTGAACTTCCAGTGGCAATTCACCCCTGAGAATTTTAATCTTATCGGTTTCGGTATCTACTGTCTGCAATTCAAAAAGCGCGCGAAGTTTGCCTTCGATGGAGATTTCATGAGTTTCTTCAATTTTTGTTTTAGCCTCTGCCATAGGATTATAGATAATTAATTGGATTCGTATTTACCTCTGATAAATGAAGTGCAAATTTAGGATAATTTTTTGTAAGTAATTCATAAAAAAGCTCTTTTGTAAATTGCTCACTCTCATAATGTCCTATATCGGCAATTAATATGCTGTTTTCCGCATCAAAGAACTGATGATATTTGAAATCAGCACTTACAAAAGCATCTGCTCCTGAAGCAATGGCTTTAGAGAGAAGAGAGCTACCACTTCCCCCGCAAACAGCCACTTTCCTTATCTTTTTTCCCAACAGGGAAGTGTAGCGAATTCCTTTTGCGGTAAATTTTTCTTTTAAAAGCTTCAGAAACTCCGTCTCATCCATATCCTTTTCCAACTCCCCTGTCATTCCAAGCCCGATCATATAATTTTTGTTTTTCAGCGGATAAAGATCATAGGCTACTTCTTCGTAAGGATGAGCACTCAATAAGGCTGCCACTACTTTTGCAGAAAGCTCTTCAGGGAGAATTGTCTCAATCCGGATTTCAGGCTCAATATGCAGCTTTCCTTTTTCACCAACAAAGGGTTGAGTGTTCTCCAATGCCCTGAAACTTCCCTCACCTTTTATATTGTAGCTGCACATATCATAATTCCCGATAACCCCTGCCCCGGCTTCAAAAATCTTTTCACGAACCTTATCTGCATGAGATTCGGGTACAAAAAAAACCAGTTTCTCAAGTTTGTTTTTTACCGGATCCAGAACTTTACAATTCTTCAAGCCTATTTTCTCACACATCTTACTGCTCACTCCCTTGTTCACAATGTCAATATTGGTATGAACGGAAAGTATGGCAATATTTTTCCGTATCGCTTTTATCAGTATTCTTTCGGTATAATTACTCCCCGTAAGGCTTTTTATTCCTTTAAAAAGCAAGGGGTGGTGGGAAATAATAAGGTCAGCCTTTTTCTCTATAGCTTCATCTAATACTTCTTCAGTAATATCAATGCATAGCAGAGCCGATTCAATCTCCCTTTCCGGATCTCCGAGTTGCAGACCTGAATTATCATAAGGTTCCTGATATGAAAATGGGGCGAATTGCTCAAATACCCTAATGATATCCTTTACTTTCATTGAAATTCAATTTAAGTTAACGGCCTCTGTTGGACTTTAAACATTAAAAACTAACAATAATCGGCAGGAATTTGTTTGTGGGGTAAGAGTCAGAAGACAAGCTATTGGAAAAATTACTTTGGACTATCCAGTTCATCCCGGATTTCAATCAGCATTTCCTTAATCTGGTTCAGTGACTGAATAACCTCAAAATCGTCATGTACATCTTCTTTATTTTCCTTCATTTTCTTTCTGGCTCCGGCAAGAGTCATTCCACGCACTTTCACCAGATCAAAAATGATATGAAAATTCTCAACGTCCTCCTTGGTAAAAAGTCGGTTTCCTTTTTTATTCTTCTTGGGTTTTATAATATCAAACTCCTTTTCCCAGAAACGTATCAGGGAAGTGTTGACGTTAAACATTTCTGCAACCTCACCAATAGAATAAAATAATTTTTCAATTTTAGGTTCCTTGTATGGCATTGGAATTAACTGTTAATCTTCGGGAAACCAGGTTTTATCAGAGTAGTCCTAATTCAACTTTTAAGCCTCTGATCTCCCCTTTTAAAAAGCTATACAAAATAGAACATTTCATATCAAAAAACAATCATTTTCCTGAGTTTTCCCGATAAGTAATCTGGAATGTTTTTCTGATCCAGGTAAAAACTTCCTTCCCTCCAGAAAATTATACCTTAGAATCATATAAATTTTTTGTTTAAGGTTGTTAATTATATGTTAAACAATAAAATAGAAATACATGACGATAAACTATTTTAATAATTGATTTATAATATCTTATGAATTTTTTCATTAGACTTAAATTCAATTATTGTTTAATCTTTATACTTTTTTGTTAAACAATAATATGAAAAATACTGTTCTCCTTTCAAACCATAAAATTATACTCATGAAAACAACAGCAAGCAAATTATTTCTTAAAGGAAAAAATTTCCTTAGAATTTCAATGATTGCTCTGGTGACTTTAATTATATCCGGACAATCCAATGCCCGTGCCACAAATACCGTTGTGGATGTTATCGTAAACAGTCCTGATCATACAACCCTCGAGACAGCTGTAGTTGCTGCCGGACTGGTTGATGCCCTTTCAGGTGACGGTCCTTTTACCGTATTTGCTCCAACCGATGCTGCTTTTGCTGCTCTGCCTGCCGGTACTCTGGATGCTCTGCTGGCTGATCCTACAGGACAGCTCAAAGAAATCCTTCTCTACCATGTTGTAAGCGGTAAAGTTCTTTCAACCGATCTTTCCGACGGTATGATGGCTACTACGCTGCTGGGTAAAGATATTACCATTACCATCAATGGCGACGGTGTATTTATCAATAATGCCAAAGTAACTGTTGCCGATGTTATGGCAGACAATGGTGTTGTGCATGTGATTGATGCGGTTTTACTTCCTCCAACCAATACCGTTGTGGATGTTATAGTAAACAGTGCTGATCATACAACCCTCGAGACAGCGGTAGTTGCTGCCGGACTGGTTGACGCTCTGTCAGGCGACGGTCCTTTTACCGTATTTGCTCCAACCGATGCTGCTTTTGCTGCTCTGCCAGCTGGTACTCTGGATGCTCTGCTGGCTGATCCTACAGGACAGCTCAAAGATATCCTACTCTACCATGTTGTAAGTGGTAAAGTCCTTTCAACCGATCTTTCCGACGGTATGATGGCTACCACACTACTGGGTAAAGATATTACCATTACCATCAATGGTGACGGTGTATTTATTAATAATGCCAAAGTAACTGTTGCAGATGTTATGGCAGACAATGGTGTTGTGCATGTGATTGATGCGGTTTTACTTCCTCCAACCAATACCGTTGTGGATGTTATAGTAAACAGTGCTGATCATACAACCCTCGAGACAGCGGTAGTTGCTGCCGGACTGGTTGACGCTCTGTCAGGCGACGGTCCTTTTACCGTATTTGCTCCAACCGATGCTGCTTTTGCTGCTCTGCCAGCTGGTACTCTGGATGCTCTGCTGGCTGATCCTACAGGACAGCTCAAAGATATCCTTCTCTACCATGTTGTAAGCGGTAAAGTTCTTTCAACCGATCTTTCCGACGGTATGATGGCTACCACACTGCTGGGTAAAGATATTACCATTACCATCAATGGTGACGGTGTATTTATCAATAATGCCAAAGTAACTGTTGCAGATGTTATGGCAGACAATGGCGTTGTGCATGTGATTGATGCGGTTTTACTTCCTCCAACCAATACCGTTGTGGATGTTATAGTAAACAGTGCTGATCATACAACCCTCGAGACAGCGGTAGTTGCTGCCGGACTGGTTGACGCTCTGTCAGGCGACGGTCCTTTTACCGTATTTGCTCCAACCGATGCTGCTTTTGCTGCTCTGCCAGCAGGTACTCTTGATGCCCTGCTGGCTGATCCCACAGGACAGCTCAAAGATATCCTACTCTACCATGTTGTAAGTGGTAAAGTTCTTTCAACCGATCTTTCCGACGGTATGATGGCTACTACACTGCTGGGTAAAGATATTTCCATTACCATCAATGGTGACGGTGTATTTATTAATAATGCAAAAGTAACTGTTGCAGATGTTATGGCAGACAATGGCGTTGTGCATGTGATTGATGCGGTACTGGTGCCTGCAAGTGATCCAACATCTGTATCCAGGAATTTTTCAGGAGCAGAAGAGATCAAAATTTATCCGAATCCTGCCAGTGAATATTTTATTGTAAACATGAAAGAGCAGGAAGGAATGCTAAAAATCTACAGAATGGATGGATCAGTTATTTCCTCAAAAATTTTAAGGAATAACGAAAACAGGATTGAGATCAGCGATTTGAATCCGGGAATGTATTTCATTTCAGTGGATTCAGAAAACACAGTTAAAAGTCAGAAATTGCTTGTGAAGTAATTCTCAGCTTATTGAATTAACAATGCCGGTTCGTTTGGACCGGCATTTTTATTGCGGTCAATTTCGGTCTGAATGGGCAGAATCCAGCCTTCATCAGTAATCTCAAGGAGAGTTTCAGGAAAATCCAGCTTAGTAAGTTCCTTTATCTTATAAATCACCCTTTTTTCCGGGTCAATCCTGGCTCCACCTTCACCAGGCTGGTATACCGGAACAATCTGAGCTTTAACGAAGCTTCCGTCAGGAGCAAGCCAGGTTTTTATCAGCGGACAAATTCCATTGGGACCTGCAAGGTTAAACCTGGACCAGGTGCTAAAATTACCGAGACTGTATCCAATAAGTCTGTTATTGTACAGTTCAACTGCCCTGCTTACATGAGGACCAGAGCCCATAACCAGGTCGGCGCCCGCATCGATAACATCATGGGCAAAACGGTAAACATTTCCCCTGTTGAACCCAAGGAAGTCCTCATCTTGTCGCGTAACATGCTGATAATCCTTTCCCTCAGCACCTCCATGAAAATATACAATTACAAAATCACAGCTGTCATTGAGCATAGAAACAATCTTCTTTGCACCCTCATAATCTTTAAGGTCAGCTGTACCAGTATGGGGAGCAAAGGCAGCGAAGCCAATTTTAAATCCCTCTCTTTCAATTATGGTGAAGGGTTTTGTTGAGAGTCCGGCATAATCCATACCTTTTTCTTCAAGTAATTTGGAGGTATTAATCCTGCCTTCATAGCCAAAATCGTTGATATGATTATTTGCCAGGCTAAGGAGATCAAATCCGGCATCCATTATACAATCGAGATATTCATCGGGCATTCTGAATACGTAGCAATTTAAAGTATCCTTGCATTGTTTTGCAGTGCCTCCCTCACCTGCAAAGACTCCCTCAAGGTTCCCGGCAGTTACAGTGGCATCCAGCAGATAGGGTTTAAGCTCTGCGAGAAGTGGATAACAATTATTTCTTGGAGGGAGGTAGGAGGCGGAAGGATAATTTGTACCTAGCATAATGTCTCCTACTGAAACTACCGATATCCCTGACGCAGAACCGGATGTGCCTGGGAACACCTGCGCAGATGAACTTGTCAAAAAGACAATAATAAAGAGTACTGAAAAGAATAGTCTTTCCTTCATTGAATTTACCTTATTAAGAAATGATGGAATTTAATTTATATCAAAGCTTGGATCAGAATTAGCATAAAGACTAATCATCTTATCGTATTCTTCAGCTGAAAGGTCATTTGCATAATAGTTGATCGGGTTAACCGCTTTTCCGTTCACATGGACTTCATAATGGAGGTGAGGAGCTGCTGAAAGGCCTGTGCTTCCGACTGCTCCAATTATATCTCCCCTTTTAACCCTATCGCCTCGTTTAACAAAGATTTTATCGCAATGTCCGTACAAGGTTTCATAGCCATAGCCATGATTAACAACAATTTTATTTCCATAACCACCTGAAGTGTATCCCGCTTCCACAACAACTCCGTCGGCAGTAACAAAGATGTTTGTACCTCTTGGGCAGGTCAGGTCAATTCCTTCATGCATTCTCCAGTAATGGAGTATAGGGTGGAAACGGAAGCCAAAGGAAGAACCGAAATGATTCAGCTCCTTAATACTTATTGGTTGAATTGCTGGTCGGGCAGCCAGTCGCTTTTCTTTGGTGACAGCCATCTCAACAACTTCATCATAGGATTTGGATTGCACAACAAGCTTTTTCGCAAGTCTGTCCAGTGAATTATCAATGGCATTGACCAAAGTCCGGTATTTTGAAGTAGCAAAAGCATCGGGATTTTGAGATCCTCCAAAGCCGGCGTTTCTAAGGGAAGACTGGAGAGGATCTACCTCAAAATAGGTTCTGTAAATATGATCATCATTGTATTCGACATCAGACAGTACTTCCTCGAACTTTGATAGTTCGTTGCTCATAACCCGCAGCTTCAGTATTGTCTGGGTCTGTTCCTGGCTTAGCCGGCTGATTTTTGGGGATTCGAAGAAATCATAACCGTAGAATAAAATAGCAAGGCTGAAGCCCAGGGTAAGCAGGAAAAAAGGCAATACTCTTAATACACGTTCGCGAAATGTGTATTTCACCTTCTCATAAAGGAGAGTACTTGAATTAAATCTGTATTTTCCTGAAGCCATGTGGTTAAAAATACAAAAAATTATAGATCAGTCAAATGACTGACCGGATTTTATGCTCAACAAGATCATTTTGTCGTAATTTTCAGGAGACAGTTCGAGGAAAAAATAATTTACCGGATTAACAGGATTCCCATTCAGCGAAACCTCATAATGAAGATGTGGCGCCACTGAAAGCCCCGTATTTCCGACCCATCCGATAACATCTCCGCGTTTTACCTTATTCCCTGTCCGCACCTTGGTAGCATCCAGATGCATATATGATGTCTTGTAACCTGATCCGTGGTCGAGTACAATGGTATTCCCATTTCCCCGCTTACTCATCTCAACGAGCTCAACAGTTCCATCTCCGGTCGCAAAAACCTCTGTACCAGTCGGTGCGGTAAAATCCATCCCAGGATGCATCTTTTTAATTTTGTAAATCGGATGTATCCTGTATCCGAAACCCGATGCTGTGCGGGTCAGGTCCTTATTCCGTATAGGCTGAATAGCCGGTAATGAAGTCAGAAGTTCTGATTTTTCACCAGAATAGCTCATGAGATGACGGTACTCCTGTTCCTGAAGGGAAATATTTTCATGAATGTTTTCGAGCTCCTTATGAGAAAGGCTGACCAGTTCATTATTTGTCATGGAAAGATATTGAAACAGTTCATTTAACTCTTCATTCTCATCCAGTCCCTTTCGAAAAACTGGTTCAGTTTCAAATATAGTACGGTAGAGATTTTCATCAATGGAACGAACCTCTTTAAGAACTGTATCAACCCGGTTGTATTTTTTCGACAAAAATTGATAATCCTGTAAAAGGGCTTCGTTTTCCTGTCGGGCCTGACTTTCCCTTGGGGTATCAAAAAAAATCGCATACAATATATTGAACATAATGGCCAGCACCAGACTTCCGGCTATCCATGAAAAGGACTTGAAAAGTCGGGAACGTAGATTATGATTTAGTTTGAGATATTTTAGATTCTCGGGATCGTATTTAAAATGAACCCTGGGCATAAGCAAAATTTTTGCCGCAATGTAGTAAAAAATACGATTTGGTAAAACCTAGGCTATTATTTTAAGGCCTGACAAGTAATGGAACTATATTCTGAAGAATCCAGATTTTCATAATAAAACAAAAGAGGATTCATAGTTTGATTGTTGTAAACAACCTCATAATGGAGATGAGGACCAGTGGAACGACCTGAACTTCCGAGCAGTCCAACGCATTCTCCCCGGCGAATAGCCTGACCCTTTTTAACATTTATCTGCTGCAGATGGGCATACCGTGTAACATAGCCGAAACCATGATCTATAACAACTTCTCTTCCATATCCGTTTTTAGAGTCCTCTGCTGATATAACAATCCCATCCCCTGTCGAATAAATATTAAGTCCAATTTCACCAGCAAGATCAAGTCCTGCATGCATTTTTCTCCTTCCTGTAAAAGGATCCCACCTGAAGCCGTAGGTGGAGGTAATTCTGAAAGATTCTGCGGGCGAAATAGGTTGAATGGAGGGTTTTGAAGCAATTAGCTTCTGACTTGTCTGAGCTTTGAGAAACAGGTCATTAAGGTATCCATTCTGCACCCTTGCCTTGACCGACAACTTATCCAGTTCAAGAGCAGTATTGTTTACCATTTCATTATTCCCGTTACTTGCGAGTTCAGCGTAAGGTGTTTCAGAACCCCCGTAACCAGCCTCTCTTACAGAACTTGGAAGGGGAGGAAGATCGAAAACGGAACGGTACATCTTATCATCTCTTTTCTGTACTTCCGATAAAAGCATTTCAGCTTTAGCTATCTTTGAATTTAGTGCCGAATATTCAGTTTTGAGCCTGGAGTTTTCAGAATTGAAATAGCTCATTTTAGGGGAATCATAGATATGATCAATCAAAATCCTTACACCAAAAGAAATTACTACAATTACAGACAGATAAAGCGATATATTCCTGATTCTCCTTTGAATCGTCGGATTATATCTCTCAAATCTAAGTGTCTCTGTACTAAAATAATATTTCGGTCTGGACATACCTGAAAATCAATGAATAATGGAATTTTCGCAAAAGTCGCGTTCAAATGTAATTTAAAAAAATTAATTTTACAAACTCGATTTTTATTGCTGGTTCGGCGTGTACTGTAATTACAATTAAAATGTTTCACCAGATTGCTATTAATTTTTGATATAAATAAAAATGACATCTAAAGAGCTCAGGTCGCAATTCCTTGCATTCTTTGCAGAAAAAAATCATAAGATTGTTCCGTCTGCCTCAATGGTTGTGAAAAATGATCCCAGTCTTATGTTCACGAATGCAGGAATGAACCAGTTTAAGGATATCTTTCTGGGCAATGTATCTGCCAAAGACCTGAGAGTGGCTAACTCCCAGAAATGTCTGAGAGTTTCTGGTAAACATAATGATCTGGAAGAGGTGGGTCACGATACCTATCACCATACCATGTTTGAGATGCTGGGAAACTGGTCCTTTGGCGATTATTTTAAAAAGGAAGCTATTGAATGGGCCTGGGAGTTTCTTACCAAAACCGCACGCATACCTGAAGATCAGCTCTATGTTACCATCTTTGAAGGAAGTAAGGAAGAAGGTATCAGTATGGACAATGAAGCGAAGGAATACTGGAGCAAACTAATTCCCTCCGACAGAATCATTCTGGGTTCCAAAAAAGATAATTTCTGGGAAATGGGTGAAACGGGTCCATGTGGTCCCTGCTCAGAAATCCATTGTGACATTCGAGATGAAGCGGACAGAAAAAAAATACCGGGCGCTGAACTTGTTAATAAGGGAAATCCTCTGGTTATTGAAATCTGGAACCTGGTCTTCATTCAATATAACCGGAAAACAAATGGTTCTCTGGAAAGCCTCCCTCAGCAGCATGTGGATACGGGAATGGGATTTGAGCGTCTTTGCATGGTGGTTCAGGGAAAAAAATCGAACTACGATACCGATGTTTTTCAGGATATCATTTCCAAAATTGCTGAATTATCAGGCATCCCATATGGAAAAAATCCTGAAAGCGACATAGCCATGAGAGTGATGGCCGACCATCTGCGTGCGATTGCCTTTTCCATTGCCGATGGTCAGCTTCCCTCCAATGCAAAAGCAGGATACGTTATACGGCGGATTCTTCGCAGGGCCGTGCGACATTCCTATACTTTCCTCAATTTATCGGATCCCTTTCTTTACAAACTGATACCGGTACTGGTACATTCAATGGGAGAAAATTACCCTGAGCTTTCAAAACAGGAGGAGCTCATTACAAAAGTTATCAGGGAGGAAGAGCAGTCATTCCTCCGGACTCTGGAAACCGGCATAAAACTCCTCGACCAGCTTTCTGAAAAAGCCAAAGAAAGCGGAAACAGCAGTATTAGCGGGAAAGATGCATTCACTCTGTACGATACTTACGGTTTTCCTCTAGATCTGACACAGCTGATTCTAAGAGAAAAAAACCTTACAGCCGATACAGATGGCTTTGAAAAGGAAATGCAGGAACAGAAAAACCGTTCAAGATCAGACGCCGCAAAAGAAACCGGCGACTGGATTGTTCTGGATAACACAGAAGACAACCAGTTTATCGGATATGATACGCTGGAAGCTGAGGTTAAGATTACAAGGTACAGGCAAATAAAAACAAAGGGAAAAGAGCTTTACCAGCTCGTACTTGATAAAACCCCTTTTTATGCCGAGAGTGGCGGACAGGTCGGGGATACCGGTTATTTGTCCAGGGGGGAAGATAAAATTTATATTCAGGATACAGTTAAGGAAAATAACCTGATAATTCATATCAGCAGCACATTCCCAACGAATACCTCAGGGGCCTTTAAAGCAGTTGTTAACAGGAGTCCGCGTTCAGACACAGCTGCAAATCACAGTGCAACCCACCTCCTGCATTTTGCTCTGAGAGAAGTTTTGGGTAGTCATGTGGAGCAAAAGGGTTCATTGGTAAACCCTGATTACCTGCGTTTTGATTTCAGTCATTTTCAGAAAGTGAGCGATGAAGAAATCAGGAAAATTGAAATCAGGGTAAATGAATTAATCCGAAAAAATATTCCCCTTGATGAACAACGCAATATCCCTTTGAAAAAAGCTGCTGACATGGGTGCAATGGCTCTGTTCGGAGAGAAATACGGGGAAAGCGTAAGGGTTATTAAATTTGGCGAATCCATTGAGCTTTGCGGAGGAACTCACGTCTCTTCAACAGGAAACATAGGCTTTTTTAAAATATTCAGAGAAAGTGCCATTGCTGCCGGAATCAGAAGAATTGAAGCAATAACAGGAGCGAAGGCTCAGGACTATATTTTTGAACTTACCGATCAGCTCAAAAAGATTGCTGAAATTACCGGTACCACGGGTGAGCTTATTCCTTCCATTGAAAAACTTGTAACGGAGAATCTCAGCTTACAAAAGCAACTTGAGAATTTATCTCAACAGAAATTATCCTCTCTGAGAGCAGAGCTCAGTAATAAAATTGAAGAAATCAGGGGGATACGGTTTCTGGCTGTTAAGGTTGAACTTGACAAAGCCAGTCTGCTTCGGGACCTCGCATTCCAGCTCAAGGGTGATCTGGATAATCTTTTTATGGTACTTGGAGCTGAGATCGACGGAAAAGCCAATCTGGCAGTAATCCTTTCCAACCAGCTGGTGCAATCAAAATCACTGAATGCATCACTGATTATTCGTGAGATATCAAAAGAAATTGAAGGCGGCGGCGGAGGCCAGCCATTTTTCGCCACTGCCGGCGGCAAAAATCCCGGGGGGATAGATAAAGCCCTTGAAAAAGCAAGAACTTTTATCCCCTGAAATCTAGTAAGTCTTGGTCATTGAAGTAGGCACAACAATGATATAACTGGCCTTTCCGAGGTTTTCCTTATCAGGTTTACTTATATCGTCCTGCTCAACAGAGGTTATAGTTTTAATACGCAATTCCGGATCTGCCTGCTTAAGATGCCATACTATTCCCTGGAAATTATCGGAATGATAGGATCCGTTTACATGATAGAAAAGTCCGTTATCAATTTTATTCTGCATAATAAAATAGGCCATGGTAGCATCCTTTATTGCCTGTGCTTTTGGATACTTCTCGTCAATTTTCATTTCAGGATGACCTACTCCCATTTTAAGCATATCCTGATAACATGGCACATTAATATCGAATAAAATTGGCAAAGGGGCAATCCACGCCTTTTCTTCCGCTGGCAAAGTATCGAGTGAAGCAAAATCCCCTTTAAAAACCATACTGGCGTATCTCCTGGGAACGTTAGTGGCAACAAATTTCAAATTGTGCTCTTTGGCAAAATCAACCAGAGGCTTGTAATCGGTCTTATAATTTTTCCATAAGCGGGCATCTTCCCCAAATTTTTTATCATCAATATCTCCCTTAAGATATGCATCAAGCGCAGCCTGATTGTCGGATTCAAACATCTCCGCCCCTAATACCATAGAATTTCCGCGGGTCTTATAAAGATCTGTTAAAAGTTCATATTCCAGCCAGTGAGAAATCGGATTATCATGAAGCTCACCGAAAAAAACCATATCAGAATTCTGCAGATCTTTAACTGCTTTTTCCCACTTAACCTCTTTACCCGTTGAAGTAAATAATTTGTATGCAGGCTTGTCCTGGGCATTAAGTCCGTAAATAAAAAAGAAACTGAGTAGAAGAATAAATGAGGTTTTCATATGAATTTTGCTTTGAATTTTAATTAGATATTTAAACCGTAAATCTAATATAATTGACTGGTTTACAAAAATGACAAATCATCTTTTCATTTATCTTGTCGGGGAAATATTAGTTTTTTGAAGGATTGAAGGAACGAAAAAAGAGCCTGCATTTTTGATTCGAAAAATTCAGGAACTTTTAATTTATCCATATATCATTGTATTTCTGATATTTAAAACGAATTACAATCTCTTCTACAGAGACTGAAAAAATAATTATTCGATTTCTTGTATTGAAATATTCTTATATTTGGTCAACTAAAACTACTATCAATGGAAGTAACAAGAACCTTTGATCTCCTCGATCGCTATCGTGAATTATACCTTCAGAAAACAGATGCCCTGGCCAGCAAGGAAGGTGGTAAATGGGTACTGTGGTCAACAAAAGATTATACAGAACAGTCTGATCTGATGTCCTATGGCCTCCTGGCTCTCGGCCTGAAAAAGGGCGACATGGTGGCGACCATCTCGAATAACCGTCCCGAATGGAATATTATTGATATGGGTCTTGCCCAGGCCGGAATTATTCATGTCCCGATTTATCCCACCATCAGCAAAGAGGATTATGATTATATTCTGAATCATGCTCAGCCAAAACTTGTAATAGTTTCCGATAAGCAGCTTTATAATAAAATAAAACCTATTGTTGAGGGCGCCCCTTCCATAAAAACTATTTATACCATTGATGCTGTTGAAGGCGCAAACAACTGGAAAGAAATCATAAATCTTGGTAAAGAGAAGGAAGAAAAATTCTGTAAAGAACTGATTGCCATTAAGGATTCCATCAAACCGGACGATATGGTAACTGTTATTTATACTTCCGGCACTACCGGCTTTCCTAAAGGTGTTATGCTTTCACATAATAACCTGGTTACCAATTTTATCAGTACCACTAAAGTTCATCCACTTAACCATAATCACCGCGTTTTAAGTTTTTTACCGATTAGCCATGTGTACGAAAGAATGGTTAATTATCACTTTCAGTATAAGGGACTTAGCATGTATTATGCGGAAAACATGGGAACCATCGTGCAAGATCTGAAGGATGTGAAACCCCATGTATTTAACTCGGTACCACGACTTCTGGAAAGGGTTTACGACAGGATTATTGGCAAGGGAAAAGACCTGCCCTATATTAAGAAGCAATTGTTTTTCTGGGCGGTGAATCTGGGAATGAAGTTTGATCCCATGGGAAATGGTCCATGGTACAATCTCAGGCTAAAAATCGCCAGAAAACTTATTTTTTCCAAGTGGAATGAAGCCTTGGGAGGGAATGTTCAGATTATTGTTTCGGGAGGTGCTGCCCTGCAGGCCAGACTTGCCTGTATTTTCTGGGCAGCCGACATGAAGGTTCTGGAAGGATACGGACTTACTGAAACTTCACCGGTGATCTGCGTAAACAACCTCACAACAATGGAGGTTAAATTTGGAACCGTAGGACCGGTTATAGAAAATGTGGAGGTTAAGATCGCTGAAGATGGAGAAATTCTCTGCAAGGGTCCCAACGTGATGCTTGGATATTATAAGGCTCCAGACCTTACTGCTGAGGTAATTGATAAGGATGGATGGTTCCACACCGGAGATATCGGAGTTTTTGTCGACGGGAAGTACCTTAAGATAACCGACAGGAAAAAGGAAATCTTCAAGTTGTCGAGTGGAAAATACATTGCGCCGCAGGTAATTGAAAATAAGCTGAAAGAATCTTTCTTTATCGAGAATCTTATGGTGATCGGAGAAAATGAGAAATTTGCCAGTGCCCTGATTTCTCCTAACTATGAGTTTCTGCATAACTGGGCGGGAGTTCATGGTATTAAGTTTCGTGATAATCAGGAGTTAATTTCAAATCCCCAAACTATTGCAAGGATTCAAAAAGAGGTTAACGAAATGAATAAAAACCTGGGGCAGACTGAACACATCAAACGCTTCCGACTGGTGGCTGAAGAGTGGACCCCAGCTACAGGTGAAATGTCGCCAACTCTCAAACTGAAGAGAAAGGTAATTGCCGAGAAATACAAGGCTCAGATTGAGGAAATTTATTCGGTGGATAAGGGTGGAGTGGATTAGATCATTTGCATATCACTGAGCCGGAAGACCCGGGTCAGGCAACTTTCTTTCCCATTCCAATACTCAGGATGGACAGACCGATAAAGGTGAAAAGGCCGTTTACCACCAATAGCTCAAATCCGAATTTATATCCCCATAAAAGCTGCTTTGAGTAATAATTTAACAGCAGGCATGCCAGTGGTGAAAGGACAGCAATGAGGGGGACAAAACGATCCCTTACATTTCTTTTTGTAAAAAGCCCGAAAGAATAAAGGCCAAGAAGGGGACCATAAGTATAGCCCGCAATGGTGAAAATCGCCTTTATAACATTTTGATCATTTATTACTTTGAAAAGCAGTATCATCAACCCCAGCACAAATGTAAAGGCAATATGTACATAATTCCGGGTCTGCTTAAGCTTTAATTCTCCTTTTTTAGGGGCATCCAGAATATCAATGGTAAAGGAAGTAGTAAGCGAAGTAAGGGCTGAATCAGCACTGGAATAGGTTGCGGATACTAGTCCGATAATAAAGAAAAAAGCAACCGATACTGAGAGGTAGCCTCCGGTGGCAATCAGGGGAAACAAATCATCGGTATTTGCCGGGATATTGATTCCTGCAAAAGCAGCATAAATAAACAGTAAGGCTCCAAGTCCTAAAAATAAAAGGTTAACAGGGATTAGGGAGAAGCTCAGCCAGTACATATTTCGCTTGGCTTCCTTTATATTACGGCAACTCAGGTTTTTTTGCATCAGATCCTGGTCAAGGCCTGTCATTACAATGGCAATAAATGCTCCGCCAATGAACTGCTTGAAAAAATGATAAGGACTATGCCAGTTATGGAATTCGAATATCTGGCTGTACTTACTTCCTGCAATCTTCTGAATCATTCCTCCGGCAGAAAGGTCCATACTCCGGCCTATCAGTACTATTGTAACCACCAGGGCAGTAAGCATGGCAAGGGTTTGAATGGTATCCGTCCAGATAATGGTCTTTATGCCTCCCCTGAATGTAAACAGCCAGATAAGAGCCACGGTAATTAATACGGTTATCCAGAAGGGAACGCCGGCATTTTGGAAAATGGTTATCTGAAGGACATTGGCAACCAGGAATAGCCTGAAGGAAGCACCAATGGTTCGTGAAAGCAGAAAAAAAGATGCTCCTGTTTTGTAGGATGATCGTCCGAACCGTGTTTCAAGATAGGTATAAATGGATGTGAGCTTAAGCCTGTAGTACATTGGCATCAATACATTGGCAATAACAAAATACCCAACCAGGTAGCCGAGGACCATTTGCATGTACATGAAATTACTCTCCCCTACCCATCCAGGAACAGAAATAAAGGTTACACCGGAAAGGGAAGCTCCAATCATTCCGAAAGAAACCACATACCAGGGCGACTTTCGATTGCCAATAAAAAAACCGGCATTGTCAGTATTTCTCCCTGTGAGCCAGGCAATTATAAAGAGAATTACAAAGTAAGAAAGTATTATCAGGGAGAGGGCAAGTGAGCTCATAGGAGATATTTGTTGCAAGAATAAGAAAAAAAATTGCGAATGCCCGAGCTTGAAGCTATTTTTACAACGAACTAATACTTACATGATGTCGTTTAATTTCCCGTCAAAGTTACTTGAAGAAGCCGTAAATGAGTTTTCCAGGTTGCCGGGGATAGGGAGCAAGACCGCTCTTCGCCTGGTTTTATACCTCCTTCGTCAGGACGAAGAAGTATCTGAAAACTTTGGAAATGCGGTGATCCGGCTAAAAAAGGAGATAAAGGAATGTAAGATCTGTCATAATCTTTCCGACAGTGATGTTTGTCACATTTGTTCCAATCCGAAAAGAGATCATGAACAGATATGCGTGGTGGAAAGCATCCGCGATGTTATGTCGATCGAAAATACCCAGCAATATCAGGGAGCCTATCATGTTCTTGGCGGAATAATCTCACCCATGGAAGGAATAGGCCCCGGTGATCTGAGCATCGAATCCCTCGAAATCAAGGTTCGGGAAAAAAGAGCCAAAGAAATTATTCTGGCACTCCCGACGACCATGGAAGGTGACACAACCAATTTTTATATTTATCGAAAGCTCAGGGACAGTGGGGTCCAGATAACCACTTTGGCACGCGGTTTATCCATAGGCGACGATCTGGAGTTTGCCGATGAGATAACACTTGGGAGGTCGCTTATTAACAGATTGGATTTTGAGTCGACGCTTAGCAGGAAGGGGAGGTAGGGAGTTAATTAGTGAATGAGTGAATGAGTGTAAACTTTTTTCAGGACGAGACAGAATTTAGAATTTAGAATTTAGAAGGTAGAATTTAGAAGGTAGAAGGTAGATCCCTTTAACCCCCATTCACCCATTTACCCCAGGCTGGCCGGCAGGCAGGCATTTACTTCCTTCCTGACACCCCCAATGTTATTCAACATAAATCCACTATATTTACGCCTCAATTAAAAGTCATTTTAACATGGAATTGAAAGACAATGTTTATCTGGTTGACGGGCTGCCACTGCTCAAACTCGTTGAGAAATATGATTCTCCCCTCTACATTTATGAAACAGCGGTTATAAAAAATCAATATAACCGGATGAAAACCGCTTTCAAAAATTCCAAAGTAAAGATCAATTATGCCTGCAAGGCACTTTCCAACATCAATATACTTAAGGTAATAAATTCACTTGGAGCCGGACTTGATGCGGTTTCCATACAGGAGGTTATGCTCGGGTTAAAAGCCGGTTTTAAACCCAAAGACATTATCTTTACTCCCAATTGTGTATCCCTTGAAGAAATCGATCAGGCCGTTGAAAAGGGAGTCAGAATAAACATTGACAATATCTCAATCCTTGAGCAGTTCGGTCATAAATACGGAAGGAAAATTCCCGTATGCATCCGCATAAATCCACATATCCTGGGGGGAGGGAATTCCAAGATATCAACCGGTCACATTGATTCCAAATTCGGAATTTCCATTCACCAGTTACCCCATGTTTTAAGGGTTATTGAGGCAAACAATATGCATATTGAAGGCATACATATGCACACAGGATCTGATATACTTGATGTGGAAGTATTCCTGAGAGGCGCTGAAATCCTTTTCAATACCGCCATGAGCTTCAAAGAGCTTGAATATGTCGATTTTGGAAGCGGATTCAAAGTCCCCTATAAGCCCGATGATATTGAAACAGATATTGAATCGCTGGGAGAAAGCCTGTCTCAGAAATTCAACGAATTCTGCACAGCCTACGGGAAAAAACTTACCCTCATTTTCGAACCCGGGAAATATCTGGTAAGTGAAGCCGGATATTTTGCCGCAAAAGTGAATGTAATCAAGCAAACCACAGCCACGGTTTTTGCAGGTCTGGATACTGGTTTAAACCACCTGATCAGACCCATGTTTTATGATGCATACCATCATATTATTAACCTGTCAAAACCCGAAGGGAAAACCCGTATATACACCGTAGTGGGCTATATATGCGAAACGGATACCTTTGGGTGGAACCGTAAAATAACTGAAATCTCAGAAGGTGATATTTTGCTTTTCCGGAATGCAGGGGCTTACTGTTTTGCCATGTCATCGAATTATAATTCCCGCTACCGTCCGGCCGAGATAATGGTTCACGAGGGAAAAGACTATCTGATCCGCAAAAGGGAAGAATTTGATGACTTGCTTCGCAATCAGGTAATGGTGTCAGATTTGTAGATAGGTCCGCATTGCGTTGCCGTGACGCAAACTTATTAACCCTCAAGCCTCTTAGAAACCCTGAACAACTTAGGGGGAACTAAAACTATTAACAAACCATTGAAGTTCAAACGAGACTTATCCATCTTGCTCTGAGCTACTTAATTTATTATGTTTGTGATACAGGTTTTTCCGGATCATGGAAATGACAATCACTTAAACGGAAAATATGAATAAAGTAGCAGAACTGTTTCAGGAAACACTGGGACTGGCCCCTGAAACCCAGTCGAAAATTATTTATTCCCTGGTCATAATAGTTGTACTGGGCCTTGTACGCTTCAGTATTCTTAAACTTGTGTGGAACTTTACAGTAGAGCCAAAAACACGATACACTTGGAAGCGTTCCACATCATTTGTCATTGGTTTTATTTCCATCCTGCTCATCCTTGGTGTCTGGATTTCTGCAATCCGCAATTTCGGAGCATTCCTGGGATTGTTAACCGCAGGGGTTGCCATTGCTTTGAAAGACCCCTTGACGAATATTGCCGGATGGATTTTCATTTTAGTCAGAACTCCTTTTTCCCTCGGCGACAGAATACAAATCGGCGAACATTCCGGCGATGTTATTGATATCAGGCTTTTTCAGTTTTCCCTGTTAGAAATCGGAAACTGGGTAAATGCCGACCAGAGTACAGGCAGAATTATTCATATTCCAAATGGCAAAGTGTTTACCGAACCTCAGGCTAATTATTCAGCCGGCTTTCAGTTTATATGGAATGAAATGAAAGTACTGCTGACCTTTGAAAGCAACTGGAAAAAAGCGAAAGATCTTCTGCAGAAATTAATAATTGAATATGCAGGAGCCACTTCAGAATCGGCTGAAAAAAAGATGCAGGATGCCAGCAAGAAATACATGATATTTTACCAGTACCTCACTCCTATTGTGTATACAAAGGTGGAAGACAGCGGAGTGCTCCTTACCCTGAGATATATTTGCGATCCCAGGAAAAGAAGATCATCCGAAAATGATATTTGGGAGAAAGTTCTGGATCTCTTTGAAGCAAATAATGATATGGAATTTGCCTATCCTACTTTACGGTATTATAAGCAAGGTGAGGATGCTCAAAATTCGTAAGTGAGGAACTACCTGCTATTCCACAACGATTCATTTTTTCAGCTTTCCTGCATCTCAGGACTTAACAATTAGCTGCAATTCTTGTTGTAATAATAAATAATAAATATGAGTGATTTTAATATTGAATCCATTCCCTCACAGAAGGGCAGAGTAGCAATTGTGACCGGATCAAACACAGGGCTTGGTTTTGAAACTGCAATGGCACTGGCAAAAAAAGAAATGAAGGTAATTTTAGCCTGCAGAAATAATAATAAGGCTGAAAAAGCTAAACAACTAATACTGAAAAAAGTACCCGGAGCAGATATAGAAGTACGTATCATAGATCTGAGCAGTCTGAAATCGGTGCGTGAGTTTGCAAAAAACTTTCTTAAAGACTATGATAAACTCGACCTGCTCATAAATAATGCCGGGATCATGATCCCTCCCTATTCCAAAACCGAAGACGGATTTGAAAGTCAGATGGGAGCGAACTATTTTTCACATTTCCTGCTTACCGGACTTCTGATTGATGTAATTACAAAAACTCCCGGATCGAGAATCGTTACTCTTAGCAGCATTGCCCACAAGAACGGGCAAATAAACTTTGAAGATTTACACTGGGAAAAGAAATATTCTGCCATAAACGCCTATGGACAATCGAAACTTGCCTGCCTGATGTTTGCCTATGAACTCAAAAGGCGGCTTGAGAAGGCCGGTTCCAAAACTCTTTCCCTGGCGGCTCATCCGGGTGTAAGTAATACTGAGCTGGCACGACATATCCCCAAACTGGTTTTGTATCCCCTTATGCCGGTTTTTCTTCTTATGTCACATACGCCCGACAAAGGAGCGCTTCCAACCCTGATGGCGGCACTTTCCGAAAACGCTCAATCAGGCGATTATTATGGCCCGCAGGGATTCAGGGAGATGAAGGGCAAACCCGGTAAAGCTTTTTCTTCAGATGCCTCGCGGGACCAGGATGTAGCAAGACGTCTCTGGGATATCTCTGAAGAACTGACTGGAATAAAATACCTTTAATTCCCGGCCGGACAGAACAGAATAATAAATTATTTTAAAAGACTGAACATGCTTAAACAGTTCGGGGGAAAAATCAATAAGGAACTAATTGAGAAATTCTCCCATTCAAAAAACTGGAACGGAAAAATCTTTCTCAATACTGAAGAAACAGGGATAAACATTAACCTACGTAATGTTCCAAACCTTCTTAAAAAGCAATTGTTTGAGAGAAAAAAACGGGAACCGGAAACAAATATTCCTTTTACTCCTTTCAACAGGGATTTGTGGGAAAAAGACGCTGAATCAGCCCGTCTGGTCTGGTTTGGCCATTCAGCAGTTCTCCTTCGCATGGGAAATAAGAATATCCTGATTGATCCTATGCTTGGACCGGACGCCTCCCCCATTGCTCCTTTTTCAACCCGGCGATACACCGAAGGAATAATTGAAATCATAAAGGATCTGCCCCGCATCGACTTTCTGCTGCTTACTCACGATCATTATGACCACCTTGATTACCTGAGCATAAGGAAACTCATAGCAAAAACAGACCGTTACCTTGTACCCCTCGGTAACGCTAGACATCTGGTTAGCTGGGGAGTAAAACCTGAACTAATATCAGAATTTGACTGGCATGAAAAGCATTCTGCCGGGGATCTTGAATTCAGGTTTACACCTTCCAGGCATTTTTCTGGCCGCGGGATAAACGATCGTAATAAATCTCTTTGGGGCGGATGGATAATAAGATCGGGAAAAGAAAATATCTATTTCAGCGGTGACGGGGGCTATGGCAGACATTTCAAAGAAATAGGCGAGAAATACGGACCCTTTGATTTTGCCTTTATGGAATGCGGGCAGTATAACGAAAACTGGCATCAGATACACATGTATCCTGAAGAAAGCGTGCAGGCCGGAATAGATGCACAGGCTAAAATCATTATGCCGGTGCATTGGGGAGCTTTCAGCTTGTCGCTGCATCACTGGAAAGAGCCGGTGGAGAGATTTTTAAAAGCGGCAAAAGAAAAGGCTATCTCCCTGAAAACACCGGGATTGGGAGAAATCACAAATATTCTTCCCCAGTCAACAGAAAAAGAATGGTGGCAAACTTTCCGGTAACCTCCATTTTTGAAGCTATCCCGCAAATACTCGAATAATTCCAAAATTTATTTAATTTTAGGAGTTTTAGAACCGCAGACATGGAGCTTTCCGTAGTCATCGTAAATTATAATGTCAGGTATTTCCTGGAACAATGTCTGCATGCCGTTGCTAATGCGTCGCGGAATATAGAGTCGGAAGTATTTGTTGTCGACAACAACTCGGTTGATGGCTCCTGCGCTATGATCCGCGAAAAGTTTCCCTGGGTTAAGCTTATTGAGAACAAAACCAATGAGGGTTTCAGTAAGGCAAACAACCAGGCCCTCAGGCAGGCAAAGGGGAAGTATTGTCTTCTCCTGAATCCGGATACAGTTATTGAAGAAGGGACTTTCAGAAAGTGCATAAGCTTCATGGATGAGCATCCCGAAAGCGGAGCCCTGGGAGTGAAAATGATAGATGGTAAGGGAAATTTCCTTCCTGAATCCAAGCGTGCCCTTCCAACTCCCTCGGTTGCTTTCTTTAAAATATTTGGTTTATCGGCACTTTTCCCGAAATCTAAAATTTTTGGAAGATATCATCTGGGATATTTAGACAGGGACCAAATTCACGAAGTTGAGATCCTGTCGGGTGCATTTATGTTTCTCAGGTCAGAAGCCCTGCATAAGACAGGCCTGCTCGACGAGGATTTCTTTATGTACGGCGAGGATATCGACCTGTCGTACCGCATGCTTAAGGAAAACTACAGGAACTTCTATTTTCCCGAAACCACCATCATTCATTATAAGGGAGAGAGCACAAAAAAAGGAAGCATCAATTATGTGGTGGTATTTTATAATGCCATGCTCATTTTTGCAAGAAAACATTTCTCCCACAAAAACGCGCTTGCTTTTTCCTTTCTTATAAACTTCGCCATCTATATACGTGCGGCCCTTGCTATTAGCCGGCGTTTTGTAAAAAGAATTTACCAGCCACTCATAGATTTCCTGCTCATTTTTGCGGGATTCTGGTTCCTTACCCCTCTTTGGGAAAAGTTTCGATTCGGGATGTCGGATTATTATCCCCCTGTCTTTTACCAGTTGGTAGTGCCGGTCTATATTCTAATCTGGCTGGCATCAATTTATTATTCCGGAGGGTATGAAAAGCCTGTGCGGATCTGGAAGGTTTTAAGCGGACAACTAAGCGGTACGGTAATAATTCTGGTACTTTATGCACTTCTTCCTGAGGATTACCGGTTTTCCAGGGCATTAATTCTGTTGGGTTCCCTCTGGGGGCTACTGGCAGTTTTAATTCACAGACTTACACTTTATTTTATTGGCTTAAGTGATTACGAGCTTGCCCTGAACCGGAAAAGAAGGATGGTGATAGTGGGATTTAAAGAGGAAGCTGGCCGGGTAAGCAATTTGCTGCAAAAGACACAGATTAAGCCTGATATTGTTGGCTTTGTATCACCTGATGAACTGGATGATCAGGCCTATCTGGGAAACACAACTCAGCTCCCTGAGATAATAAAAATTCACAAACTGGAGGAAATTGTATTTTGTGCAAAAGACATTTCTTCACGGGAGATAATCAGGATAATGACAAGGGTGACAGGAATAGCCATCGATTTTAAAATTGCTCCACCCGAAAGTCTGAGTATTATTGGCAGCAATTCAATAAATACTGCCGGTGACCTTTATATGATTAATTTTAACTCTATTGCTAAAGGACGTAACCGAAGAACCAAGCGTTTATTCGATCTGATTACCTCCTTAGTACTGCTTTTCAGCTGGCCCTTCCTGTTTGCGTTTTTAAAATCATACCGGGAAAATTTCGGGAATATATTCAGGGTAATTTTTTCATTCAGGACCTGGGTGGGATATTGTCCGGAAACCGATATATCAGGACTTCCTGCTCTCAAAGCCTCTGTCTTTTCGGCTTGTGCCGGCGAGCAGGAAATGGATCGCGAAACCAGGGAAAAAATAAATATGGAATATGCACGGGATTATAAAATTTACAATGACTTTTCCATTTTCTGGAGAAACATCTTTAAAACCATAAATTCCTGATAGTCTTCGGAGATCGAGATGCATAACTTGGTAAATCAGTTTCCCTTATATACTTTTGTGGCCAGCCATAATGCAATTTATAATTGCTCATGATTTTTAGAAAACTATACTATTTACTGAGTCCCGGATTGCGGAGACTGGCCAGAAGGATCTTTTTCATGCCTGCTGACCTGACAAATCGTATTATTTACGGAAGAGACAAACTGGTGCCCCCGAGAGGCATGATTTTTACCGGTGGCGGCGATTATGTTGCTCTGGGGGATATGATGCTTTCCTCAATTGTTCAGTTATGCAATGTAAGCACTAATGCCAGGGTTCTCGATATCGGATGCGGAATAGGAAGACTATCCCGCCCCCTCAGCAGTTATCTGAGCAGGAAAGGATCATATGAGGGATTCGATATTGTAAAGGAAGGTATTGACTGGTGCAAAAAAGCGTATGTCGATTTCCCCAATTTCCGGTTTACCCATATCCCGCTTCAAAACGATCTGTACAATCTCAGCTCCAGAGAAAAAGCAGCGGGCATCACATTTCCATATGAAACAGCAGGTTTTGATCTGGTTATTCTTACTTCCGTATTCACACATATGCAAAAAGAAGATGTTCAGCAATACCTCAGAGAGATTGGCAGGGTCCTTAAGAAAAGAGGAAGCTGCTTTTGTACATTCTTTCTTATAACAGCTGAATCAGACAGTTTTCTTGTAAAAAGCAAAAACCCATTTTTCCCTTATCGGTATGATGACTTCTATCTTCATGATAACAGGGTGAAAAATGCAAACATAGCATACAAATCAGAGGTGTTGGAGGAAATGATAAATAAATCCGGACTGGTGATTAAATCATTCCACCCGGGATGGTGGGCCGGGCTCAAAAAGGAAAACTGCGTGAATTTTCAGGATGTCATGATTCTGACAACCTCCGACAGTATTTAATTTAACCTTTGAAAATGTATTTTGACAGTGACAGAAAGCAAGTAGGTCAAAATCTGCGGGTCTCCTCCTTTTCTCTCCTGAATTATAAGTGATTCCTGCAACTAATTTTTTACTTTTGTGTTTGTAGTATTAATCTGCCCATTTTAGACTATTTTAATTCTAAGATTTTTTATTGCAGAATAAAACATTCTGATTCGATGATTATGAAAAAAGCCGCCAGTCTTTCAATTTTTTTGCTGTATTTTTTTCTTTCCGCTTTTCCTCAGCAATCCACCGATCTAAAACAAGTATTCCTGGCAGCAGAATCATATTATCTTTTTGAGGAATTCGATGAGGCATTGCCCCTGTATCTTAGGTTGCACAGGGCAGATCCTGAAAATTACAATCTCTATTTTAAAATTGGTGTTTGTTACCTGAATAATCCTTACGAAAAAGATAAATCAATTTCCTATCTCGAAAAAGCCTCAAAAAATATTAACCCTAAATACAAGGAAAGCACCTATAAGGAAATGTATGCCCCACTGGACGCATTGTTTTTCCTTGGAAATGCATATCGCATAAATAACGATCTTGATAAGGCAAGACAGGCTTATAAAGAATTCCAGTCGAAAATGGATAAGGCTATCTATGACGAAAATCTTGTGATTGAACAGCTGACCGCCTGTGATGTAGCAGAGAAAATGATGAAGAAACCGGTTGATATGGATGTGGAAATTCTATCCAACCAGATCAATACACGCTTTGCTGATATTAACTCCTGCGTTTCAGGCGACGAAAGCAAAATGGTCTTTATTTCCAAACTTCAGTTTTACGACGCTGTTTTCTTTACGGAAAAGGTTAACGGAAACTGGACTCCTCCTAGAAATATCACGCCTGAGTTGGGTGTCGACGGTGATGTATATCCCACCTGTCTGTCATGGGATGGCTCAATTTTGTTTATTTACCGGAATGATGATTTCATCGGGAATCTCTACACCTCCAAACTTGTTGATGGTAAATGGACTCCTTTGGTTAAACTCAATGACAATATAAATACCAAATACTGGGAATCGCATGCATCTGTTACAAAAGATGGAAACACCCTCTATTTTACCAGCAACCGTAAGGGTGGTTATGGCGGACTGGATATCTATAAATCCAAAAAACAGGATGATGGCAATTGGGGCCCGGCAGAAAACTTAGGTCCGGTAATAAATACACCCTACAACGAAGAAACGCCCTTTATTACTGCCAGTGGCAATAAGATTTTCTTTTCATCCTATGGACATTATAACATGGGAGGATATGATGTTTTTGTTTCCTCTCTGAAACCCGACGGGACCTGGGCTCCTCCCCTGAACATGGGCTATCCGGTAAATACTACCGACGATAACATTTTCTTTTGTCCGGTTAAAGACGGAGAAGTAGCATACTATCCCGTTTACAAGGAAACCGGTTACGGGAAGGAAGACATATACCGCTACAAGGTTTATACTGCCGATCACCCGCGAAGATTTGACATAAGCGGCATCCTGAATTATCAGGGAGAGAAGGTGGATGGTAAAGACGTGAATATTAGTGTTATAAGCCAGACAAGCGGAGATACCCTTGCTGTTACCAATCCAGATAACCAGGGGAACTTTGTCTTTAGTGTTCCTGCAGGAAAATACAATATGGTTTTTGACAGCGACAGATTCGAAAAAATCATTAAATCACTGGAAGTTTCGCCTTCTACTCCTCATGTTGGCATGAGTCTGAATGAGGCATTCAAGCTGGTTCCCAAACCCGTTAAACCCACGGATGCTGAGCTAAACAGTAAGCTGCAATTGCAGGATAGTGTGATTGTAATTAAAAATAACAAGCCTGTAAAAATTGATTTTGAAGCTGAAAAGGGATCGGTTGTTATTGTAAAACAATATCAGGATTCTACGCTGGTGAAAACAGATACAATCAATGTTGATAAGCGTAAACAGACATATGAATTTGTTCCCGGAAACGGAGTGAATCGCGTGGAACTGACTCTTACCGACAAGGATGGGAATCAGGTTACCAGGAATGTTACTGTTTATGCCAAAGATGATCAAATACCTGCAGAACTTAAGCCGCAGGATAATAAACCAAAAGAAAATCCGGAAGAAGTAACAGTAAAAGAAAAGGTTGTTGAGGATGTCAATACTAAGGCACTTACCTCAGAGCTGGCATCTCAGGCCGATGGAAGGCTGAAGAATGTCCTTGAAAATATCGATCTTGAAAAGGAAGGGATTTCAAGTAGTTCTGAATTATTCAGTTATTTGTATGATAATGCTGATAAATTGGGGATTTCCTCCGCAGATATTGATCAGCTCGTTGTCAATATGATTGCCAGGAAAGATCTGAAGGAATTCCTGTTAAATCTGAAAAATGCATCCGACGGAAACCTGAAAAACAGTATTGATAGTCTCGACCTTAAGGCAAATAATATCGATACGCCTTACGAAGCTGTAGATTTTCTTGTCAGGAATGCCAGAAACTCAGGATACCTGCCCGAAGATGTTGTTAAAGCCCTTGCAAGGGTTGGATCAGGAAACTCAAACGATCAACAGCTGTTCCTGAATAAACTTATTCAGGCCAGCAGTGAAGGAGAGCTAAAAAACTATCTGAAAACTCTGGATCCAACAACTCTGAAGGAAAACTCAGCTGAAGAATTTGCCGTTTCCCTTTACCGGAATTCAAGCAACCGGCCCTATACTGAAGAGGATGTTCTTAAAAATCTGACCAGCCTCGCTGCCAGCAGGGATGCTGAAATGGTTCTGAATAAATTAATTCAGCAGGCACCTGAGGGCAAGCTGAAAGAGTTTCTTAAAGGAATTGATCTGACAGAATCAAATATTTATTCAGCCGAAGCACTGATTGATCATATTTACTCGAATGCTGACCTGAAAGGATTCAGCAGGGATGATGTAAACAAGCTGCTGCAGGAATATTTACTCGGAAACGTTAATGATATTGATAATCTGAGGATTAAAATGGCCTCCATTTCGGATGGGCAACTTAAAAACTTTCTGGAAAAAATGGATGTTAACGATTATGCATTTGGGTCGAGGGAGGAATTTATTGACTTCCTGAAAAAAGAAGCCCTGAAAAATGGATATTCGGTGCAGGATGTAAATGATGCCGTACTTAAGCTCGCCTATAAAGGAAATCTGGAAGATATAATTAAAGCCCTGGCGCAACTTTCTGGTGGAAATCTTAAAGCCACTCTCCTGAATCTTGATCCTTCAAAGAAAGGAATATACACATTTGAGGATTTGATATCCTACCTCCAGGAAAATAGCAAAAAGAACGGATATAGCGAGGACGATGTTTACAGGCTCCTTGGTGATTATACTGCCAGCAGTGATCTGGAATATTATATGGCAAAATTAAAGAGGCTGGCAGATCCGGAAATTAAATCATTCCTCGACAGCCTGGATCTTAAAGCCAATGGCATCAAAGACAGAACTGATCTTATTTCATATCTTCTAAACAAAGGAAATGAAGGAATCATTAATCAGGAGAATGTCATTAAGCTACTGCTCAAAGCTAATGATATTAAGACCTCTGAAATATTACCTTACCTGAAATCCTTATCTACAGGTGAATTAAACGCTTTACTCAATTCATCCAAACTTCCTGTTTCGGAGCTGCAAAACGCTACCGGGCTATATGAATATCTCCTTGAGGCAAGCCTCAAAAACAAGGGTATTCTGCCTGCAGAAATTAATAAACTATTTTCCGGATACATAAAGGATGAGGCTCTCAACCAGTTTCTCGGGCTTCTTGCCGATTACTCTGACGGAAAGTTAAATGAGTTTATCAGAAAAATAAATCTGAAGGATGCCGGAATCACAAGCGTATCCGGACTAATTCAATATCTTATTGCGAATGCTGACGCAAATGGATACAAAGTCTCCGATGTATATTCCCTTATTTCCAAAGTGCTGGGCAGGGAAAAACTCGAGGACTTCATTGCAAATCTGCGGGAGCACGCACCTGAAAAACTGGCCGGAATGCTGGACTCATTAAATTTGGATGAAGCCGGTATTACAAGCATTGAAGACCTTTTAAAGTACCTAAGTGATCATGCCTCAGATTATGGATATTCCATGGAGGATGTATGGAATGCTATTCTTCATATCCTGATTTCAGGACAGGATACCGCAAGTACTGCTGAATCAGAACTGCATTCCACTAAAGCTAATAATTTGAAAGGGATTGCAATAACCGGCGGTTTAGTGGGAATTGCTGTCATTTTCTTTATTCTGCTTTATTGGAGGAAGAAAAAAAACAAGAAGGAAAATTAACAACATAATAGCCTTTCGGACAATTATTTCCTGTTTTCTTGCATTAGAAAAACAATTCTCTCGTCACAATTTAAGTGGATGTTAATCAAAACACCTTCAATCCATTAATAATTAAGCGGCTAAATTTTCATTTATAATGTGATATTTACTAAATTTGGTAATTGACCAAAAGATACGCATTATGAAAAAGCTTGCCCTTTCCTTTTTCCTTCTCCTTATAATTGCAGGTTCTTCTTATCTCCATGCTCAGAAAGACCAGACCAGGGAAGACTTTTTTGATGCAGAATATTTTCTTTCAGAAGAGGATTATAACGAGGCACTTTATTCATTTCAGAAGGTTTACAAAGCAGGCTATCAGGATAATGCAAATATTAATTACAGAATCGGAGTTTGCTATTCCAATATTCCCGGCCGTAAAGATCTTGCAATTCCTTACCTTGAAAAAGCAGTAACAAATATATCAGAAGCCTACAAGGAAGGTAATTTTGCGGAAACATCTGCCCCGGCTGATGCCTATCTATACTTAGGAAATGTGTATCGCATTGCGTATATGCTCGACAAATCGATTGATGCTTATAATTCTTATATTAAACTTGCATCAAAAAACAACGCTCTGGATGTTGAGTTTGCCAGGCAACAAATTGAATCCTGCAATCGGGCAAAGGAAGCATTAAAAAATCCAGTGCCTCTCTTTAAAGAAAACCTTGGAAAGCCATATAATACTCCTGATAACAATTTTCAGACGGTGTTTTCCGGTGATGGAAATACAATGGCTTATATGTCGGCTCAAAAATTTTATGACGCAGTTTATTCTGTAAAGAAAATAAATGGAAAATGGACCAATCCGGTTAATGTTACCCCTCAGGTAGAATCCGATGGGAATCAGTACGTCTCATCACTAAACTACGACGGATCAAAATTATTCCTTGTTCGTATCGACAATTTCGACGGGGATATTATGGTAAGCGATTATAGTATGGGGAGATGGAATCCTTCCAAACCCATTGGGAAACCTGTAAATTCTAAATTTTTTGAATCCCATGCATCGGTGTCGCCTGACGGAAAAACCTTGTATTTTACAAGTAACCGTACTGGCGGACAGGGGGGTATGGATATTTATACTTCTACTCTTGCGAATGATGGGAAATGGACCGAACCTGTAAACATGGGACCCGTAATCAACACTCCTCTTAACGAAGAGTCGCCCTTTATCGAAAATGATGGAAAAACCCTTTACTTCTCGTCACAGGGACATTCCACTATCGGTGGATACGATATCTTCACAACTGAATTGCAGGCAGATGGAACATGGTCAGTCCCCAAACCACTGCCTTATCCAATTAATACCACCGACGATGACTTATTCTTCTATCCTGATAATCAGAAAACAGGAGGTTATATTACCCTATATGACACAGGTGGATTAGGTGAAGGTGATATCTATTATATCAAAGAATTACCTGCTGAGGAAGCTCAGGTTATAACTGAACCGGTTGAAGAAATAATTCCTGTTGAAACCACAACAGCTGAAGTAAAGACGGATGAGCCCAAAACGGATTCAGTCCAAACAAAAGCTCCGGGAATAAAATATGTAATCAAACCTGTATTTTTTGATTTCGATAGTTACCAGCTTACCGACATATGCAAGGGAAAACTTGATAATATTGTCGTCGCATTAAATGCTTATCCTGATTTGAAAATTGAAGTGCAGGGATACACTGACGCTAAGGGATCAATTGCTTATAACCAGATTCTTTCAGAAAAAAGAGCGAAAGCTGTGACCGATTATCTGGTTAATCATGGTATCGACTCCGGCAGACTAAGAATACAGGGTTTCAGCGAAACGCATAATGTTGCCGTTAATACGCTGCCCGATGGTACAGATTCAAAGGAAGGCCGGATGTATAACAGGAGGGTTGAATTCAGAATTGATGATCTCAATGGAGCCTTACTGCTTATTGAAGAAGTTCCTGTTCCTGAAGAGTTGAAGGTGAAGTAATACTATTTATCTGATCAGAAAGCTAATCGCATGCAAAGATATTTTTATATTTTATTATTTCTTATTGTAAGCACAAACATGGCATTCTGCCAGACAGAAAAGCAGGATCCTGATAAAATTTTTGATGATGCAGAATTCTTCTTTGCAACAGGAGATTATCAGGAAGCTTTATTTTTGTTTTTACAACTGGTAAAAATGCAGCCCGATAATGCGAATTTTAATTTTCGTGCGGGCATGACCTATCTCAATATACCGGGGCAGGAATCAAAGGCAGCTTCATATCTGGAAAAGGCAGTGATGAACACCACCTTGAAATATAAAAGCAAAGACCTTGACGAAAAAAGAGCTCCTTACCATGCCTGGTTTTATCTTGGGAATGCCTATAGGATCAATAACGATCTGGATAAAGCACTCGATAGTTATGATCGTTTTAAGAGCCTGAAGGATTTTGAAAAAAAATACAATGTCAGGATAGTTGATGCAGAAATCAAGGCTTGCGAGAGAGCTAAAATTATTAAAGACTCTCCCCTTAACCTTGTAAAAACAAATCTTGGTGAACCTGTTAATTCAGCAGTTGCCGATTATGCACCCGTCTTTACTCCTGATGAGAATACCATCGTTTTTATGAATAGTCAGAAATTCTATGAAGCCATTATGCTCTCAAGAAAAATAGATGGTATCTGGAGCCCACCTGTGAATATTACTCCACAGATTGGATCTGACGGGGATATGCGTCCAACATCCATTTCTGCCGATGGCAATGATTTATACCTGGTCAAACAGGATAAAAATAATTCCGACATTTATATTTCCCACTTTGACGGCAATCTCTGGAGCAGTGCTGTTCCGTTGAATAAAAATATAAACACCCGGACCAACGAAACCTTTGCATCCCTTTCTCCTGATGGAAAGAGTCTGTACTTTACCTCCGACCGCAAGGGAAGCCTTGGTGGCCTGGATATTTATGTTTCCAAAAGGCAGTCTGTTGGCGACTGGGGAGAAGCTGAAAACCTGGGAAGCGTTATAAATACCGAATACGATGAAGAAACTCCCTATCTCTCTCCGGATGGCAGAAATTTATTCTTCAGCTCTAAAGGCCATTTTAACATGGGTGGTTATGACGTTTTCTATTCCAGCCTTAATAAATACAACCAGTTTGAGGAAGCTATTAATCTGGGATACCCGGTAAATACCACTAATGATAATATTGACTACTTTCCTGTAAAGGATGGAAAAACAGGGTATATGAGCCTTTTCGAAGAGGGGAATTATGGTAATGAAGATATCTACCGCCTCGAAATATTACCCTTTACGGCACCCAAATCTACCGGATCCAGATTCGATTCAAAATTCACCATTAAATTATCCGACATTGAAGGTGGAGAAAAGATAGATATTCAATATGATAATATCAGTGACCAGTTTAAGGTAGAATCCTCCACAGGAAAGAAATATACAATCAGCTTCTCAGACAAATAAGACGAACCAGGTTTATGCGAATATTAGAAAACGCCCGAATACAACTAAGGGCACTTGAGCCTGAAGATCTGGAGTTGCTGTATTCATGGGAAAATAATCCTGAGATCTGGCACCTCAGTAATACTCTAAGCCCATTTTCAAAATTTACACTTGAGAAGTATATTCAGGAAGCACAACTGGATATTTTTCAAACGAAACAACTTCGCCTGATAATCCAGCTTAAGTCATCCGGAGAAGCTATTGGAGCTATAGATTTATTTGATTTTGATCCTATGCATAAACGCGCAGGAGTAGGGATTTTGATAGGAGACAAAAAATTCAGGCGAAAAGGCTTCGCTTCTGAAGCTTTGGAGATCCTTGAGACATATGCATTTGATAAACTCGGTCTGAAGCAGCTGTATTGCAACATTCTGGAGGATAATTCCGAAAGCCTTTCGTTGTTTATTAAACAGGGATTTGTAATAACAGGTCAGAAAAAAGACTGGGTCTTTAAGAATAATAACTGGCATTCAGAATATTTTCTTCAGCTAATCAGAGTCTGATTGACGAATGGCTCCGTATTCCGGAATTTCATTTATAAAATTCACCGAATTATTTGTGAAATCAATTTTACAGCAAAAATGTTGCATCCCGTTGGTAATGACAAGATATTCCACTTTGAAAGCAAGGTTATAAACCGATACCTGCTCAAAGGTATTCTGGCCAATTTTTACCTCAGGAGCCTTACACTCCACTATCATAATTGGTTTTCCCTGATCACCTGCAATAAGAATATCGCATCGTTTAAAAAGTTTGTTTACCCGAAGTGATTTTTCAAGAACAATTCTGGAAGTGGGATACTGTTTTTCGTTTACCAGATAACTGGCAAAATTTTGTCTGACCCACTCTTCCGGTGTTAAACGAAAGTATTTACGACGAAAAGGATCATAAATATAATCCAGTTCGTTTTCTGATTTTATTTTGAAAGAATAAGTTGGTAAATTTAAGGCTTTCATTGTTCAGCAATATGGAGGCTAAAGTATAAAAAACAGATTTAATATGAAGACAAAACAGGAAATTGTAGAGAACTGGCTTCCGCGTTACACCGGATGCAATCTGGATGCATTTGGCAAGTATATCCTGCTTACGAATTTTACGCAGTATATGGATCTGTTCTGCAGTACTTATAATACAAGTATCATAAATCCCAGCGTACCAATGCCATGTGCCTCAGCCGATGGTATTACCATAATAAATTTTGGTATGGGAAGCGCAAACGCTGCCACCATAATGGATCTTTTAAGTGCAATAATGCCAAAAGCTGTTCTATTTCTGGGTAAATGCGGGGGATTAAAAAAGAAAAATGAGCTGGGTGACTTAATCCTTCCTATCGCTGCTATAAAGGGTGAAGGTACTTCAAATGAATATCTTCCTCCGGAAATACCAAGCCTGCCTGCATTTAAGCTCCAGAGAGCCGTTTCCTCAACTATCAGAGGAAAAGGAAAAGACTACTGGACCGGAACCGTTTATACTACAAACCGGCGTGTATGGGAATACGACGAAGAATTTAAGGAATACCTCCGTGGAACCCGGTCAATGGCCATTGATATGGAAACAGCAACTATTTTTACCGTTGGCTTCGTTAACGAAATCCCGACCGGAGCCTTACTGCTTGTTACCGATCAACCCATGATTTCATCCGGAGTAAAAACTGCCGAAAGCGATAAATCAGTGAGTAAGAATTTTGTGAAAGAACATCTGACCATAGGCATTGATTCCCTCCAGGAACTTAAGAACAACGGTATTTCGGTAAAACATATGAGGTTCGATTAATCTATGGCAAGCATCCACAATATTGTAAGCCTTGAACAATTGATGAAGGATCTTCAGAATAAGATCTATTATCCCATATATTTCTTTACAGGTGACGAACCTTATTATATCGATAAGGTTACCGATTTTATTATGCAGAACGTTCTTACCGAACCCGAAAAAGCCTTTAACCAGACAGTTGTATATGGTAAAGATGCTGATGCTTCGGCAGTAACCAATACAGCTCGTCGTTTCCCTATGATGTCGAATTACCAGCTGGTGGTTCTCAAGGAAGCTCAGGAGTTAAAAAACTTCGATGATCTGGTACACTATGTCGAAAATCCACTGAAATCAACCATTCTGGTAATAAATTACAAATACAAAAGTCTCGATAAAAGAAAGAAGATTTATAAGTCACTGCAGGAAAAAGCAATGATTTATGAATCCAAAAAACTGTATGAGAATAAAATCCCGGAATGGATCACCACTAACCTTGCAAAAAGAAAATACAGGATTGAACCAAAAGCAGCTGCACTCCTTACCGAATTCCTGGGTAATGACCTGTCACGCATTGCCAATGAACTGGATAAACTGGTAATTGTGCTTGCCGACAACTCAAAACCCATTACTGCTTCTGATATAGAAAACAATATTGGAATCAGTAAGGAATTTAACAATTTCGAACTTCAGAATGCGCTGGGAACAAGGGATATCCTTAAAGCAAACCAGATAATAAACTATTTTGCCGATAACCAGAAGAACAATCCCATGGTTCAGACCATTTCAATTCTGTATTTATATTTCAGCAAAATCCTGATTTATCATAGTCTTTCCGATAAATCCAGAAATAACGCCACTGCAAGTCTGAAAATATCTCCCTATTTTGTTCCTCAGTATGAAATCGCAGCGAGGAATTACAGTGCTTCAAAAGTTATTCAGATTATTTCTTTGCTGAGGGATTATGATATCAAATCGAAAGGATTTGGAAATGCCTCGGCTGGTCCCGGAGACCTTCTGAAGGAATTGTGCTTTAAAATACTACACTGATAATGATAACTATAATAATAGTAATAACAACCGTACTGATTTCCTTCCTTGCTTTTCAAAATCCAGCCTTTATGAGCAGGTATGATTTTTCGCCCTACCGTATTTTTAAAAGAAGGGAATACTACAGGTTTATAACACATGCATTCCTGCATGCCGACTGGATTCATCTGTTTATCAATATGCTTGTCTTATTTTCCTTCGGAGTCTACGTGGAAAGAGAATTCCAGCTTTTACAGAATGAAGGGCGCATTCATTCCGGAATGATGAGTTTCATTTTACTCTATTTTTCCTCCATGATCATATCCGGCATTTCTACTTTTATTAGCAAAAGAAATAATCCCTATTATATTGCTGTTGGAGCATCCGGAGCAGTTTCGGCAGTACTTTTTACAAGTATATTCTTCTCCCCGCTGGAAAAAATTCTTCTGTACGGAATAATACCCATGCCGGGGATTGTATTTGGAGTCCTGTATCTTGCCTACTCAAGCTATATGGGAAAGAAGTCGAAAGACAATGTAAACCACAGCGCACATTTATGGGGAGCCCTCTATGGACTGCTATATCCCCTTCTTCTTGACCCTTCGCTTCTCAGTCGTTTTATTAACCAACTGGGCTTTTAAATATGAATAAAGCGATATTTCTGGACCGTGATGGCGTTATTATCAGTGATGATGGATTATATTACATCACTAATCCTTATGATATAAAAATAAATCCCGGAATAACAGAACTATTATCCTGGCTACAATCAGAGGGTTACCTTTTGATTGTAATCTCAAACCAGGGCGGTATTGCAAGGGGAATTTATACTTTTTCAGATACAGAGAGAGTTCACTCCAGATTATTGGATTTATTGAAGGATCATCGGATTAAACTGGATGAAATCTATTATTGTCCTCACCATCCGGAGATTGAGAAATGTATTTGCCGCAAACCGGATACTGTTTTAATTGAAAAGGCAATATCACGATTCAATATAGATGCCGGGAAATCCTTTTTTATAGGAGATCGGGAAACAGACATGGAAGCAGCGAAAAATGCAGGCATTGAAGGAATTCTGGTCAATGCAAATCAGGATATGAGCCTGGTAAAAGAGATTATCAAGGATAAAAAGGGAACTAGTTAAGACCCGGGTTTTCGGGAAAATTTGCCCAGACCTGGTACTTGTTATTCATCTTTTCAAGGATTTTATTCCATATACCCTCCTCTTCCCCTTTCATAATAAGATCAGCGTTTATCTCAGCAACCAGCCATGCGTTTTCTTCAAGTTCCTTTTCCAGTTGTTTACTTTCCCAACCGGAATATCCCAGGAAAAAGCGAATTTCATCCTTTGAAATTTTTCCACTGGCAATAAGTTGCTTCATCGAATCGAAATCACCTCCCCAGCAAATATTTTCAAGTACAGGGATACTGTTTGGTATAAGATCGCCAACGGTATG